>JAIQES010000078.1 GCA_020073705.1 Terriglobia bacterium
CCCTCGAATCTAGAGCGCCCGCCGTATAACAAATCCTGGATGTTGGGTTCGTCGGGGGTAACGCCCTGCGTCTTGAGGAGGGCGGCGTCCTCGGGGGTAGCTTCCGCGAGCGCCTTGCCCTTCGCGAACGGTATCGCTCCCACAGCCAAGCCGGCCAGAGCCGCACTTCCCTTCAAAAATTCTCTACGATCAGACTTTTTGGAATTCATAGTGGGACGCTCCTAAGCTAATACTTTGCGCGACGGTAGCCCTAAAATCGATTCATGTCAAGAATAAAGTTGTAAATTCCTTAACTTCACCGCCATCTGCGGCCTTGACTCGTGGTGCAATAAATGATTCGATGTCCGGTCTAGAGAGGAGGGAGTCCCGTGGCATACATTTTTCACGAGGATCAACTGCCGAGGCTGGTGTCCGTCGTCCCCGGCAGGGAGCGGACGTTTTTCGTCGATAAGGAACTCACGAAGATTGACGACATGCTCTGCGGCATCATGCGCTACAAGAAGGGCGCGGCGTCTCCCTATCATCTCCACGCGAATTGCGAGCACTTCTACTTCATCATGGAGGGCACCGGCACGTTGGAAACAGCGGACGACATCCAGCCGGTGGGACCCGGCTCGATGATCTTCATCCCTGCCGAAGAAAAGCATCGTCTGCGGGCAGCCGAGGATCTCTTCTATTTCGAGTTCCAGGCTCCCAATCGCTTTCAGACCACGATCCTGGACGGCACGCCCGATGATTTGCTGTGGGAACGAGTCGATGGCGGCGTCTGGAAGCAGAGCTAAGCGGGCCGACACGAATTACCAATCAGGAGAATCTCCCTTCATGGCCACCACCCATATCGACACCAATAAGATTCCGCGGACCGCACTCCCCGGCTCAGGCGAGTTCGCCGAAATTCTGAACAACCGCCTGTGTGGAGCGAAAAACGTGGTCGCGACGCTTCACTGGCTTGGCAGCGGCGAGCATCTCGATGCGCGGTCCGATCCAAATACCCATCAGCTCCTCTACCTGATGGAAGGCGAGGCGACGATCGTCCTCAACTCCGAGAAACATCGAGTGGCCAAAGGCGCGGGCGTGTATCTCGGGGCTACGGAAGAGGCACGCGTTGAGCACCGCGGCTCGGGGCCTCTGAAGCTGTTACATCTGGTTGTGCCCAGGCTCCCGCACTGAGACGTGTGCGGATGCAACGGCCGCCCGGCCGGGGTTCGGGTTCGGGTTCGGGAACCGCCTGAATACACTCGGAAGTTATCGACAACCTCAGTAGCGAAGTTGATCTTTAGGCAAGGCCATGCGCCAAATACACAACGCCGGCACGGGAGTAATTATGTGGAAAGTGATTCTGAAGTGGCGTAGAGTCTCGAAGGAACAGGGAGCGGCGCGGAATTAATACAAATCTTTACAAGATTTCTGCAGCAATGGGTGTAGATAGACCGTCGCAGTTCAGAGCTGCTCGTCAATTCTGGTGGAAATTCAATGAGGGCTCCCAAACTGGCTCCTCTAAAGTGACCGGCCACCCGGTTTCTGAGCATCGTGCTATTCGGGTAAGGCGGCCACGCACTCGTCTTAGTATGTCTTGGAGATCATTGCGGTGAATATTCGATTGTCTCTCGCATGCTGGAATTACGACCGGACGCGGGCGCTACTCGAGGGGAGCGTGCCAGTAGACGGCATCGACCTCACCTATCTGAACCTGCCGGTCGAAGAGACTTTTTTCCGGATGATGCGCTTTCACGAGTTCGACGCATCGGAGATGTCTCTTTCGTCTTATGTTTTGTCTTTGTTTTCGGAGAAGCCGCCGTTTGTCGCAATTCCGGTGTTTCCTTCGCGGTCGTTCCGGCATTCGTGCATCTTTATCAACGCGAATAGCGGCATCCGCGAGCCGAAGGACTTGATCGGGAAACGTGTGGGATCGCCGGAATATCAGCTGACCGCACCAGTCTGGATTCGCGGAATTCTGAGCGATGAGTACAAGATTCCCGTGGGGAGCGCACGGTACTTTACCGGAGGGCAAGAGGACCCTGGGCGCGTCGAAAAGATGAAACTGTCGCTTCCGCCCGAGATCCACGTGGAGCCGATTCCAGCGGAGAAGACACTTTCGAAAATGCTGGATGCGGGCGAAATCGATGCGCTTTACTCGCCGCGCATGCCATCGACGTTTCTGCATGGGTCGGGGAACGTGCGGCGGCTGTTTGAAAATTACGCGGAGGTCGAGCAGGAATATTTCCGCAAGACACGGATTTTTCCGATCATGCACACGGTGGTGATCCGGCGGGACCTTTACGAAAAGCATCCCTGGGTAGCGCAGTCGCTGTACAAAGCGTTCGTGCGGGCGCAGCGGGAAACGTATCAGGATTTATATGAGGCGGCGGCCTTGAAGCACATGCTGCCGTGGCTGCTGAAACATGTAGAGGATACGCGCAGCATCATGGGGGAGGATTTTTGGCCCTACGGGTTCGAGCCGAATCTGCACACGCTGGAGACATTTTTGCGCTACTCCTACGAGCAGGGCCTTTCCAAGCGAGAATTGAAGCCGCGAGAGCTGTTTGTTCCAGAGACGTTCGAATCGTTCAAGATCTGAGCAAGCACACGTATGTCAGCGTCAGTGTTGGCGCGATTGTATTTCACCGGCGCGTGTTTGTGATGCCGGCGCGGCGGCACCAATATTCCCACGATCTGTTGTAGCCCTCTCCGGGTTTTCCTTGGCCGAGCCGGGAGTTTATCTTTTCAATCTCCCCTGGCGAGAGAAACGTCAGTTTGCCAAAATGGCTCGCTTTCCATTGCAGATCCGCGTTCACTTCTAAATAAACCGCCGTGTAAACAGCCTCCCTAATGGATCTGCCGGCGACCGTGCATCCATGCCCGCGCATCAACGCGCAGGTGCCGTCGCCAACGACGCGCGCGAAGTCACGCCCCATGGACATGTCGGATATCAGCAAGTCCGTATCGCC
>JAIQES010000017.1 GCA_020073705.1 Terriglobia bacterium
ACCCTGGTGGAGCGCCATTCGCGCTTTGTCATGCTGGTCCAGGTGCCCAGCAAGGACACGGCGACGGTGGTCGCTGCCCTGAGCCAGCACGTGCGCCAGCTTCCGGCGACGCTGCGGCGCTCGTTGACCTGGGATCGCGGGCTGGAGATGGCCCAACACAAGAGCTTCACGGTGGCCACCGATGTGAAAGTCTACTTCTGCGACCCGCAGAGTCCCTGGCAACGCGGCTCGAACGAAAACACCAACGGGCTGCTGCGACAATATTTCCCAAAGAGAACCGACCTGTCCGTCTATTCTCAATCCGAACTCGATGAAGTTGCGCTCCGATTAAATCAACGCCCGAGAAAAACGTTGGGCTTTGAAACTCCGGAGAGTAGACTCCAGGCCAGTGTTGCAATGACCCATTGAGACCACCCCTCTTCTCGGAAACTGGCCCACTACGAGGAAAGCTTGTGTCTTGCCAGCAAGGCCGGGTCGAGTGTTTTCCCGAACAACTTCACGCTCTGCGTTCGAGCGCGTCGCGGTCCCACCGGGCGAGGATCGCCCCGGCTTCGTAGGTGGTTTGGCAAAAGTCGAGGATCGCCTGGTTTGGCGATGGCGCGGTCCGCACATCGTCGTACTTGAGGATGAATTCTCCCATTTGTGTATCCCAGTGGGCTGCGTTCGGGCGCACGATTTCCTTTTCAAGCCCAGGAGGCGCCGGCTTGGTGTAGGAATAGAAAGCTGCATGCGGGAACCGCCGATCGCCCGGCCAGAACCCGCAACTGATCACTTCGTGAGAGTAGGCCTCGCGCGTGAGCGGATCGACGTCCTTTGGCAGCGAGACGCGCTGACCCGAAAAACGGGTCACGGCGATATCGAATGAGCCCCAGAAGAAATGTACGGGACTGCTCTTGCCGAGGAAACGCGACCGGAATTCTTTCAGAATCCGATCGGAATTGATCAGGGTGCGGCGGAAGTTCTCGACGTGCTTCGTATCGTATGAGGCATGGTGCTGATCCTGGTCGAAAGGAGTCTTGTCGTCGAACTCGTCCGGTATGAGATTTAAGCTCACCTCGATTCCGAGCGAATGGAGACCCACCATGTACTCGGCGTAAAAATCCGCGACAGACCGCGGATACAGCGCAATGCTATGTTCATTGCCCTCGCTGGTTCGAAGGGAGAGCTTGTGCTCGATAAAATTAAACTCCACTTCGAAAGTTTTGTGCCGAAACGGAATTGGTGAAGTGTTCAAACCCCTCGGCGTAACGTAGAGCGTCACGTTCCACCAATGATTTTCGAGCGGCGTGAGCGCCAGCCGTGTCTTTCCCACGATTTGCGTCCACATGTGGATGGTATC
Source organism: Terriglobia bacterium (assembly GCA_020073705.1). Classification (GTDB taxonomy): domain Bacteria; phylum Acidobacteriota; class Terriglobia; order Acidiferrales; family UBA7541; genus Palsa-360. The sequence continues at coordinate 1,340 of JAIQES010000017.1, forward strand.
GCAGGTGTTCTCCCAGTCCGGGAAGGGAAGCGGAGGCCACTCAGGGGAAATCAAGTTCCACCTCATCGATGTAGCACCAGCCCCAGTTTTCCCCAGGCTCGATCGACTTTATGATCGGGTGCTTGGCCGAGTGGAAGTGTTTCGTCGCGTGCTGATTCTTTGACGAATCGCAGCAACCGACATTTCCACACGTCATGCATAACCGCAGGTGGACCCACGTGTCGCCCTTCTTGAGACACTCTTCACACGCGTGAGCATGTGGTTTCACGTCTCTAATCTGGTCGGTATGCGTGCAACCTTTCATCCGCTTATCCCTACGGGTGGTTTCTGCCACTAAGATACCAAAAATGAGGTGATTTAGCAGGCTGCGGAAAAAACTTAGATTTTTGTGACCAAGTGAAAGGTCACGATGCCGTAGGATGACAGCTTGGTCGTGTCTTGATTGTGCCTCGCGCGCTGCTGCTGCTACCATGCTTGAGAGGCAAGCCGCGCCATAATTTGTTTTCGATGAAGCGCATCCTTTACCCACGCGTTCTTGAGACCATCGAACGGCATTCGATGATGCGCCCGGGAGATTGCATCGGGATTGGCGTTTCGGGCGGAGCGGATTCAGTGGCTTTGCTGCGCCTGCTTGCCGAACTTCGATCACAGCTCGGAGTCCGGATTCTCGTCTTGCATTTCCACCATCAACTTCGCGGTGCGGAAGCGGACGAAGACGAACTCTTCGTTTCCGGGCTTGCGCGGCAGCTTGGCTTCGAATTCGTTTCGGAACGCGCCGATGTGGCCGGCGAGGCGCGACGCAACGGCTGGAATCTCGAAGACGCCGCACGGCGTTTGCGTTATCAATTTTTTGCTTCTGCGGCCGCTTCGCGTGGCCTGAGCCGCGTGGCCGTCGCGCATACGGCGGATGACCAGGCCGAGACGGTTTTGGCTCATCTGTTGCGCGGCACCGGTCCTGCGGGACTTGCAGGTATCTATCCCGTGGCCGGCCTGATCATTCGCCCCTTGCTGGATATTGGGCGCGACGAACTCCGCGATTATCTTTTGATCTTAAATCAGTCCTGGCGCGAGGACGCCACCAATCAGGACACATCCCGCATGCGCGCACGCATTCGCCACCAGCTTCTTCCGCTTCTCCAGCGGGATTTCGAACCTGCGACCGTTGCGCTCCTGGCGCGCCTGGCAGGCCTCGCGCGCGAAGAGGAAACCTTCTGGCGTGCGCTGGAGGATGAACGATTTGCGGCGCTGGTTTCGCGTGAACCTGGGGGAGAGTTCTCGCTGGGTATTGCGGATTTGTTGTCCCCATTTCCGCCGCTCGCGCCCGAAAGCCGTGATGCCAGACGCGACGTGGGACGCGACGCGGGATTTCCCCGGGCGCCCGTGCTCGTGCTGACCCGGCGCTTGGTGCGGCGGATCTTCTTTGAGTTGCGCGGCAGCCGTCAACAGCTGACCGCCCGGCACGTCGAGGACGTACTTCGTCTGGCTACAAAATCCCAGAGTGGCTCACGGATCGAGCTTCCCGGGGTGCTCGTGGAGCGCCTGTTCGACCGGCTGGTGTTTTCGCTCGTTTCTCCCACGGCGGGGGCCGAAAAAATTGGCGCGAAACATTTCTCCGGCCCACAATTTGAATACGCAATTGCCCTCCCCAGCGCTTCGGAGCCCGCGTGTATTGTCGTTCCGGAAATCCGTCGCCGGTTTAACCTGAAAGTGATTGACTGGTCTTCGGCGTCGCGGGAAACTACAAAGAGTTGGAGTATAATTGACTGTGATAGGCTCCGCTGGCCGCTAATCCTTCGGAACTGGCGTCCGGGTGACTGTTATCGTCCTTACCGGCGCCGCCGCGTGCGCAAGCTGAAGCGATTGTTGCTGGAGTCCCGTATTCCTTTACGCGATCGCACAGGTTGGCCGGTGTTGACCAGTGCAGGGGTGCTGGTCTGGGCCTTGGGGTGTCCTGTGGCCGATGAATTCGCTCCGCAGTCCGGAACACGAGCCGGTTTGCTGATTGCCGAGGAGGAATTCTGAAGGCCCGGCTCAAGATGCTGTATTCTGCGCCGCGGCTGGCAGCCCGCGTCGCGGAGCTGGGTCGCGCCATCTCCCGCGATTTCGCGGGGCGTACTGTGGACGTAGTGGTTGTCCTGGAAAGCTCGTTTATTTTTGCGGCGGATCTGATGCGGCGCATTTCCCAGCCTGTGGTCTGCCATTTTGTCCGCTCGGACATCCGCGATCTAAAGCAATCCGGATTCGACCGGCGCGAGATTTTTTTCTCGCAGCCACCCCGACTCGCGGGGCGCGATGTTCTCTTGGTGGATGCGGTACTAAATACGGGTATCACGCAGGACTTCCTGTACAAGCGCCTGCTGGAATCCGGGCCGCGGTCGTTGCGTCTGGCCGTTTTGGTGGATAAGCCCCGCCACCGCCGCGTGGATCTAAAGCCGGATTACTTTGGCTTCGCTGTTGCATCTAATTATTTGGTGGGATACGGTCTGGCCGGAAGTCGGGGCTGGTTTCGTAATTTGCCCTATATTGGCGTGCGTCCTTCGCAAGGCCGCCGCGTTGCTCGCGCCGGGAAAATCCGGCAGGTGAGGTAAGTCGTGAACCCGAGTTCGACCTTAAAGACGGTCATGTTTTGGTTGTTTATCGTCATGCTGGGCGTTCTGCTCTGGACGCTAGTCTCGAAGAGCAACCCGTCGGCCCGTGAAGAAGAGCCCAGCTACAGCGAGTTTATGGCGCAGGTGGACCGCGGCAACGTCAAGGAAGTCACGTTGTACCTCTCCCCCACGAGCTACGAAGTAGAAGGCGAATATCGTGAGCCCTCCAAGAAATTCCGTACCACGATCTTCAAGGAATCGGCTCCCGACCTGACCAAGACGCTGCGCGACAAGCAGGTCCTGATCAGCGTCAAGGAAGTCAATCGCGCGGACTGGGTCACCTTCCTGTTGAATGCGGCGCCGCTGTTTTTGCTGGTGGCGTTCTGGATCTTCATGATGCGCCAGATGCAGGCCGGCGGAAACAAGGCGCTGAGCTTCGGCAAGTCGCGCGCCCGGCTGCTCACGGCGCAGCAGAAGAAGGCGACGTTTAAGGATGTCGCGGGCACCGATGAAGCGAAGGAAGAATTACAGGAAATCATCGAATTCTTGAAGGATCCGCAGAAGTTCCAGAAGCTGGGCGGACGCATTCCGAAGGGGGTCTTGCTGGTCGGCCCTCCGGGCACGGGGAAGACGCTGCTGGCGCGCGCCATTGCGGGCGAAGCCAACGTTCCGTTCTTTTCCATCTCCGGCTCTGATTTCGTGGAGATGTTTGTGGGCGTTGGCGCGAGCCGCGTCCGCGACCTGTTCGAACAGGGCAAGAAGAATGCGCCCTGCATCATCTTTATCGACGAAATTGACGCTGTCGGTCGCCATCGCGGCGCGGGCCTGGGCGGCGGCCACGACGAACGCGAGCAGACGCTCAATGCGCTGCTGGTCGAAATGGACGGCTTCGAATCGAATGAGGGCGTCATCCTCATCGCCGCCACAAACCGACCCGATGTGCTTGATCCGGCACTGCTTCGTCCCGGCCGCTTCGACCGCCGCGTGGTCGTGCCGCGCCCGGACATCAAGGGCCGCGAAGAAATTCTTCGCGTGCATGTGCGGAAAGTGCCCCTATCCGAGGACGTAGATCTGTCCGTCATTGCTCGCGGTACGCCCGGTTTTTCCGGCGCCGACCTGGCCAATCTGGTGAACGAGGCCGCGCTATGGGCCGCCCGGCAGAGCCGCAAATTTGTAATCATGGCTGATTTCGAGATGTCCAAGGATAAAGTCCTGATGGGCGTCGAACGCAAGTCGATGATTCTTTCGGAAGAAGAAAAGCGCAATACCGCGTATCACGAGGGGGGCCACGCGTTGGTGGCGGCCATGACCCCGGGCACCGATCCGCTGCACAAAGTCACGATTATCCCGCGCGGCATGGCGCTCGGCCTGACGATGCAGCTTCCCATCGACGATAAGCACACGTATACGAAAACCTATCTTGAAGGGACGCTCACCGTGCTGATGGGCGGCCGATGCGCCGAGGAGATTTTCCTGGGACATATCACCACCGGTGCGGGCAACGACATCGAGCGCGCCACGGAGATCGCCCGGAAGATGGTCTGCGACTGGGGGATGAGCGCTCTGGGGCCGCTGGCCTTCGGCAAGAAGGAAGAAGCGATCTTCCTGGGCCGCGAAATCGCGCAACACCGCGACTACTCGGAAGATACCGCCATTCATATTGACCAGGAAGTGCGGCGCATTGTTACGGCGGCCTACGAGAATGCGCGGAACCTTTTGGAGAACAACCGCGACACGCTCGAGCGCATCGCGCAGGCCCTGCTGGAACGTGAAGTCCTCGATGCCGCAGAGTTGAAGCTGATCCTTGAGGGCAAGCCGCTGCCGGAAAAGGTCCAGCCTGCACCGCCTTCGCCACCGCAGCCTCTGCCCGGCGCCGAGCCGAAACAAGCGCCACGCCCGGAGTTGCGCACCGCTCCCGGTTTCAGCAAAGGCTGACCGGCTGTAGCACCGCCAAACGCAAAATTTCAAGCAAATGAGTCGTACCTGCCTAGCCAGACCTGTTCGGGACAATCAACAAGGTGATCCTGGAGAGGCATTTCTGGCGTAGAATACCGGCATGACGAAGAAATCCACTGCGCCGATTGAAGTGACTTGCCCCTGCTGCCAGGCGAAACTCACGGTGGATACGGAACTCTGCGTGGTGCTCTCGCACGCGGCGCCGCCCAAGGCCGCCCGCGACGTCGACATCAGTGACGCCGCGCGCATCCTGGCGGAACAGGCTCGCAAGCGGGAAGACAAGTTCCGCAATTCCTGGGAAGCCGAAAGCAAGAAAGAAGACGTCCTCAATCGTAAATTCGAGGAAGCCCTTAAAAAGGCCAAGGACCAGCCCTCCGAAAAGCCAATGCGGGATTTCGACCTCGAATAGCGCATCTGGCATACTGAGGTCGTGTCTCGGACCATCGCTTCCGTCGTTTTCAGCGCGCTCGCCGCGTTGACCACTTTCCAGGCAGACTCTGCCAATGCCGGTGCGCAGCCATCGCAGGCCGCTTCACCGGCGAAATCTCAAAAACTTCCACGCCCGCAACCCCTCGGCCGCGGTGCACTGTTCGAACGCGACCCGATCTCGGGCGAGTTGCACGCATCTGTGGAGGGTGCTGGCGAAAGCTCGGCTGGTGCAGGAACCATCCGTTCGCGCGTCACCCTTGTGCAGGTAGCGTGTACGGTAGCCGCTCCGGACGGAACGCAGGTCCGCGGCCTCACCCAAGAGAATTTTCACCTCTACGAGGATGGCGTACCGCAGGAAATCGCTTCCTTCGATGCGTCGGCTACGCCGGCTAGCATCGCGCTCATACTCGATGCCAGCCCGAGCATATTTCGCGAACTGGCGGAGATGCGCGGTGCCGCACGCGCACTTGCCACGAATCTATCGCCCGCGGATGAGATCGCCGTGGTGTCTTTTTCTGCAGAGGCTCACCTGTTGTTGCCGTTCTCGACGAATCGAGGGCTTCTGAACCGCGCGCTTGCGTCGAAGAATCTGGCCCGCGTGGAAGACTCTTCGGAGTCGAAAATTTACCAATCGGTCTTTCTCACTGCGCGCGAACTGTTTTGGGGCCGCACGGGACGTAAGGCTATTGTTCTGCTGACCGACGGGCAGGACAGCGGACTGGGCCTTACGTGGGACGCGGCAAGCGCGCAGCCTTTGCCGGGTGCGGCCGCATCAAGGCTCGCATTTGACGATGTGGCGCGCGAACTCGGCGCGGACGGCATCGCGCTCTTTATCGTCTCCACCGAGAACCGCCCGCGCGCAATGACCACCGCCTGGCTCGAAGCGCATCAAGGCCAGATGCTGGTCACGCCACAAGCACGAAAGCAGGACATGCCGCACTACACGCTGTATCTCGCTGAACTGGCCCGCCGCGTGGGAGGCCAGCTCTATTTCCTCCGCGAAATCGGAAATCTGAACGAGATCTATCGCCGCATCGCCCTCGCGATCAGCGCGCAATACACCCTGGGCTACTATCCTTCTGCGGGAACCGCGCGGCCCGGCTGGCGCTCGCTCCGCGTGGAGCTTACTAGCGGCGCGCAAGTTCCGCCCGGCTCAAGACTCACGCATCGCGGTTCATATTACATTTCCGCATTTCAGTAACACAGCCGGGCAAGACACAGCGCTCGTCGAATAAGAAAGGTATCCACCCAGGTGTTAAGAAGGGGGCGCCGATGGCGGCAAAAATAACAGTCGAAAAAATAGATAACTCCGAGTTTCACGCGCGAATTATCGAAGGCGGAAGCGAATCCTCTCATCACGTCACGCTCAGTCCGAAGGATTACACAAGACTGACAGGCGGGAAGGCAGAGCCGGAGGAACTCGTGCGGCGGTCGTTTGAATTTCTGCTGGAACGCGAGCCAAAGGAATCCATCCTCAGCCGTTTTGACTTGTCGGTGATCAGCCGCTATTTCCCGGAATTCGACCGCGAGATCAAACGCCGGCTGTCGTAGGGGATTCCAAAGAGTTTTTCCGCAGCCTGCTAGGGTTTGATGGAAACGTCGTAATACGCCACGGTGCTGCCTTCGCCGCGGATGGGCTCGATTCGCACGATTTCAAAGTGGCCCTGGCGCAGATCCTGAATGTTCTTTTGTACCGTCGCATGAAGATCGTGTTCGAGTTCAGGCGTTCGGATCGGCGAGGCGAGCAGGCGCGCGTCCACACGATAGGTAGCGATTTGACCCGGCGCCATGCCGCGCAGCTGGATCATCGCCTGCGAGGGCGGCGGGCCGATCGGGGGCTGATCATTGAAGTGAATGATGCGCGGCGAGAAGAAGACAAACAGGACGATCCCGATGACCGCGATGTCGTACTGCCACGTTCCGCGCTCATAGGACCAGAACGCCACCCGCACGATGCCTCGCCAGAGCGTTCGCATATCAGTCGGCAGGCACTCCGTCCACAATAACGCCGTCGCGCATGTGGACGATACGGTCGGAATAGGCCGCGGCTTCCGGATTGTGCGTAATCATCACGATGGTCTGGCCCAGTTCCTTGTTCAGTTGACGCAACATAGACAGTACGATGTCTGAATTCTTCGTGTCCAGGTTTCCGGTCGGCTCGTCCGCCAAGATGATTTTCGGCTCGTTGATAATCGCCCGCGCGATGGCCACGCGTTGCTGTTCGCCGCCGGACATCTCTGCCGGGCGGTGTTTCAGGCGGTCGGTGAGCCCGAGCATCTTCGTGACGATCTCGAACCGGTGCGGGTCGAAGCCGTCCCCGTAAATATGCTGTGCGATAGCGATGTTCCCCCGGGCGTCGAGCGTCGGCAACAGATTGAATCTCTGGAATACAAACCCGATCTTGTGCCGGCGCAACATGGTCCGTTCGGCGTCGCTCATGGTTGCCAGGTCGTTGCCATCCACCAGAACCCGGCCTCGCGAGGCTTTTGCCAGCCCACCGATCACGTATAGCAGCGTTGACTTGCCGCAGCCGGACGGGCCCATCACCGACACGAACTCACCCGGCGGCACCTTGAAATTGACGCCGCGCAGCGCTGGGACATCCACCTTCCCCGCGCGGTACAGCTTCCAGAGATTTTCGGTAACGGCTATTGGATCCACTTTCAATTCCCTTGTGGAAAAGAGCACATTGGCAGGCGGGATTATTGTAGTCGCGATTACCATTTCTGACTAGGCCTACGTGCTAGGGGGTGGTTATTTGCCGCACGGCAGTGGTTGAATTATCCTCGTTCAACTTTGTGAGAGGGGTAAGGAGAGGTGTTGAAAAAGCGGGCTGGAATCTGGGGCAATTTCGGGCTGTGCTGGTGCGGAAGGCAGACCGTCGGGAGTGCTCCCGATGAAAAATCATTTCAAAGTGTCGCAAACAATCGAGACAGGTGTATTATGGCGCTGTTTTCGAGATCAAGAAGGGAATTCCGACTTACCGTTCGATGGTGATGTGGGCGTATCGAGCACGTTGTGACAGAGATCACCAGGGCTGTTTCGGGTGATATAGCAAGTTCCGCCTCGAGACCCACGGGCGCAGGGGGGCGGAAACGTGTCACGCGGCGTGACAAATTCCTGTAACCTCGCAGGCCCCTGCGTACGTCGAATTATGGTGGGCGATCATCAACTTAAGGATAACTTGAAACGGGGGACTATTCGGATATTCGTCATCTTATTATTTATATCGGAACCGCGCGGGAGCTGGGCATATTCGACCGGAACGGCCGCTTGAAGATAACAACCGCAAGGGACGTTGTCCTCTGTGGGAAGGATATCTGCATGTATTCGTCCCGTGATGATTGTGTCCGTATGTGGCCTGGCGCTGTCATCTGCAGGCGCCGAGCCTTTTGACGCGCAGATGTCCGAGGCATCTCATGACTCTCGGCGAGCAGTAAACCGAAACCGAAGCCTGATTCGAATCACAATTCGCAGTTATTGGTGCTCGCCGACAGCCGCGTTCGATAATTTGTGCACCAAGTGAGAGGGGGTCCGTGAAAACGTCAGTCAAGATTTCCGCAGATGGACTTGGCATTTTGGCGTCGTTGTTATTATTTGTACTCACTGTGTCAATGCCGTGCCGTGCTCAGGCGAGGCTCGGCTTACAGGAGGCAGTTAACAAAGCGCTCGAATCACGCGCATCGCTGAAAGCCGAAGCGGAGCGGATTCCTATTGCTCAGGGACTTGAGAAGCAAGCCAGGCTCATCGCGAATCCGTCGCTCCAGTTTTCAAATGAGAATCTTCGGCCTGGCCAAACTTATACCCGTGATGTGGATACGTATGCATACTTCACGCAACCGCTTGACGTGCTCGGAAAACGGAAGCAACGAATCGCAGTAGCTAAGGAAGGAGTCAATCTAACCCAAGCAGGATATGAGCTTACTAGGCGGCAAATCGTGCAAAGCGTGAGGCTATCCTATTGGCAAGCTCGCGGGGCACAAGAGAATCGCGATTTGTTGAAGGCCACGGTCGAGAATTTCCAGAAGATCATTGATTACCAATCGGCGCAGTTCAACGTCGGCGCCATTTCAGAACAGGATCTCATGCGAGTCCGGCTGGAAGGCGAACGCTTGAAGATTGCCGCCAATTTAGCAGTCATCGGAGCCACGCGAGCCCGAGTGCAATTGCTCAGGGAAATGGGCCAAACAGATTTTTCCGAGGTATTGCTCACAGAACCGCTGGACGCGGTTACCATCGCTATCGAGCCTATGGATATCCGGCAAGTGCTCGCTCAGCGAATTGAAATGAAAGTTGCCAGTGCGGCTGTCGAGGAAGCGCAAGCAAGGTCGCGGCTTCAGGACGTTTCCGCCCGGCCTGATATGAACCTCTTGTATGGTTACAAGAGAACCCAGTTGCCCGATACGACCTTCGGGACGAATACCGCCCAGGCCGGCTTGCAAATTACGCTTCCGATCACCGACAGAAATCAGGGAAACCGCGCAGCCGCCAGTGCAGAAGTTCGAAGGCAACAACAATTGCTTGCGGCTACGGAGGCGGCAGTGCGCGCGGATTATTCTGGCGCTCTCCAAGAATACCAATTAAGGCGCACGGAAGTGGTTGAAACCCTTAAACCGCTTCGCGAGCACGCGAGGACTATTTCCGAAATCACACAAGCCGCATACGCGCAAGGGGGCATGGAACTGCTCCGTTTGCTGGATGCGGAACGCGCGCGGCTGGATGCCGAACTCGCCTACGTGCAGGGAATAACTGAATACCAGCAGAGCATTTCCAATTTGCAAGCCGCCGAAGGAGTCGTCCCATGATGAAATGTGGAATCACTATCCTACTCGTTAGTTCGTCCTTTTTGATGGCCGCCTGCAACAGCAACCCGGCGAGCACTTCTGCGGCGGGACATGGCGCTCCATCCAACAAGGATGAAATCGTGCTTCCGCTGAGCGAGCAGGACGCAGGGATGATTCAGACGCACGTAGCGGCGCTCAGCGAAGAGCCAGACGTCCTTCGGGTGGCAGGCCGTATTGCGCTAGCAGATGACCGAATGTGGCGCGTGGGCGTCCTCGTTACAGAGGGCCGCGTGGAGGTCATTTATGCCGGCTTGGGTGATTACGTGCGGAAGGGGCAGGTGCTTGCCCGCATGCATAGCCATGATCTGCATGACGCCCGCGCGCAATACCAAACGTCGCGGGCCAACCTAAACCGTCTTCAGGCTGCCACGGCACTCGCTCAAAGGAACTATGATCGTATGCACACTCTTTTGGGGCTCAAAGCCGCATCTATCCAACAAGATGACCAGGCGCGGCAGGACCTGCTGAATGCGCAGACTGCGCAGCGTGATGGCCAGATTGCCGTCGAACGTGATCGTATCCACCTCGAAGAAAGCCTCGGTGTACCTGCCGATGTCACGCCTGGCGGACCCGATGAAAACGCGGATCTTGTTCCGATTGTAGCCCCCGGAACTGGTTACATTCTGGACAAAAAGGTCACCCTTGGTTCTACCGTCTCGCCCTCGTCAGATACGTTTGTCATTGGCGATCTCTCGCAGGTCTGGATGCTCGCATCTGTTCGCGAGGGAAATCTTGCAGGTCTGCGCGTAGGTCAGCCTGTGACCGTAACGCTACCCGGCGTACCCGGCGAGCACTTCGTAGGGAAAATCACTAATCTTGGCCAGGAATTGGACCAGACGACCCGCGTTATGAAGGTTCGGATTTTGCTGAACAACCCCGGAAACAAGCTCAAACCGGAAATGCTAGCTACCGCGGAGATTCCGGTCGGAAAACGCAAGCCGACGCTGGTCGTGCCCTCGGACGCTGTCCAGCAGATCAACGGCCTGGACGCTGTCTTTGTACGGACTGCGCCCGACCGCTTCGCGATTCGTCCTGTCCGTGTCGGGGAAACGGCGGGAGGTAACACACCGGTTCTCGAAGGGTTGAAGCCCGGGGAACAGGTCGTGGTCCAGGGAAGCTTTATCTTGAAGTCGCAGCTCTTAAAATCCTCCATGGAAGAGTAGTAGGTGTAAACATGTTGAATGGCATCATTGATTTCACGCTGGCCTACCGCTGGCTTGTGCTTATCGGCATTCTCGCCCTGCTGGGCGCCGGCGGCTACGCGCTTTACACCATTCCTGTCGCGGCGTTTCCCGATCTGACCAACAATCTGGTCATAGTTGTCACCGACGCGCCATCTTTGCCGCCCAGCGAAGTCGAGCAGCTCGTTACTTACCCGATCGAACGAGCCATGCTCGGACTGCCGAACAGACTGGAAGTGCGGTCCCTGTCGAAGCTCGAACTATCCATGGTGACGGTTGTTTTCGATGATTCGGTCCCGATGTACTTGGCGCGACAACTGGTCAATGAGCGCCTGCAACAGATCTCTACACTACTGCCGCCGGGGATTCAACCCGTTCTGGGGCCGCCATCGACGGTTTTCGGCGAGCTGTACCAATACACGATTTCGGGCCCCCCGAGCATGAGTCCGCTTGAAATCAAGGACCTGCAAGAGTGGGTCATCAAACCCCAGCTACGCACCCTTTCGGGCGTGAGCGAAGTCATCACCTGGGGTGGCAAGACAAAACAGTTCCAAGTCATCGTCGATCCCGCGCTGCTTGAACAATACGGTCTTACCCTGCACGACGTGGCCACACGCATCGCGGAGAACAATGCCAATTTTGGCGGTGGGTACATCGAGCATGCCTCCGAGCAGTTCACGCTTCGCGGTACGGGACGGGCCCTTAACCCACAGGACTTCGGGAATATTGTGCTGACGGCTAAAGACGGCACACCCGTGCTGATCCGCGATTTAGCCGAAACCAGGGTCGGAGCGGCGCCTGCTCTGGGGGCCACCCTACGAAATGGTGAGACCGTATCGAGCACAGTGATCATGCTCAAGGGCGAGAACGGCAAGAATCTCATTGAGAGCCTCAAAGAGAAAATCGCCAGCTTTCGCCTTCCGCCGGGCGTCAAGATCGTTCCGTTTTACGATCAATCGACCGTCATCGATGGAACAATTCACACCGTCGAAAAGAACCTTTTGGAGGGTTTCCTTCTCGTCACCGTCGTGCTTCTGATATTCCTCGGCAACATTCGAGCCGCGATAATTACCGCCTCCATCATCCCATTTTCGATGCTGATCAGCTTTCTCGGCATGCGCCTGTTCGGCGTCAGCGCCAACCTGATGAGTTTGGGAGCCATCGACTTCGGCATGATTGTGGATGGCGCGATCGTGATGATGGAGAACTCCGTCCACCGCCTGTCGGAAAATCATGGGCAGGAGTCCGTTCTGGAATCGGTGCGGGGCGCTGCTCACGAAGTGGCGCGGCCAATGACCTTCGCAGTAGCCATTATTATCGCAGTATATCTGCCAATCCTCTTCTTGCAGGGGCTTGAAGGGCGCATGTTCCGGCCGATGGCGATCACAGTGTGCGCTGCATTATTTGGCTCACTTCTTCTTGCGCTGACGATGATTCCCATGCTGGCGTCTTTCAGCTTCCGCAAAGACGTCTTGTCCGACCTTGCGCGAGGGCAGCGACAGGAGCAACATTGGATGGAGAGGCTGACCAGCGGTTATTCGCACCTGCTGGAGTGGTTGATCGATCATCGCCCCCTGACGGTCGGAACGGCCATCGTCATCCTGACCGTTGCGCTTGGCTCCCTGTACTTCATCGGCACAGAGTTTATGCCGAGACTCGACGAGGGATCGATTCTGATCGAAACGCGCAAGCTGCCGGGTGTTTCACTGACCGATTCGATCGCGATCAGCAAAATGATCGAGCAGCGGCTGCGCACCTTCCCGGAAATCCGTGACATCGTGATCAAGATCGGCCGCCCGGATTTTGGTACCGAGCCCATGGGCATCAACGAAGGTGATACCTACGTCCTGCTGAACCCCATGAAAACGTGGAAGCGATTTCATACGAAAGAAGACCTGATCGGAGCCCTGGATAAGGTAATGGCCACGATCCCTGGCGTCGCCTATAACTTTACCCAGCCCATGGCCATGCGTATCGATGACACCGTCTCGGGAGTTAGGGCTGATCTCGCGATCAAAGTATTCGGCGATGACTTCCGCACCCTCGACGCGCTAGGGCAACAGGTATTGCGCTCAATATCGACGGTCCGGGGAGCTGCGAACCCGCAAATGGAAATTACTTCCGGGGTTGCCGAGGTGTCGGTTCGTGTGGACCGTGCAGCGCTTGCGCGCTACGGACTCAACGTCTCTGACGTGCAAGAAGCCGTTGCATCCGGCGCTTCGGGGGATATCATCTCCGAAGTTATCGACGGCACCAAGCGTTACACGGTAGCTCTCCGTCTGCCGGAGCGCTACCGGACAGACCCCGATGCCATGCGAAATATTCTATTGCGCGCGCCGGCAGGCGAACAGGTCAGGCTCGACCAGGTGGCCAAAGTCGAAGTAACGAGGGGAGCCGAAAAGATCGGAAAGGAGGAGGGGCAGCGGCGAATCGTCGTCATGTCGAACGTCCGTGGCCGCGACCTCGGCAGTTTCGTCGCCGAAATCCGCTCTAAGCTCGACCATGATGTCACCTTGCCTCCCGGCTATTTCTTTGAATTTGGCGGGCAGTTTGAAAATCAACAGCGAGCTATGCGCCGCCTCATGTTCATCGTTCCGCTCACAATTGCCGTGATCTTTGTCCTTCTTTACATGACCTTTGCATCCATTAAGCAGTCGCTCCTGATCATCGCGAATGTACCCTTTGCACTGGTCGGAGGTATTGCCGCCCTCTGGATTCGCGGAATGAATCTGAACCTTTCGGCCTCGGTCGGTTTCATCGCCCTGTTCGGAGTCGCTATGCTAAACGGAGTTGTTCTCGTCAGCTCGATCAATATGCGCCGTGCCGGAGAAAATCCGCGTCATGCTGTCTTGGCAGGCGCCAGTCGTAGGCTTCGCCCCGTGCTGATGACCGCGTGTGTCGCAAGTTTCGGCTTCATTCCCATGGCTTTCTCGACTTCAACGGGCGCCGAAGTGCAGCGCCCACTCGCTACGGTGGTCATCGGAGGTCTGTTCAGTTCCACCGCCCTGACGCTCTGTTTATTGCCTGTGCTTTACGATTGGTTCATCGGAAAGAAGGGTCAACCCGGGCAGATCGAGTCCAGTTTAGATGATGCTCTTGTTGCACCGAAATAGTGACGTCTGTTGGAGCAGCGCCAGTATCGACAGCGGGACAAGAACAGCTAACCTTTCCTGTCTTGGGGCTCGAATTTGATCTCATCCAGTCCCACAAGAATCTCCACGATTTCGAGGGAAAGAAACACCATGCCAACGCACCACCTGGTCGAATATGCGGACGCGAGTCCGGAAGTGCGCGCTGTTTATGACGACATCATGGCCACGCGCAAGACGGACTGGATCAACAATTTCTGGAAGGCGCTCGCCAACAATCCCGCGACGCTCAAGCGCACCTGGGAATCGATCAAGCAGATCATGGCACCCGGCGCGCTCGACCCGCTCACCAAGGAGCTTCTCTATATCGCCGTCAGCGTCACCAACCAATGCCCCTACTGCATCGCTTCACACACTGCCTCAGCGCGCAACAAGGGCATGACGGACGCGATGTTTCACGAGCTGATGGCCGTGGTCGGCATGGCCAACCAGACCAACCGCCTCGCCGCCGGCTACCAGATCGAAGTCGACGAGCAATTCAAAACGACGTAAGTGCGGGTATCTTCACGGCGTCATAACGCGGAAATCCGCGTTGCAGAAATTGGCGGTTCGCGTTGACGAAAGGTGGAATCGCCCGTACAATGATTATTTGCGATAAGTATCTGGAGGGGCGATGTACGCTGTTATTCGCAGTGGAAGTAAACAGTATCGTGTGTCACCGGGCGACACGGTGAAGGTCGAGACCCTGGCCGGCAAAGTGGGCGGAGAGATCACGTTTAGAGATGTGCTGGTGGTGGGCACCGATGAGAAGAAACTTCTGACCGGTCCGGACGCCGCGAAGGCGAAAGTCGTGGGCAAGATTGTCTCGCAAGGGCGCCATCCGAAACTTACGGTTCTCAAGTTTAAGACGTGTGGCCAGTACAAGATCTGCCGCGGCCACCGGCAGAACTATACTGCCGTCGAAGTCAGCGGTATCGAGCTCTAATGAGCTCCAGAGGGAATTCCTATGGCACATAAGAAGGGCGGCGGCTCCTCCGTAAACGGCCGTGACTCTCAGGGACAGCGGCTCGGGGTCAAGCGGTTTGGCGGCCAGCTCGTACATGCAGGCACGATCCTGATCCGCCAGCGCGGCACGCGCCACAAGCCCGGCCTGAACGTGGGACGCGGCAAAGACGACACGCTGTTCGCGCTCATCAGCGGCGTCGTGCTGTTTCAAGACAAAGGCCAGGACGGCCGCTACATCAGCGTCCTGCCGCCAGAGCAGGCTGCGGCGTTAGCAAAACCCGAGCCCGCGGTTGCCTCAGCGGATTAACCGGTTTTCGAATTCGAAGGCGGTTCCGCGATTGCGGAGCCGCCTTTTTGTTTCTTAATGCATGGCGAAAAAAGCCAAAGTAAGCTAGGTAATGCCGCCTGGAACCTGTCCCGGGTCAGCCGGGAGGGCGGCAGTTCGCAATCCGGAAAATACCTGCCTGAAGGCGAGCACTATGTGAGAAAAGCCGGCGGGCAAGCCGTGCAATTCGGTTCGGCAGTGTCGTATCCTCATTTGCGGAAACGGAAACCACATGTTTTTTGTTGATGAAGCGAAAATCTACGTAAAGGCGGGCGATGGCGGGAATGGCTGCGTTGCATTTCGCCGCGAGAAATTCGTGCCGCGCGGCGGGCCCTCCGGCGGCGACGGTGGCCATGGCGGCAGCATTTACCTTGAAGCGAATCCGCACGACAACACGCTGCTGCGCTACCGCTTCAACCGGGAATTCAAGGCCGACCGCGGCCGTCACGGCGAAGGCTCGAACCGCTCGGGCCATTCCGGCGCGGACATGGTGCTGCTGGTGCCGGTCGGCACCGTCGTCACCGATCAGGACACCGGTGAGCAGCTTGCCGATCTCACCAAGCCGGGCCAGCGCGTTCTGGTCGCGCAGGGCGGGCGCGGCGGGCGCGGCAACCAGCACTTCGCCAAGCCCTGGCACCAGGCCCCGCGCGAATCCGAGGAAGGGCAGCCCGGCCAGGAGCGCCACCTGCACTTCGAACTGAAGCTGCTAGCCGATGTGGGTTTAGTCGGTTTCCCGAACGCGGGCAAGTCCACGCTCATCTCGCGCATTTCCGCCGCGCACCCTAAAATTGCCGATTATCCGTTTACGACGCTCGAGCCGGGGCTCGGCGTGGTTTCCGCCGACGTAGCGCCGGGAAAGCTGTCGGAAAGAACGGGGGGCCGCACGTTTGTCGTCGCTGATCTGCCCGGACTGATCGAAGGCGCGCACACCGGCGCGGGACTCGGCATCCGTTTCCTTCGTCATATCGAGCGCACGCGCCTGGTTGCGCACCTGATCGACACCAGTGACGCCTCTGACCGCGATCCCGTGCACGACTTCGAGATCATCTCCGGGGAGCTCGCCGCCTTCAGCGAAAAACTCGCCGCGAAGCCTGTGATCGTCATCGGCACGAAACTCGACGCGACCACCGACCGCACGCGTCTTGAAAAATTGCGCGATTTTTGCGCCGCGCGCGGACTGGAGTTCCACGCGATTTCGTCCGCCTCCGGCGAAGGCATCCCGCAACTGGTGCGCGCGATGGCCGACGCACTCGACCGTCTTTCGCCGCCGCAAGACGCAGCAGATGACGCCGCAGGCAGGACCGCAAATGACTGCAGCGCCAGCGAGAACGAATCCAAAGCACCCGCGCGCCAGACGGCCGCTCCTAGAACGGGGGACCATTGAGCGTCGCCCCACCGCACGGCCACGGTGCTTTTCGGGGGCACGCGCGTGAGCGCCGCATGGCGCTCTTTGGCGGCACATTTGATCCGATCCACATCGGCCACCTTGCGGTCGCGCGCGCCGCGGAGCGCTGCTTCCACCTTGACGAGATCCATTTCATTCCCACGGGCCGCCCGCCGCACAAGCACCGCGCCGGCATGGCGTCCTACGCGGATCGCTACGCGATGGTCGCGCTCGCCTGCGCCGATCACCCTCGCTTCATCGCATCACTTGCCGAATCAGGCGCCGGCCATTTCGGCCGCGAGGTGTTTTATTCCGTGGATACGGTGAGGCACTTCAAACAGAAGTTCCACGGGCCGGATACGCATCTTTACTTTCTGCTGGGAGCGGACTCGTTCTTGCAGATCCCCACATGGAAGGATTACGAAACGCTCCTGAACCTGTGCGATTTCATCGTGGCGAGCCGTCCTGGCTTCCGGGTGGACGCGCTGCGGCTGGTGATCCCGCCGGAACTGCTGGCGCGGCCTGGCTCCGCGCACGCGCCCCTCGACCCGCACGCCATCGCCCTGCGCCGCACATCAATTTATGTGCTCGATACGGTCTCAAGCCGCGTCTCCGCCACCCAAGTCCGCGGGCGCCTTGACCGCAACGAGTCGATCCGCGGGCTTGTGCCGCCGCGCGTGGAGGAATACATTACGAAACAGGCCCTCTACCGGTGACCGGGAAAAAGGATTCGCTTCGACCCGAACTTCGTGTGGCCATTGAGGCCGCGCAGGAAAAGCAAGCGGCGGAGGTGACCCTGCTTGATCTCGAGGGCCTCGGCGCATTCACCGATTACTTCCTGCTCTGCACTGGCTTCAGCGCGCGGCAGGTGGACGCGATCTGTGACGAAATCGAACAGCAGTTGGCGCGAATCGGCATCCGCCTGACGCACCGCGAAGGCGCGGCAGGCGCAGAATGGATTCTGCTCGATTTCGGCAGCTTCATTGTGCACGTCTTCACCGAGCGGGCGCGCCACTATTACGACCTCGAACGCCTCTGGCGCGCCGCGAGCCGGACCGACTTTGCCGAGCCCGGAGCCGCGGAGGCCGGGGGATGAGTGAACCGCGCATGGCGTGGATCGCGGAAGACCCCGCATCGAAGGCTGTCGTCGAGCTCGCGCGCAAAGTCGCGGACACCTCCACCACGCTGCTCATTACCGGTGAAAGCGGCACCGGCAAGGATCATCTCGCCCGATTGATACACGAACTTGGCCCGCGGCGCGACGCGCCTTTTTTGAAAATCGATTGCGCGAGTCTCCCGCAGGAGCTGGTCGAATCGGAATTGTTCGGCCACGAGCGCGGCGCGTTCACCGGAGCGGTCGAGCGCAAACTCGGACGGCTTGAGATGGCTGGTGCGGGGACAATCGTGCTGGACGAGGTCGCGGCGCTCTCGCCCGCAACGCAGTCGAAACTCCTCCGCGTGCTCGAGGAGCGCCAGTTCGAGCGCCTGGGAAGCACCGAAACGATCACGATTGAAGCCCGCCTGGTCGCGCTTACCAACTCCGACCTCGCGCGGCTGGTTTCCGAAGGGCAATTCCGTGAAGACCTGTTCTTCCGCCTGAGCGTTCTGACGATTCATGTGCCCGCGCTGCGCGAACGTCCCGCGGACATCCTGCCACTTGCCGACGCTCTGCTCGAGCGTACCGCACGCGTGCATGGCCGCGTCGGCACGGTTTTTTCCGAACCCGTGCGCCGCATGCTCGCTGCCTACCGCTGGCCCGGCAACGTGCGCGAACTCAAGAACGCGATTGAGCGCGCGCTGGTCTTCTCTACCGCCTCGACGCTCGCCCCGGAAGATTTTCCAGAGTCCGTGCGAATCGCTGATTCCGGCCTCGGAGCCGCGCTCCGTTCGCTCGAAGAGATCGAACGCGACGCCATACGCGCCACGCTCGATGCTACGCACTACAAGATCAGCAAGAGCGCCGAAATTCTGGGTATCAGCCGCAAGACCTTGCTCGACAAACGGAAGAAGTACGGCCTGAATTGAAGCAGGACAGGCAAGAGTCCCTGTCCTGCCAGCGTTTGCAGGCCAGGCCATGACGCGCACATGAAAATCCGCCTGGTGATGCTCGGGAAAACGCGCCGCCTGGAAGTCCGGGCGCTCGTAGATGATTATATGGCGCGTATCCGCCGTTTCGCTGAAGTGGAACTGACCGAGTTGCGCGAAGATTCCGCCGCGTCCCTGCGTAAGCTCACGCTCGATCCCGCCGCGACCGTCGTGCTGCTCGATGACGCGGGGAAACATCAAACCTCGGCGCAATTTGCCCGCTGGCTTGGTGAGACGCGCGACCGCGGCACGCGCGAAATTGTGTTTCTTTGCGGCGCCGCCGAAGGATTTCCCGAGGCGCTGCGCCGCCGAGCCACGCAAAAGCTTTCGCTCTCTTCGCTGACGTTCTCGCACGAACTGGCCCGTGCCATGCTCACCGAGCAGATCTATCGCGCCTTCGCCACCCTCGCCGGACATCCATACCCAAAGTGAAATCCGAGGCGGGCAATGCGTTGGTCCTGGCTCTTCCTATAGTTTCAAGTTATAACGACTCATAACCAACGAGTGGGTGGCGGACCATACATTCCGATAATCCCGTTTTCCGGGAGCTGGCAGCGCCCCGAATAAGAACACGCCCAGCTATATAGACACGAACTACTTGCTGGTAATCACAGAATTGCAAAGCTCGATGGTTAGAGGGCGCTTTCGCCTCGCTCATCGTTGCGAATCCGGATGGCGTCATCCACCTTCGTGAGGAATATCTTCCCGTCGCCGATCTTCCCCGTGCGCGCCGCCATCATAATCGCCTGAACGGTTTTTTCCACCATCTCGTCCGTGAGCACCAGCTCGAGCTTGATCTTGGGGATGAGGTCTACAGTGTACTCGCGGCCGCGGTAGATCTCGGTATGGCCCTTTTGCCGTCCGTGCCCGCGCGCTTCGAGCACCGTCATGCCCTCAACGCCAATTTTGTGAAGCTCGTCCTTCACCGCGTCCAGTTTGGATGTTTGAATCACCGCTTCGACTTTTGTCATGGTCGTCCGCCTCGACTCTCTGCCTGCCGTGCATGCATGTCAAAGAAAATTACGATGGAATGATACCTCCCGTTAAGCGGGAGTCTCCCAGTAATATCCTTCTTCGCCGTGCTGGGAAAAATCCAGGCCCTGCGTCTCGTGTTCCGTGGAAACTCGCAGCCCAATGACTATGTCTACAACCTTGAGGATTACGAGCGTCCCCACGGCTGCCAGCACCCAAGCAATTGCCACGCCCACCAACTGGTTCAGCAACTGGTGAGAATTCCCTTCGAGGACGCCCGAAGGAAGCGCGGCGCCTTTGGCATTTTTGAAGATTGGATTGATAACGCTCGATGCGAAGATCCCCGTGAGGATTGCGCCGATCGTGCCTCCTACGCCGTGAACGCCAAATACATCCAATGAATCGTCATAGCCAAACCGCAATTTCACCTTGGTCACCATCCAGAAGCAGAAGGGTCCCGCAATCAGACCGATTGCCAAAGCCGACATCGGAGTCACGAATCCAGCCGCAGGCGTAATGGTCGCGAGTCCCGCCACGCTACCCGAGATTGCACCCAATGCGCTAGGCTTGCCGTTGCGAATCCATTCGGCTCCGCTCCATCCCACCGCAGCGGCCGCTGCGGCGAAATGTGTTGCCACAAACGCGCTAGTTGCCAGGCCACCGGCCGCCAAGGCGCTGCCGGCATTGAACCCAAACCAGCCCACCCATAGCAGGCACGCACCCATGAAGCTCAGGACGACGCTGTGAGGCCGCATGTCCTCCTTCGGATATCCGAGCCGCTTCCCGAGGTACAGGGTGCAGACAAGCGCAGAAACCCCTGACGTGGCGTGCACGACGATACCGCCCGCAAAGTCGAGCGTCGGAAATCGGCCGCCGAGCGACGCGTTCAGCAATCCGCCTTTGCCCCACACCATGTGCGCCATCGGGAAATAGACGCAGAGCGACCACAAGGTTAGAAACACGAGCATGGCGCTGAATTTCATCCGCTCGGCGAATGCTCCCGTGATGAGCGCGGGCGTGATGATTGCGAACATCAATTGGTACACCATGAAGGTCTCGAGCGGGATCGTGGCTGCGTAGTCGGCGTCGGGTTGCAGGCCCACTCCGCGCAAGAAAATGTTGTGGAAGCCCCCGATGAAACCGTTACCGGGCCCGAACGCCAGGCTGAACCCGACGACGGCCCACACCACGGTGATCACGGCCATCATGGCAAAACTCTGCATCATGGTCCCCAGAACGTTTTTCTTGCGCACCAGGCCGCCGTAGAAGAGAGCGAGCCCGGGACCCGTCATCAGCAGCACGAGCGCAGCGCTTATGAGCATCCATGCGTTGTCGGCAGAGCTCTTTGCCTCTGCCACCTGTTGTTCAACGGCCGCAAGCCGCTGCGCCGGAAGCTCGGGAGCGATCACCATCGCAGGGACGAGCCGCGAGGCCGTTCCGGGGCTTTGTGCATACACCCCCAGCGGAAAACAACAACAAACCAGGCATAAGACCACCACATAATGAATCAAATTTCTTCTCATGAAGGCCTTCTTCACCCCATCGGCAGGAATTCAAAAACTCTATCCTCTAACCGTCTGTCCCCTTCCGCCTGCATTCAAACATTCTATGAGTCCGGTTCGAAATCTCCATATGTGGCTGGCACGCATTATCCGGAATTTCCGTTTTGAGCCCGCATTGGCCCAAAAGGCTAACCCTCCTGCCCAGTCGAGTCAACCGCAAATCGTCCTGGCCCTGGTCTCTTGGGGGTGGTAGTAAATAGCGCGCATGTCTCACCAGCCGACCGCCCGTCTTCACCAGCCGCTGCTGCAAGCTCGCCAACGACCAGTTCTTAATCTGCCGCGCCCGTGCCCGTGAAGTCGATCCACTACCTCGAATCAAAATGAGTCACTACCAACGAGTTGCTACGCTTGACGTTTCAGCAGCCTGCCGTCAGTATGCTGCTTTGAGTGCCGCGCGAATGTTTGCTTCGAAATGTATGCTTCGAACACCGGCGCGCGCCAGGGATTAAGTCGCATGTCTCAGGACAAAGGGCTGCTCATCGTTTACACTGGTTCGGGCAAGGGCAAGACGACTTGTGCGCTGGGCACGGCGTTTCGCGCCGTCGGACAGGGTCTGCGCGTGCTCATGGTACAGTTCATCAAGGGTTCCTGGCATTACGGGGAACTGGACGCCGCGAAGATGCTGGGCGACGACAAGATGGAAATCCTCCCGATGGGGCGCGGATTCGTGAAGGTGGGAGGCGCCGAGACCAATCCCGAAGATGTGCGCATGTGCGAAGAGGCGTGGACGTTCGCGCTGGCGCAAATCCAGAGCCAGAAGTACGATCTGGTCGTGCTCGATGAGATCAATTACGTGATCAGCTACCATATGCTGGACCCAGGAAAGGTGGTTGCGGCGCTCACGGCGCGCCCCGAGCACGTGCACGTGATTTGCACGGGCCGCAATGCCCATCCGGCGTTGGTTGAGGCGGCCGACCTGGTGACCGAGATGCGCGAGGTCAAGCACCCTTATACAAAAGGCATTCTCGCACAGCGCGGGATCGACTATTAGTTAGAAGGTTGCGGAAAAAGCACTTTGGACCGTCGTTCTAAGCGAAGAATCGCTCTTGGTCCAAAAACTCAAGAAAAGAGAGATTCTTCGGCACCCAATTATGGCCTGGTTCAAGAGAGAGAAAAAACGGATCGATCAGCCCACGCCGCCCGACGAGCGCCGCGTGAAGACCGAAGGGCTGTGGACCAAGTGCGAGAACTGCCGCACGACTGTCTGGAAGAAGGACCTCGAGGCCAACTGGCGCGTCTGCCCGAAGTGCCAGCATCATTTCCGGTTGAGCGCGACACAGCGGCTCGAGCTGCTGCTGGACTCGCGCTGGGTCGAGCACGACGCTGCGCTTGCCTCGAGCGACCCTTTGCACTTCACGGATACCAGGCCCTACGCTGCGCGCCTCAAGGACGCTCGGAAGAAGCTTGGCATGGCCGACGCCATCATCACCGCCGAAGGCCTGCTGGGCGGCCGTTCGGTCATGTGCTGCTCGATGGAGTTCAACTTCATCGGCGGCTCGATGGGCGCGGTGGTCGGAGAGAAAGTGACGCGGGCGATCGAAACGGCCATCGCAAGAAAGTTTCCCCTGATCATCATCTCCTGTTCCGGGGGGGCGCGCATGATGGAGGGCACAATCAGCCTGATGCAGCTCGCAAAAGTTTCCGCCGCGCTCGCGCGCCTGGATGAAGTTCGTCTGCCGTTTATTTCCGTTCTGACCG
This sequence comes from Terriglobia bacterium, assembly GCA_020073705.1. Lineage (GTDB taxonomy): Bacteria > Acidobacteriota > Terriglobia > Acidiferrales > UBA7541 > Palsa-360. Next base: position 24,458 of record JAIQES010000017.1, read on the forward strand.
ACCCCACGACCGGCGGCGTCACCGCAAGCTACGCCATGCTGGGCGATATCAACATTGCCGAGCCTGGCGCGCTGATCGGATTCGCCGGTCCGCGCGTCATCGAACAGACCATCCGGCAGAAACTTCCCAAAGGTTTTCAGACGGCGGAGTTTCTTCTGGAACACGGCTTCCTGGACGCCGTGGTCCATCGCAAGGACCTGAAGACCTACATCTCTTCCGCGCTCGATTTTTTCCTGGCCTAACCGCATGACATACGAGGAATCGGTCCGGTACCTGCTCACGCTGGGACGGGAGCTTGCCTCCCCGCAGCAGGCGCGCGTGACGAAGTTTGACCTCGCCAACATCACCACGCTGTGCGAGCAGCTGGGCCAGCCGCAGCGGGCATTCCAGTCGGCGCATGTCGCCGGCACAAACGGGAAGGGCTCCACCGCGGCGATGCTCGATTCGATCCTGCGCGCCGCGGGCTTGCGCACGGGCCTCTATACCTCGCCGCATCTCGAGCGCATCAACGAGCGCATCCGTCTGGACGGCGACGAAATCTCTGACGCGGATTTCGCCGCCACCTTTACGCGCCTGCACAGAGTCATCGAGGAATTGCTCGCCGCGGGACGCCTCGCCGCGCACCCCACATTCTTCGAGTGCATCACGGCTCTGGCGTTTGATTTTTTCTCGAACGCGCGCGCCCAGTTCGCCGTGTGCGAGGCCGGCATGGGCGGACGCCTCGATGCCACAAATGTTCTGGTGCCAGAGGTCGCCGTGATCACGCAAATTGATTTAGACCACGAAAACTATCTGGGCCATTCGATCGAAGAAATCGCAGCGGAGAAGGCAGGCATCATCAAATCCGGCGCTCGAGTGGTCAGTGCCGCCGAACACCTGATCGCGCGCGCCGTGATCCGGCGGCGCGTCGCGGAGCAGTCCGCTTTTCTGGTCGAAATCGAGAACGCATTCCGCCTCGAAGACATCACGTCCCACGACGGCTGCTATGCCTTCACGGCCATCTCCACCGATTCCGGCGCCCGTATCCCCTTGACTTTGCCCCTCCCGGGCCGCTTCCAGATTCGCAACGCCCTGACTGCGCTCGCCGCGGCACGGATGCTTGCCGAGCGCGGGGCGCTAATCGATGACCACGTTATTGCGCGCGGCATCGCGACAACGCAGTGGCCTGGCCGCCTGGAGCACATTGCCGGGCAGCCTGAAATTTACCTCGACGGCGCGCACAATCCCGCAGGCGCGCGCGAAATGGCCGTGTTCTGGGAGACACATCTCCACGGGCGAAATATCTATCTGGTTTATGGAGCCTTGCGCGACAAAGCCGTCGATGAAATCGCCGGGCTGCTCTTCCCGCGCGCCTCGATGGTGATCCTCACCTCGCCGGCCCAGCCTCGCGCCCTTTCCGCTCCCGTGCTGGCGGAAATGACCGGGCACCACGCCCAACGCGTGGAGGTTGTTCCCGGCCCGACCCTGGCCTTCGAACGCGCCCTCGAACTTGCTTCTCCCGGCGACATCATTTTCGTCACCGGGTCACTCTACTTGGTCGGAGATTTTCGTCGATACTGGATGGCCCGCACCGCTAGCCGTGCCGGAGCTTCGGCGGGCGCTGCGCAGGCGAAACCCTCACCCAGATTGTCCTAACGCAGTCGTTGCCTGATCCGGCCGTTCGAACCGTGCGGCGGTCTAAAATCATTTGTCCGCCGTACTTCGTTTTTGCGGACACCGGAGGGAGTCTCCGCACGTCTATATTGTTACCGGGTCTGTGGCTACTCCCGGCCGTGAAGACGCATCAAACTACAATTGTGCGCACAGGCCCACCGCGGCCGCCGTGATAATTGCCGGGAGCCCGTGTTTGAGATTGGCGGCGCATAGGCTAAACTATTGAGTTCGTCAGGCCGATGAATCGGCATACTGGAGCAGCCCCCGTGAAAACATGCACTTTTGCGACTCTCGTAATGGTCTTCTCTCTGAACGCGCTGGCGGCAGGCAAGCCGGCGCGTCGTCCAGCGCCGGTGCCGCCGTCGCAACCGGCGGCGGAGGCTACGCCAGCTCCCGCCCTGGTGACGATGGGCCAGGAGCTTGACCGGGAGCTGCCCATTCTTTCGAAAGTCACTCCGGCAGCTTACTTCATTGGTTATACACTGACGTCGACGCAGCGGGCCGAAGTCATGGGTTCGAACGGGGCTTTGCTTTCGAGCCAAGAAAGCCGTTCCCGGTGGCTCGAAACACAGGTGCGCGTAGGCAGCTACGACCTCGACGACACGCATAAGGTCGGCAACTCCGTCCAGCCCCAGGGCAGCTACGGCACCGCCGTGCCGGTGGAAGATGACGCCGGGGTACTCCGCCGCGCCATGTGGCTGCAGACCAATAAACAGTATCGGGCTGCCTCAGAAGCTCTGATCAAGATCAATACGAGCAAGGAAGTGCAAGCGCAGACCGCCGAAGAACACGCGCCGGATTTTTCCCGCGAGCAACCGCATGTGTTCTACAGCCCGGAAATCTCCTTTCAGCTCGAGCGCAAGCCTTGGGAGGAAAGAGTCCGATTGTACACGCGCGCATTTCGCGCCTCGCCGCAAATCCTGAACTCGATCGTCACGTTTAGCGCGCTGGGGCAAAATCAGTACCAAGTTACCAGCGAAGGCACGCGCTTGCAGTTCGGCCAGATCCATTACCGGCTGGAATTGTTCATCCAGGGCAAGGCGCCCGATGGGATGGACATCAACCGCTATTACAATTTTGACTGGACCGACCCAGCTAACGCGCCGGACGACAAAGCCGTGCTCGCCGAAGGACAGGTCCTCCGCAAGGAACTCGAGGCGCTGGTGGCCGCGCCGCTGGTCGAGCCTTACGCGGGTCCCGCGCTTCTTACCGGCCGCGCCACCGCGGTTTTTTTTCACGAAGTCTTCGGGCACCGCTCCGAGGGCTTCCGTCAGAAAGACATCAGCGAAGGCCAGACCTTCGCGCGGAAGGTCGGCGAACAGATTCTTCCGAATTTTCTTTCGATCTACGACGATCCGACCGAGAAGACCATCGGCAAGGAGATGTTGCTCGGCTACTACCCGTTCGATGACGAGGGCATTCCGGCCGAGCGTGTCACGTTGGTGGACCGGGGGATTTTGCGGAATTTTGAAATGTCGCGCCAGCCGCTCACCGGATTTTTGCATTCCAACGGCCACGGGAGACGCCAGATCGGCGCGCAGCCGGTTTCGCGCCAGGGCAATCTGATCGTTCAAAGCAGCCGCAGCGTGACCAACGCCGAGCTGCGCAAGAAATTAATCGAGGAAATCAAACGCCAGGGGAAATCGTTCGGCCTGCTGATTGACGACATCGCCGGCGGTTTCACGTTCACCGGCCGCGGCCAGCCGCAGGCGTTTCAGGTGCAACCTCTGGTCGTTTATAAGGTGTTTGCGGATGGACGCCCCGACGAACTGGTCCGCGGCGTGGATATCGTCGGCACGCCGCTGGTTTCGCTCACCAAGATTCTCGCCACCGGCGACACACCCGAAGTCTTCAACGGATATTGCGGCGCAGAATCGGGTTCTGTGCCCGTTGCCGCGGTCGCTCCGGCCATCCTTATTTCCGAAATGGAAGTGCAGAAGAAGCAAACTTCGACCGACAAACCGCCCATCCTGCCGCCGCCTGCGCATGATCCGGAAGGAGCGCGTCCATGAACTGCCCTAGGAAGAGTTTCGAGTCGAAGATTTTCGCTGCGATTTTCTTTGCCATGCTCACGCTCGCACTGATTCTGGCGAAGCCCGCCGAGGCCGCTCCTGCGAAACACGCGGCTGCGACGCCTTCCCAACCACAGCAGGCTGCGGCGGCGGACTCCGACAAGACGCTGGCCGCCATGCAGGATGAACTCGACCGTTCCCGCCAGCGCCTCGTGCTGAAAATTCCGGACAAGAGTGAACCAGCGCGCCCCTACTATATCCAGTACCGCATTCTCGATCTGGACGTCCGCACTATCGTCGCGGAATTTGGCGCGCTGATTTCCTCGACCACCGGGCGCAACCGCATCATGAGCGTGGATGTCCGGGTCGGAAACTATAATCTCGACAGCTCCAACTTCATCACCGACGAGGGTTTCAGCGGCTTTTTGGGTTCGACAGGCACGGTCGGCATCGACCGCGATTATGATTCGCTGCGCCAGGACCTCTGGCTGGCCACCGATCAGGCGTTCAAGGCCGCCGTCGAAAACTTTTCCAAGAAACAGGCATTTGTTTCGCGCCTGGCGAACGCGCCGAGCATTCCCGATTTATCTCCCGCGGCTCCTACCGTGGCCGTTGAGCCTCTCCGCGAGCCGGATTGGACCACGCGGAACTGGGAGCAGGAAGCCAAGGCGGTTTCCGCGGCTTTGCGCGCATTTCCGCAGTTGTACAGCTCTCGCGTCACCTACCGCCTGATCTACACAACAAGTTACCTGCTCAATAGCGAGGGGACTAAGATCCGCGCCAATCGCAGCCTGGCGGCGATTGAAGCGAGCCTCGAGACGGAATCCGGCGATGGCATGCCGTTGCACAATTTTCTCGCCGTCTACCGCAGCCGTCCCGCTGGGTTGCCCGCTGCAGAAGTCGTGCGCAAGGACCTCGAGCAGGCCGGGGAGCAGTTGATCGTGCTTCGTGCGTCGCCCCCTGCGGCCGATTATGACGGCCCGGTGTTGTTTGAAGCGCCCGCAGCGGGTTCGCTGCTGGCGCAGATGCTTGGGCCGTCTCTATCCGGCGCGCGCGGTCCGCTCGCGATGCAATCGGCTTTTGATCAACTGATGGATCGGCTGGGCGGACGCAGTGAATGGACTGGTAAGCTAGGTACGCGCGTCTTCCCAACCAACGTCTCCTTGGTGGACGACCCGGCGGAAAAACAGTTCGCGGGACAGGATCTGCTCGGCACCTATACGGTGGATGAAGAAGGCGTGAAGGCGCAACGTGTGCAAGTCGTCGAGAATGGAATTCTACGGGATCTGCTGATGTCGCGCCGCCCGGGTCCGGATCTCGGCCACTCAAACGGTCATGGCCGCGCGGCGTATCTCGGCGACCCGCACCCCTTAATCAGCAATCTCTTTTTTACTTCCACGGCCGCCGAATCCCCGGCCGACCTGAAAAAACAATTCCTGGATGCATGCAGGCAGAACGGGAACAAATGGTGCCTTATCGTTCGCGCGATGGATAATCCCGTCTTGGGCGTGCGCGAACAGGACGAACTCTCCGACCTCGTAATGGGTGCAGCGTCCGGCGCCGCCACTGGCGACCGCTTGCCGCTGCTTGTGTATCGAGTCAACGTCGACGATGGGCGGGAAACGTTGATTCGGGGCGCGCGGCTCAGCGGACTCACGCTGCGCGCGATGCGCAATATTGCCGGCGTCGGAAGCGATGCCACTCCATTCAACTTCACGCAAAGCCAACAGACTGGTTTTTCCGGGACTGCGCTGGCCGCATTCGGATCGGCTGACTCGGGCGTTCCAGCTACGGTGATTGCGCCTTCGCTGCTGTTCGACGACGTCGAGGTTCATGGCGCACGCGGTGAGCCGCGGCGTCTTCCGCTGGTTCCTTCGCCGCCGATGAATTAAGACAACGAGGCATGGGCGTTTTGCCCTCTGGCAGGATCGGGGCGAAGGGCCGCGCTACCTCGTCACCGCCATATCGCATTCGTATTTTGTTTCATGGCGCGACCGCAATATGCGACTGTGCGCAGGTTCGCGCCGCGCTTTCCACATCGCGCCATCGTATAATCCTTTCGAGGATCCCCATCACACGCTCTTCCAGTTCGGTCAAGCAGATGGCGGCGCTCGGGTCGATCGGCTCCGCTGTAGTCCTGGTGGGGCTCAAGGTGTTTCTTGCCGTCGCCACCGGGAGCCTCGGTGTGCTTTCCGAAGCGCTGCACTCGGGTCTTGATCTGATCGCTGCAATCCTGACGTGGCTTTCGGTGAGGGTCTCTGACCGCCCGGCCGATTCCGATCACACGTATGGCCACGGCAAAATCGAGAATTTTTCAGCATTTGTCGAAACCGGTCTGCTGCTGGCCACTGCAGTGTACATCATCGTCGAGGCATTCGTTCGCCTGCTGTACAAGCGAGTGCACCTGGAGCCAAACCTGCTTGTCATTTTGATTCTCGGTTTCGCGATGTGCATTGATTTGGTCCGCTCACGTGCGCTCGCCCGGGTCGCCCGTGAGTACCCGAGTGAGGCACTCGAAGCGGATGCGCTCCATTTCTCCACCGATGTCTGGAGCACGTTCGCCGTGATTTTGGGAATAGCCGCGGTCTGGATTGGCCAGCAGACCGGCGTGCCATGGATGCAAAACGCTGACCCCATCGCCGCGCTCGTCGTTGCAGCCATCGTGATCCGGGTGAGCTCGCAGCTGGGAAAACGCACTCTAGGCGCGCTGCTCGACGCAGCACCCGCGGGCCTGCAGGAGCGCGTCGCGGCGGCGGTCGCGGGCCTGGACGGCGTGCTTACCACCGAGCGTGTACGCGTGCGCCGCGCTGGGAACCAACACTTCGTGGATGTCACCATCAGCGTGCCGCGCTCAACCAGTTTCGAACAGGTGCACGCCATTTCCGATGCCGTCGAGCATCGCGTTGGAGAAATCGTTCCCGCCGACGTGATGGTTCACATGGAGCCGCGCGCTGCCGCAGGGGAACATCTATTTGATAGGATTCGCGCGATCGCCGCGCGGCGCGGCCTGTCCGTCCATGAGCTTTCCGCGCACCAACTCGATGGGCGGTTGTTCATCGAGATGCACCTGGAAGTGCCCGAGCAATTGAGCCTGCGGGATGCGCACCGCAGGGCTTCGGAACTCGAGGAAGAAATCCGCACGCTGGCTGATGTCTCCGCTCCCGCGACCGGCGCCGCTCCCATCGTGAATATCCACATCGAACCGCTCGGCACTCACATCGCGGCTGTGGATGGCCAGCACGGCGAAATGACAGGTCTCGGCCGCGTGATCGAGGATTACATCAATACCTTGCCACGTGAATACCCCGAACTGGTGGATTGCCACGAAGTTCACGTCCGCCCGGTGGAAAACAAGATTCTGGCCTCGTGTCACTGCGCCATGGACGGCAGCCTGCCCATCACACAGATCCATGACGTCACCGCCGCACTGGAAGACCGCGTGAAGGAACGCTTTCCGCAGGTCGCCCGCGTTACCATCCACCCAGAGCCTGTCGAAGAGGGCTGATTGAATTGGGAGTGGAATCGGCAGCCCCTCGCGGGGCCTCGGGGTAAAGAGTGCCCGTCCTACTCTCGCCGGTGAGCCCAGAGCAGCGCGACCAGCGCAAGAACCGCTGGATAACAGGTGACAACGTAACGAGGTTCGGGCGCCTCAACGGTTGTCAGAAACGCCGTGCGTACCAGCAGGTAAGCCAGCAGCAGCGCGATGCCCCAAAGATTCGGCGCTTCGAGCGTGTGCGACCGAGCGCCGCCCGCGCTGCCTGCGTGCCACGCAGCCCAAATTCCGCCCAGGGCGAGGGCAATGTACAAATAATTTAGGGCGCCTAACCCGGCGGTCGTCAAGAAATCCATGCGGGAATCTTCCCAGTTCTCTGAAATAGGCCAGAGTTTCCCGTTGATGGGCAGTAGTTCCGTTCGCGGTGTAAACCAGATTGATAGAGCGCGCCCGAATGGCACCCAAGCATAGGTTCTCAGCGGGTGCTGCTTGGTTCGCTCGTGGGCGATGTTGGCAAATTCGTGATCTACTTCGGGCGAGATGTCCAGGTGCGGACTGTGGTTGTACTCATCGAACAAAGATGCGACTCGCGCCCTTTCCCCCGGTGAGTCGAAAGCCACGGTAGGAAGGTCGTCGATGTCCATGCGCTCTTCTCCGATCCTCCAGACGGTCACATACACATCGCGGTACCGCACCAACCAAGTCTTCGTCCACGCATAGTAACCGGCCGGAGCGTATTCACCGGGCAGTGTGGTGTATCGTGGCGCCAGAACTTGCAGCTCATGCAGCGCGATGAAATTGCGCGCCGCCCAGGGCACCAGCGGCAGCGAGAATGCGCCGGCCATCGCCGCGCCGGCCAGCACCACTTTGCGCAAGCCGAGAGACCTCCACCAGCGGAGCATAAACAGTACGCCCGCCACCGCAAGCAGCAGCGGCATTTCCGGACGTACCAGGGTCGCTACACCTGTCAGGAATGCACCGAGACAGCTGACCACCCGCCCGGTTATCACTCGACGATGACCGTTATAGGAAAACCCGGTTGTTTCCCGTCTCAGGCCCAGCACGAAACAGACGAGCGCAGCCGTAGCGAGAAACGTGACAAGAACTTCGGTCAGAACAACAGCAGAGTAGTTCGCTACAAATGGGCAAGTTGCAGAGAGCCACAACCCCGCAATGGCGACCCGCCGTCGGGCGATCACCGGAGCCAGCGTCACAGCAATCGCCGCAGTGAGGAAACAGGCGCCCAGATCCAACGCAACCTGAGACAACACAATCGCACGGATGGAGCGTCCAAATAACATAGCGACTCCGGCGAGAAAGGCCGGATAGCCCGGCATCCGGAGGTCGGTCGGCGCCAATCGGCCGTTGATCCAGAGGCCATAGACATGATGGTCGGCCCAATTGCGCGCGAGCTGAAGATATGTTTTACTGTCACCTGCCGAGGCCGGGAAACGCAAGGCGAACAGCAGCCGCAACGCAAGCCCCACTAGCATGGCCAGGAATGCATGCGCGCGAAGGCGGGTGACGCCATCGCGCCGTGCAAGTATCATCGAACGTTTATCGGCAAGCTGGTGCGCCGCCATTGGTAGCCTTCCGCGAGGCAGCTAGCTTGGAATAAGTGCATGAAGCCACGCAAGCCTATATTCTACGATGAGAGACGCCGCCGATGGCGCCGCACGAGCAGAGTGTTGGAAATCACCGGCGCGGTCTTCACACTTCTGCTGGTCACATTTTTCATCAGCGTTCTCGTCAGCCCTAGTTTGCCTGAACCGCTACTGCCCACCAACCGCAGCATGCTCCATCCGGTCGCGGGAAAAAGCCGAACGCGAATTCCGTTAAAAAGAACCGGGCGGCACCGCCGCGTCGCGGCCCTGGGCCAGGTGCCGGCAGCGTATGACCCGCTGCGTGCCGCTTTTTATGTGAGCTGGGACCCGACGTCGCTCGCCGCGCTCCAGCAGCATTTCCGCGAGATTGACGTGCTCATTCCCGAGCGGCTGCACTCCATCACGGCCGACGGCCGCCTGGATGTCGAAGCTGATCCCAAACTTGCGGCGTGGTTGCAATCATTGCGGCAAACCTCCGGCATCGCAATCCCCACGATGCCGCTGCTAAACAATTCCGATGGGACAAACTGGCTTACGGATAATATGGCGGCCATGCTGAAAAGCAGCACGGCGCGCCAGCACCTTGCACAACAAGCGGTGCAGTACATCACGCAAAACCAGTTCGCCGGCCTGGTTGTGGACTTTGAAGAAATCCCCGAGAAGAGCCAGAAAAACTTTCGTGATTTTGTCGCCGAGCTTGCGGCAGACTTGCATGGTTCCAACCTCAAGCTGATGGTTTGCCTCCCTGCGGCCGACTGGGCGTACGACTACGCCGGCATCGGCAAGTCTGCCGACGCCATCATCCTGATGAATTACGACGAGCACTGGCGCACTTCGGCGCCGGGCCCCATTGCTTCGCAGGAATGGTTTGTGAGGAACATCAGCACGATCTTGAAGCTGGTGCCGCCGCAAAAACTGGTCATGGGCATCGCCAACTACGCCTACGACTGGCCCAGCGAATCCGGCAAGAAGGCCCGCGCACAAGCGCGCGTCGAAAGCTTCCAGGAGGCCATTGTTACATCCACCGAATCGGAAGCACAGGTTCAGTTCGATCCGGACTCGCTCAACCCCTACTTCTCTTACTCCGACGAGGATGAAATTGTCCATCAAGTCTGGATGCTCGATGGCGTCACGGCCTACAATGAGCTGCGCGCCGCCGAACGAGCCGGCGTGCAAGGCACCGCGCTGTGGCGCCTGGGCTCGGAAGACCCCTCGATCTGGCCCATCTGGGATGTCGTGCGGCCTGATGATGCCGCTCGCGCAAAGCTTGAGGATATGCCCCCGGGATACGATCTAATTCTTGAAGGGAACGGCGACATCTGGAAGATCGCGGACACGCCTCAGAAGGGCCGCCGCACGATCCGGTTCGATCCGGCGACGGGCACGATTGTCGAGGACAATTATCAGGCACTTCCGTCTTCCTACCGTATCTTTCAAATGGGCGCCGTGCCACATAAGATCGCCCTCAGTTTCGACGACGGACCCGACCAACAATTCACTCCGAAAATTCTCGATATTTTGAAGGAAAAACACGCCCCGGCGACTTTTTTCGTCATCGGAAGCGTCGCCAACGACGCCCTGGGGCTGCTCAGGCGTGAGTACACCGAAGGGCACGAGATTGGCAACCACACTTACACACACCCGCACTGGAACGATGTCTCTCGGACGCAGATTGACGTCGAGCTCAACGTCACGGAGCGTCTGCTGAACAGCACTCTGGGCGTCAAGACGCTGCTCTTCCGGCCGCCGTATGGCATCGACCACCAGCCGGAAACCGCCGACGAAGTTGCGCAACTCCCTATTGCTCAATCCATGGGCTATCTGATCATTGGCGCGCGAATCGATCCGCACGATTGGGGCGAGCCCGGCGGTGTGCCACCCGCGCCCGCGCCGGTGATCGCGCAGCGTGTGCTGGAGCAAGCGCGCGACAATGTCGGCAACATCGTCCTGCTGCACGATGGGGGCGGCGACCGGACGCGAACCGTACTGGCTCTGCCGCAAATCATTGACGGCCTGCGCGCGGCAGGATTCACGATTGTCCCCGTGTCGGAACTTGTCGGGCAGACGCGCGCCCAGCTCATGCCGCCGCTTTCGTTCCGAGAGCGGGTAGTGGCCCGCGCCGACGGGCTCATCTTCACGATGTATGAATGGTCGCGGTTAAGTGTTGCGTTTATCTTCGTGCTGGGCATCGGCCTGGTCAGCGCCCGCGCGATCGTCGTCGGCCTGCTCGCGATCATTGAGAAGTTCCGCCCCGCTCCACCCGATCATCCAGACTTTCAACCGCCGGTCAGTGTTCTCATACCGGCTTACAACGAAGAAGAGGTCATTATCTATACAGTTAATTCGGTGCTCGAATCTGACTACCCGAGGCTGGAGGTTATCGTTGTCGACGACGGCTCAACCGACAATACTGGTGAATTACTCGATGAACAATTTGGTCACAATCCTGCCGTGCGCGTGATTCACCAGCCCAACCACGGCAAGTCCGCAGCGCTTTCGCACGCCCTGGCTGAGGCTTCGAGCGGTATCATTGTCACCATTGACGCGGACACTACGGTCGAGCCGGACGCGGTGAGCAAACTCGTCCGGCACTTCGCCAATCCCCGGGTGGGTGCCGTCGCCGGCAACGTGAAGGTCGGAAACCGAGTCAGTTGGCTCACTCGCTGGCAGGCGCTCGAATACGTCACGAGCCAGAACCTCGAAAAGCGCGCCTTCGATCTGCTCGATTGCATTCCGGTCGTCCCCGGCGCCCTGAGCGCATGGCGCGCTCAGGCGATGCACGATTGCGGCGGTTTCACTGCCGACACGGTCGCCGAAGACACGGATTTAACCATCACGATCCGCCGTGCCGGTTGGAAAATCAATTATGAGGAGGAAGCGATTGGCTGGACCGATGCTCCTGAGACGGCGTCTGCGCTTGTCCGCCAGCGTTTCCGCTGGACGTTCGGCACCTTGCAGTCGTTCTGGAAGCATCGTGACACGCTGGGACGCAACAAGTACGGCACGCTCGGCTGGATTGCGCTCCCCAATGTGTTCCTGTTTCAGCTTTTGCTGCCGCTGTTTTCCCCCGTGATCGATTTGCTCTTTCTCGGCTCTCTGCTGATGTGGGGGCTTTCGCAGTTCCACTTCACGCATCTGCCGCAAATCTGGACCGCCGCCGACGTTCAGCGCTCGCTCGTCTTTTTCGCCGGATTCATGCTGATCGACTTTCTCACTTGCATCGTCGCCTTCACACTCGAGCGGCATGAGGACTGGTCCCTGCTCTGGCCGCTGCTGCTGCAACGGTTTTACTATCGCCAGATGATGTACGTCGTGCTATTCCGCGCCGTGATGGGCGCCGTGCAAGGCAAATCAGTCGGCTGGCGCGGCGTTGAACCTGAAGTCCCCACTCCTGTCGCCCAAGTGTAGCTGGCTACGCGCGTCACATTTTTCGAAGCACGCGGCGCCGAACCCCGCGTTGGCCGCAGCCCCCGCTCGCGGTATAATCCTCGGATGCCAACGAGGGTAAACTCCACGCAGATGCACGGCACCACGATTCTCTGTATTCGTCGCGACAATAAAGTGGTGATCGCCGGCGACGGCCAAGTCACGGTGGGTGAACACGTGATGAAGCACACGGCACGGAAGACGCGCCGTTTGTTCAATGACAAGATTGTGGCCGGGTTTGCCGGCTCGACTGCGGACGCCCTGTCGCTTTTCGAGCGCTTTGAAGGAAAGCTTCAGGAACATCAGGGCAACCTGGCGAAGTCCGCTGTCGAACTCGCGAAGGAATGGCGCAAGGACCGCGCGCTGCGGCACCTCGAGGCGCTCCTGGTTGTCGCAGACACGAAATCTACATTTCTGGTCTCCGGCAACGGCGACGTGATCGAACCCGATGACGGCATCTGCGCCATCGGCTCCGGCGGACCCTACGCGCTGGCCGCCGCGCGCGCCCTCGCCAAACATACAAAGCTCTCCGCGAGAGATATCGCGCAGGAAGCCATGCGCATCGCAAGTGAGATTTGCATTTTCACGAATGCCAATTTCACGATTGAGGAGTTGTAGTGTCTTATAGCAATCTCAGCTCGGTCTGTGTAGCGTCTGCCTTCAGGCTGAGGCCCTCAGGCTGAAGCCTTCAGATGGGCATGTGCTTGAATCTGGAGTGCCACCCCAAAAAGGTGGCGCTACAATAGCACCTCAAGTCCGGGCCCCGTTGGAACGGCACTACCCAGCAATCCTGCATCGCATAAAGGCGGACCGTCATCATGGTGATCTATCTTCCCGGCGACCAGCGCGAACCTCAGCCCGTACCCGAACCATCGTTCGACGAGCTGACCCCGCGTGAAATCGTCGTCGAACTGGACAAGTACATCGTCGGTCAGGCTGCCGCAAAGCGCGCCGTTGCCGTCGCTCTGCGAAACCGTGTCCGCCGGCAGAAGCTCACGCCCGAAATGGCGGAGGACGTGCTCCCCAAGAATATTCTGATGATCGGCCCGACCGGGGTCGGTAAGACGGAAATCGCGCGCCGCCTCGCGCGTCTGGCTGGTTGCCCGTTCGTCAAAGTTGAAGCTTCGAAGTACACCGAGGTCGGCTACGTTGGCCGCGACGTCGAATCCATGGTCCGCGATCTGGTGGAGACGTCCATCGACATGGTGCGCGAGGAAAAACTCGACGAGGTCGCCGTGCGCGCCGAACAGGCCGCCGAAGAGCGTGTTCTCGACCTGCTTCTTCCGGCTTCACCGCCTGCTCCCGCCGAGTCCGGCAGCACTACCGCCATCGAGACCGAATCTCATCGCCGCGATCAGGCCGACCGCACCCGCGAAAAGCTGCGCGCGCAGCTTCGCGACGGCAAGCTGGACCAGCGCCTGGTGGAAGTGGAGGTCCGCGAGCGCTCAATGCCCGCGTTTGAAATCATCTCCAACCAGGGCGTCGAGGAAATGGATGTCAACATCAAGGACATGCTCTCGGGACTGTTCGGACAGCAGAAGAAACGCCGCAAGATGATGGTCGCCGAAGCGTTCGATTACCTGATCCAGGAGGAAGAAAGCAGACTGATCGACATGGACCATGTCACGCGCCTTGCCGTGGAGCGCGCCGAACAAATGGGCATCATCTTCATCGATGAAATCGACAAAATCGCCGGCCGCGAGTCTGGCCACGGTCCGGACGTTTCGCGCGAAGGCGTGCAGCGTGACATCCTGCCGATCGTGGAGGGCACCACGGTCAACACGCGCTACGGCATGATCCGCACCGACCATATTCTCTTCATCGCCGCCGGAGCCTTCCACATTACTAAGCCTTCTGACCTGATTCCCGAACTCCAGGGGCGCTTGCCGATCCGCGTTGAGCTGACGGCGCTTGGCGAGGCCGATTTCGTCCGCATCCTCACCGAACCGAAAAACGCACTCATCAAGCAGTACATCGCGCTGCTCGAAACCGAAGGCCTCAAGCTGAATTTCACCGATGACGCCATCGCGGCGTTGGCGCGTTATTCCGTCATGGTCAACGAGCAGACGGAAAATATCGGCGCGCGGCGGCTCCATACCATCCTCGAGAAAGTGCTCGACGAGATTTCCTTCGAAGCGCCCGACCTGAAGAAGAAGCATGTGAAGGTGGACGGCGCGTACGTTACCAAACAACTCGCCGACATCGTCAAGAATCAGGACCTCAGTAGGTATATCCTCTGACGCGATGAGCCGCGCCGCCGCACCGATTTTGTTCGTATCTTGCGTGCTGGCGTGTGCGCTACTGCCTGGGTGCGCCGCCCCCGGAGACCCCAGCCCCCGGCACCCCGTAATACCCGTGGCGATCGCTGACCTGGCCGCACGCCAATCCGGCAGTGCGGTCGTCTTGACGTTCAGCCTGCCGCATCAGTCAACGGACCATGAATCCCTCGCCGAGGCGCCGACAATTGAAATCTATCGCGTCGCGCTTCCCCCGGGCGCCACGCCCGACCGGAAAACTCCTTGGCGGCTGGTTTACACCATTCCATCGGAACGGGTGGACTCCTATGTTAGAGGAGACCGTGTCGAATTCCGCGACCCTCTCACGCCGGAGGACCTTGGGCGCACCGCTGGATCTCATTTGGTCTACTTGGTCCGCACCAGAGCATCGAAGAGCCGCGCCTCGGACGATTCGAACTTCTTCGCAGTAGCTATTTATCCCGCGCCGGGACCCCCGCGTGACCTGCGCGTTTCCGTGACCGAATCTGCGATCGATCTTTCCTGGATCGAGCCGTTCTCTCCGGAAGCGCCCGCTCCTGCCGGCTACCGTGTGTACCGCGCCGAACTCGAACCAGGGGAAGAAACTGCGGCGCAGGATCTTTCGCAAGTGAAGCTGAAATCTGCGATCGAGCTGGCCGGGTCTTCATCTTCGCTTGATTTTCGCGATACGCATTTCGAATTCGGCCGAACTTATCTGTACATGGTTCGAGCAATCGCCCAATTCGGCACGGATTTGGTCGAATCCGGCGACTCCGCGCCGGCCGTTGTCACGCCGCGTGACACGTTCCCGCCCGCCGCGCCCGTGGGCCTCGAGGCGGCGGTAATTCCTGCAACCTCGCAGGCCCCTGCATACGTCGAATTATCGTGGGCGATCAGTCCCGAGGAGGACTTGGCCGGTTATAATGTTTACCGGAGTGGCCGAGACGACACACCGGGCGAGCGCATCAATAGCGAGATCTTGCCCAGCCCGACGTTCCGTGATATTTCAGTTGTGTCCGGCAGACATTACTTCTACCGTGTTTCGGCGGTCGATCACGCCGGCAACGAAAGCCCACTGAGTTCCGCGCTTCAGACTGAAGTTTCGCAGAGTGAGCAATAGAGAGAAAGGGTGGTATGGCGGCCCAACCCCGGCTCCTTGGCTTGCGGTGGTTTTTCTGGCTGCGCAACACTGCGCTGCGCATAGGTGTGCTCACGGGGATTTATCTCTCCTGCATATTCATCGCATGGTTGTGGATCGCCAATCACATCCCGCAACTCTATCCCTTTGCCGACATCCGTAATCTCTCTGGCGGCGCCTTGACCATCCTGGTGATGGCGATTCCTGTATTGCGCTTCCGGCGCCAACCAGTGAAAATATTTGTTTCCGGTGTAACGGCATGGACGCTGCTGACCCTTGCCTATATGGCGATGGAGATGCGGTTCTCCCTACTGGAGAGCCGCCTGGGAGCACTTCACGTTTTCATGCTTGGTGCTGTTTCGTACGGTTTCGCGGCCGTGTTCCAGTGGGTCTTTTTGCTCTGTGTGGAAACGCGCCACCGGCATGTTGCCCAGACTACGCGGGCAGCCGTCTCCACGGCCCGGCACCGTGCGCATTGATCTCACACTCTCCACTAGTGCAGTTCCAACTCGATGAGCCTATGATTACACATATGAATCGCAAAGCGACAAAGAGGGAAACCGTGCGTCCGGCATCGTTTGGCCATATGGCTGGGTATTACGCGAAATTAGTTGGAACGGCATTAGAAGGACAGAAGTACCGATGAAACTCTGCCGTTTTCAGCCGCGTGTCGTTCCCGCGGATAAGGTTGGCTCGGCCACGCATCTGGAAGTTTTTCAGGGCGTCATTTCCGGTGAGACCGTCCGCGAGGTCTCCGGCGACATCCTTAGCCGGTGGAGCGTTATGAACCGGTCCTGGCCGCTCACCGATGTGAAGCTGTTGCCGCCGGTCATACCGAGCAAGATCGTCTGCCTCGGCAGAAATTATATCGACCACGCCGCTGAGTTTAATAGGATCCCACCCAAGGAACCGCTGATTTTTCTCAAGCCGCCGTCGTCTCTGCTCGCGCCCGAAGATCCCATTGTCCTTCCGCCGGCTGTTGAGCGCGTGGATTATGAAGGCGAGCTTGCTGTCATCATTTCGAAGGAGTGTTCCCAGTTGCAAGACGGTGACGACGTCCAGCCTTACATTGCAGGGTTTACGTGCCTGAACGATGTGAGCGTGCGCGATTACCAGGCCCTCGATAAACAGTGGACTCGCGCCAAGGGCTTTGACACGTTTTGCCCGTTGGGCCCCGTACTCGAAACCGAATTCGACATTGCCTCCGGCCATGTGGAGACCCTGCTCAATGGCGTCAGGAAACAGTACTCCCCGTTGACCGCGATGGTCTTCCCCGTTGATGTTATAATTCGTTGGGTTTCGCGCGTGATGACGCTGGTGCCGGGCGATGTGATCGCAACAGGCACGCCTGCAGGCGTCGGCCCGATTAAACCTGGCGATGTCGTCGAAGTAGTCATCAACGGTATTGGCACGCTTCACAACCCGGTCGTGGCGCGTTTGGCCTGACCTTTGCGGTGCTACTTCCGCCATGCGGGTCGCAGATCAGTATAGGGGGTGCAAGTATGAAGTTCTTTCTCGACACCGCGAATCTGGAAGAGATTCGTCAGGGCGTGTCGCTCGGCGTGATTGACGGCGTTACGACCAATCCGACCCTGGTCGCCAAGGAAAAGCGGCCCTTCCGCGAACATATTCTTGAAATCTGCAATATCGTAAAAGATGGCGTTGTCAATACCGAGGTCGTCGCCACCGACACGGCCGGCATTCTTCGTGAGGCTCGTGAGATTACCACTTGGCATCCCAACATCGTCGTAAAGATTCCCATGATTCCCGATGGCGTGCGCGCCCTGAGCGTACTCGCAAAGGAAGGGGTCCGCGTCAACATCACGCTGGTTTTCTCCTCGCCCCAGGCCCTGATTGTGGCCAAGGCCGGCGCGTATTTCGTCAGTCCGTTTCTCGGACGGCTCGACGATATCTCCTCTGACGGCCTGACGCTTCTTCGCGAGATCATGGATATCTATCGTGCCTACAATTATTCCACGCAGGTGCTTGCCGCGAGCCTCCGCCACCCGCTGCACGTCGTCGCGGCCGCGCGCATGGGCGCGCACATCGCCACCATGCCGTATAAGGTATTCGATCAGCTCTTTAAGCACCCGCTGACCGACCGCGGGCTCGCAGGATTCCTGAAAGACTGGGAGAAAGCGCGCGAAACGCTCGGTGATGTGTTCGAGCCGGCCTCTGCGCGTAGTCCGAGGCGTTGAAACACTGGGGAATCGATTGGCGGCTCATCATCGGAGTCGCGGCGCTGGTCGCTGTTGCCGCGGCTGTGATTCTCCAACGTTTCTTTCGGAAGCCAGACGATCCTGAAGGCGAAGAGCGCCGGCGCCGCTCTCAACTCAATCAAGTCGGCCGGATTGTGGAAGGCCACGTTGTCGAGCTTGTCGAAACCGTCGTGGCACCCACTCAAGAATCCGGCTCCGGCTTGTTCTCCCGGCGCAAAGCCCCGGCATCGGGCGCGGACACAAACGCCGCGCGCCGTCTGGTGCGATACAGCTATTCTATCTCCGGCGTCACGTACGAAACCGCGCAGGACGTTACCGGCCTCGAAGAGCGTCTTTGCCTGGAGCGTCTCGCCGCCGGCCAGCCCGCGAGCGTCAAGTATGATCCCTCGAACCCCAGCAACTCGATCCTGGTGGCCGACGACTGGTCCGGCCTCCATTAAGACCGTCGTGCGTTATCGCACCCATCCGGTGGCTTCCCTGTGAACGGCCGCTGCGGAGCTGCGTGATGATCGGAAAAGTTCTTGTCTGTGTGATCGCAGTGGCCGGCGCCGCTGCGTTGACCCTCGTTACGCTGATCGCGCTGGTGCGGGGCACGATCATCGCTGTCTCGATTTCCAATCTGCCGTTGCGTATCCTGGCAGTCGCCGCGGATGTTCTTTTGGGGACCGTGCTTCTGCTGGGATGCATCTATCTCGCGACTCGCCTGGCGGTCCGAATTCTCGGCGTGGGACACGCCGATTTTCCGCCATTGCCCGAAGATAGGCACCAGACCGAGCCACCGTCCAAAAACTAGTGGCATACCCGTTCGAGCCTGTGCGAAAGTATCGGCGGCAACACACCGTGACCAACGATCCGAAATCTCCAGATCGCTTCGAGGAGTTGCGTCGGCGCAACTCCGAGGCGGAGGCCGGCGGCGGCTCCGAACGCCGCGAGCGCGAGCACAAAACCGGCAAGCTCACGGCGCGCGAGCGCGTCGCGCTGCTGCTCGACGAAGGCACATTCGAGGAACTCGACAAGTTTGTTACGCACCGCTGCGGCGATTTCGGGATGCAGGACCAGCGGCCGCCCGGCGACGGCTTCGTCACCGGCTTTGGCCGCATCGACGGCCGGCTGGTCTATGTGTTCGCGCAGGATTTCACCGTTTTCGGCGGCTCGCTCTCGGAAACAAATGCCCTCAAAATCTGCAAGGTAATGGATCTGGCGACGCGCAACGGCGCGCCAGTGATCGGTCTCAATGATTCGGGCGGTGCGCGCATCCAGGAAGGAGTGATGTCGCTGGCGGGTTACGCCGATGTTTTTCTTCGCAACACGCTCGCTAGCGGCGTGGTCCCGCAGATCAGCGCGATCATGGGCCCCTGCGCGGGCGGCGCCGTGTACTCTCCGGCGATCACGGATTTCATCTTCATGACGCGCGATACGTCTTATATGTTCATCACCGGCCCGGACGTCATCAAGACCGTCACGCATGAAGACGTCACGAAGCACGACCTGGGCGGCGCGATGAGGCACAACGCAACCAGCGGCGTCGCGCATTTCGTGGCGCGCGACGACGCCGAATGCCTCGCGATGATTCGTGAGCTGCTGAGTTTTCTTCCGTCGAACAATCTGGACGATCCGCCGCGCCGCGCAACCTCGGACCCTGCCGACCGCGCCGATGCGGCGCTCGATTCGCTCGTCCCCGGCGATCCCATGCAGCCCTACGACATCAAGGATGTGATTCACTCCGTCGCTGACGAACATTATTTCTTCGAAGTCCACGAGCACTTCGCGAAGAATATAGTCGTGGGGTTCGCGCGGCTCGATGGCCGTCCCGCCGGCATCGTCGCCAATCAACCTGCGTTTCTTGCCGGCGTACTGGACATCAACGCCTCAGTCAAGGGCGCGCGGTTCGTGCGATTCTGCGACGCGTTCAATATCCCACTCATCACCTTTGAGGACGTGCCCGGCTTCTTGCCCGGCACGCAGCAGGAGTGGGGCGGGATCATCAAGCACGGCGCGAAACTGCTGTACGCTTTTGCCGAAGCAACCGTCCCGAAGCTGACCGTGATCACGCGCAAAGCCTACGGCGGCGCTTACTGCGTCATGTCGAGCAAACACATTCGCACCGACGCAAACTTCGCCTGGCCCACCGCCGAAATTGCCGTCATGGGCCCCGAGGGCGCCGTCAACATCGTGTACAAACGCGAGCTCGACCGCGCAGCCGAAGCCGACCGCGAGCGTCTGCGCCGCGAAAAAGTCGCCCAATTCCGCGAGCGCTTCGCCAATCCCTACGTCGCCGCCGAGCGCGGCTACATCGATGCCATCATCAAGCCTTCCCAGACGCGCGCGAAACTCATCACCTCGCTCCGCTCACTGGAAAACAAGCGCGACACCAATCCAAAAAAGAAACACGGCAATATCCCGCTGTAGCGGTAATGAATCACCGTAGTCGGATCGCCTGGACCACGCTAAACACCTACGCTCACGTGATACCGGACTCGCAACGCCGCGCTATCGAATGAGTCGCTGGAGTTTTGTTCTCAGATGTTCTCAAGTTGGAAGACAGCGCAAGAGACGGAAGGGTCAACTAGCTGTGTCCTCAAGACTTATAAAACAGTTGGTGGGCCCGCCAGGATTTGAACCTGGGACCGACGGATTATGAGTCCGCTGCTCTGACCGCTGAGCTACGGGCCCTAAAGGACTCAGGGTAGATTTAAGCCTGACTTGCCTCGTACTTTGCTTTGTTCTGCCGAGCCTCCTCCTCCCTGGCCTTCATTGCCTCGTGGATTTGATCAGTGCTCACGATGTTGTAACGGTCAAACACTGACCGCGTCTTGTGGCCTGAGATAGACATTGCGATTCTCTCTTGTGCCCCAGCATCCATAAGATTCCGAATGGCGCTACGGCGCAGATCGTGAATCAGCAAGTTCGGAAGGTCTGCGGCCTTGGTTGCCTTCGCCCATTCCTTGCGGAGACAGTAGATTATTAACGAGTACTACTGCATAGTACAGCACAGTTAGACAGTCCGACAACTTTAGAATTTTAGGTTGAGATCCGTTTAAGACATTGTTTTTCCGATATGAATGATGCAAGCCACGAGCTCCGAAGGGTTTAAGGTCGAAATCGTAGGATTAGTGACGCAGCAGAAGGCAGACAAAAGGGATTTTCTGCTTGTCGCTTACTGTATTCCTTACGTACAGCCAATATGCCACGTAGACAGTAAGGTCTACACATCATTTTCGACCGACTGTAACTCGCTGATTTCACATATGTTTTCAGAATGGCTAAGGGAACGCCGCATGCTTGGTAAACGGTAGAAATTAGTTTAGAGAAAGTAGACAAAGTGAATCGAGGAATGGAGATGTTCGAAGAGCCTAACAACAAGATTGGCAGTTCTGCCGAACCCGATTCTCTCGAACGTCGCAGACATGCGCGATACCCATTCACCGCTACTGTCGAAGCCATGGAACCTAAATCCCAAACGCGAATTCAGGGACGCACGAGCGATCTGAGCCGAGGGGGCTGTTATGTGGATACGATTAGTTCTTTCCCCGCAGGTTCAGTTGTGAAGATCCACCTTACGAAAGAAATGCGCTCCTTCGAAGCACAGGCAGAGGTCGTCTATTCTCTAGTTGGTATGGGTATGGGCGTGAAGTTCACAGACGCCGATCCAGAGCAACTTTGGACAGTGGAGAAATGGGTGGGAGAGCTCAGCGGGGAACTGCCGCCCGAGCCAGAGTCGCAACGGCCATCCGATCAGTTTTGCGCCGAAGGAAGATCGGGCAACGAAGAAAATGATGTTCTGACTGAGCTTGTAATGGAGCTCATGAGACAAAGGGTACTGTCTAACGCGAAGTGCCAAGCCATGCTTCAGAAACTAAATCGCGCTGGATGCGCGAAGACTAATTCAGCCCATGCCTGAATCTGGGCTAATTGAAGTGTTTCCGATATGACTCGGATTATTTGACGGTTCGGATAGATCTCAGGCCGAATCAATTTCAACGGGAGCGTGCTACATGTTGGTCGACACTGAAAAAGTTGATTTGCCTTTAATCCGGAGAACTCAGCGTATCCTCGCGCGAGTCTCATTATGCGTCTCGGGGAAAATCAACGACAAAATACCGTTCGAAGAAGAAAGCTTCACCACCGCTGTCAACGCCGATGGCGGACTCCTTCAGTTACGGAAACCGGTTAGAAAGGGTCAACGCCTCAGCCTATTCCAGACAAAGACCGGGCAACAGGAGTTCTGCACAGTCGCCCATGTTGAGCCTATTGATGGCGTGTTCGCCTCCGTGAGAGTCCAATTCCTTGAGCCACATCCGGAGTTCTGGCATATTGCATTTCCACCTGACGACTGGACACCACGTCATCCCGATTCAAAATTTAACAGACAGTCGCACTCGCAGAATTCGGATACCCGGGAGTGCGTGAAGCTCGGCAATTGTTTGTAATGGTCCGAACAGACCGCTCACGGAGACCGATCAACAGGGATTGAGGTTTCAAACCGCTCCATTCGAAGGGCACGCGAGAGGAAGTACGTGGCAAATGATCGCTACAATCCTATTCTTCATCTCGATCATCGCGGTCGGCCAGTTTGGGATCTATTACTGGCGGGCGAGCATTGCGGCCACTTCCAAGGTGCCCGTTTCGGATCGGGTGCGGGTTGCAGCAGGCATCTCGACAACTTCCTTGAGTTCGCGCGACTTCCAAGCCATTCTGAATGTGCACGATTTGACTCCCGATTTGAGAGGTCCTGCAGGAAAATTCCGCGCAATTCGAGCCTACTTCCTGGTGGCCGAAACGCTCGGACATCTCATTCCCTCGGTAACCGACTGGGCGGAAGTCGAGAAGACCATGTGCTCCCACTACATAGCGGTCCTTGTAGATCAGCACCTCGAACGCAACATGGCATGCGCCGTTCGTATGCGTGGGATGTAGCACAATTCTTTTCGCAAGTCATGGCTTGCATCTCCGACCAACCGAAGCGTCGGCCGGCACCACACTCCCCCTCCCGGAACCAGAACTGACGGAAGGAACCTCACTGAGGGTATCGGAACCTTCCATCTGGTCGATAACTTCAAAGACACGCCACTGCAAATGGTGATATTGGCCTTGTCTAACCTGTTGCAAAATTAAAGGTATCAAGATTCAAGGTTCTGAACTCACGCTGAGAGAATCTCCGATGAAGGTCTCCTCATCTACTGGCACGAGCCATTCGGAATCTAATCCGGAAAACTGGCGCAGTACTGAGCGCCGTCAATGGTGGCTGTCTTCGAGTGGCATCCTTGTCTCTCTCTCATTGACATTGGGAATCGTGTCTTTCGCGCTGCCGGCATTTATTCCGGGGCTGGTAGCCTACTCGCTCGATGCAAACCTTGCTGTGCATGCTCTGGTGGGTTTGGTCCTGTTGTTCGATCTCTACGTTATATTTCAGCAAATTCAACTTTCCCGGGTTCGCAAGCAGATTGCGGAACGGGAGGAACTTTTCAGATTAATCACCGAAAACGCAGCCGACATGATTGCAGTTGTGGATGGGAGCGGCAACCGGCTGTATAACAGCCCCTCTTATCAGAAATTACTTGGATACTCGCCGGAGGAATTAAGAGAGACCAAGAGCTTTGAGCAAATTCACCCAGACGACCGCCCAAAAGTGGTGGAGGCAGCCATGGAGGCCAAGCGCTCAGGTGTAGGGCGCAGTGTTGAATATCGCATCCGCCACAAAGACGGACATTGGGTGCCATTGGAATCAACAGCCAGCGTGGTCAGAAGTAGGAGCGGGGGAGTCGAAAAGCTGGTGATTGTGAATAGGGACATAACGGAACGCAAAGATCTAGAGAAGCAGCTTCTTCTTTCTCACAAACTCGAAGCTATCGGAAGGCTATCGGGCGGGGTAGCCCATGACTTCAACAACCTACTGTGTGTGATCCTTGGTTATTGTGAAGAGCTGCAGAAACGCACTCCACCAGATGACCCATACCGCGAGGCGGTCGACGAAATTCAGAATGCAGGGAAACGAGCGGCCTCGCTCACGCAGCAACTCCTGGCCTTCAGCCGGAAACAAGTATTCGAACCACAGGTACTCGATCTGAAGACAATTGTCGCCGAGGCAGCGAAAATGCTGGAACGGTTGATTGGTGAGGACATCACACTGGATATTGTCCCGGCCAAGCAAATCGGAACGGTGAAAGCAGACAGAAGCCAGATCGAACGAGTGATCCTAAACCTCGCAGTCAATGCGCGAGACGCGATGCCGCAAGGTGGAAAGGTTACGATCGAAATGGCAGACGTTGAATTAGATGGAACAAGTCCGACCCTCAATCTCAGCGTCGCACCTGGCTCTTACGTCATGCTGAAAGTAACGGATTCGGGATGCGGGATGGACGCCGAGTTGCAATCCCACATATTTGAGCCGTTCTTTACCACCAAGGGGCAAGGCACTGGATTGGGACTAGCGACGGTCTATGGAGTGGTCAAGCAGAGTGGTGGCGACATTTCGGTCGAAAGCGCGCCAGGGAAAGGCACCACTTTCAGGATTTATCTTCCTCGGATCTCGGAAACGGCGGAAAAGATCCAGGAAGCCGAGCCGTCAGGAAGGGTTATCCCGGAACACAGGACTGTTCTGCTTGTCGAAGATGAACGAGCCCTTCGCAAGTTAACTCGCAAGATGCTTCAGGAGATGGGTCTTACGGTTCTCGAAGCAGAAAATGCTTTCCAAGCGATCGAAATCGCAAAGCGAACAGAAACCCCTATTGATTTGCTCTTGACGGACGTGATCATGCCCGGCATGAGTGGGTGGGCTTTGGCTGAGATGTTGTCTCCGCAACGCCCGGAAATGAGAGTGCTCTATATGTCTGGCTATCCCGACGGTGTAATTGCCAAGCACGGCGTCACGGAAGCCGGAATATCAATCCTTCGCAAGCCCTTTACGAGAGATGAACTAACGCGATGGGTTGAAGATGTGGCCATCGGCGTTGCAGGATAGTAGAGTCGTTGCAGTGGGAAAAGCGCAACACTTGCAAGGTGAAACCACCATTTGGGCATGATACTCGTAGTCATCGACGACGATCCCGCGAACATTAAGTTCGTACGTTTCATTTTGGCAAACGAGGGTCTTGAAATTCATGCTGCGTCCGACGCGCAGAGCGGCATGGAGCTGATCCATCGAACACATCCGCAAATCGTCCTTCTCGACCTAGTGATGCCAGGTGTGCAGGGGATGGAGGTACTGCAAGAGATATTGGAATTCGACCCGGGCATCGATGTCATCTTGATGACGGGCTATTATTCGACAGAATCAGCGGTGGAGGCGATTCAAAAAGGAGCCGCCGACTATTTTCCTAAGCCGTTCTCCCCCGAGAAGCTCCGGGAGAGAATCAACCAGATTAAGGAGGATTCGAAACATCGGCAGCGCAGTTTGAAGCTGGAGAATGAACTTCTTGAGAATTTCGAGTTCGATGGGATGATTGGCCGCAGCCCTCTAATGCTTGAGCTCATTTCGCAGATTCATCGTATTGCTCCACATTTCCGCAGTGTCCTCGTCACGGGGCCGACCGGAGTGGGTAAGGAACTGGTTGCCAGAGCTTTACACCGCTTAAGTCCTGGACAGAAGGGGAATTTTGTTGCCTTGAACTGTTCCTCGATCTCAGAGACATTGGCCGAGAGCGAATTGTTCGGTCATGTAAAGGGTGCCTTTACAGGTGCGCATCAAGATAAAGTGGGAGTTTTTGAGTATGCCGATGGCGGAACAGCCCTGTTGGACGAAATCGGTGAAATGCCATTGCCACTGCAGGCCAAACTGCTGCGTGTCTTGCAGAACCAGGAGTTACAACGAGTGGGATCGCCAGTTGTTCGCAAAGTAAACGTTCGTGTAGTCGCCGCCACAAATAAGAACCTTCCCGAGATGGTGAGCCAAGGCAAGTTCCGAGAGGATCTCTACTTCCGGCTCTGTATGATCGAATTGAAAGTGCCGTCGCTTGCAGAACGACGCGAGGACCTACCTATGTTGCAGCGGCACTTCCTGAAAAGTTTCGCGGCGCAATATAAGAAACCCTTGGCGGGTCTGACACGGCGTGCGCAGACCTTGCTGGCCCGGTATTCGTGGCCCGGCAATGTTCGTGAGCTTGAAAATATCATTGGACACGCCTGCATGATGACCGAATCCAACGTGATTGATGTGCGCGACCTGCCTGACCGAATTCAGAATCTGCGACCAACAGAAAATACGGAGAGTGAAGTGCAATTATCGATGGACCAGCTCGCACGCTTGCATGCCCAGCGCGTTCTAGCTCACGTCGGCGGGAACAAGGTACGCGCGGCGGAAATATTGGGGATCAGTCGCACATATCTTTATGAACTCCTCAAGAAAAACACACCGGATCAAGATCAACAGAATTCAGATACCCAGCATGAAGAATCAAAGCTCGTGACACCAAAGAACCCGAAGAGTGCATGATTGTGACAACAACTGTCAGCGGTCAGAAAAAGGTACGGCAGGCCGAAGCTAACTGCTGTCAACAGGCATGATTATTGCAGCCAGTCGTAAAGTGATCCCAGCCAGCGCGGACTCGCGCAAAAAGCGCCGAAGAGTTTGGGTTCTGAAGTTCGGATCCTTTCAATCCTTGTGCACTCCAGATGAGGTTTCTGCGCAGCACAAGTGTTCCCGGTCCGCGTGCATTCCTGGAATCGATGAGATACGGATAGCTCGAACGGACGGTACTTAATGACGAACATGGGCTAATCCGCAATTGCCTCTTCATGGATGGTTCGCAGCCTGGGCCGCTCGATATTCGGCAAGAACGCCGCTAACAAACCCACCGCTGGAAGATAAGAACAGACCAAATACACGAAATTGATGCTGGTCAAATCCGCGAGCCAACCTAGGACAGCCGCGCCCAGTCCTGCCATCCCAAAAGCGAATCCAAAGCAGAGGCCGGAAATCATTCCCACTCTGCCGGGGACCAGCTCCTGCGCGTAAACCACAATCACCGAAAATGCCGACGCCAGAATCAGGCCAATCACCACGCTGAGTATTTCAGTCCAAAACAGATTGGCGTACGGCAAAAGCAAAGTGAACGGGAGAACGCCAAGAATCGAGCACCAGATGACGCTCTTGCGGCCGATTCGATCGCCGACAGGCCCGCCAATGAGCGTACCCAGCGCGACGGCGCCTAGAAACACGAAGAGGTGAATTTGTGCGCTTCGCACGGATAGTTGAAACTTGCTGATCAAATAAAATGTGTAGTAACTCGTCAGACTCGCCAGATAGACGAACTTTGAAAACAAAAGTGCCATCAGGATCGCAATCGATGCAGTGATCCTTGCGGTCGAGAGGTTTGGCGCCGGTTCACTATGCTTTGCGCTTATTTTTTTCCAGTTTGGTCTGTGCTTCTTGGCCCAGTTGCTTACTCCGGTGAGCAGGACCATGCCGGTTAAAGCCGCGAGAGAAAACCAGGCGATGCTGGTTTGCCCCTTCGGCAGCACAACGAATGCCGCGAGCAAGGGCCCCAGCGAGAGTCCCGCATTGCCGCCAACTTGAAAAAGCGATTGCGCCAGACCGTGTTGTCCGCCGGACGCCATTCGCGCCACTCTGGAAGACTCGGGATGAAACACCGAGGAACCAGTCCCCACAAGCGCCGCAGCAATCAGCAATGCAAGAAATGTGTGAGCAATCGACAAGAGGATCAGCCCGACGAGCGTAGCTCCCATTCCGACCGGCAGAGAATACGGCCTTGGATTCTTGTCAGTGTAAAACCCAACCAAGGGTTGCAGTAGAGACGCGGTGGTCTGATAGGTGAACGTAATCAGACCGATTTGCGCAAAATTCAGATTGAAGGAAGTCTTCAGCAGAGGGTAAATCGCGGGCAGCAGCGACGAAAGCATGTCATTCACAAGATGACAGATGCTGATGGCTCCCAAAACCTTAAAGACGACCTCATGCCCCACTTCCACTAAAGTTTCGGTCTGAGTCGCAGCCACGTTTTCTTTCCCCCAACATTCAGGGCACTATGCCGCATTGGAATCCTAGTTTTTTTATTATACCAAGACTTGCTTATTGTCCGGGATTGAAACCGCGCCCTGACTACCTTCACACCACGCCAGCAATCAATCTGATATAGCGTTCTACGTTCATGGCACCGCCTCCTTTTCAATCTGTTGCTCGCGAGAACTCATCGCTAGGCGGTGGCGCATTTCTGCTCCTATTGCGCTGGCTCAAGTAATAGACAACAGGAACCGTCATTCGAGATAGGATGGTCGATGCGACTTCTCCTGCCATCAGTGAAATCGCGAGTCCCTGGAAAATCGGATCAAACAAAATCACACTCGCACCTACAACGACAGCCGCTGCCGTTAACAACATGGGACGGAAACGCACTGCTCCAGCATCGACCACGGCTTCTTCTAGCGACATTCCATGCGAGCGGCGTAGTTCGATAAAGTCCACAAGGATGATCGAATTCCGAACAATGATTCCCGCGCCGGCGATGAAGCCGATCATCGAAGTCGCCGTGAAAAATGCTCCCATTAGCGCATGAGCCGGCAAGATGCCGACGAGCGTCAGAGGAATCGGGGCCATGATCACCAGAGGTGTCTTGAACGAGCGAAACCAACCCACGACCAGCACGTATATGAGCACCAACACGGCAGCGAATGCCAAGCCGAGGTCACGAAATACCTCGACCGTGATGTGCCACTCCCCATCCCATTTCATGGAGAAGCGGTCGGTGCGGTCCGGTAGCATCGTGCCGGAGTATTGCTTCACGTGATAGCCGTCGGGCAATTGGATTTTGTCGATCGCACCGCTCATCTTGAGAATGGCGTACACCGGACTTTCTATCTCACCTGCTACATCCCCCGTGACGTACACCACGGGCCGCAAGTTCTTTCGATAAACGCTCTGATCAATCGCGGTCTCCCGGATGCTGGTGACCTCGCGAAGAGAAACCTGCCCGCCTGAGGGAGTGGGCAACTTCAGATTTTCGAGAGACTCTATGCCGGAGCGATCTGGTCGCGACAAACGCACTTCAATTGGGACATCTTCCCGAGATGCGGGATCGTGCAGCAGCCCCGCGGAGGCTCCACTCAAGCCAATCTGCACGGTCCGCGTAACTTCTGCAGCTGACACTCCTTGCAGCGCGGCTTTGTCGAGGTCCACCTTCATGTCGTACTTGTTCTGCGGATCTTCCACATACCAATCAACATCCACGACGCCTGGAGTCTCTTGGAAAATCCTCTTTATTTTTGCGGCGAGTTCGGTCTGACCTTTGTAGTCCGGCCCGTACACCTCCGCCACGAGAGTTTGCAGCACCGGTGGACCCGGTGGAACTTCGGCCACTTTAATGCGTGCGCCGGAGGGAGCGGCAATCTTGTCCAGTTCCGGCCGCAATCTGCGCGCGATCTCGTGGCTCTGCGCGTTGCGCTCGTGAAGCGAGAGGAGATTTACCTGGATGTCAGCTTGGTTGGGTTGGCTGCGGAGGAAGTAATGCCGCACGAGCCCGTTGAAGTTGTAGGGCCCCGAGGTGCCGGAATAGATTTGGTAATTGAGCACCTCCGGTTGTGCAGCGAGGTAGCTTCCCAGTGCCTGCGCCACGTGGGTCGTCTGCTCTAGCGTGGTTCCGTCAGGCATGTCAATGATTACCTGGAACTCGCTCTTGTTGTCGAAAGGGAGCATTTTGACCCGCACCCACTTGAGCGGGATGAACGCCACCGCCGCGACGAGCAGCATGACTACGCCGCCAAGGAAAATCCATCTCCGAGTCGGATTCTGGATCAGCGGATTCATCAGGCGGCGATATAGACGCGTGGTCCAGCCTTCCGCCTCATGCCCGGACTCGGGGCGATCGGAGTAGTGGTGCAGCAGCCGCAACGCAGCCCAGGGCGAAACTACGAAGGCCACGAGCAGCGAAAAAACCATGGCCGAAGATGCGCCCACCGGGATAGGGCGCATGTAAGGCCCCATCAAACCTCGCACAAATGCCATGGGAAGGATGGCCGCAATCACCGCAAACGTGGCCAGGATCGTCGGGTTGCCGACTTCGTCCACGGCCTCGACCGCAACGTCGGCGAGTGAACGTCCACGATTTTCGGGCAGCCGGAAATGGCGAACGATGTTCTCGACCACGACGATGGCATCGTCCACCAAAATGCCAATGGAAAAGATCAGCGCGAAAAGTGTTACGCGGTTCAACGTGTACCCGTAGAGGTAAAAGATGGCGAGAGTCAGTGCGAGGGTTACAGGAATTGCCAGCAGAACTACACCCGATTCACGCCAGCCCAGCGCCAGCGCAATGAGCAACGTGACGGAAAGTGTTGCGATGAAAAGATGCTTGAGGAGTTCGTCCGATTTGTCCTTGGCCGTTTCACCATAGTTACGCGTTACGGTGACGTTCAGATCGTTTGGCAGCGTATTGCCCCGGAGGGTATCGACCTTGTGCAGAACATTCTCAGCAATGAGTGTGGCGTTCGCGCCCTTGCGCTTGGCCAGCGTAATGGTCACTGCCGGATAATCTGGATTTGTCGCGCTTCCGGTTGTTCCCTTTGCGCTGGCGAACATGACGTAACTGTCGGGTTCCGCTGGGCCGTCCTCGATCTTTTCCACCACGTCACGCAGGTACACAGGCCTTCCTGCGTGAACTCCTACGACGACTTGTTGCAGTTCTTCCGGGCGCGCAAAGAAGTTGCCAGCCTCGACTTGGAATTCTTGGTTATCGCGAGCAAAGCTACCGGCTTGACTGCGCGTATTCGCGGCACCGAGTTGCATGACAACAGAACCTGGAGTCAGTCCGTACGCTGCGAGCCGCTGAGTGTCGAGCACAACGCGCAACTTCCGGGGCTGCCCGCCGATCATCGTACTCTCGGAAACGTCGTCCAATTGCTTGAGCGAATGTTCCAGTTCTGCCGCAATACGCCGCAATTGGTAAGCGTCATAGTTCTTGCCCCAAAGCGTCAGAGCGAGAATAGGCACATCATCAATCGAGCGCACCTTGATGATGGGCTGCGAAACTCCTTGTGGAATCCGGTCAAAGTTGGAGTAGAGCTTGTTGTAGGTCTTGACGATCGCGTCTTCTTCCTTCGTGCCAACATAGAAGCGGACGATAACCATGCTCAGGCCGGGGTGGCTGATGGAGTAGACATATTCAACCCCCGGCATCTCGCGGATCAGCTTTTCCATGGGCACAGTGGCGCGTTGCGTTACTTCTTCGGCTGATGCCCCTGGCATCCGGACGAAAACGTCCAGCATTGGGACGATAATCTGCGGTTCTTCCTCGCGCGGCGTCTGCAGGATGCCAAAAGCCCCAAGCAGGAGAGCACCCACGATTACTAGAGGCGTTAGCTTCGACTGAATGAAGATGTGCGCAATACGGCCCGCCAGTCGCAGGACGTGAGTGGGGTTACTCGGTTTGGCCCATGTGTCGCTCATTGCCGTATTGCGATTCGTTTGCCGCCCAATTCACGGTCGCCGGGTGCGGCAACAAGTTTCTCCCCGGCTTGCAGCCCGGAGAGAACCTCAAACTGTTCTCCGGTGCTCTTGCCGAGGGTGACGTAACGCAACCCCGCTATCTGGTTTGCGTCGAGCACGTAAACTCCCTGGAGTTGACCGCGCTCCACCAGGGATGTGCGTGGAATCAACAGTGCCGACCGCTCGCCGCGCGGGAAACGTGCCCTCCCGAAAAGGCCAGAGCGGAGACGCGTATCAGCGGGCAATTCGACTTTCACGAGGAAGCTACGGCTGGCAGTATCGGCTGCCGGAACGACTTGCACGACCTTGCCGGGAAGCTGGATATTCCCCAGCGCGTCAATCGTCACGGGGGCGACTTGCCCAACATGGACAAGGTGAATATCGCTTTCATCCACCGTCACTTCGAGCCGAAAGCTCCGCGTGTCTTCAAGGGTGAAGATGGGCATGCCGGGCGAGACCAGCGTGCCCGCATCGGGCTTTTTTTCGGTCACTACACCCGAAAACGGCGCGCGGATGCGCGCATAGCCGAGCGAAGTTCGAGCCTGAGTCAACGCGGCATTCGCTTGTGACTGCCGGGCCCGCGCCATATCGCAGCGTGCTTCCGCTGACTGGTAGCGGGCCTTGATCTCGTCGAATTCCTGTGGACTAACGGATTTCTTCTCATAAAGCTGCTGGTAGCGCTTCAGCGTTGCTTGAGCGAGTACCAAGTCCGAATCGGCGGCAGAGACTTCTTTTTCTGCGACAGCCAGGGCACCCGAGGCCTGGTCGACTGCGGAGCGAGGTTGCGCGTCGTCGATTGTCGCCAGCACTTGACCGCTCTGCACGCGGTCGCCTTCATGCACACGGATCTCGACGATATTGCCCATCATCTGACTGGAAACTTGGCTCGTTTGCGCCGCGCGCACGGTTCCCACGGCTTCCAGCCAGTCAGGTACAGTCGTTCTCTGCGCGACAATCACGGGGACGTTGCTTACCGTTTCCATTGCTGCGGGCTCGGCGCGATGCTCGTTGGAACAGCCGGACAGCCCTCCACCTAAAACTGCAATCAAGACGAGGACCACTGTGATTGCTTGATTCTTGCAACTCATGGCGTCACCACGGGAGACTGAGGATTCAATGTTCCGCTGGCCAACTCCAGGTTCGCGTATCCAGTATGGTAGCGATAGACGGCTTCCCAATAATCCGTCTGGCTGCGTCGTGC
Source organism: Terriglobia bacterium (assembly GCA_020073705.1). Lineage (GTDB taxonomy): Bacteria > Acidobacteriota > Terriglobia > Acidiferrales > UBA7541 > Palsa-360. The sequence goes on from JAIQES010000017.1 coordinate 56,894, forward strand.
GGCTTCTTCGGCGGCCATCAGATCGGTAATCGTCGAAAGTCCTGAGTCGTAGCGGTTCTGATTGATGCGCAGGCTTTCCTGCGCCTCTGCGATCGTTGCACGAGCCACTTCTATCTGCTGGCGGGCTGCATCCACATCGTAGTAAGCGCGGCGGACTTCCAACCGGACAGCATCGCTTGCCATTTCCTTTCCGGCCACAACTTTCTCCTGCATCGCTCGCTCACGGGAAAGCTGAGCGCGCTTTGCTCCACCTTGGAAGAGATCGAACTGGACCTCAACTCCTGCTAACCAGTTGTTCCCGCCCCCTCCGGCGACGAACGTTGGGTTGTCGGCTTCCCACCCTGCAAACGCATTGACCCGTGGGCCGAAGGCCGATTTCGCGATCAACACGCTCTGCTGCTGCGCCTCCTCCTCCGAGCGAACCCGTTTCAAATCCGGGCGCATCTTCTCTGCTTGTTTCTCCGCTTCTTCAAGTGATGTTGTCGGAAGACTTCTTTCTGCCAGGGTGTCGGTGGGATCGAATTCGGTTTCCGTCGACACGCCCATGGCCGTGCTCAACTTCGCTCGTGCTAGCGCGAGGTTGTTCTGAGCGCGAATGAGTTCCTGCTTCCGTGTCGCCAGCCGCACCTGGGCGCTCAGGTAGTCGGATTCCACAACGACGCCGCTTTCAAGACGATCCTTGCTGCGATCGAGAATGGCCTGCGCCGTCTTCATGCTTTGCTCGGCGACCTCCAGTTGCTTCCTCGCGAGCAGCACGCCGTAGTAGGAGTCCACAACGCGGAAGACGATTTCCTGGTCAGTGCGTTCCAGTTGATGGCCAGTGGCATCCTTCACCCGCTCTGCGCGGTTCACCGCGCGCCAACTACCGAACGAATCAAAGAGATTCCAGGTCCCGCCGAAGCGTGTCGCGAAGTTGCCGAATGGCGCAGGAGTATTTAGTACATTCAGCGCGAAGTCTGCCGTTGTGAACCGCCGTTGTCGCAACTTGCTGCCAAAGACGTACACCGGATCGTTGCCAAGCGTGACACTCTCGGAAAAAGTGACGTGCGGCAAAAGGAAGGACCGAGCTTCCTTTACATCGGCTGAAGCAGCTTTTGTGTCGGCGAGCGCCGCTTTGCGTTCCGGGTTCTTCTCCAGCGAGATGCTGACCGCCTGCTGGAGCGTAAGCCGGGAAGGTTCGTGTGTTTGCTGTGCGAAAAGCAGACTGGGAAGACATAGCCCTAATAACATGACCATCACCGTGCTCTGTGATGATCGGGCGGCTGTATTAGATTTCATAGACCGAACACCTTTCACGGAAGTTGCGTCTTATATCGGCGATATGATCCCGCTTCATGTAAACACCTGTCTGTGATAGGCCTCACCTGCGGTGATATGCGTGGGCACCTCAGGAATTCCCACTCATCTTTGAACAAACTCCGGCGCCGATTTCGTCCATTCATGAGCCTCTTCTACGATCTCGTAGGTCGTATGCAGGCTGGCCGTTTGCTTCACCATTGCGCCCACCGAGCAATACTTCTCCTCGGACAGCCGGATGGCTGCCTCGATTGCGGCCGGATCTATCCCATAGCCTGTGACCACGTGATGGATGCGGACCGCCGTGAAGACCTGGGGCGGGCGTTCCGCCTGGTCGGCTTCGACTCGCACCTCGTAGCCGGTGACTTTCTGGTGGTATTTCTGACGAAGAATCGTAATGACGTCGAAGGCAGTACAACCGGCCAGCCCTACTGCAACTAATTCAATGGGCTTGGGACCGGTACCCCCGGCTGCGTCGTCGAGCAGCATGCGGTGTTCGCTGCCGGTGGTAGCGGCAAACTGCCGTTCGGCCCTAAGTGGCTTATTTAATATGACGTTAGCGGTAATCATTGGTTCCTCCCGCAGGCTCCGGTCTCTCGGAGCCAAACGAATAAATGCAGGAAATTCGAATCTGTTACAGGAAAAAAGAGAACGACAGGAATAAGATGGAGTGTCCGGATGGTTCCGCAGAGATTGGGAGAGATACGAAACATATGGCCATGGAGAACTTTCGCCTCAAAGTATTCCGCATCGTTGCTGAAAAGCTGAATTTCCGGGAAGCCGCCGAGGCTCTTCTTTTGACTCAGCCTGCCGTGACTCTTCAAATCAAGGCGCTGGAAGAAGAACTTTCGATCCGGCTTTTCGACCGCAGCGGGAATCGGATCGTTCTCACCGAAGCCGGCGGCCGCCTTCTGAAACACGCGACCCAACTGGCGGCGATAGCCCAAGCTGCCGAGCAAGACCTCGCAACGCTCAGCGGCGTGGAAAGCGGCGAGTTGCACATTGGGGCGTCGACAACGATTGCGCAGTACTTTCTGCCGAAGCTCGTGGGGGAGTTTGGACGGATGAATCCGCGGGCTTCTCTCTCCGTTGTGAGCGGCAACACTCTACAGGTTGTGGATGCGCTCTTGAAAGGGAGCATTCCGCTCGCATTGGTGGAAGGTCCCGTGTTGCGCAGGGGAGTCAGGACTGAGTTGTTTCTCGCCGATGAGATTGTGATGATCCTTCCCGCACAGCATGAGTGGATCGGCCACTCTGTTTCACTGGATCAATTGGCCACTGAGGCGATGATATTTCGCGAGCAGGGTTCAGGAACACGCCGCGTGGTGGAAACCGCATTGCGAAAGGCAAAGGTTCCCCTGAAAAAACTTCGCATTGCAATGGAACTCGACTCCACCGAGGCGATCAAAGCGGCGGTGGAGGCTGGACTCGGTGTGGGTTTCGTTTCGGCGCGTGCCGTTCAGAAGGAACTAAAACTCGGGACGCTTCAAATCGGCCTGGTAGAAGGTCTTCGCATCTGCCGAAAGTTTTCCATCATCCGATTGCCCGGTCCTCAGCCGTGCGGGTTGGCCGGTGCTTTCCTCCAATACTTACGTGGCATCCGCGATCGCTCCACCAATCGCTAGCAGGCCTCCTGATAAGCCAGAGTGAAGACTCATAAGAATTGCTGCTTGGACAAGTGTCTCTTCGCCCGTCGATACTGAACGGACTTCAGACTGGAAGGCACAGATCAGTGCTGTTTCCTGTCTGGACGATTTCAGGAGGCATTGTTGAACAGTAGGACGCTCTTTTTTGTGGGACTGATTCTCTGCGCCACTGGCGTGGTCTCACCGCCGATGGCTCTTTTGCTGGGCCTTGTCTATGGTTTCTCGTTCCCTCATCCCTATCATGTGGACAGCCGTAATCTTTCCAGATTCCTTCTACAAGCCTCTGTGGTAGGCCTGGGGTTTGGAATGAACCTGCAAGATGTGATGCACGCAGGGAGGAGCGGGCTGGCCTACACGGCTGGGGGTATCGCGTTCGCACTGGGTTTTGGGCTATTGGCGGGACGCCTGTTGAGTGTAAATCAGAAAACCTCCTTCCTCATTACCGCCGGTACTGCTATCTGTGGAGGAAGCGCCATCGCCGCGGTTGCGCCGATAGTAGAGGCCGATCAAGAGGAAACAGCGGTTTCCCTGGGTACTGTATTCATTTTGAATTCGATCGCCTTGCTGATTTTTCCAGCCATCGGCTGGGCTTTCCATTTGTCTCAGCAGCAGTTTGGCCTTTGGTCGGCGCTGGCAATTCATGACACGAGTTCGGTCGTGGGTGCAACGTCGCGCTTCGGAGCCATAGCACTCGTCGTAGGGACGACAGTCAAGCTGACGCGCGCATTGTGGATCGTTCCTGTGTCAATAGGCGCGGCCTTATTGACGCGGTCGAAGAGCCGGATTCAATGGCCATGGTTCATTCTCTTTTTTTGCCTCGCCGCCGTCTTGAACACATACCTGCCATCCTTGGCAAGTGTATCTAGCATTTTAAGCAACCTCGGGAAGTTGGGGCTGACCGCTACGCTTTTTCTGATCGGGACGGGACTCTCCACAACCACATTGAGGCACGTAGGTGTGCGTCCTCTACTGCAAGGCGTAATTCTATGGATTGTGGTTGCGATATCGTCCCTGTGCTTGATCGTGGCGGGTGTGATCTCCCTCTAGCCGAAGAGGAGGTGATCCTCGTTCCCGATTATCGCCGTTTTGTCGGTTCAGGGTGTGAGACGCGGCCGGCAAGAACTTTCTGATACTGGGATAACATTTGGCGCCTGAGCCCTGCGGCGATGCTTGGATCGGGGGAATCGTTCGGTGCCTGTCGGAACTGCTGGATCGTGTGCTCCAGGCTCAATAGAAACGCCTTGCAGGGCTCGCAGCCGTCCATGTGCTTTTCCAGCTCTTCACAAAGAGAATCGTCCAACTCGTCATCGAGGTAATTGGAAAGTTCAGCGAACATTTCCTTGCACCGCCGTTCGCTCGGCTGTGCGGAAACTATTTTTTCTGCAGCAGGCTTTGCCGTTTGTCCCCGAACCCGAAGCTGATCCTGTTTGGCCAGTTCCTTGCGCACAAATAGCCGCGCCCGGTGCAGCCGCACGCGGATTGTCCCTAACCGAAGCCCTGTGATTTCGGCAACGTCCGCGTCGGAAAGCTCCTCCATGTCATGCAGCACGAGAATGAGGCGGTACTCCGGAGGCAGTTTCTGTACCGCTTGCCGCAGGCGTTTCGCGTTCTCGCGACGCAGCAAGGAAGTTTCGGGCGTCCCGTCGGCCTGGCCCGACAGCTTTTCCAATTCCCGCCGGTCGGGCATCAAGTCTTCGAGCGAAAGGCTTTCTTTGGGAGCAAATTTACTCTTGCGCCGGCTCATCAGGCAGCGGTTCTTGGCTACCTTATAAAGCCACACCATGAGAGCCTTGGGGTTGTCGAACTTTGGCAGGTTGGGAACTGACTTGAGCAGCACTTCCTGCATGGTGTCTTCGGCATCTTGCCGCTGCCCGCACACCTTCATGCTGAAGGAAAAGACTGTGTCTTGTAACAAGGCCAGCGCCTCTTCCAGAGATTTTGGGTCCTCGCGCTGGATCAGTTGGACAACTTGTTCGATCTCGGGCCGCACGGATACAACTGTAGCACGGCAGTCTGGATCTCAGAATTTGCATGCTGGTTTCGAAGAGTCAAAAGGCGCAATCCCCACAACCAAACTCCACTGTCATAAACGTGTTGGAGGAATACGGTATAAAATGACTCGCCGGGGCCCTAACCCAGATTTCTCACCAGGATTGAGTTGAGTAGCTGTGGGATTCCGAAATGAGTGCTGCGCACGGGTCCGCAACGATGCATTCGGTGCGAGAGTATCGCGTTGTTGTTTGCCGACGACTTACCGTGCCTTCGCTGGGCCGTTTTGGGCAGAGTGGTGCTGGTTGTGGAGACCCGCGACGCAAGGAAGTGTGTGGCTGGCTCAGGCAACACACCTTTGAACTGGTCATTAGCGAGATGCATCCGATGGACGGCACGGCCCTGTGGTTGATTCCGCTAATGGAAGGTTCCCCCGGCAGTCTATTTTGTTTTCACCCCATCGAGGATAGCTGCCTGTAGATACGGATCGTCGAAAGAGGACAAATCTGTTGGGGCGTGCCTGCCTTGCGGCCGAGTGAGTTCGGCCGCGTATTGCGTCGAGCTCTTGCAGAGGGGCACACTGTTTCTGTCTCCGAATGTCGGACGGCAGAATCGCCGATCGCACCCACCCCCTTCCTTGCCTCAAAGCGCGACCAAACCACGGGGTACCTCCAAAGCGTCATGAAGCCCGGAAAGGGCAATTAATGGACACGGATCAATGCTCCGATGCAACCGAAAGGAAATTGTTCCGTCGCATTGGTCTTCGCATCTCTGAGATATATTTCTTGCCCGAGCCAAACCAGCAGGGCTCGTTCCTTCCGAATTGAGGTCTGCTCCGGCGGCAAATGTGTTGTGTCGAGTGCGGGAGAAGCGTACGATGCGCGAATGTGAGGTCCAAATCGGAAATTCCGGTTGAGAGGTGCATCGGTGCAATTCGCAGGGGGCAAATCCAGTCCAAGGCCCACGGAAATTACAAGAGATGTAAAGGGTGGGATCAGGCCGTTGCCATCGTGGCCGCAGAAATTGCCCACGAGGCAACTAATTGAACAGCGAGCGTACGAGATTTATGCGCTGCGGGGCTGCCAGAGTGGCGATGACATAGCTGATTGGATCGCCGCTGAAAAAGAATTAACCACGAATGACCAAAGCGAAGCAGCCGCGTGTTCGGATCGGGCTGGTCAGCAGAATTGCGAGTCGATCCCATCGATGCTGGATTTCTACGGTCTGAGAGAACAACCTTTCGGTATGACTCCAGACCCTGCATACCTCTACGCCAGCCGAACTCACGGCGAGGCGCTCGCATCACTCTTGTTCGGAATCAAAGACAATAGGGGATTCTTGGCGCTGATCGCTGAGCCGGGGATGGGTAAGACCACCTTATTGTATCAATTGTTAGAAGAGTTGCGCGATTCTGCACGCACCGTGCTTTTGTTCCAAACCCAGTGTGACTCACGCGAATTTCTCGAGTACATCCTTCACGACTTAAACCTCGACGCTCAGGGAATGGGTCTCGTCGCGATGCACAATAAGTTGAACGAGCTATTGTTTGAAGAAATGCTCGGCGGAAAACGTTTTGTTTTGGTCGTAGACGAAGCGCAAAATCTTGACGAGTCCGTTCTAGAAACGGTGCGGATGCTTTCCAATTTCGAGAATCACCACACCAAGTTGTTACAAATTGTCCTAGCGGGCCAACCTCGCTTGGCTGCAAAACTCGCACAGCCCCAGCTGTTGCAATTACGCCAGCGCATCGCGGTTCTGAGCAAACTGGAGCCCCTCAACGAAACCGAGACATCCTTGTATCTCGAGCACCGACTCAAGGTGGCAGGCTATTGCGGCGAACCGCTCTTCGAACAAGACGCTGTCAGCTTAATAGCGCAACAAAGTCATGGTATTCCAAGGAACATCAATAACATTTGCTACAACTCGCTGTTACGGTCCCATACTCGAGGGCATCGGACCGTGACCTCCGAAATTGTGCAAGAGGCTGTGGCTCGTTTAGACCTCGGGTCTCTAGCTCCGCAACCACTCGCGATTGCTGACCGTGGGGCCAGTCGGATTGTGCCGTCTCTTCCTTCTAGTATTTCAGGATCTGACTCGCCTCCAATTGCGGATCCTGTCTTGGGTGATATTCAAACCACAACGCAACTCACGTACACGCCGCTCGCACAAGTCAGCGTGCCGCGATGGCTCTTCCGAGCCGTGGCATTGACCGGCGTGCTGTTGCTGGGGAGCTTGTTGCCCGCCATGCTGAAACGTGAGGCGCCAGCACGAGCGAAGGCTCCCACAACTCTTGGCTCTCCTGATTCTCGCTGGTCGCTTAACCTCGCCAATCCGTCCGAAGCTGCGACTACGACAACATACAGCGCTGATCCCCAAGACACTGGGGCAGGACAAGTGCTAACGGTCATCGTCCGGCCAAAGCAAACCTTGAAGGATCTCAGTCTCCTGTATGCGGGACATTTTGATACTGATCTATTCGAGAAAATTTGCACTCTCAATCCCGAACTGAAAGATCCCAATCACCTTGAAGATGGGCAGCTGATCCGAATCCCGTTGCCGCCGAGGACGTTGAGGGGGGTAAATGACACCGCACAGGCAGCCAGCGTTTCAAAACTAGAAACATTCAAAGGTCTGTTTACCAAGGTTATGGCGTTCCCGCAAGGAAGGAAATGACGCCAGATTACAACCGATCCGGACGAGCTTGTCCCATCCCGCCCGGAGGACTGCACTAGGGCTCGTGAGTCGCGCTGCCACGAGTTCCTGATAGGCTCGCTCGGCAACCGCAGTCTGAATCGGCTTTCCGAAAAGCAGACACGCCAGAAACCATTTAAAAAGTTCTTCCTCATTTTTCGATGCGAGATCGATTCCCAAACGGCGAGCGTAAGACGCTTTCTTGATCATTGGCCGCGTTCGTAGGAGACTCAGAAAGTCTCTTCGCATACATGGCAGCGCTTGTCGTTCTTAGGACTCCTCGATGTCTCTCCTCAGTTCCGAATGGGACTGGATTCCTACCGCTCGATTCTATGGGCCAGTTAGACAGGCATTGCGACCGCCGCCGGGCAGTTTCGATGGCATCGCACTCGATGAACCCTTAGTTCAAGAAGACGCTGATTGCAATTCGAACCCCGGGATACCTGCGGTTGTACAGGTAATAGCCGTCCCCGAAGTAGTCGATATACACATCATCGTTGTCATACCAGTCGTTTCCCCAGTATTCTGGCCACGGGTCAACGATACTGAACCAAAAGCCACCGTACTGAAATCGGGGATATCCGCCAACAATTACCAAAGGGAGGCCGTGGATGCGGAACCTGTGACCCGGACCAAAGTAACGACGGAAACGGACTTCAGGAATGTGGTAGCCGTTGTAGCCGCCACGTTGCTGCCAGGTGCGGTGTTCGGACTGCCAGCTACGTGCACGATGCTGCAGCCACACGCCCCGCCGGTCACCTGGCTGCACAAAATTTAGGTAGACGCCGATTGAGATGCGATCCTGAGGATACCTGCGGTTGTACAGGTAATAGCCATCCCCGGAGTAGTCGATATACACATCATCGTTTTCGTACCAGTTGTTTGACCAGTATTGTGGCCACGGGTCTACGACACTGAAATAAAATCCGCCGTACAGGAAGCCTGGATACCCGCCGGCCACCACCACGGGGTTGCTGTAGATGCGGAACGAGTGATCCGGACCGAAGTTGTCACGATAACGGTCCTCTGGAATCCGGTCGGCGGTGTAGCCGCCGCGTTGCTGCCAGTCGCGGTGCTCGGCCTGCCAGTTCTTTGCGCGATGCTGCTGCCAGGCAGCCTGCTGTTGTTGAGCCCGCCGTTGCTGCTGCCTGTTCAGGCCTTGCTGTTGCTGACCGCGTTGTGGCTGCTGCTTGGTCTGACCTCGCGGCGGTTGCTGGGCGCGTTGTGGCTGCTGCTTGGCCTGACCTTGCGGCGGTTGCTGGGCGCGTTGTGGCTGCTGCTTGGCCTGACCTCGCGGCGGTTGCTGGGCGCGTTGTGGCTGCTGCTTGGCCTGACCTCGCGGCGGTTTCTGAGCCCGTTGTGGCTGCTGCTTTTCAGGTTTAGCCTGCTGCTCCTGTTTGTTCGCGTCTTGTTGGCGTTGCTCCTGCTCTGCGTACGTGGGAGTAACGGCTCCAAGAAGAAGGAGCAGAACTCCCGTGCTGACAAGTCGAACTGGTTTCATGAATATTGTCTCCTTTATGGTGATTTCTTGCGCCCCTCACTCGTCACGTCGAGCGCGGTTATTGTTTCTGGTGGTTGTCTCCAGTAGACAACATGTGGATCTTCCCGCTATCGTTCATTCAGGCTCACTTATCGCCCAATGCGGATGCCGGACTGCTCCGCGGTGTTGCGCCACTGATCCCTACTAATCAGACTTGTTTCTCGGAGACTTCTTGTTCAGAGTGGCGAGGAGCAATTTTGACGAGGCGGGCGGCCGAATCTTGCTATTGATTACGATGTCCTGGCCGCTGACTCCTTTTCCGTACAGCCTCTTATTGCCATCATTGTCGGGGCGGAGAGTTGAGCCTTCTAGAGAGATCCCGGCGAACAATCCGCGCGAACGCGAATACGACAGAATTTCTGCCCGCATGGTGACATCCGTTGAGGCTGCAGCGCTGCGGCCCTTCGGTCCGGCCGCAGCAGCCACGTCGCCGCCGAGTTTGACCTGGCTGGTGAGAATAGAACTAGCCCCGCGCGGATTCATCACCAACAAGACAAAGTCTGTCGCTTGGCCTCCCAACTGAAAGCCGAAGCTTCCACCTTCGAGCGCCATCATGGAAGGCGCGCTCCAACGTCCGTTGAAATCCTTGCCGCTCCGGCACGTCATCACGCCGCGACCGTAGCTACCCCCGAACCCGATCGCAAACTTGATCACCGAAGGCAAAACGATGACGCATTCCGCCTTGTCCAGAATATCCTTCGGAATATCGTCGGGAACATTGAGAATCTCAACCATCACTTTGCCGGCATTCTGAATCCGATTATTTTCATCCTTTTGCGCATGTGCAGGCAGCCCAGCCAAGACCATCACAACCATTAAAGAGAAGATTCGTTTCATCGACGTGCTCCTTTCCGCCCTATCCGAATAATTAAGTCCAAATATCCCGGGGACATTTGATCAGTTCGGTACCTCGCCTGCCGACGCTCCTCTTTTAATTCTTTATCCTGTCATCGTCGGTGATATGTGTCACCTGCCTAAGTGATGTGTATCGCGCATGAATTCGAGAACAAACATAATCACACCGCGACCGTTACGGCCTCCAAACCGACTGCAAATTTCATCACCGAGGGCAGAACTTCGCAGTGCCGGTCTCTTCATACTGGCATCTTCGGCGCGCGAGATAATGATTCTGGAAATGCAGGTTTTACGGTATTTGAAGTGGGCATGCTCCCGATGGAGCAAATGCAGCTACAGGATGCCTCTTACTTGGTTTGCTGCTCGCCAGCAGCCTCCTCTTGCTGGCCTTCGAGCTTTTGCCAACTGGAACTAGGGTTGTATTCCCTGATGGCTTTGGCGAGAACATCGGTCTCCTTGCCGAGATCCTTCTGATACACTACTCCGTTCTCGTTGACGATGAATGTCATCACGCCGGACGACCTGTATTTCGCCGGATAGGCCACGACAGCAAAACCCTCGGTCATTTTGCCGTTTACGATATAACTTTTCGCGCCGCCTGGACCATTTTTCCCCTGACGGGTCAGGATATAGTAGTAGTAACCGCGGTAAGGAGTCGGAGGGACCCCTCGGCTCTTGGCATGGCCCCCAGCAACGGCCGCCGCCACCAACGGCCCGATGGGGCTCTGGGGTTCCCCATCCGCAGCTTTCCAATAGAGGCCATTGTGCTGCCCTTCATCACTGAAGATTGTCTGCGCGTACTCGTTGTGTGTGGAGTGGTATTCCTTTTCCGCCGCCACGAGCTCCTGGCAAACGCGCATGGCCGATATTTCATTCTGGCCAATTCGCCTGTACAGAATTTCTTTCTTGCCCGCCTCGGTGTCGAAATACCACGAATGACCTTTGTTCACGAGCGGTATGGGCGTAGGCCAATTCTCCGCGCCGATATACAAGGTAGTGGTTCCATCCGGTTCTTTCACCAGACGGTGCATTTCCTGATATTTCTGAACGAAATTAGCGCGGCTGTCGGCGTCCTGGGTTTCGTCGCCCGACGAGACGATTTGCTTTCCGTCTGGTCCGAGGATATCGAGCAGCGCTTTTTCGTCGTTACTCTGCGCTGCCGTGACGAGCGCGTTGCTCGCGTCTTCCGGCGAAGAAAATGTTTTCTGGCCCTGTTGCTGCGCCATGGAACGGGTGGCAAAGCACCCCGTCAAAAGGATGGCGACCGCTGCTAATTTAGGAAGATTGGCCCAATGAAATTTTTTGAAGTTCAGCTTCGTTCGCCGCATATGATTTCCCCCCATTTCTAAATTTCATGGTCTGATCGGAACATAACGAAACTTCGATTACCGACGCCCGCCACCACCGCCACGGGCTCCTCCGCCACCACCGCCACGGGCTCCTCCGCCACCACCGCCACGAGCCCCGCCACCAAATCCTCCGCCACGCGCTGCTCCGCCACCACTGCTACGCGCTCCCCCGCCGAGGCTGGTGCTTCCGCGTGACGAATAGCTCCTAGCTTGTCCGCCCTGGCCGTAGCCGCTGAAGGCGCCCGAGCGGGTCCCACTTTGACCGCGGGGTTGAGCGTATCCTCGCGCAGCCGGGGTGCTTCCGTTGAAAGGTCTGGTCGTTGCGCCGGGACGGTTGTAAACTCCGCCGCGCCCTGCGACGTTCCCGCTGATACGGCCGCCAAGGCCGCCGCGCACGCCTCCTCCCCCTCGATAGAAACTGTTGCGGTTGTAAAACGTGGCGCTCCGAGAGAAGTACCTGCCACGGTTATACATTACGAATCGGTTATTCCAATTGCATCCCCAATGGGGCCAGCCCCATCCAAAACCGCCGAAGAAACCGATTCCGAAACCGAATCCGAATGAGAGGTATGGGCCGCCAAACCAGATTCCGGGATACGGGTACCACCCCGGCCACGCCACGATGGGATATCCGTAAACTAGCCACGGATCATACGCGGGAACGTAAACCACTTCGGGGTTAGCAGGCTGAATGATGATTGTCGAGCCTTGCGTGGTTACGGTTTGCTGCGGCGTGGTCTGAAGGGTGCCGGCCGCTTTCGCTTGCTGGCGCATCACCTGTATGGCATCCATCACATCCTGCCCCTGGTTGTAGTAGGCGTCGCCAAGAGACGACGTCCAGGAGATGTTCTTGTCCATATTTCCAAGGACGGATGGAAATGCAGTGAGCGCCTTAACGCTCGGGTCCCACGGCTGTTGGTCCACAGCTCGACCCAAAGCTTCGCCCTTCAAATCAGGATGCTCTTGCACCCATCTGTCGGCCTGGACGACTTGCTCGGGAAACGTGGATGCAGCCAGGATCTGCGCCACAAGCGAATCCGGATATAGCGCAATCGGCGCTACCAACTGCTGCATCTGCTCGGGAGTCTGTTGCGTGTATGGCGGCGCCGGCGCGGCCTCCGCCGGGGCCTGCGTCGGGGCTGGCGCGCCTTGATAGGCCAACAGGTTCTGAGGCCCAGTCGCGAACAACAGAGCCAGCGATAACAGGGAAACCAAAATCTGCTTGCCCAGTCGAGGCCTTGAGAACCCCGCGGTACGTCTGAAAGTATTCATGTTCTCGAACCTCCTCTGCATCTTCATTGCCTGTGGCTTCCGATAGATAAAAAAGATGAGCAAAACATGGTTTATGTTGGCCAGAAGATTCTTTTCATCGACGTGATCTTTTTCGTCCTATCCGAATAACTGAGGTCAAATATCCCGAAAATATTTGATCACTCCGGGACTTCGCCTGCCGACGCTCCCTTTATAATTCTTTATCCTGTCATCGTCGGTGATGTGCATCACGTGCCTAAGTGATGTGTATCGCGCATGAATTCGAGATCAAACATAATCACGTCGGTAGCTTAACAAGTTCATCCGAGAATGACTGTTCAAAAAGGGATAGATTTGAAAATTCAGAAATATGTGTGATTCGCCTCCAGGTCAAATCCAGAAGTTCGATACGTAGCAATTCTTTCGCTGTTCGCAGCATTAGCCATGCAGGACGACGCTTAGAAGGGACTTGTTGATTTGCAGTCCTCGCAGCCTGCCGCCGCAGTCGCCGAACCGCATTTCTCCCATGACTGGAAATTCTTTGGTAAGCAGCGCTCTCATAGGATAATGCGGCAGCTACGGGAGCGACCGCGGATGGGGAGACAAACAATGCGTTTCGAGGACTTCTGGGATCGGCCGCTGCAGGAACTGTTCCAACAGCTACAGGCAACCCCGGCAGGGCTGACGACCGAAGAGGCCAGCCGGCGATTGCGTCTTTATGGCCCAAACAGCCTGGTCCGGGAGTCTCGCTTCGCTGCTCTGTTCAGTTTTTTCGGTTTCTTCGCCAATCCTCTCGTCATCATTCTTGTCGTTGCCAGCGGCGTATCTCTTGCACTCGGAGAGCACGTCGGCGGGCTGATCATCATCGCTATCGTACTGTTCAGCGTGCTCCTGAATTTCTTGATGGAATTCCAGGCTCGACATGCGGTGGAGGAAATTCAGAAGCAGATTGCCATAACAGCCGCCGTGATGCGGGATGGACGAGAACAGGAACTGCCGGTAGCCGAGCTAGTCCCGGGAGATATCATCCGACTCAACGCGGGAGACCTTGTGCCGGCAGACGCCCGTCTACTGGACGTAAAGGACCTGCACGTGCGCGAATCCGTGCTCACTGGGGAGTCTTTGCCGGTCGAGAAGACAGTGACTGACCTTTCAAAGGAGAAGCACGGCGTTGCGGACGCGAGCAACAGCGTTTTCCTGGGCACTGCTGTTCAGACTGGGATCGGTACCGCGGTCATCGTCTGCACAGGAAAAGATACCGCCTGCGGTGCAATTGCGCAGCGTCTAGCCATGCGGCCACCGGAGACGGAATTTGGCCGAGGCATACGCCGCTTCGGAGTGATGCTCACATGGGTGACCATGTTGCTCGTCCTTTTCGTCCTGCTGGTGAACATCATTTTCCATCGTCCGGTGCTGGAGTCTTTTCTTTTCGCGGTCGCGCTCGCCGTCGGGATGACACCTGAAATGATGCCCATGATCATCACAGTTACACTGGCCCAAGGGGCGAAGCGGATGATCAGGAAGAAGGTTCTGGTAAAACAACTTGCGGCAATCGACGATTTCGGCAGCGTGGATATTCTCTGTACCGACAAGACGGGCACACTCACCGAAGGGGAGATCGTGCTTGACCGGCACGTGGATTTCCAAGGTAAGGATAACGAGAACGTCCTGCAGCTCATTTACCTGAACAGCCACTTTGAAGCGGGCATCAAGAGCCCCCTGGACGATGCAATCTTGAAGCACGAGGCCCCTTCCATTGTGGGGTATGACAAGATAGACGAGATCCCTTTCGACTTCAACCGCAAGCGCCTTTCCGTGGTGGTGCGACACGCTGACGACTACCTTCTCATCACCAAGGGCGAGGCTGAAAGTGTCTTTGCCATCTGCGATACGGTAACCATCGATGGTGTTCCTCAGCCATTCGACGATAGCCGGCGGGCAGAGGCAGAGGACACCCTCAAGAAGCTGGGTGCAGACGGGTTCCGCGCTCTTGGAGTGGCAGTGCTGAAGGTGAAGAAACAGGATGTGTACAGCATGGCGGCCGAACACGCTATGACGCTGGCCGGGTTCGCGGCATTCCTTGACCCACCGAAGGAGGGGGTTCTTTCCGTCGTGGAGGCGCTGAAACAGAATGGCATTTCTGTGGTCGTCATGACGGGCGACAACGAATACGTGACACAGAAGATAGCCCATGACATAGGACTGAGCGCAGACCGCATTCTCATCGGGAACCAGGTCGATACGATGAATGATGCCGCTGTGGCCTACCAAGCGGAGAACGGCGCCATCTTCGCCCGCGTATCCCCCGAACAGAAGAATCGGGTGATCCTCGCTCTTAAGGCACGCGGGCACGTCGTTGGCTACATGGGTGATGGGATCAACGATGCTCCGTCGCTGCACACTGCGGATGTGGGGATTTCAGTCATGAATGGAGTGAACGTGGCCAAGGACGCTGCCAAGATCATCCTGCTGGAAAAGGATCTTGCGGTTGTGAACGATGGGGTACTCGAGGGGCGGCGTTCCTTTGCCAACATCATGAAGTACATCATCATGGGCACGAGCTCGAATTTCGGCAATATGTTCAGCATGGCCGCGGCGTCACTTTTCCTGCCATTCCTGCCGATGCTCCCGAGCCAAATACTGCTGAACAATTTTCTATATGATGTCTCGCAGGTCAGCATCCCCAGCGACAACGTTGATCCCGCCATGAGGCAACAACCCAAGCGATGGCAGATTGGATTCATCCGTCAGTTCATGATGATCATCGGTCCGATCAGCTCAATTTATGATTTCCTCACTTTCGGGGTGCTGCTCTGGGTGTTCCATGCTTCCGCAAACGAGTCGCTTTTCCACACCGGGTGGTTCGTGGAGTCCCTGGCGACACAGACGCTCGTGGTATTTGTGATCCGGACGGCAGCCAACCCTCTCAAGAGCCGGCCCAGCAGGCCGTTGTTGATAAGCGTGTTGGCCGTCGTGGCTGTCGCGACTGTGCTGCCGTACACGCCGCTGGGGAGGTTGCTGCTGTTTACTCCGCCGCCCGCATCACTTTTGGGCGCGATTGCGTTTCTTGCGGTGACCTATCTCTTTCTCGTGCAGGCTGTTAAGTCCTGGTTTTATCGTCGGCATGCGCTGCTTTGATGGCGCCGGTTGCCCGCCACCGCATTCTGGAAAGCAATTGGCAGGCCGACGAACGCGGCTATGATGTCAAGGAATTGTTCGGGGGAATAAAAGCATGGAAGACGCTCCATTTCCCTATAGAGCCTGCGGATGCGGAAGCCCTCGCGAGGCAGTCCGCGCCTATTTGAGTGGTGCCATCGGTGACTCGATCAGGCAAACACAGCCGGAGGGAATCTAAACTTCAAATCACCCGGTCGGGGTGCCTTCTTCATGCAGTGGATTGTTGGCCTCGTGCTCGTCCCGGCAATCGAAGCACACAAGTGCCTGGCACAAACTGCAGGTTTCGATGTGAGCGTCGCAGAAATTCCGCGAGCACTCAGAGCATTCCCCCCGTCCTTCATGCGAACAACCGGCAGTTGCGCATTTCATGGCTCAGATCCTTTGTTCACGGTGAAGATGCAGTTCATTGAAAAGTTCCTCTCCATTCATAAAATTGCCTTCCGACGGACTTCTAGTGCTGGAACCGTCCGACCAACTCGGTCTCGGCGAGAATATGGCCATTCATGGCACGCTCCAGTTCAGCCTTGTTGGCTCCGGCCTTGAGATTCGTCTTGCGGTCCAGCGCATAGAACTTGAAGAAATATCGGTGCGGCCTACCCTTGGGTGGGCATGGGCCATTGTAGCCGATCTTGCCGAAATCATTCCGTCCCTGGCGCGCCCCATCGGGAACCTGGCGATCTTTCCCGACACCCTCGCCCAGCTCGCGCGCGTCGCCGGGAAGATCGTAGAGCACCCAATGGACCCATGTGCCGGCCGGGGCGTCAGGATCGTCCACGATAACAGCGAGGTTTTTCGTTCCGGCGGGCGGCTCAGTCCATGCGAGTGCGGGCGAAATATCCGGCCCGTCGCAAGTGAATTTCTTCGGAATTAAGCCGCCATTTTGAAACGCTGTGGTTGTCAGACGAAAGGCCATGGGTGTCTCTTTCAATTGCACCAGTCCGTGGCGAGCGGACCACCGCCAGTTGCTTCAGGCGTCCGCCGCCCACGCTTCTCGCCCAGTCCCTATCGACTTGGAAATTTCCGCAAGGGTCTTGGCGACAATTCCCGCTGGAGCATGTAGTGCGATGTCGGCCTGCGCGATAATTCCGATGCATCGCCCTTGATTGTCGACGACCGGGATCCTCCGGATTTGGTGCTCTTGCATCAGTGCTCCGCAGTCCTCCAGCGTATTCTCGGGCGCGCAGGTCACGGGATTTCGCGTCATGACCTCAGCGATCTTTGTCTTTTCAGCAACCCTTGCCTCTGCAATGACGCTGCAGCACAGATCGCGATCGGTCACAATCCCCTCGAGCTTTGCGTTCAAAAAGTCGGATACGACGGGAAGGGCTCCGACTCGATGCAACTTCATGTTTCTGGCTGCTGCCTGTGCAGTGTCCGATGGGGTACAGAAAATCACTTTTCTCGACATTACGTCTTTAACTAGCATGATGGGATTCCCCCTTATCGCTGTTCAGAGAACGAGACTCCAGCCCATCCACATCTCGCTTTCTGGATGTTTTATAAACCCTGCAGACGCCGTCCACAGTGATACACATCACAGCTGTCCATGTTGCACGTCACCGATTTGGTGAGCTGCTCGCGAACCTTTTCGTCCATGTTTGTGATCGACTGCTCATCAGCGTATATGATTCCCGGCATTCGCATCTGACCGGCGGGCTAGATCCGCAATTCACAATCCGAATAACGCAGAAGCGATCGTGGATTCGTCGATGCTCCAGTGCGCGTTTCAGACATCAATGACGCCTTGTGCCAGCCATTGAGCGTCCTAGTCGCACGTGACTCTAAGCGCGGTGACGGTAGCCTCCTTTGCTTCGGATGCTGTGATGAAGATCACACCGCGAGGTGAGGCCGCTCATAGCGGCCCGAATGGAATACAGACTAATATGATTCGAGTAAAGTGATTAGCGACACTCATCGTCCGAAGTTAGCATTCGCCGTGTGAAGGGCAAGGCGCATGGGTGCAAGGAGGAAGAAATGAGAAACCAACCTGAAGACCAAAATGCAAAAATACAATGCACTGGTTATGGATCGGCATTTGCCCTTTTGATAGCCGGGTTAGGGATTGGGGCCGCGGTTAGCGTATTTCTGGCCCCAAAATCAGGGATAGAAACGCGAGAATGGATTGCAACGAAGTGCCTGGATGGAATCGATGCCGCGAATGTGAAGGTTCGGCAGACGCGTCTACGGATGCATGAATTGATGGATCAGGGCCAGCAGAAGGTTAGCGCGGCCGTCATTGCGCGGCGTGAAGCGCTTGGCAAGGCGAAGGCGGAAGCGAAACCAAGTTAGTTCGATGAATCGAGCCGGGCGTTCGGAAAAGGAAAGGTGCACTTCTACACCAGCGGTGAATAGTCTGTGAGCTTACGCTGAGAAGGGAGGTTCTGTTCATGCGCAACAAGAAAGCAATCCGCAAGAGGAAAGCCACGCACGGCAAGAGGAGAGCTGCGCAGAAGAAACTCGCCCCGAGAGATTGGCGGGTCTTGGAGTTCGCTGCGGTCGAACCAACGGGTCTTGGGCCGAATGCAGCAGGCCAGTCAGGTGACATAGAAGGCTTGTCAACCGTCGCCAGTGGGAATTCCGAGAGCGTGGCGGAACTGGTTGAAGAAGGGCAGGACCTGGAGGCAGAGAAAGTAAGCGGCGTGGAAAATGTACCCGATGCGGACGAGGCGGAAGTTTCCACACACGATCGGAAGGGATAGGAGCTTTCGCTGAATCCATATTCGCGTTCTGCTCGCCCGCAGGCTGTAGGAGTGAGATGCGCGGTCGGCTCGTTTCGGGGAAAGAGGTAGCGTCAATGTCCGTAAGGATGTGGAGGTTCCAATGCTCAAGCCTGGCACCATTCAGTCTCTTCCCGATCTTCCAGCTCCTCTTTTGACCATATACTTGGACACGAACCCGGCAAAGCAAACGAGTCGAGGACTCAGGCCGGAGTACCTGACCCGGTTCGAATCTCAGGCCAAGTTGATCGCGCAAGCAGTCCCCACAGGTGACCTCCCACTTTTCCTGGAGCAAGTGC
>JAIQES010000018.1 GCA_020073705.1 Terriglobia bacterium
GCGGGCACAGGATATCGCCTCGTGGTTTCTGCCCCACAACATTCCGGTCCTCATCGGCGGATTTCACGTCAGCGGCATGCTTGCCATGATCGGTGTAACCGCCGACCTGAGAGCCGCATTATGCCGGGGGATCATCCTAGTGGCCGGAGAGGTGGAGAAACCGATCGACTTTGAAGCGCTGCGAGCCGGCCTTGCAAACGTGCTGCACGCGGTTCTACCTGAGCGGAGAAGTGAGGTGCGTGTTCGCCTGCGAGTCATGCTGATGCTGCGAGGAGCCGATATCAATGAAAAACCATTCGAAGAATTGAGCCCTACGGAGAACGTCAGTCAAAGCGGGTTCCTGTGTGGCTGCACTGCCCTACTGAAGAAGGATGCCGTGGTCGAGGTGTATCTGGTTAGTGGAGGGACGAAATTCGTTGGCAAGGCACGTGTAGTCAGGTCCGAGGTCTGCGACACGCCTTACCCACGGTATGCGTTCCGATTCGTACAGAAAGCAGGCGATTGGATTCTGCAGTAGTGCCCTCTTGCAGTGGGCGTCTCCACTGCCGCCAGGGAAGGGCGCTGGCGTACCACACAGAAAGCTCCGCCACATCCATCGGTATGCTGACATCGACCTGCTTTCCACCCTGAAGCTTCGACACCTAACATCATCGACTAACCACAAGAAGCCGTGTCCTGCGCGTCCTACTCTTGCGAGTTCCGATCGACGTACTGGAGACCCAGGGCTTTGAGTTTGGCGCGAAGTCCATATATATCCAATCCTAGTTCGCCGGCGCGAAGCCGCTTTCTGTTCTTGGCTTCCTTGGTGAGGCGCTCCTCGCACAGGCGGACCACTTCCGCCACCTCATGGCGCTGGACCACGACGACTCCATCGAGATCGGCTACGATGGCGTCGCCTGGATGAACCAAAGCTCCGGCACAGACCACATCTATATTCACGGACCCGGCAGTCTCCTTCACGGTTCCCTGCGCAGAGATCGCCTTGGAAAATACGGGAAATTGCATGGCGGTCAGATCGGCGACGTCGCGTACGCCGGCATCGATTATCAGGCCTGCAATACCATGCGCCCGGAACGAAGTTGCCAGCAACTCGCCGAACATACCATCCGTGGATTCCGATTGCGTGGTCACCACCACGACGTCACCGGGGCGGGACACCTCAATGGCCGCATGAATCATCAGATTATCGCCAGCAT
The DNA here is from genome assembly GCA_020073705.1 of Terriglobia bacterium. Lineage (GTDB taxonomy): Bacteria > Acidobacteriota > Terriglobia > Acidiferrales > UBA7541 > Palsa-360. Next base: position 1,197 of record JAIQES010000018.1, read on the forward strand.
GGCAGAAGACCGTGACCGCCGGACCGGCAATCCGTGCCGCCGGATAAATCGGCCGCATGTAGGGCAACATCAGGCCCGTGCGGCCCTGCGCTTCGTGCACGGTGGCGACGCCATATTCGCCTAATTTTTGAACCAGACCCGCGTCCGGCCGCTCGATATTGCGGACAATGATCGGTTTCATGAGCTACCTCCCCTCATAAATACATGCGATATGAAGACCCTGCGCGTCTAGTTCTGACCTTACCTGGATTCAAAACCGGCCGCTATTCAAATGCAGATAGATTATTGAATGAGCAAATCAGGATTCGTCACGGTCATGCGGCGAATTTGGGCAACGGTGAAGCCGCCATCCAGCAATCGCTGGGCGAACATAGCGAACCCTTCCGCGACCGGAGGGTTGATGGCCTGGCCCAAGTCGGTGGAAAGAATGCAGCGCTCAGGGCCGACCTTGCGAATGGATCTGAGCGCACTTTCCCAGGGGGCCTTTCCGGTGTGCATGGTCGTGAAACAGTGTTCGATGTATGCGCCCATGTTGGCAAGTTCGATTTGCTCGTCAAGCGATAAGTTCTGCGAAGGAAATTCCGCGTGAGTAACCACAACTCTTTGCGCTCCCATTTCACGCGCGGCTCTTGCCAATGAAAAGATTTCTACGCGGCCCAGGTGTCCCGTCGCAAGAATCATGTTGTACTTGGCGATGAGCTCGATGCAGCGTCGCGTTGGCTCATTGATTTTTCCTGCGGAATCGATCACGGTGAGGGGAGGCGGGCTTATTCCGGTGGCCGCTAGTTCACGCTGAATTTTGGCCCAGAATGGAAGATGCACATTCGGACCGTTCAGCCGCCCGGCAGTTTCGTTGGCCGCGTCCACGGTGGGCATCCACACGATCTTGCAACCGGAACGACCTGCCAGCTCGATCGCGACCGGGTTGAGCCCGCCCACGGCGTGGTTCAGGGTGATCGCTCCATAGGCTGAAATGCCTGGCACCGCGCGAGTGACGACCTGCGCACGCTCCGCCGTCGGGAAATAATGAGATTTGAGAACGAATCCGCGCAAACCGTGAGACAGGAATTCCTTTGCAAGATCCAAATCATCGATTCGCCGTCCGATTACATCCGGCGCCACGTGCACCTGCATATCGTAAGCGCCCTGCAGAGACTCCCAAGCCGCATCCGAAACCTGCGTCGCCGTTGCTTCAGACGCGTTTGCCCTGCTGCCGGGGACGGCCAACGACTCTGAATTCATTTCGCTTGATTCTCCTTATTCCAAGCATCGGAAAACATTAATATTAACATTTCATCATCGAACAGGAATCGCATCGGCTGTCACAGCGTCTCTGTTTGCTTGGCTGCGGGCAATCCACAAGATCATGAGAGCCCCTGCCATTGATAAAGCGGCCAGCGGGAGCACCGCCAGGGGGTAGCTTCCGGTTCTATCTTTGATAAAGCCCAAGATATAGGTGGTGCCGAATCCGGCGAGGTTGCTGATCGCGTTGATCTGCGCTAAACCCGCGGCCGCAGTGCCAAGGGAAAGCCACTCGGCCGATAACGCCCAGACTGGCCCCTTGCCCGCATAGATACCGATGACCGCCAGGCACAGGATAACAATAATCGAGAACAGCGAGTGAAACAACAGCGCTGATGCCAGGCTGACCGCAGTAAGCATGAGAGGCAAGGAAGTATGCCAGATTCGCTCACCTGTTTGGTCCGATCGTTTTCCCCACAAGATCATAATGATCGAGGCCAGGGCAAATGGGATGGAATTGAGGAGCCCGGTTTGCATGTTCGTGAGGCCGTAGGACTTGATAATCTGAGGCTGCCAGATCTGTAGGCCACTGCTCACTGCGGTGCTCCCTGCCAAAACGACGCTGAGCGCCAGAACATGCTTATTGCAAAGCACTTTCCAGACACTGATTTGCCCCACTGGTCGGGGTCGCTTGCTTTCCGCACTCAGCCTGCTCATTAGCCATTCGCGCTGATCTGCGCGCAGCCACTTCGCGTCGGAGGGTCGATCGGTCAGGAGTACAAGGCAGGCCAATCCCAATAGGACAGCAGGAAAGCCCTCCATGATGAACATCCATTGCCAACCGCGGAGTCCGAACCATCCGTCCATTCCCAGAAGAGCCGCCGAGATCGGTGATCCGAGGAAGCTCGAAACTGGAATAGCGACGGTGAACAACCCCACGATGCGAGCGCGATATTCGGACGGGAACCAGTACGTGAGATACAGAATCACGCCGGGGAAAAATCCTGCCTCGGCTGTACCCAGCAGCAGCCGCATCACATAGAAAGAATGCGGGCCAGTCACGAAGACCATGCCGGCGGCCAGTACTCCCCACGTCAACATGATGCGTGCAATCCAACGGCGCGCGCCAATCTTCTGTAGAAACAAATTGCTGGGCACTTCAAATATGAAATAGGTGACGAAAAAAATCCCACTGCCAAATCCGAACACCGTAGGCGACAGGTGAAGATCCTTGACCATCTGGAGAGCGGCGAAACCCACGTTTACTCTGTCGAGAAAGGAAACGAAATAGCAAACCATCATGAACGGTACGATTCGCAAGGCAACTCGCCGCATCGTCTTAGCTTCAAGGACGCTTGGGCTGGGTATGCCGGAATTTGAGGTCATGCAGTTATATTCCTTCCATCGCGTTTCTCTCAGCTACGCCATGGCCTCTTCTTCAATTGCTCGAACCGTTTTCCAAAGCTAGGACGGCAATGTCGATGCATGCCGCCAAGCCGATAGCGCGCTAAATTGTGTGCTAAAATTCACGAATTCGCCAGCTCTCTCATTTGCCGGTTTGGAATGGGGCCGTCTGCCGGCGGGTCGAACCTAGTCCTTAACTTGGGATTGAGATGATCATTGATTGTCACGGGCATTACACATCTGAGCCGTCGGCGTTGATCGAGTATCGCAAACAACAAGTGGCCTCACTGGATGCCCCTTCAAGAACTCCAAGTCCCCTGCGCATCAGCGACGATGAGATTCGCGAAAGATTAGAGCCGGCACAACTGAAGTTTCAACGGGAGCGCGGGACCGATATTACGGTTTTCTCGCCGCGTGCATCGGCCATGGGCCATCACGTCGGAGACGTGGCGACCAGTCTTGCCTGGACACAAATCTGTAACGACATGATTCACCGCGTCGTTACTCTCTACCCCAAAAATTTCATCGGGGCCTGCCAGTTGCCCCAATCTCCGGGCACGCCTCCTGGCAATTGCATCCCCGAGCTGGAGCGTTGCGTAAATGAACTAGGTTTTGTGGCCTGCAATCTGAACCCTGATCCTTCCGGAGGCTACTGGAGGGAGCCTCCGCTCAGCGACCAGTGGTGGTATCCACTTTACGAAAAGATGGTGGAACTCGCAGTGCCTGCGATGGTGCACGTAACGGCCACGTGCAACCCCGCTTTCCACACCACAGGCTCGCACTACATCAATGCCGACACGGCTGCATTTGTGCAGTTCCTAACTTCCGACCTGTTCAAGGATTTCCCCACGCTGAAATTCATCATTCCCCATGGCGGAGGAGCAGTGCCCTATCATTGGGGCCGCTACCGCGGGTTGGCACAGGACCTAAAACGTCCGCCACTCAAGGAACTGCTGCTCAACAACGTATATTTCGATACCTGCGTGTACCACCAGGCGGGGATCGATTTGCTGACGAAAGTAATTCCCGCAGACAACATTCTCTTCGCGTCGGAAATGGTAGGCGCCGTCAAAGGCATCGATCCGGAAACGGGACACTATTTCGACGACACGCGGCGTTACGTTGACAGGGCCCCAGGACTCAGTGCCGAGGATAAGTTGAAAATTTTTGAGGGTAATGCGCTGAAGGTCTACCCACGACTCGGCAAGCAAATTTCCAGCCAGTCCATCACAGCGCGAGCTTGAAGCGATTCTCAGGGGCTCTTTGCCAGCCAATGCAGTTCTGAGCCATGCTATATACGAATCGGGCGTCCGGCATTTCTGGAAGGTATTTTCGGCTATGAAAGAAAAATTGCCCACACGAGAACAAATCGCTCGGCGTGCCTATGATATCTATGTTGAAAGGGCTACTCGGAACTAGCTTTTCTTGCTGGCCTTGATCGAGTTGTACTCCAAAATCGCTTGCTTCGTGCCTTCCATATCGATGTCTGGTGTGAGCGTGCTCTTGAATTCGTCGTACAAGCGGACAGTGTTCATCACTATCCGCTCGGGCCCCATCCAGTTGTCGAACTTGCCCATTTTTATGTCCGCGGCGGCCGCGCCGGCGCTCATCTTGGCGTCATAGCACTTCTTGGCTTCGGTCTTCAGAAAGCGGAAGTACTCTGCCGACTCTGCCAGATCCTTCTTTCCGCCGACCGGTCCGTGGCCCGGGACGATGACGTCCACGTCCATCTTCATAACTTTGTCGATGGACTCCATCCACTTGGACACATAGGCGTTGTGGCAGTAGGGTACGAGGTGAAAAAAGGCCAGGTCGGCCGCAAAAAGAATTTTATGCTGAGGCAAGTAAGCCACTATGTCGCCCCACGTATGTGCCGGCCCGACGAAACGGAACTCCACGACGTTGCCGCCGATGCTGTAGATCAAGTTGTCTTCAAACGTTACGGTCGGCGGCGCTAGCTTGCGTATCTCGGTGCCGTCCGCGAGGCCTTCTTGTTTCGGCCATGACGCCGGCGTATTGGGCACGGCCTTCAACACCTCTTGCCGGCAATAAGGATGGCTCGCAATCTGCGCCGGGAGGAAGAATTGATTGCCGGCCACATGATCGCCGTGATGGTGGCTGTTAATCAGATGGGTGATCGGCTTGCCGCCGGTGGTCTGCTTGGCTGCGGCGATGAAGGCTTTGCTTTGCAGCGGAAATCCCAGAGCATCGAAAACCAATAGCGAGTCCTCTCCCACGAAGAGTCCAGCGTTGGAGATCCCTGCATTGAGGTGCCCGGTGCCGCCCTGCTGCTGGTAAGCGTAGACGTTTGGCGCCAGTTGCCGCAGTTCGGTATTCCAGCTGGGCATGACCGGGTAGTGATCGTCAATTGGAGGAAGCGGCGTGACGGACGGCCATCCGATGCGAGGCGAGGATTCATCCACGCGTGGCTGCATTTGTCCCAAAAGTCTTTCCAGCCCGCCAACTCCGATCAACCCGGCAGTCACTCCGAGCCCCGCCCACGCGGTGCGTGCCATTACATCGCGCCGGCTCAATCCATCACCCGCAAACTTTTTTTCTTCTGTCATGAATCCTCCTCGAATTTCCGCGTCTCAAACGAGCGATTTCGTTTCGAGTTCCCGATTGCAAACAGGAATTCCCACCTTGCGCCCAAGAATTGTGGTGATTGTACATTTGTTCAGCAACGGTGGCAGCCATCATTTTCAGGTGGCCGCGCCAGGCGATCGAGCGCCCGCGAACTATAGCCAGCGAGCAATCGAAAATCGGCAGGGGCTCCGGTTTAGCGGTCCGGACACTCTTTCGGCTGGCGGCTAGGTCATCGGTCTGACGAAATTATCTTGAAGGTGGAAATGTCTATCAATGCCCGCGCGGCATGAGGCCACACAGGAGGAGTGAGGCTGTCGTAGCCTGTCCCGGTCAGACTGGGACGAGCTACAATAAATCGTGCCCGGCAAGTACGGATGTAATAGAATGCGCGGATGGTCGCATTTCAGGAGGAAGTATGAATTGTTTAGTCAGAAATCTAGTTGCTACGGGGATAGCGTGTGCTGGTCTGATGTCCACGTTGGCTAGCTTGCCAGCAACCGCTGCTGACGATGCTGTCGTAACCGCGGACAAGGCCGTAGTGGCGGCGCTCGCGAAAGGCGATAAAGCCGCCGCGAACAAGTGGCTCGACCCAGATTTCAGTTGGATCGACTCCGAAGGAATTATGTGGGCCAAAGAAGATGCTTTCCGGGGTGGCTTGAAGCCTCTCGTTGTGGCGGGAGACGACATCAAGATCATCGAGCACAAATATGGCAAGAGCGTCGTGTGGATCCAATGGAATCAGGGCAATAAGTATTCGGCGAGATTCTGGGTGAAGCGCCCGACCGGTTGGAAACTCCTGCACACAACCGAAATTGCATCGATTCCCAAGCGGGATTTCCAGACCGTCGAGCCGACTTATGACATCCCCTGCAATAATCCTTGTAAGGCCGTTCCATACAAACCGCTGACGCCGGGTGAAAAGGCTTCCCTTGACGAATGGCAAGAGCAGGAATCCAGCCAGCAAAACTGGGAAAAGCACGTCGCTGATAATATGGATCAGCGCGTCGTAAGCACGTACGGCGGGGCGTCCCCTTCCAAGGCCGACCGCATTGCTGGAATGAACAAACGCAAAGCGGCAAACCCCAACGCTCCCAAGGTTGGAGCGGCTCCGGCATTGTGGATTCGCACGTGGGATTTCGGAGATGCGGTCGTGATGGTCTCGGTCCAACCGACCTATGGCGACAAAGCGTATTGGTCCAGCCGCATCCTCGCTCCGAACGAGTCCGGCCTATGGCAGATGATGGAGAGCTATCACAATTATATTCTGGCTTCGCCGGTGATGACGGCCACGCCGAATCAACCTGACCTGAAGTAGCACGAAGACGGATCACAATTCCGTGTTGAAAGAGAACGGCTCAGGGAGACTAAAGTGCTTCCTTCAGCCGTTCTGATTCGGAAGACGCGAATTCAGTTTGGAGAAATAAGGCTATTTGTGAAACCGGCCCACCAGCACACCCTTTCCTAAAATATGGCCGTCGATTGCAGCCAGGACGTCCGCGCGCGTTGCGTCCGCACCCAGGCTGAGTTTTGTATCTAAAGCAAAGAGTTCAAACGTATAGTGATGATATGGGCCTACAGCAGGGGCGCCCGGTCCAAGATAACCGATAGCTCCGCGGCGATTTTTGGCCTGTATGGTTCCGTCGGCCAACTGCGCATTGGCGGGCACGCCTTCGGGAAGCCCGCTAGCGGTCCCGGGGATGTTGAAGGCCATCCAGTGGAGAACGTCGCCTATTTTCTTGTCCAACGCGACATCAGGATCATGGACGATCAAAACGAAGCTGACTGTATTCGGAGGAACGTTAATCCATTGAAGCTTGGGTGAAACAAAATCGGTGACCGACTGGGTGAACTTCGGCGGAATAAGGGACCCGTCCTCAAATGCCGGCGAGGTCAGTGTCAAACCGGGTACTGCCGGGGCGGCTGCTTGCGGCGCCTGCGCTCTTGCCGGCGCCGGGACAGCTATGGAAATTGCCAGAATCGCGCAGATCGTGAGTAATTGCTTCAATCTCATTTTGATTTTCTCTCCTTTTGAATTCGCCGGGAGTTCAATTCTAATTACAGGGCAACCGGTAATGTACGCCTGACCGCCTCTTCAAGCAATCCTGCTGTAAGCGATACTGCTGCGATCGGCAACGGATAATGAGCCGTCCACTCCACCTGCGCAACCACGGTGCACAGTCTGGAAAAAGACGCGATGGCTGCAAAGGGGCTGCTACGCCACTCCAGCGTGATTACAACGCAGAAGTACCACATCAAAGAAGTGCCTGAAACAACGCTAAATGCAATGAGGAAGGTCGAAGCTGTGTGCAAGGATCGTGCAAAAAATCCGCATGCCAGATCTAGGTAACCGATGCAAAAACTTGGTGCCGGCGGTGGGACTCGAACCCACGACCTAGGGATTATGAGACCCTCGCTCTACCCCTGAGCTACACCGGCAAAAAGAAACGTTCCCATGTTAAGGAGCCGCTCCAAGTACTGTCAAGCAAGGAAAGGTAATGGGAGAGCCTGCTCACATTGGCATCCCCGGCGTCACAGGACCAATTTGTTTGGACCGGAAACGCGGCGGGAGAGGGCCACGCAGTTGGGAGACAGTCCCAGCGGCGGCAGTGTTGCGGCACATCGGGGCGGCTGATAGAATCGCTGTGCGGAACGTCAGCGCAGGCCGTGTGAATGGGCGGTCGCCGGCCGTTTTTCCACCTAATCTTTGCTTCAGGAGCGGCACTCCCGCCTGCCGCGGAGGACGCGCTTGGCCAAATACGATCTCGCTATCATCGGCAGTGGTCCCGGGGGTTACGTCACGGCGATCCGGGCCGCGCAGTGGGGACTGAAGACTTTGGTAATTGAAAAAGACGGCTTCCTGGGAGGCGCGTGCCTGCACGTTGGCTGCATTCCCACGAAGGTTCTGCTCCACCACGCTGAAATCTACGACACGTTCAAGAACGCCAAGGAATTCGGCATCGACGTAAGAGAATTCACGCTCAATTGGCAGGCGGTGCTGTCGCGCAAGGAAAAAATCGTCAACAAACACGCCAAGGGCATCGAATTTCTGTTCCGCAAGAACAAAGTCGAAACGATGCAGGGTTGGGGCCGCTGGGCGGGACCTGGCCGCGTGAACGTGGAGAACGGCGGCAAGACCACCGAGGTCGAGGCGACGCACATCCTTTTTGCCACGGGCTCGGCCGCGCGGTCGCTGCCGGGCATCGAGATCGACGGCAAGACCGTGCTCAGCAACATCGAGATTCTACAGTTGCCGGCGGTGCCGAAGTCGCTGGTGATTGCCGGCGGCGGGGCGGTGGGCGTGGAGTTTGCTTCCATATTTAACACATTCGGCACGCAGGTCACTCTGCTCGAAATGCTGCCACGCATTACGCCCGTTGAGGACGACGACATCTCGGTTGAACTCGAGAAGGCGCTGCGAAAAAAAGGCATCCAGATTTTCACCGAGGCGAAAGTGGAATCGGTGAAAAAAGACGCGAAGGGCGCGACCGTCTCATTCAAGGACAAGGCCGGGAAGGCGCAAACTCTGGCCGCCGAGCGAGTGCTGATGGCCGTGGGCCGCATGCCGAAGACGGAAAATCTGGGCCTCGAAAAATCACAAGCGAAGCTCGAGCGCGGCTTCCTTCACGCGGGCCCGTATATGGAAACAGCGGAGCCGCGCCTCTACGCGATCGGCGACATCGTCGCCGGGATGCCGCAACTGGCGCACGCCGCCTCGATGGAAGGCATCTCGTGCGTGGCAAAAATCACCGGCAAGCAAATGCCTCCGGTTGAGAAAACGCGCATCCCCAATGCGACCTACTGCGAGCCGCAAGTTGCTTCTATTGGCTTGACGGAGCGTGCGGCGCGCGAGGCGGGCCATGCGGTGAAAATCGGAAAGTTCCCGTTCGCGGGGAACAGCAAGGCGACGATTCTGGGGCATCACGAGGGCTTCATCAAGGTCGTCACCGACGAAAAATTCGGCGAAATTCTCGGCGTACACATCATCGGGCCCCTGGCGACCGAAATTATTTCAGAATCCGCCGCGGCACTGCAGCTCGAGGCCACGGTGGATGATTTGATGTCTACCGTGCACGCGCATCCGACGGTCTGGGAAGCGATGTCCGACGCGGTGGCTGCGGTTCGCGGGCTGTCGATCAATGCCTAGAAGAAGATGAGGGTCAAAAGTTAACCGTTCGCAGCGCAAGACGGAAGCACGGGACAGAAGCGCGAAACATGATGAAGAGTGGGCTGATTGTCGATCTCGGACTGGTGGAATACGGCGCGGCATGGGAGTTGCAGCGGCGTCTGGTGGACGCGCGGAAGGCCGGCGCGGTTCCTGACGTGCTGTTGCTCTGCGAGCACCCGCACGTGATCACGCTCGGCCGCAATGGGAAGCTCGCCCATCTCCGCGTTTCCAGTCACGTGCTGCGCCAGATGGGCGTTTCGTTTTTTGAAACCGACCGCGGCGGCGACATCACCTACCACGGGCCGGGACAACTGGTCGGCTATCCAATCCTGAATCTTGCCGATATCCGGCGCGACGTCGTTTGGTATGTGCGCAGTCTCGAGGAAGCCATGATCCGTGCCACAGCCGGGTTCGGCGTTGCGTCGCGGCGCGTTCCCGGACGAACGGGCGTGTGGGTAGATGTGCCCCCGAGACCGCACGGCGCGCCGGCCCAGGACGCGCCAGCCGAAGAAGAAAAGCTCGCCGCCATCGGCGTACATCTGAGCCGATGGGTCACTTCGCACGGGTTCGCGTACAATGTTTCGACCGACCTGCGCTATTTCGATTTGATCGTGCCCTGTGGGATTGCCGGGAAGCGGGCGGCTTCCCTCGAACAATTGCTGGGCCGGCGCGCCGAAATGAAGGAAGTCGCGCCGCGAATCGTGGCGCGCCTGGGAGAGCTGCTCGGTCTTGACCTGCGCGCTGCGGATCGCGAGGCACTGGATGAGCTGCTGCAAGCGCACGAAGAACACCCGGCGGTGGCAACGGCTTAGGCCTGAAGATTTCTGATTGCGGTCGCAGGCGAATCGCGCCCCCTGGTTGGTTTGGAGAAGGAATGACCTCCGCTCTCACGCGAGAACAGCACCTCGATCTGTACTACTTCATGCGGCTCAACCGGGAGCTCGAGGAACAGATGGTGCGGCTGTTCCGGCAGAACAAGATCGTCGGCGGACTCTATTCCAGTCTCGGCCAGGAAGCAATCTCGGTGGGCACGGCTTATGCCCTGAGTCCGGGGGACTGGATCGCGCCGATGATCCGCAATATTGGCGCGCTTCTGGTGCGAGGCTTTAAGCCGCGCGACATTCTGACGCAGCACATGGCGCGGCACACGTCGCCGACGCTCGGCAAGGACGGCACCAGCCATTTTGGCGACCTGAAATCGCGGCACGTGGTTTCTCCGATCTCCATGCTGGGCGACCTGATCCCGGTCATGACCGGCATCGCCATGGCGGGACGGTATCTCGGCCAGAAGATTGTGACGATGACGTGGATCGGCGACGGCGGGACCTCCACCGGGGCATTCCACGAGGGATTGAACCTCGCAGCGGTGCAGAAAGCCGCGTTCGTGCTGATCGTGGAAAATAACCAGTGGGCGTACTCGACGCCGGTGAAGCGCCAGATGCCGCTGCGGGACCTGGCCGATCGCGCCAGAGCGTATGGCATGAAGAGCGCCATCGTTGATGGCAACGACGTCGTTGCGGTCGAGCGCACGGCGCGGGAAGCGGTCGCGCACGCCCGCGCAGGCCACGGTCCGGTGCTGATCGAAGCCAAGACGATGCGAATGCGCGGCCACGCGCAACACGATTCGGCGGAATACGTCCCCAAGGAGATGTTGGAATCCTGGAAGAAGCGCGACCCCCTCGACTGCTACGAACAATTTCTCCACCAGAACAAGCTCTGGGACGCGAAGACAAAGAAAGAAATCGACGCGCGCATCGCGCGTGAGATCCAGGCGGATGTGGAGTTTGCCGAAAATTCGCCGTTTCCTCCGCCGGAACTGGCCGAGCAAGGAGTTTATTGCGCGGGCTGCCACACGGTGGAGGCGGATTGGAAGCGGCCGAAGGAAGAAGTAATGCCGCCACGGTCCAGCGTGAAGCCGGAATGGCCGATCCAAGATTATGGGGACCTCGAAGCGGCTCCGAAACGAACGGCGAAAAGCTTCGTCCACGGACGGCAAGCGGGGAACGGCACCCGGCCCACTGCGGCAAGCAAGGCGACAGCCAAGTCGAAACTCCTGAAGAAACCGGCACGGGCGCCTTCTCCGGCGAAGGCGGGGCGTTAGTCATGGCCGAGACGACCTACCTGGAAGCCATCCGGCAGGCTCTGTTCGAGGAAATGGACCGCGACCCGGCCGTCGTGCTGATCGGCGAGGATGTCGGCGTGTATGGCGGAGCGTTTAGAGTTTCGGCGGGGCTGCTCGAACGATTTGGCTGGGAGCGCGTGATCGATACGCCGGTCAGCGAGACGGCGATTGTGGGAGCAGCGATAGGCATGGGCTACGCGGGGCTCCGGCCGGTGGCGGAAATGCAATTCATCGATTTCATCGCCTGCTGCTTCAACCAGATCACGAATTTCGCGGCGAAATCGCACTACCGCTGGGGCGCGCCGGTGCCCCTGGTGCTGCGCGGGCCGTGCGGCGGCGGCGTGCACGGCGGGCCGTTCCATTCGGCGAATCCCGAGATGTACTTCGTGCACACGCCCGGCCTCAAGGTGGTCTGCCCGGCAACGCCCTACGACGCCAAGGGCCTGTTGAAGTCGGCCATCCGCGACAATAATCCGGTGCTGTTTTTCGAGCATAAGTTCCTGTACCGGCGCATCAAGGAGGATTTGCCGGAGGGCGACTATACGGTGCCGATCGGAAAAGCCGTGGTGCGGCGCGAAGGGCGCGACCTCACGATCCTGAGCTATGCGGCGATGCTGCATACGTCGCTTGAAGCCGCCGCGGAACTCGAGAAGGAAGGCATCGAGGCCGAGGTGATCGATCTGCGCACGCTGCTGCCGCTCGATCGCGGCGCGATTCTTACGTCGGTCGCAAAAACGAACAAGCTGCTCGTCGTGCACGAAGACACGCGCACCGGCGGCATTGCCGGCGAGATTGCGGCCCTGGTCACCGAGAGCGCCTTCGAAGACCTCGACGGACCGATCCGGCGCGTGACGTCGCTCGATACGCCGGTGCCGTATGCGCCGCCCCTTGAAGATTATTTTTTGCCCAACGCCGCAAAGGTGGTCGCCGTAGCCCGGGAACTGGCACACTATTAGTAACTGAAGTTGCGGAAAGAGGAGAACCATGGCCGTCGACGTCATCATGCCCCAGATGGGCGAAAGCATCTTTGAAGGCACCATCACCAAGTGGTTCAAGAAACCGGGCGACCGCATCGAACGCGATGAGCCGCTGTTCGAAATCTCCACCGACAAAGTGGACGCGGAGATCCCGGCCCCATCGGCCGGCGTGCTGAAGGAGATCAAGGTTTCCGAAGGGAAGACGGTGCCGATCCAAACGGTAGTCGCCGTGATTGAGACGGTTGGCGCATCGGCGGCCGCACCTGCCGCCGAGCCCGCTCCAACCCCTGTCGCAGCCCCGGCGCCAAGAAAAGCGGAGGCGCCCAAGGCCGCGGCTGCGCCGCGTGCCCCCGCCGTCGCGCCAGCCGCTGCGGCTGCGCCGCCCGTGACAACGGCCCCGCCGACAGTGCGCGGCAACGGCCAGAAGATTCGCAGCTCTCCGCTGGTCCGCCGTCTGGCGAAAGAGCACCATGTAGATCTCGCAGGCATCGAAGGCAGCGGCGCCGGCGGGCGCATCAGCAAGAGAGATATTCTTGCCGCGCTGCAGCCGGGCGGCGCGCGGCCTTCGGCGCCCGCGGCAGGGGCGAAAACTCCGTCCGTGGCTCCTGCGCCGCCCCCGGCCGGGGGTGGCGCGATGGTACACCCGGCTCTTGAAAACGCCGTTCCGCGTGAGCGGATTTATTTCGGCAATTACGAAGTCCGGCCGATGAGCGTGATGCGCCAGCGCATTGCTGAGCACATGGTGGCCTCGGTGCGCGTCTCGCCGCACGTCTATTCGATCGACGAGGCCGACATGACGCGCATCGCGAAAATCCGCGAGGGTTCGAAGGCCGCGTTCGAAACCAAGTACGGCACCAAGCTGACCTACATGCCGTTCTTCGTGCGCGCTTGCGTCGAAGGGCTGCGCGCGTTTCCGACCGTCAACGCATCGGCGGATGGAACGACGATCGTGCTGCACCCCGAGATCAACGTCGGCATCGCCGTGGCGCTTGATTGGGGGCTGATCGTGCCCGTGCTCAAGAACGCCGAGGAGAAAAATTTCCTGGGCCTGGCGCGCGGCATCAATGACCTCGCCGAGCGCGCCCGCGCGAAGAAGCTCACGCCCGAGGAGGTGCAGGAAGGAACGTTCTCGATCACGAATCCGGGGATTTATGGAGGACTGATGGGACTTCCCGTGATCAACCAGCCGAACGTCGCGATCCTCGGCATCGGCGCGATCGGGAAGCGCCCGGTGGTGATCGACGATGCGATTGCGATCCGTTCCATGGTTTATCTGACGCTGTCCTACGACCACCGCGTCGTGGACGGCGCGACCGCGCACCAGTTTGTGGGCAGAGTGAAGTCGTACCTGGAAGAGTGGAGTGAAGAAATTCTGTAGGGCTGGATTCGGAAAGTGACTGGTGAGGGGTCGAGATTTTAGGTGTGGAGAAATCGCGCGCCGGGGCGAATCCTGACCCTCAACTCTTAACGGTAAACTCTCAACTTTGCTTGGTCTCCGTAACCTGCTCTCCTTACATGAATTACAAGTCACCCGTCACACTGCTTCCCGCAGGGCCGGCGCGACATCGTGGGCCCACTTCCGCAGTCCGGCGAGCGGCAGCACGCGAATTTCGTTGTCCCGGAGCACGCCGGTGATGAACTGGTCGCGCACGTTGCCGCGCGCGGGTTCACGTTCGGTGACGGCGAGAAATTCCGCGTGCTCGATCCGGCCGCGAATCGCATCGGCGGTGAACGCCAGCAGTTTCGCCTGGCCCGGATCGCGCCCGAGCGCCACCGACTGCACGAAGCCGCGCGTGCCGTTCCGGCGGTACGAAAAGTCGATGCGCATCGGATCGCCGGGATAGGTGAACTCTGACACGCGCACGCCCCGGTCCATCAGCCGCAGGATCTTTTCGCTCCGGAAGTAGTCCGCGGCCTGGGCGCGCAGATCGCTCCGCGTGCGGATCTCCGCCGGGCCGCGCCGGGCCTCGCGCAGCGGCTCGACCTGCTCGCGGAAAATCCGCTCGATCTCGGCGTCGAGATCGCGGGCCAGCAGCCCCTTGCGGGGAGAGAGCTGCACGGCGTTCGAAAGTGTCTGGTCGAATTTTTCGAGAACCGCCCCGGCATCGGTCCCAGGTCCGGCCAACTCGCGGTCGAATTCCGCGGGCAGGCGCAGCAACAGTTCCTCGTCGGCCGCAGGATGCAGGCGCCGCAGCCGCGCAAAATCGGCAGCCTCTTCGAGCCACCTCTGGCGCACGCGCCCCGAGGAAGGATCGAACAGCAGGACGCCGATGTTCACCCACTCATCGCGGATGAGATTGGGCTGGTAACGCACCACGTGATAGGCGCAGGGTTGCAGGGCTTCTTCAGGCATGTCGCACCTTCCAATTTGGGAACGGATCGCGGCCTGAATTGCGGGCCGCCAAAATCAATTCACGCACGCGTTTACGGCGCGCGTAGAGGCGTTCGAGCAGGCGCTCGAGTGCGTCCCAGTTGTCTTCGTACCACTCGGGCGGGATGTGCCCGGCCTCTTCACCGAGCACCGCCTCCGTGATGCGTTTCTCCAGGCGATCGAGCCACGGCTCGAAAGCATCCATGCCCGTGACGCTCTGGTACACGCGGTGGCGCGCGTAGAGGCTGCGGAGCGGAGCGTCCGGGAAATCCCACTCGCCGGCGTTGAAGCAAAATCCGTGGTCGATCATCATCGCCATATACGGGGCCACATACCGGGTTTGATCGGGGGCTGGGCCGGTGAGGTCTTCCGGTTCGCGGAAGAAAATAGCCTGGCGGCCATTCGTGTTGCACGTCCATTTGTCGAACACGAAAATGCCCAGGAAGTCCGAGAGATTCCGGACACCGCCAAGCTGCTCGTCGGGTAGAAAGTCGTGAACCGTCATCCGAGCCGGATTGCCAGGGAACTGCGATCCAAACTGTTTGCCTGCGGAACATGGCGTTCGGCCCACGCCAAGCTGGATCACCAGTTCCGAGGTGTATGCAATCAATTCCGGGCGGACTTCGACCACCTCCACCTGCGGCACGCAGAGTCCCAGCCGCGCCGCCAGGCGTGTAGCAAGCATTTCATTCGCCAGAACCCTCAAATGTTGCGGATTATTCCGGAATTTGACGATGTAATACCCGCCGTCGTCACACCGCATCAGATGGGCCTGCGCGCCGCCTCTCATCCGCCGCACGTGCTCGGTCGCCAGCCTCATGGGCGCCCATGCTAGCCAGCCGAAGCCCGCACAGCAAGCAGATTGTTCCGCTTCGGGAAGCCCGCGCCGCCCGATTGGAAACGAACAAGAACTGCCGCACCGCACAAATCTTCCGTCTGGGCGCAAGGGAAATCGAAGGCCCGGGAGGCATTCCCCGGGCCTTCGGCTCTTCTGCTTCCGCGCCGATTCGTGAGGGTCAGCGTTTTCTTCCGCGCTTGCCGCTCTTCTTTCCGGCTTTTTTCTTTGCTTTCATCGGCTTTGCTTTGGGGCGAGCGGCCTTGGTTTTCTTTCTTGCCCGCGATTTCTTTGCTGCGGACCTTCTTGCCCGCTTCACCGGCGCCTTCTTTGCCTTTGCCGGTTTCTGCGCTACTGGAGGAGGTTGCGGGACCGCCGCGACACCCGGACGCTCGGAGATGACCAACTCCTCTTCGGTTTCCTCTTCGAGGATTTCATCCGAGTCGCCACGGAGTTCTTCCTCTTCCTCAAAATGCACAAACTCGTCGCCGTGTTCTTCTTTGTCTTTGTCGTGGGTCATCTTAAGTTCTCCCTTCGGTCTGTCGCCCTTTCCGCGGACGCTATGGCTGTTGTGGCCACGGCGGGCATATAATCGGAATCTCACACCTTTGTCAAGCGTTACCGCAGCCGGGTGTCGTTACGTTAGCACATGATATGTCCGGTTGGATTAACATAGCGTGGCTCTGCTGTGGACCTGTCGTGCGCAGGCGTTCGAATGGTTGCGGGTTTGAACTCACAGGAGGATTTACATGGTATCGCGACGCAACTTTCTGTTGAATGCGGCAGTTGCCGGAGCCGGCGCACTTATTCGGGGCGGGAACGCTGTATTGGCCAGCGCTTCGCAGCCATCCACGCCGGTAAATTTCCAGGTGCCGGCGGGCGCGTGCGACTGCCACACGCACATTTTCGGAGATTCGCGGCGCTTCCCGTTTGCAATCCCGCGCGTCTACACGCCCGAGCCGGCCTCGGTTGCCGAGATGCGCGCCCTGCACCGGGCGCTGCACACCGAGCGCGTCGTGATCGTGCAACCCAGCGTTTACGGCACCGATAACGCCTGCACGCTCGATGCGATAAAGCAGCTCGGCTCCATGGCCCGAGGCATCGCCGTGATCGATGACAAGACGCCTGACGCGGCGCTTGACCAGATGCAGCGCGCCGGCATTCGAGGCATCAGGGTCAACCTGGAAACCGCGGGGCAAAGCGATCCCGCCATTAGCCGCAAGCTCTTTCAGGCCGCGGTGGACCGGATCAAAAACCGTCCCAACTGGCATATACAGGTCTATACGCGACTGTCCGTGATCGAGGGCATCAAGGACCAGGTGATGGCGGCGCCCATGCCGGTTGTGTTCGACCACTTCGGCGGAGCGCAGGCGCGGCTCGGCGTCGGACAGCCCGGCTTCGATACTCTGTTGAACCTGACGCGGACGGGTAAAGCCTACGTCAAGATTTCCGGGGCTTATCGCAGCTCCACGCAATCGCCGGACTATGCGGACGTCGTCCCGCTTGCTAAAGCCCTGATCGCCGCGAACCCGCAACGCATGTTGTGGGGCACTGACTGGCCGCATCCAGCGCAAATCCCTGGCCGAAAATTTGACGAAATCACTCCGCTATTCCAAATCGACGACGGCCGCCTATTCAACCAGCTCCCCGTGTGGGCCCCGGATGCCGCCGTGCGCAAGACAATCTTGGTGGAGAATCCTGCAAGGCTCTACGGATTTTGAAGGTAAATTCCGAATTTTGAGTTGCACCGCTAGCAACACAAGAAGACCAGTGCAACCCAGAGTTTCCATGAGTCGCCAATCGCCCTTCGCTTCCACTCAGGGCAAGCCCGTCACCCTTCGGCTCCGCTCCGGGCAAGCGAATCGCCGGTCACTAATTCTGCGAATTTGTGATGGCCTGGCCGATGCGGAACACCACGGCCAGCAATTCCACGATGATTCGGCAATAGACGATCCAGAGCCCCATTCCTGCGGCGCAGAGGATCAGCGCCAGCAGCCCGTTCGCTGTGGAGCTCTGGAACCCGTTAAAGACAAACCAAACGGCGGCGATCAAACCGATCAGCAAATGCAGGCCGTAGAGCATCTTCAACATGCGCGGCGTCATCATGCGGTCGAAGGAAAAATCCATCAGGTTTTCGATCAGGCTCTTTTCCCGGGGGAGTGCTTGCTGCTCGACATAAGACGGTGCAGTTGCCATGGCGTAGTTCCTCCTAGCTGAATTTCGTGGGCCGGAGTCCAATCGTACACAAACCCGCCGCAATGCATGAGGCCGCGCGGTACAGGGGCGCGAAAGAAATAGCTGGCCGAGTGTTCAGGTGGCCATGTGGCGCGGCGGGCGTCCCGTGATGGCAGAGATTTGCCCAACCACCGATTGCCGGGCGTGCGGCGTCGTGCTAGCATCCGCATTTCGGAGGGCGCTGTCAGGCTCCTCTGACCGCGCGCCTCCGTCCTTCCGTTCACGTGAATCGTTCACGGTGAACCAAAAACTTGCGCCACGACCCTGTCATGGGTGAGGCCGCGGTTCATCGCGAGCGCTCACCGCGAGCGGCGCTCAGGGGGTAGTAAATGAAAGCCTATGCAACGCAATTCATAAGAAATGTTGGCATTGCCGGCCACGGCGACACCGGGAAAACCCAGCTCGTGTCGTCGTTGCTGTTCACCGCGGGGATGACCACCCGGCTGGGCAAGGTCGCCGAAGGGAACACCGTCACCGACTGGGACGAAGAGGAAATCGCGCGCAAGATCACGATTCAAACGGGTTTGGCCTACGCCGAATGGGCGCCCTCGGGCCAGGCCGGGCAATCTGCTGAAAAAGTAAAAATAAATTTTCTGGACACGCCAGGCTACAGCACGTTCATCAACGATACGCGCGCGTCGCTGGTGGCGGCCGACGCAGTGCTGATTCTGGTGGACGCGCTGGCTGGCGTGCAGGTGATGACCGAAAAAGTCTGGGACTACGCGACCGAGTACGATCTGCCGCGCGCGTTCGCGATCAACTGGATGGACCGCGAACTGGCGAGCTTTGACCATGCGATGGAATCGATCACGCGCGTGTTCGGCCGCAACGTCGTCCCGGTGCAATTGCCGATCGGCGCGGAGAAGAATTTCCGCGGCGTGATCGACCTGCTCACGATGAAGGCGCACGTGTACACGCCGGACGGCGATGGCAAACCCAAAATCGAGGAAATTCCCGCCGATCTGGCCGGCGCCGCAAAGACCGCGCACGAGGCGCTGGTCGAGATGGTCGCCGAGGGCGACGACGCGCTGATGGAGGAATTTTTCGAGAAAGGCACGCTGCCGATCGAAGATCTGATGAAAGGGCTTCGCGACGCGTTTCAAGCGCACCGCATCTATCCGGTGGTGCTGACCTCGGCGCTGCACAACATCGGCAGCGGCACCCTGCTCGATTTCCTGGCCGATGTGTTTCCGGACCCGGCGAAGCGCGGCGTGGCCTTCGGCCATAGCGAAACCGCCAGCAAGGGTAATGAGATTCAGAGAAAAATCAGCGACGCCGAGCCGGTATCCATCTTCGTGTACAAGACCCTGGCCGATCCCTTTGCCGGGCGCATCACCTATTTCAAGGTGATGTCCGGGGTGCTGAAGAACGACGCGACGCTGCAGAATTTCACGCGCAGCACGAGCGAACGCTTGCAGCACGTGCAGGTGATGCAAGGCAAGACCGCGACCGCGGTGGCCGAGCTGCACGCCGGGGATCTGGGCGCCATCCCGAAGCTGAAGGACACGCTCACCGGCGACACCCTCGGCGACAAGGCGGCGCCGATCCATTACCCGCTGCCGCACATCCCCGAGCCTTCGATCACGTTCGCGGTCGAGCCCAAGACGCGCGCCGACGAGGATCGCATCGGCACGGGGATTCACAGGATTCTCGAAGAGGATCCCTCGCTGCGGTTCGCGCGCGACCCGCAGACGAAGGAATTTCTGCTGTCCGGCTCCGGGCAACAGCACATCGAGGTGGTCGTCGCGAAGCTTCACAAGCGCTACCACGTGGACCTAACGCTCAGGCCGCCCAAGGTGCCCTATCGCGAGACGATCCGCGGCAAGGCCGACGCCGAGGGCAAGCACAAGAAGCAGACTGGCGGGCACGGGCAGTTCGGTGTCTGCCGCATCCGCATGGAGCCGGTGGCGCGCGGCGCGGGTGTAGAGTTCGTGGACGACATCTTCGGCGGCGCGATTCCGAAGAACTGGATTCCGTCGGTGGAGAAGGGCATTCGCGCCTCGGCCGAACGCGGGTACCTTGCCGGTTTCCCGGTCGTGGATTTCCGCGCCACGCTCTATGACGGCAAGTATCACGACGTGGATAGTTCGGACATGGCGTTCAAGATTGCGGGGTCTCTGGCGTTCAAGGAAGCCATGAAACAGGCCAAGCCCGCGCTGCTTGAACCGGTGATGCACGTCGAGGTGTACGCGCCCGATCAGTATTCCGGCGACATCATGGGCGACCTGAGCTCGCGGCGCGGGAGAATCAGCGGGAGCGAGACGCGCGGCGCGAGCGTGGTGATCAAGGCGCAGGTGCCGCTGGCCGAAATGCTCAACTATGCGACCGGATTGACCTCCATGACACAGGGCCGTGCCAGCTACTCCATGGAGTTGTCGCACTACGACTACGTGCCCAGCGAAATCGCGGAAAAGGTGATCGCCGCGGCGAAGGCGGCAAGAGGAGCCGTAGCGGAGGAGGAGGAAGGCTAGGAAGCTGCGAGATCATCACCTGGAGTGCCACAGATGCGCGGTTCTGAGGCGATGTCGGCCTTCTTTGACCTGAAGGGTGGAGTGTCCGTTGCACGGCGGATCTGTGACAGGACCAGGGGTTATCTGCTGGGGGCGACCCTGGGGGGAAGTCGAAACGCTCATTGTGCTCCCTATTTACACATCCCACGGCCGTATGAGCACGGAAAACTGGTTCTGGCAGGGATTTAACCTGGAACGGTACGGGTTTCCCTAGGCCTTGAAGACGCAGAAGACCCAGCCGGTCTGATTACTGATTTGAAGAAGGCACTCTTCTAATTTCTTTTATTTTCATAGTGTTAATAGAGATTCAACAGATCTCAAAATTGCCTATTGACCCCCGGGGGGGCTTCTGGATTAGAATCTGGTGAGCGATCTCGCATAGTGCGGGATCTTGCCTCCATTTTGGCACGAGCCTTGCTCCATAAGGCTCCAGAGGATCGCGTTTGCGCAGCGTCCCATTCTGATACCAATGAGCCACTCTGGTCAAAAACCGTCCGTTTGGCTATTGCTTTTAGCGGGTGCGCTGGTCGGTCTGGTTGGGTGCGAGGATGCGGTCCGCAATCCCGTTCAAATCCACCCCATCCAGGTCGCGCCGCCAGTCGAGCCTGAACCCTTGCCGACACTGCCGCTCAATGCACACCGTGGACCGACCACGCCACTGATTTCTGCCGCGCCGGATGGAATTGAGTGGCTGGTGACCCACAGCCAGGCTGCTTTTGAAGCTGGCGAACAGGACTTCCACACCGGCCATTTAGGGAAGGCCAGGGAGGAATTCGATCAGGCGCTCGACCAGTTGCTGGCTAGTGGCTTCGATATCGACACAAATCCCAGCCTCGCCAACTTGTATAATCACATTGTAGAAACCGTGAACGCGGATGAACTTGAAGCGTTCCGTGACGGGGACGGCTTCCGTGAACAGGAGGTCACGCCAGCTCCCATCGATGAAATCGCGGAAGGCACGATTCCAGAGCCGGAAAAGTTCGATCCGAGTCTGCGCGGCGGCGCGGAAGGTGAACTCAGCTCCATCGCGCACGATCTGCCGCTGACCGTCAACGATCCCGTCCTGGCCTACGTGAATTATTTCAAGACTCCGCGCGGAAGCGCGATTGTGGTAACCGGCCTGCGCCGCGCGGGGCGTTATCGTGAAATGGTGGAGCGAGTCCTGCGCGAGGAAGGCCTGCCACAGGATCTGATTTACCTGGCGCAGGCGGAGAGCGCATTCCAGCCGCAAGCGGTGTCGAAAGCGGGCGCGCGCGGGATGTGGCAGTTCATGTCCTTTGCCGGGCAGAAGTACGGCCTGGCGAAGAGCTGGTGGGTGGACGAACGCCAGGATCCGGAAAAGGCCACGCACGCTGCAGCGCGTGATCTGCGCGATTTGTACGAGCAGTTCGGCGACTGGTACCTGGCGATGGCCGCTTACAATTCGGGCGCGGGCACCGTGCAACATGCGATCGAGCGAACCGGCTATGCGGACTTCTGGGAGCTCTACCGGCGGAATGTTCTGCCGAAGGAAACGCGAAATTACGTGCCTATCATTCTGGCGCTGACGCTGATCTCGAAGGATCCGGCGCGGTACGGCATCGAATTCCAACCCGAAGCTCCATTGAAAACCGACACGATCAAGCCGGGACAACCGATTGATTTGCGCTTGGCCGCCGAAACGATTGACACCGACCTGGAAACCCTGCGCTCGCTCAATCCGCAACTGCTGCGGCTGGTGACTCCGGCCGATCCTGAGTTCGTTCTGCGGCTTCCGGAGGGAAGCGCGGAGCGTTTCTTCGCGGAGATCGCTGCGATTCCTCCCGAAAAGTGGGTAAGCTGGCGCCGCCACAAGGTTGAACAGGGCGAGACCCTTTCCAGCGTTGCCAAGCAGTATCACGTTCGCCCTGCGGAAATTGCCGATGCGAATGAACTGGCGTTGGGCGCGTCTCTCGAAGAGGGGCAAAAGTTGATCATTCCGGCGGTTGCGCACTCGGAGGCCGCCGCGGGCAAGTTGATTCGATACCGGGTGCGCCGCAGTGACACGGTTGGATCGGTTGCCAACGAGTTCGATGTGAGCGCCACGGAACTGCGCAACTGGAATCACCTGAAGTCGAATCACATTGCCCGGGGCATGCGGCTGAAAATCTATCCGGGCGGAATGACCCCGTTACCGCAAGCGAAGCCCCGTGAGACCTCCCCCAGCACCGTCGTAGCCCGGCGCGCCGGTTCGAGCGGTCATCCGACGATTATGGAGGCGCGCTCCAGCACGGTTGTCCATCGCGTCAAGTCGGGCGAAACCCTGTGGTCGATCGCCCGGGCGTACCGGACCACAGTGGAGGCGATTCAATCCGGGAACCGCTATCTGTTCAGTCGGCCGCTGCAGGTGGGCGATACACTGACGATCCTGCCCTCGCGCTAGACTGTCCCAATAGGCTCTTATTTCTATTCCCTCTATTATCGATATGATGGATCGTATTCGGGCGGCAGGACGATTGGCGGGACGCACCGTGGAAGTGGAGAATGAATCGGGTAGCTGTGGGTACTGTCCTAATTCGAAGGGCCGTCTAGTTTGCTGGAGTGTTTTTCCCTGATCTCTGCCCGCCACCTGAACCGACAGCCAGCTATATCTTTTGCGCTCCTGGATCGAAAGCTCGAGCCGTACGCAGAATCCCTACTGGTCTTCGTGGATGGTCTTCAGCCGGACGACTTCGAATTCCTTGATCCCGGCGGGCGTTTGCACCTGCACTTCGTCGCCGACGTACCTGCCGAGCAGCGCCTTCCCGATCGGCGAGGTCGTCGAGATCAGGCCCTGCTCCACGTCAGCCTCCTCGGAAGTCACCAGCTTGTACTCCACTTCGACCGACTTCTTGATATCCAGCAGCCAGACGCGTGAGCCATAACCGGCACGGTCGGCGGGAATATTACTCAGATTCAGCATGCCAATGTCGCCCAGTCGTTTTTTCAATTGCCCTAGACGCGCGGAAACGTAACCCTGGCGCTCCTTCGCGTACTTGTATTCGGCGTTTTCGGAAAGGTCCCCGTGCGCGCGGGCCTTCATCAGCTCTTTCGGCAGCTCGATATTCATTTCGCGCTCGAGGGCCGTGATCTCGTCCTGCAATTTCTTTTTAACGTTTGTGAGTGCGTCCGTCATGGTTTGTTTTCGACTGCATCCATGTGATAGAAGTGAAATATACACGCATCGTCCCGATGAATCGGGCCCGACATAAAATCTCCCGGTGTAACCGCGTGTCTACACCAGAACCAAAATCTGGCGGAGAGGGGGGATTCGAACTGCAACCTGCCCTTTGTTTTCTGCAATTTACAGAAAACACCCACCGCACAATAAGCTCAACACTCGGAAATTGCGATTTTCTGGTACGTAATAGGTACACGCCTTCCTTGAAAAATTGAACTGCTTTTCTTTAATTAAGGTACCACAGCGAACAACCGACTGCATAAAAAAAGGATATTTGGGTCGGAATTGGCAATCATCACACCTTCCTTGAAAAGTCCTTTGGCGGTGGCTGTAGTCCCCGCGTTCTGCCAAACTTCTTCAAACTCACTTGCCAAAAACATCTTTCAGCAAACTCGTCGTTCGCGCCACAGGGTCTTTCCGAATCTTCTTTTCTTCCTGGCCTAGGGTGTAGAACAGCCCATCGAGCGCTTTCGAAACCACATATTGCGTTATGTTCAGGCTTTGACTCTTCATGAATGGAATACTTTGAGCTTGACCGAGAAGATCATTGTACTGCTGCGTCACGCTATTCTCGCTCATGGTCTTCTCCACCACCGGTCGAAATGCCGCCGTCAGCTGTGTGCTAGTCTTGCTCTTGAAATAGTCGGTTGCCGCTGTATCTCCTCCTGAGAGGATTTTTCGAGCATCATCAAAACTCATCGACAAAATAGCATCACCGAAAATCTTCTTGGCGGCTGGTGCGGCAGCCTCAGCCGCTCGGTTCATGCTGAGAACAAACCCATCCACTTTAGGTCCATAGCCTACGGCACGGAGGCCTTTCTCAACTGGACGGAGGCTATTTGGCATGAGAATCTTGATGGCTGCGTTGCCGAAGTAGCCGTCACGCTGGCCAGTGAGTTTGACAGTATTTTCCGCACCGACTCTCAGAGCCTCTTTCAATCCTGATGCTACTTTCGAATCGCTCAATCCACTCACATTTCCTACTCCCAAACGTCTGGAGATTTCATCGGCTTGTGAAAACGAGAGCGTTGTAAGAACCAGCAGAATAAAGCCAAGCATGAATCCGCGTGCGACCAACATAAGACCACTCCTTCTGTTGGTAGCCAGCAGGGCAATGGCCGCAATAGCTAAGGTCAGGCTTTTCATGTTGTCCTCTTTTCGCCTCATCGAATCTAAGTGCTATTTAATCGACCACTATTTGGAGGGTGCCTGTTGCTCTTGCTTCTTCTTGTTGCCGAAAATGTCGATCAGCTGTTGAACTGGATTTGGCTGTTGTTGCTCTTTCTGTGGCTGCGCTTGAGTCCCGCTTTTTTGGCCCAGCAGACCTCCTAGAATTCCAGCCACGCCCGCCGAGGGATTATTGAGATTCGGCAGTAACCCCTTCAGTTTCATCTGGGCCACCTTTTGCAGATCGGGTGTGAATCTCGGACTCTCAAAAGTTCCAGTAACGATCGCGGGAATCACCAATTCACCTTGACTGTTGGCCAACGCGGTACTCATATACCCGCCGATTCCTGTTCCGCCAGCCCGCTGGCTGAAATCCTTGGAGAGCACCGCAGTAACGCGCAGGTCCAATGCCTCGTTTACCAAATTCGTGGTTCCAGCCACCGCAATGTTTCCGATATCTAGCGTCGCCAGTAGATTGTTGGTCTGAGCAAAGCCGTTTTTCACAACAATATCGCCGGTCATACGCGAGATATTGGTGAATCCCTGATCCTTTTCGCTTGGCTTGAGGAACCCTCCAATCGAAGCCAACTGGTGCGCGATGTCGCTTCCGGCATAGCGCACATTGTTGAAATCTAGCCCTAGCGTGCCATTCAGAGCTTTCAGGACTTCAGCGGAAGTCAATGCCTGAACCGGGCCTGCCGCATGCAGGTTCATGCTGAGCGTTCCTGCTCCGCTAATTTTGTTCAGTCCGGTGACGCCGTACGCTTTGGCCATCGACAGCACCTCGGGAAGTGCTGCGTTGGGGGCCCGGAGTGTCGCGTCCACCAGCGGCGACTTCGATAGATATTGCCGCAGGGAGAATTGTGCAGCGACGGTGGTGCCGCCAGAGGTCACATTGAAATTGTCGGAATGGATCTCGGTTGGCGTGAAGGCTAGGTTAATGGATTTCATGTAGACCGGCTGAGGGATGCTTTTCCCGCTGATCTGGACGTCGCGGCCGGAAACCGTTCCATTCAGCGCTGGCTTGTCGGCTGCTCCTCGCGCCTGTATGTCGGCGTTCATATTTCCGATAATCGTGGTTCCTGGTGCGAAAGCTATGCCCGAGGCTGCGGCCAACTTGCCTGCTTCTGCGATCGAAACATTGGCAGCCTTTATGCCAAGATCCACTTGGGCAGGACTCGGTTTGGTATTGACTGTGCCGCTCACGAGAATCGGCATTGTTCCGAGTTTTATGGTCGTCTTGCGGATCGTGATCATATCGGCTGGAAGATCATCGGTGATGTCGTACTGCGCCGAAATCGGGTAACCCAGGTCGAGACCGCGCACCTTCGCGTTCTGTAGGTTCATCTGGCCGCTGGCTGCCAGTTTTCCCGATTCGCTGCTAATCTTGGTTTGCCCCGACAGTACGCCATCCGTATTGACCAGCGCGGGTGAAGCAAGAAACTTCTGCAGACCGGCGATTCCTACTTGCTGGACCTCTAAAGTTCCGTGGAAAGACGTCGAGGCGGGCTGACCTTGCACGATTGGCCCGACTTGTCCCTGCAGTCGGACCTGCTGCGTCCCGGGGCCCGGTAGATGAGCCGCCACATTGATGGAAAAGGGCACGTTGGGAGCAAAATTAAGTACGATCAAATCAATATGGTCATACAGAGCCCTGGGCGTTTTACTCTGTAGATCGGTGACGGCTACCTGCCCATCCGTAATGGCCAGCTTGGCCAGCGAAAACTGATGGCCGCCCCCATCAGTCGATTCCGAAGGCCCACCCGGTGAAGGTTGAGGACTACTCGGATTACTCGATCCCGAAAAGCCCGGCGGAGATTGCTGGCCACCCGGAGTATTGGATACCGTAGACCCTCCCAGCGAGGAGAAATTCCATACGCCTTGCTGGTTCTTAATGAGTTCAACGCTCGGACGCTGTAAGTCCAGGGAATTGATTTCGACCCGGCCTTTGAAGAGTGGGAACAGCCTGACCGACACGTTCAACTGTTGTGTCTGCACGAACGGCTTTTCTGTGCCGAAAGTGGAATCATCCGCGATAGTCAAATTCTGCACGCTGAATCGCGGCGGGAATAGATTCAGGTGCATGTCACCCAGCGTGACTTTCCGAACCAATCGTTGTTCCAGCTCCGATTGAATGGCACCGTGGTACCGGTTCACGTTGAAGGTCGCCATAAACACCACCGCGCCCGCAATGGTGACCGCGACGATAATTCCAATCACAATTAAAAGACGGCGCATATTGAACCTCCAAGTCGATTCGGTCCGGCATCGATTCACGAGACCTGCGCCATGTTTATAACAGTTCTAAAACTAGGACAGTGATTGACATCACACCTTAGCGTGGGTCCAAACACTCGCCGCAGAGATATGCGCAGACGTTCTGAACTCACACTGTTGTCAATGTAGAAGTACAGTGCGGACACCGGGTCGCTTTGATCGGGATGGCTGAGAAGCAAGAGGGGCAGTTTTTGGTCGTTACGGCAGACGGCTTCTCTTCAGTCTTCAGCCGGTTCACTTGGCGAATGAGCATAAATACTGCAAATGCTACTATCAGAAAATCGAACGCAGCGTTGAGGAAAACACCATAGTTGATTGTGGCCGCCCCAGCGGCCTTTGCATCTGCAAGAGTCGCATAGGCCTTCCCGGACAAATTTATGAACTTGCTGGAAAAATCTGATTTGCCAGTCAACAGACCAATTGGCGGCATCAAGATGTCCGTTACAAAAGAACTGACAACTCTTCCGAACGCGGCGCCAATGATAATGCCCACCGCCATATCCAACATGTTCCCGCGCAGGGCAAAATCTGTAAATTCCTTGAGCATGGGACCGCCCCTTTTTCCAAGCAACGCCTTTGGACTTCCGAGGTGGGCCAACCCGGCGCTTTCAAGAATTGGGTCTTTAGTTGTTTCCATCGCATACCTCTCAGATTACATACGCGGCGTTCTCACTCCTGTTAACACCGTTTCGTATCGAAAACCTACAGGGTCATCGCAGTGACGAGGCGCGCAGTTCGAATCAATTAATGGCCCGGTCTGCGCAAAGATCCAAACGTGGCAGGTGGAGGCTAGTTTGCTGATGCTGCAGCATTCGAAGCAAGTGATCGGAAATGTGAGTCAAACTTGGCGGCTCTCTGACATTTCGCGGTCGTGTCCTCAACCAAGATTCTCCACGTTCCCTGCTCCGGGTGTCCACCCGCCGTCAGCCGCTCGGCCGATTTGCTTCCTCCGGCCTTGTAGCGTCAATGACCTTCTATCGTCCCTTGATTGAAACGGGCTCGCTCAGGGTGAAGCTAACTCTAGTTTCGGCGGGAACCGTGATGTCCCGTTCCCCCGTCAGCACCGCACCGGCCGTGCCAGCACCCGCGCCCGTACCGGCGCCAATGGCCGCGCCCTTGCCGCCTCCGGCTATCGCACCTATCACGGCTCCCGCGGCTGCCCCGACACCTGCACCGATACCCGTTCTCTTGCCGCGGCCGGCGCCGGTCTCCTCAAAAACCGCTGTCCGGATCTTGTATGTCACCCCTTGGACCGTGAAAGAATCAAGCCTCATTTTGAGCGCCGCGCTCCCTTGAACTCTCCCGGCCGATTTAGTTTCGGTGATGGTTCCAGACGCTTTCGTGCCAGCAGGAACGACCACTATGTCGTCGACCGTCACCGGAGAGACTACCGAAGCATCGAAGTGATCACCAGGGTTGTTTGTCTTTGAGCTGAGCGACTGATCGATCGTTACCTCAATGACCGTCCCGGTACCCACGATGATCGGCTGCGGCCCGGGCGTTTTTGCTGGCTCTTTCTTCGAAGGTGTGGGCTTTGGTGCAACAGGCCGTGGGGTAGGCACCTGCTGAACCGTGTTCTGCGGAGACGGGCTTGGGGTTGGGGTCGTTTCCGTTGTGCTTTGCGGAGCCCCTGGCGTGGTGGGTTCAGAAGTTGATGTCGTGCCTCCGCCCCCACACCCGTATAGCGTGAGCAGCGCGAGTATCGCGAGGGAGCCTATCAACGCAAAGTGCCGCTGAGCTACTCTTTGCTCCTGCCCAATACGGGCTCTTGCAATTGGTTTCGGATAAGAATATTCATTTTCGTGCTTTGTCTGGTCGTACATGTTGTTTTCTCCATTGAGACACGGCGCAGCCAGCCGTTCGATGTCAAGGTAGCAAGGTGGAACAGAACCGTTACCGGTAGCAAGTTTTTTAGTCCGCCCCGTCTCCTGAACTGCTGTAACAATCATCGTTCTTCCTTATGCTCAAATTTTACCAGCCTGTTTAAGAAGAACACTATGATCTACGTCACGCATAGCTGTGACCGTCGATACGCGCGAGTGCACTAGAATCTGTTCTCTTTTTGACTTTTCCAACGCACGTAATGCAACACATTCGATTCTCCTTTTGCGCGGCATTGTGCGAAGCAATTCTCGTTCACATCGTTCGCCAAAACCCCAAACGAAACTATTCGATCCTTTTGCCGAAACGGCCAAAAGGTTGCGGCATAATAGAAATCCAGCGACAACAGCCAATACCGTCACCCCTCTCATTCCGCGCGCCATTCCCCGCAGCAAATCGCTAATCCGTTCCGCTCCTGCAAACCGTCAGATCACAGGGGTGCACGACAACGCAGCAGAAAACATGACATGCCCGGAGGTAATGGAACGTACGGCGCGCACCCTATCTAGAACTGCACGCTCCGAAGCATCTTCTCGAACGTCGGCCTCATTTGCTCAAAGTACCTCTGCGTCGCCACGAACACAATCATGATTGCGTTTCCGTCACCTCGCGGCACGGCCACCAGCCAGTCGCGCTCGGGTTGCGCCTTCCCCTCCTCATCGGCCAGCGGTGACACCGTCTGCAACTCCACCGATCCTCCGGCCACGCCGTTCACCGTGATCGCCTGAATCTCACCACTCTGCTTCATTCTGCTGTCGCTGCTTTCGAGGCTCCTCACGATCGCCGCCGTGATTTGCTGCACGCTCATGTTCGCGCTCGGCGGCTGCACCACTTGGATCACCACGCCGTACGCCACGGCGCTGCCGGACACGCCCGGGCGCGGCGCAATCGTCACTGAGCCCTGCTGCTGCCCCTGCATTACATCCCAGTTCTCCGGGCGCACGATCTTCATCGTACTTAGATCGGTCTGCTGGAAAATCGAGCTCGGCTGCACGTCCGTGACCGGCACAGTCGGCACGCTTCCAACATTCGTCTGGCTCGCCGTGCCCACGGTTGCGGAGCCGCCGCTGGTAGCTTCCGAAAACACGGCCCCATTCTTTGGGTTCTCTGCGGCCCACCGTCCGCTCTTGGCCCCGTCCGCAATCTCCTGCGCGGTGTAGGCACGCACGCTCGCGGCGTCCTTGCGCACGGCAGCAAACTCCGGGCTTTCGTGCCCGTATTTCCGCACCGGCCACTCCGCAATCTCCCGTTCGATCGCGGCCCTGCGGTTCCCGGGATTCGGGTGGTCGCTCAAGAACTGCGGTCCCGAACTCCCCTGCTTCTCGATCTTCTCGAAGAAATCCGCCAGCGCCACGGGGTTGTAGCTCGCCTTCGACAGGATGATGGCGCCCACCTCGTCCGCCTGCGCCTCGTCGCTCCGTGAGTATTTCAATATTAGCGTGCCCGCGCCAAATTGGATTCCGCTCTGCGCCAGCGTTCCCCACACTCCGCCCATCCTTCCCGCAATCCCTCCGACGATCCCCGCGAGCCCTCCGAGCAGCGATGCCTTCTCCTGCTGCTTAGCCGAGTGCTGCATGTACACGTGCGCCATCTCGTGCGCCATCACCCCCGCCAACTCCGCTTCGTTATCGGCCGCCTGGATGGTCCCAATGTTTATGAACATCGGTCCGCCCGGTAGCGCAAACGCGTTGATTTCCTTCTGTGCGATCACGTGAAATTGGAACGGCCACGACCGCTCCGGTGGGATCGTCGCTGCCAGCCGCTTGCCCAGCTTCTGGATGTACTGCGTCTCCCGGCTCGAGTCCGGCAGGACCGGCATCTGTTTGTACACCTCGCCCGCCGCTTGCAAGCCAAGCTGCTTCTGTTGGTCGCGACTCATCGGGGGGTTGCCCGGATCGGGCAGCTCCGGCGCGGTTCTCACTGCGAGCCCTTGCCCCGCCACCAGACAAAACGCCAAGCAAACCGCCAGCCAGCGCCCGCGCCTAACTCGCTCAAGTCTCGCCATGATCCACCAGTTTTAGCCTCGCTGCCATTAGCTGGAACATCGGATCCCTTGATACCCTTGTGGCATAGTTCAGGTCTTCGTAATCAGCCAACTGGCAGTGGGCGGACTGCCGGAACAAGTCCGCCAAGAGAAACCGTGTATTCCGCCCGGTGCGCGTATCCACCACGAAGTTCTGAATAAGATTTGTCAGGCCGAGGCTTTCATCGCGGACGAGCAGCAGATTGCCATCGGAAGTCACCCGTGATTTTCTGAAACCGATGTGCAAAAATCTGTTGAAGGAGAATTGAAAGAGCTGATTTTGGGTCTCGCCCACTGAGTGTCAACCTCCGAAAGGCCACTGTGTGCTCGGTTCACATACGAGCACAGGCGATATACAAGCGCTCGACTTGCTAAGTTAATGACCATGTCGAAGTGTTGCAGTGACCTGCGTCACACACAAGGAAACTAGGTCTCAGGGATGGCCCGCTGATCAATACCTCGGCGTCTGATACGCAAGTAGCTAAAGGGAGAATCCTGTAGGGGGCAGCGGTGTGAATACTCAGGGAAGCACCGTGACGCGAGAAACGCACGAATTGTCTTGTTTCTGAGTGAAAAGCTCGAAGTGGCGGAGAGGGGGGGATTCGAACCCCCGTCACCCTTTTGGGGTGAAACTGCTTAGCAGGCAGCCCTGTTCGGCCACTCCAGCACCTCTCCGCTGTCGCTACGCGCTTCAGTGTACTGTAGTTGTGAGCAATTTTCCATTGCTTGCCAGATGAACGAAGGAGCAGAGCATGCAACCAAGCTGTGTTCAGCAACGTCTCTCATGGTGTAAGGTTATATCAAGTCCGTTATATAATCTGGATCTAGAAAGTTTGGGTAATTGTGGAAATGGTCCAGGCGGCTGCAGAGTGTAATTGGCAGCAATTACTGCGAGGTTCAAGATGCCCTCACCCTATGGTCTCGACCTTATCGAGAGCTGCCTAACGTGTCCGCATCACCGCGACCGCTTATTTTGTGACTTGTCTCCTGAAGCGTTGAAACATCTGGCAGAGATTACTTCGGCATCTTCTTATCCAAAGGGAGCATTTTTGTTCATGGAAGGGCAGGATCCACGGGGGATTTTCATCATCTGTTCTGGCCGAGTTAAACTCTCTGGCGCTTCAAGTGCTGGCAAGACCATGATTTCCAGATTCGCCGAGCCAGGAGAAGTTCTGGGAGTTGCGAGTGTAATATCGGGCAGACCCTATGTGTTGACAGCGGAAGTTTTCGAACCGACTCAAGCCAATTTTGTTTCCAGCGCTCACTTTATGGATTTCCTGCGGAAGCACGGTGAAGCTGCCCTTCGGGCTGCACAACAGTTGGCCGAAAATTATGACGCTGCGCTATTAGAACTGCGGAACGTCGGCATGTCTCATTCCGCCGAAGAAAAGCTGGCACGATTCCTTTTGGACTGGAGTGCCAAGCATCCAGGTCCAAAAAGCCAGAACCACTTCAAACTTTCACTCACTCACGAAGAAATCGCTAGCGCAATCGGGGCCTCGCGCGAAACTGTGACACGAGTCCTTTCTGAGTTTAAGAGAAAAGGGCTTCTGCAAATAAACGGCTCAACGTTTGCAATCCTCGACCGGTCAGAATTCAAACGAATGGCCGGCTAAAGTTATTTCCTTGAGCTCGCCATCCGGGAATTCAGACCCTTCCTCTGGCTGCGCTGATATCTGTACTTCCTTCAACAATGAAATCCGATCGTAGTGGGAACCGCCTTGCGTTCGTGGGGGTGTCCGCCAGAGCGAAGCCCTGCGCCGCGATTTGTGCGGCGCGTTTAGGGCGCAGCGCAGGCGGGCACCCCCAACGACACTACCCGATCAGAAAGAAGGGGACACTTCTAACGAGCTAAGAAAGAGGGCATTTCTGAAAACATGGCACCGGGCGGCTTTGGCTTCCGCGGATTTGGCTGGCGTGGTGGTCGCTTCGCCCTCTGATCTTCAACCAGGCAACACCGGCGCGGCCTTCCGTTTTTATTGAGTCACCGTCTTGGCCATGTCGCCGACCTTCATTCCGCCGCCTGAGACAACATTGCAGACGGCGGAGATTTCATCCACATCGGTAACTTCGATCTCGCCGAGCTTCGACGTCATACGGCGAATAACAGCTCCGGTCGCCGGGTCCTTGATCTCCTTCGTGACGCGCTCGACCGAGAGATGATCGCCAACCTTGATTCCGCTTTTCACCCCTAAGTTCAGTACGATCTGTCCACCGTCGACGGCGGCGACCAGGCCCTCGACCTTAATCACTCGCGCCTGCAGCTTCCCTGCCGATCCGATCACGCCCGCCGTCATTTGATCGACCGCGGCCTTGACGGCTTCGCCTATGATGGTCTGTTGAAAGTCGCTGGTGCCAAAATCTACATTGCCGCCGCCGAACCCGTGCCAGTTTCCTCCGCCGCCCAGCATAGAGGTGCTGCTGCGTTTCGATTCGCCTTTGCCTTCGGCCACGCCAAGAATCTCCGCCGTGTCGATATCCACCAGCCGCGCGTCCAGCTGGACGATGGCCTTGGAGTCTTTCTTGCCGAACCCGCCGATCCCGAAGCCGCCGAAGCCTCCTCCGGCGCCACCGATTTTCGTGTTCTTGGTTTCATTCCCAAACTGGGTGATGCTGCCCACGATGATGGCATCTAAGCCGAGAAGCTTGCCGATCTTGGCAGCCGACGTCGGATTGGCGCGGTCACTGTTGGAGAAATTTTGCTCGGCAAGGATCTTGTCGAGCGCCTTCCGTTCGATCACGCTATAGGTTCCATCCGTCACCAGATTCTTTACGAGAAGGTCGGAGATTCCTTTCCCCACGTCAATGTCCGATCCGAACATGGCTGCAATCCCGCTGCGAACGGTCGCGTAGTCAAAGTCGAAGATCGCAACACGCTTCTTTCGCGGCGCGGCCGCCTGGGCGGGCGCCGGACTGGCAGCGACCGTTGTGGCAGGAGCAGGATCCGGTGCGGGCTGCGCGACGGGGGCGCTGGCTGCCGGCTGCTTGGCAGGCGCGGAAGCCGCTTTTTTCTGTGCCCCGGCACCGGCTGGCAAGCAAAGAGCGATTAAGACGAAGAGAGCGGCTATTCGTTTCATGGCATCTCCTATTCCGAAGTGATTCAGCGCAGAAAGATCAAAGACGCATCATCTGCTTCGCCTGATTCCTGATTCTAGTGAAGCACGAATTGCTATGTCAACTGCAGTGATGCGCTGGTGAAGGGCGAAAAAGCGCTTCCTGTTCGACATGCTGGTTTCCTTCGCTACCGAATCCGTCACGCGGGCCTCTGCTTCGCCCGCCAAATGCACCACGCCGCCAAACCGGCAGGCGCCACCGAGAACACGAGGAACAAGAATGTGGTCAGCAGCAAGTCTTTAAATCCGGGCGCGAAATCCCCGCCATGCCGAGTTGCGAGTACACGGATGTAGTACGCTGTTGGTGCAGCGAGCACGAGTTCGGAAATCAGATAGGTCTTCAGAAATCTTCCTCGGAAAAAGATCATCGCCCCCACGAGTACCAGCCAGGTGGCTGTAATCCATTCGACCGGATAGATCACCTTGTTATCGAAGGCAAAATGATTGATGAGCAGGACGGGAATTCCAGCGCGAGGATCGAGAATGAACGGAGGACCGCCAGGCCAGCGGTAGATTCCGATTTGGTAGAGACACAGACCCAATAGGTATGCGCCCAGAAACCGCTGTCGTTTGGGTTCTGCTTTGCCCACGCCCATCCTTGGATTATTGCCTGCCGCATCTTGCCGTGTCCATGTTCATTGCAAATTCGACGGCAGAACGCATGCTAGAATGCATTTCGAGCCCTGTGGCGCGGCATGTTCAAGAAGATCCTCATTGCCAATCGCGGTGAAATCGCGGTCCGGATTGCAAGAGCCTGCCGCGAGATGGGCATTGTGTCCGCCGCCGTGTATAGCGACGCCGACCGCGCCGCGCTGCATGTCCGCCTGGCCGACGAAGCGCACGCGATTGGCCCCGCGCCCTCGCGCGAGAGCTATCTCCGCATCGACAAGCTGATGGACATCGCGCGCCGCGCCGGCTGCGACGCGATGCATCCCGGCTACGGTTTCCTCGCGGAGAATCCCGAGCTGGCGCGGGCCTGCGCCGCGAACCACATCACATATATCGGCCCTTCACCCGAAGCGATGGAGCGTCTGGGATCGAAAACCGCCGCGCGGCAGCTCGCCGCGCGCGCCGGGGTGCCGATGGTTCCCGGCGTCCAGGACCCGGTCGAGCACCTCCAAGACGCCGGTCGCATCGCGCGGGAACTCGGCTTCCCCGTGCTGCTCAAAGCTGTCGCAGGGGGCGGCGGAAAAGGCATGCGCCTGGTCACGGCAGCAGCGGAAATGCCTGCCGCGTGGCGCGACGCCTCTTCGGAAGCGCTCAACGCGTTCGGCGATGCCCGCGTCTATCTCGAACGGTATCTAGAGCGGCCACGCCATATCGAGATCCAGATATTCGGCGATACACACGGTCACATCGTGTACCTCGGCGAGCGCGAATGCTCGGTCCAGCGCCGCCACCAGAAGGTCATCGAGGAATCTCCATCCCCTGTCGTGACGCCCGAACTGCGCCGCGCCATGGGGGAAGCCGCCGTGAAACTGGCGCGCGAAGCGGGCTACACGAACGCCGGGACGGCCGAGTTTCTGGTGGATACTGCGCGCAATTTCTATTTTCTCGAAGCGAATACGCGCCTTCAGGTGGAGCATCCTGTCACCGAAATGGTCACCGGCTTCGATCTGGTAACGCTGCAGATTCGGGTTTCCGCGGGCGAGGCGCTCCCCTTCGTGCAGGGCGACGTCGCGGTTTCCGGCCACGCCATCGAATGCCGCCTGTACGCGGAAGATCCCGAAAATAATTTCTTCCCGTCGCCGGGAACAATTCTTTCGCTGCATACACCGTCAGGTCCGGGCATACGTCTGGACGATGGCGTCTACGAGGGTTTCAAGGTTCCGACCGAGTACGATCCTCTGCTCGGAAAACTCATCGCGTGGGGACGCGACCGCGCCGAGGCCATCGCGCGCCTGGAACGCGCACTCGGAGAATACGCTGTCACAGGCATCAAGACCAACGCAGCGCTTTTCCGCAGCATCCTGCGCGATCCGGAATTCATACGCGGGGAAATATCCACGCGCTGGCTTGACGAGCGGCTTCCGCATCTCCGCGCAAGCAGTAAGAACGCAGCCGGGCGGGATCCAGGCGCCGAAGATGCAGCCCTTCTTGCCGCTCTGCTTCATCACCTCGGCACGAATGGCGCATCACGCGCGCGTGCGGGTTCCGTTGAGCCGGAATCTCGATGGAAACGCGAAGCGCGCCGCGAGCAGGTGGACCGCAGCCAGTGACGGTGCAGTGAAATATGACGTTCTCATTGACGGCGCACGGCGCAGCGTCGAGCTTACTCGGCCGGCTGATGAACCTTCGCGGCTCACCACCATGATCGACGGCCGGAGGGTCGAAGCCGACGCGGTTCAGATCTCACCGGGAGTGTATTCCATTCTTCTCGATGGGCGATCGTTCGAAGTTCATGTCGAAGCGGCGACTGACCATCTGCTGTTGCACACGGCCGGCCACGAGTTCCGCGTGGAAATCGTGGACCCGCGTTTCTGGCGGCGAGGGCGCGGCGGAAGAATCGGCCTCGAAGGCCGGCAGCAGGTCTCTGCGCCAATGGCCGGGAAAGTCGTGCGCGTACTGGTTGCGCCGGGCCAGCACGTTGAAGCGGGTCAGGGTCTGTTCGTCGTGGAAGCAATGAAAATGCAGAACGAAATCGGATCGCCCAAGACCGGGACGGTCGAACGGCTGCTCGCCGAGGAAGGCCAGCCTGTCGAAGCCGGTGAAGTTCTTGCGGTTGTTGCATAGTCGAGAAAGATATAGGAATACTTGGAGTGACGCCGACCCACCGCAATCGTCGTGACCACTATATACCGCAGGGCTATCTGCGCGGTTTTATTGGTCCAGGCAATGAGCTGGCTCAGAAACCGCTATGGGTATTTGATATTCCTCAACAAGCGTGGTCACAGAAGAGCACAAGGGAGTTTGCGTACAGATACGGCCTTTACGATTATTCCGAGGAAAGCCCTTCAGATACTATTGCTGCGGATGTATCTTTCGCCGGATTGGAGCAACATTTCCCCCAAGTCCGGGATGAAATATCATCAGATGGGTTCATAAACTGGGCAATTCACAAGAATTTTCTATTCCGGTTTATGGACATGATGCGCGTCAGGTCCTTGCTCGCACTTGACCAAATGCGCCAGATAGCTGGTGCCAAACGAATACTCGAAATAGAGAAGGTTCTCGAACCTTCTCCAGACTCTTCAAACCGGCACCGCAAACCTGATACGGTCAAATACAAAGAGAGAATCTTCAAGGACGAAAGTGAAAAGCAGCGGCTACTGAAGAATTTAACCCTCACTGAGATGAGACGTGCCCTTGAAAGGCCAGCACCTTGGTTGTCGTCCCTTAGCTGGGCACTCCGGTACACTACCGACAGCAGTCAACCTTTCGTTTGCTCTGAGCACCCTTTGCTCGTGTACGGAAATGAAACCGCGGTTTCATCAGCACTAGCAAGCCCGGACACTCTCATATTCTTTCCGGTCTCTTGGAGAGCCTGCCTAGTAGGCTGTCTCGCCCGATTCGAAAAGGAAACCTGTGAATTTCATCCCGAAGAGGTCGAACGTGTAAGGACAATTTATCGTGAGAGCGCGACGCTGTTCATCGCCTCGCCGTGCAAAACTGTATTTTGATCAATGGCGTTAGGGTCTAGGAGGCTACTTCGCGGGCGGAGAGGGGAGAGACCCTGCCGGCTTCTGCGTCACGACTACCGGGAGCTTACCGGCTGATTCCACCACCTGCTGTGCGAGGTTGTTGGTGGTTTTCGCTTCGCTTCGCACAATGGCAAGATAAGCTGCGCGCAGCAACTGCTCCTTGCGATTGCGGATATTGTCCCGGATCGACTGCTGCACGGAGGGATCAGATAGTTCCCGCTGTCCTGGCGCTTCTTTCGCCACAAGCTTCAAGATGCGGTAGGAATCGCGCAAGACAATGACGCCGCTGGTCTGGCCGGACTTCAAGGCCAGCACAGCCTTCTTTAGGGCAGGGTCGCTCTGCGACAGCGAAGATTCCGGGACGTAGCCCAGATCGCCTCCCGAAGCAGATGATGCCGGATCTTCCGAGTAATCCATTGCGATTTGTGCGAAGTCCGCGCCGGCACTGAGTTGCTGCGCGAGCGCCGCGATTTTGCGCTTTGCCTCGATATCGGTGGTCGCGTCGTCGTTCTTCCGGTTGCGTAATTGTGGATCCTTGCGCGGCGTCACGACGATCTGCGCAAGCCGGTACTGCGGCTCCGCGACGTTGAATTGCGCGCGGTTCTGATTGTAGAAATCCTGGACGTCCTGATCGGTGACCGTAATCTTTGCGACTACTTCGCGGTTGATCACCTTCTGAATCGAAATCTGTCGCCGGATATCGCTCCTCAAATCGTCGACCGTGTAGCCGCGCGCTTTCAATTGGCGCTGGAACTCATCCTCGGTGTAGGGGCTCTTGAATTCGGTAAACTTGTCCTCGACTTCGCCGTCGGCGGCCTCCAGGCCCAGTTTTTTTGCGCGTTGCAGCAGGATCTGATTGTTGACCAGCTCATCCAGGATGTTCAGCATCAGCGAAAGCGCTTCGTCCTGGGAAGGTTCCGGCGCGGCGGGGTTCAATTGTGTGCGGTAGTACTTGTCCACCTCCGCGCGCGTGATGTTCTTGCCGTTCACCACAGCCCACACACCTTCCGCGGGTTGCGATTGCTTCTGGCATCCCGCCGCCATCGTCAAGATCGCGGCGAGCAGCAATGCTCCTTGCGCACGCTTCCTCACGCAGTCTCCTCTTGTGTACCCATGCAGAAAGATCCCAGCTAGGCTGCCTTCTTGACGCGGCCCGACCGGATGCAGGATGTGCAGACACGAACATGCTTGCGTACTCCGTCAATCACCGCGCGGACACGCTGCAGGTTCGGGTTCCAGCGGCGGCGGCGCGTGTTATTCGCGTGGCTGATTACGTTGCCGAAGTGCGGCCCTTTGCCGCAAATTTTGCATTTCTGCGCCATGACGACTCCTCATCAAATCTTCTAAAGTTGCACAAGTATCAAACTTTAGCAGAGTTTTCCTGCTTCCGCACTCTATTTGTCTGTGTGGGTAATGGGCTACTTTCGAATTGAAAATCACCCTTCGAACATATTACCTGCGCCGGCGAAGCAGTTCGAATGATGTGGAAGGGCGCACTGGTGCAGCAGTTCAATGCCATTGAGTCGCTTGCTTCAGACAAGAGGCACTGGCCAATTTTGATCAGCTGGGCGCGGGAAATCTGGTGTGTGAATTTCTGCGAACACGAACTAAATCGTGACTCACTTGTGTTTTGCCTAGAGTGCCGCGATCAGTTCTCTTATGCTCGGAAATTATCACGGTTGCTTATCGCCAAGGTCGCGCTTCGAACTTGGCCCATGCTGAAGGACGGGGGGAACGGAGGGGATTTGAGAGTCACGGACCTGTCCGGGGGAAAATTCATAACGTTCCTGAATTGGTTTCGCCAACGAATCGGCGAGATTGTGGATGTGACCGAGCCGATAACGCTGTTCCACTTTTCGAATATCCGATGCGAGGAAATGATCGCGGAATACATCCGCAATCCAACGCGAGAAATCTCCCCGATGGGCATGTCCTTCAATCACTTTGGAAGGGACATCTGCCAATAACGAGACGAACTCCTTCAACGTCCGGGCAGGAGGGCTAACTGTCTTGCCATTTTCCGTGAACGCGAATCCCTGCTCCTTGAGCAACTGCACGTCGAGGTACTTGGCCTTGTGACGGACATGGGATGTTAATCGGGGGAACAGTTCAAATTTCAGTGGCTTTCCTCCCGCTTCTTGAATCCCAGGCAGAAGGATAGCTTGGCTTATGTCCAACGACGCGAAAATGGCCTTCCATTCAGAACCGATTATTTTTGTGCCGGCCATTTCCAGCAATGTTTGGATTTCGTGCGGCTCGGTCGTGCGCTTGACGATGACCCCTTCGATAGCCTCGCGAAGAGTCGGATGCAGGTCGGACATGCGGTACGTGACAAGTGTGTAGGCGCCCAAAGTCAGGTCCAGCAATTCATGGACGTTCGGTTCATGCAGGAAGTAGTGCGCTTCGTCTATAACGATGCGATGCGGAAAGCCCGTAGTTCGCCTGATCGCAGCCAACATCGGCAGGAGAGATTTCAGGTAACTCAGTTTCTCGTGATATGGCGAATGGGACAAATCGACAACTACGCTCAGATCGGGGTGCCTGAGCACGCGAGCCAAGTCGGGCAGTTCTGGCGGCGGGTCGTCGCCTCCAAACACAACCACGCCGGGTAGCGATTCCAGAGTGCGATAATCGCCCTCAGGATCGATCACGCAGACGGAGTAACCTTGAAGAATAAGTTGTTCGCAAGCAAGCCCAGTCACCCAGGACTTGCCGGATCGCGGATCTCCCGCAACCAGTGCGTTGCGGCCGCGGATGGCCAGCGCTAGAACGTGGCCATCTTCTGCTGTACCAAGCAACAAGCGGTGCTGACCAATCCGTTCAGGAGGTAATCTCACTTTCTCCATCGCTTGCCGGATGTAAGTGGCGACCGCAGCCGGGCCGTCTCCTCGCAGGACTTCGTCCGCAACGTTTTGGAGGGCTTGACTTCCCCAACTTACTGCTACGCCAATCTCACACTCGGCAAGAAGATCATAGTCGTTTTCAGCGTCTCCAATTGCAATTGCATTGTGAACCGAAAGACGCAGAGTTGTAAGCATTTCGCGCAGGCCGACGCCCTTGCTGACACCCTGGGGGAGCACCATCAGGCGGCCAAGGTTGAACAACAATACGAGAGGCAATTCCTGCTCCCTGATTACGGTTAGAACCTGTGGAGCTGCTGCCGCATCGAGTTCCACGACGCACTGGCCCGCCTTGAATTCAAGACCGCGCCGTCTAAGTTCATGGAGAAATGTCAGAGAAGGTAAATTTGCAAGCGGTCTTAAATGACCGCTCGGATACGCGAGGACAGCGCCATTTTCGGCGACCACCGCATCAACAAACTGGAGGTCTCCCGCAACTTGTTGCAGCTCAGATAAGATGCGGCCCGTCACGAGAACGACAGCGATTCCCCGAGCGCGCGCTTCCGCGATGGCGGCCCTGACTTCAGAATCCAGGATGCCGTCGCGGGCGATGGTTCCATCGTAGTCAAGCGCCAGCACGCCGAACTTCATGATCGTCTCTCCGTGCGGAGCCTAGTATTACGGAACCTGGCCCAATGCGAACCCCAATGCGAACATTGATCGCGGGCCACAATCTTCTTGTTGGATCAAGCAGAGTACCAGTCCAAGCAACAGATTCCTTGCAGGAACGGCCAATTTATTTTGAATGTCGAGAACCTGACTGGCTTCGTTTTACAGGTAGCCCGCTTCTTTGACGGCATTTCAAGCCACTGCATGAACTGGTTGCTGGGAGTGCAAAGTATCGGCAAGCGCCGACCAGAGGATTCGTTCTGCTTCGGCAGGCTTGGGTGGGCAGATGATGTAATCGAATGCGCCAACTCCAAGAGCCTTCAGGTAAGCGTCCCAGTCGGCCAAGTATGAAAGGACGATTACAGGGATATTGGTGGTTGGTCTTCTCACCTCTTTCAAGACCGCATTGAAATCACCATCGGGCAAAGTATCGCTGCAGAGCACTACCCTGAAATCATTTTGAAGCAATAGGATGCGGGCTTCTTCCATATTGGAGCAACAAATTGGACTTAGACCACACTTCAGGGCCGCCGCAACGACTTTCTGCCGATTCTCCCCTTTATCACAGATGATTAACGCATGATCGGTATTCACCATTCTCCCCCTGACCGGCAAGGTACGCCCCGATTTCGAACGGCTACTGCTATACATTTACATTGGCAAAATTCTCAAGAGCTGTCCGATTTGGGATCATGAGTGTCGAGCCTTGTATGGCAACCAGATGCCGGATTTTGAAATCACTCAACGTGCGCGTAACCGTCTCACGAGTTGTGCCAATGAATTCCGCGATTTCCTCGTGGGTCAGGGGCAATTTGATCCGTGTCCCCTCCTTCGTTTGCTGTATTCCGGCGGACCAAGTCAGCAGGAGCCTGGCGACTTTCTCCTGCGCGGAGGCGGAAAGACCAACCGTTCGCAGTTGTTCGCAGGCGCCTTGGTACTGCGAACTCATCTGTCTTACCACGCTTCCAAAGGCTTCGGGATGCTTCGCAATAAAGCGCAGGAAGTCCTGCCGGCGGACAAAAGCAACCTGGCAGGGGTGGAGTGTCTCGGCGGTCACTTCGTAGGGGCTTCCTGACAGGGCAGCCATCAGGCCCAGGATCTCGCCGGCCTTGGCAACTCTCATAATGAGCGTTTTTCCTTCGCTCGAACTGATCCAGAGCTTCACTTCGCCTTCGCACAGGACAAAAATTCCACGCGCGTCCTGCCTTTCAAGGAAAAGGAGTGCGCCCTTTGGATAGGTTGAGGTGGACTTGATCGCGTCAAAATCCTTCAATATGGCTGCTGGCAACTGACAAAAAGGCCCGTTCCCTTTAAGTTTGCAAGTCTTGCAGCCTTCATTCAATTCCAATCCGTAC
Source organism: Terriglobia bacterium (assembly GCA_020073705.1). Lineage (GTDB taxonomy): Bacteria > Acidobacteriota > Terriglobia > Acidiferrales > UBA7541 > Palsa-360. The sequence continues at coordinate 43,788 of JAIQES010000018.1, forward strand.
GGCCCTCTCATCGTATCCTCCTCATTCCCCGCTCGTTCGAATCGGCTGCTTTGCTTCCTCGGCGTAATGCTTAATCATCGGGGTATCGGCCAGAAACTCAGCGCCTGTCTTATCGTGGATCTCGGCGAGCAGACGCCTTCCCGTTGTGTCGACGAAAGTCACACCGCGAAGATCAACCCAGAGTTTCCGTGACCCGAGAGTAGGAGCCAGATCCTGCCATGCTCGATCGAGCACACTAAGACTGGGTTCGGTAATCCTTCCCTCGATCTTTAGGGTCACGGCTTTGTTTTCTTCCTGTTGTATCGTGATTTTCAATGCAATCCGTCCTTTCACTCCCCGACGATGTATTACCTGCAATGTGAGAGCCAAAGTTTTTCTTATTGATGGGAATAAGCTATCGCAAAAGGAGACAGTATCTTAGCGGGCTAGGTATAGCTTTTCCGGGCAAGAGGGGGAGAGACAGTGACGATGAATAGTGACGATACATCGTCAGAGCTGACTACATGTAGTCTTTTCGTTCGATTTTCAACTTCTTCAATTTGGAGTTCAAGGTGGTTCTTTTCAGTCCGAGCCGGGCTGCGGCACCATGCGGGCCTGCGATGGTGCCTTTGGTTTCGCGGAGTATACGAAGGATATGCTCTCTCTCGGTCGCTTCGAGCGAAGAATCTTCGTGAGAACTTGTTTCTTCGGGGGCTTCGAGTTCGGCCAGGGGGGCGCGCAACACCGACCCCTGTGTGAGGATTACAGCCCTTTCGATAAAATTCTCCAGTTCTCGGATGTTGCCGGGCCAGTCCCAGCGTGTCAGGGCCCGCATTACGTCCGGTGGGATGGTTTCAATTTTCCTAAGTAGTTGCCGGGAGTACTTATCCACGAAGTATCGGACCAGTAGGGGGATGTCCTGCCGCCGCTCGCGCAGGGGGGGAATCGTGATCGGGAAAACGTGCAGGCGGTAGTACAGGTCACTGCGGAATTCCCGATCTGCCACCATTTTGGCGAGATCGCGATTCGTGGCTGTCACCAACCGCACATTGACTGGAATCGTCTGTGTGCTGCCAACCCTTTCAAATTCCTTCCACTGCAAGGCACGCAGAATCTTGGGTTGGAGCTCTAACGGGAGATCTCCGATTTCATCCAGGAACAATGTTCCCTCGTGCGCCATCTCCAGGCGGCCAATCCTCCGGGCGATTGCTCCGGTGAAGGCGCCTTTCTCATGCCCAAACAACTCGCTTTCGAGCAGTCCGGCAGGGATGGCCGCACAATTCATCTTGACAAGCGTTCGTTCCCGCCGTGAACTCAACCGATGGATCGCTCGGGCAACGAGGTCCTTTCCTGTGCCCGTCTCTCCCAGGATCATGACCGTCACGTCCGTCTCCGCTACGGTTTTGGCATTCTTCAGAACCCTCCTCAATCCCAGGCTCTCCCCGATGATGTCCTCGAAACCGGACTCAGTATTGATCTCCTCTTCGAGATAGCGGTTCTCATCTTCTTTTTGCTGTAAGGCTTCCTCGGCCTGCCTTTTTTCCGTAAGGTCTCGGATAACGCTCAAAACGACTCGGCCTTCTGTTGTCTCAACCGGACCAATCATGATATCGACGGGGAACTCACTACCATCTTTGCGTCTGCCATAGAGTTCCAGTCCAGCGCTACAGGGTTCGTGGCAATGCGCGCGACAGTGCTGGTGAACGTTATGGAATCGCTCGGGAATCAGGATCTCAACCGGCTGGCCTAGAAGTTCTTCGCGGGTGTAACCGAACGCCCGTTCAAGTTGCATATTCGTATTTGTGATTCGTCCGTCCTGATTGGTCACAACGAGGGCATCGGGCGAGAATTCGAACAGTTTCTCGAACAACGCCTGAGATTGAGAAGGCTTCAACTTTTGTGGCGATGCCCCGTTCATGTTCACCTACTGACAGGTGCAGTGAAGCCCGGCGCTGTCTGCCGACTCGAAATTCACAGGACGATACCGGGGGCCCGGATAGCCAACAAGTATGAGGAACTCGCAAACACGAGCGAGACTAATGCATCCCACTATATCACAGACGTTACAAGAGTGACGTAGGTTACATTCAACTGTGATCTCGCGCACAGCGCCGCGCTGCGGGATCGAATAGAAAGAAACTGCCAACGATGCGTCAGCCCGGGGCCGCCGGCGATTTTTAAGGTCGAATCGAATTGTATCCCCAGCCCCGGGCCGGCACCGGCAGCAAGAGACAATGAGATTAAGGAGAACACAAATGACCCCGCAAGCCGCGACAGCAATGCAACCGGTCAAGACATCGGTGCCCGTCACACAGATACAGACGGAGAATGTCTTGGATCGGTTTCAGCAAGTCTATGACTCGATCGCTCGCCGAGCTTTCGATATTTTTGACGCGAATGGCAGGTGGTTCGGAAATGAATTGGGGGATTGGCTCATTGCCGAATCCGAAATGCTACACCCAGTGCACCTGGAAATGGCAGAATCCGATGACAACCTAACAGTTCGGGCGGAGGTGCCCGGATTCAGCACCAAGGAAGTCGAGATCAACGTCGAACCGCGCCGGTTGACAATCACCGGCAAACACGAAGCCAAGGAAGAGGGCAAGAAGGGTAAGACGATCTATTCCGAACGCTGTGCGAAGGAGGTTCTACGGTCCATCGACCTGCCGGCAGAAGTTGACAGCTCGAAGGTGACCGCGATCTTGAAAGACGGCATCCTGAGCATTGAACTGCCCAAGGCAGCTCATGCCAAGACGGTCCGTGTCGAACCTAAGGCAGCGTAAGTTAACAGAAGCGGCGGGGTGGGCATACAGGTTCGTTTATGCTCACCCCTTGCTTTTTCCAGACTCTCTTGGCCTCCAACAGCGGCTGCTAACCACGCACGGTCAGGACCGGGCATGCTGCCTGGGTGACAACTTTGTAAGCGATTGAGCGGCCAACCCGTGTTGCTGCGGTGAGGTGTCGTCCGGTACTGCGCACACCGAGAACGATCATATCAACGTTGTGCCTTGTCGCGATGCCTAGGATTGTATCTGCGGGCGCGCCCCGCTCTACAATGCATCTTGGATGCGATCCGGGCCCCGCACCAAGGGGAACCACATCCCGAAGAGTCTGGAATGCGGAGTTTACTTGTCCTGGCTCCGCATTCTGAATCGAGTGCATCAAGATGAGCTCGGCGTGATGTTCCTTTGCCAAAGAGATCGCGTAGGGAGCAGCCGTCAGAGATTCCGGACTGAAATCCGTCGCGTAAAGAATGCAATTCAGCTCTGCTGTGGCAGCGTGGCTTACTCTTGAAGAAACGGCCGGGCCCACAGTCAGAACAGGACATGCTGCCTGCCGGAAGATTTCCTCTGCAACAGAACCCACCAAGACCTTTTCCACTCCGGTCCGTCCGTGAGTGCCGAGAACAACCAGGTCGATGTTCTTGTCTTCTATAACGCGTGCGAGGTTCTGCCAAACGTTGCCTCCCGGAAAGAGAAATTCGTGGGGCAAACCCTGCAACTCCTCTTCGATTTGGCGTTTGCTTTCCTGGCGGAATTCTTCTTCCTCTTGAGCCATTTTCGGCCACCTGGATGGCGGCACGAGGGGATAGATATCTGGTTGAACTACATGTACAACGTGCACCGTGGCAGCCGATCGACGAGCAATCTCCACGGCATAAGGCAATGCCAACTTTGTCGTGGAAGAAAAATCAGTTGCAAACAGTATGTTCTTGAAAGCGGCCTGAATGAATGTCTCTCCATCCTTCACCTCATGCCTCCACCGCGCAAGACCGGGAGATTGCCATTACCATTCGTATTCGCTCGAACGATTCATTCTCCCCGACCTCCTAGCGTCGCCTATTGTTGCCTTATTTGAGTCTTCCAGAGCTATGCGCCAGGTCACAATCCACTGTGATCTGCGTCATACCGGGGAAAGTACCGGCCCGTGTACAAAATATGCCGATCCTCGAGAATGTGGGGTTGAAGATATGCAAGAACCAACGCGGTCGAATCCGTCCTGGAACGGCAGAACTGTGAAGGTCATACCGATGAGTCCTGCCGGGTGCACCGGAAGGATTGCCAGCGCCGTTGCTTGGCGAGCGTTTCAGATCAGTCAAGACGGTGGTTTTGCACCCGGACATGTAGTTGAAAACTGGAAGCGCGCGGAAGCCGAGGTTGTGAGTCCGCTTTGCGCTGGATTGATGATGGCGAGCGACAGGATTTTGGTGACCACTAGCGCAACCCGCTTCAAAGAAGGCGCCATTGAAATCTGCGCCGCGCCGCGCCGCCTCATTATTTTTGGAAGACCGCGAAAGTGTGCGGCGCGCCTGAGACAGCAAGAAGATCATTCCGACCTACAGGGCCACGGGATCGTTGATATCCTTAACCTATCTGTTGAGATTGACCCGTCCAGAGTGACAGCGAGATTCAGCCAGCGCATGCTCGAAATTGAGTTGCCGAAAGTCCGCTCCACTCGCGCGTCGCTTGATCATGGCCGCGGGAGGAACCAGGAGGCAAGATTGTGAGTGGGAGAATGATTGCTGCTTGAACGCTACGGCGAATGATAACAAACAGCCAATTTCGTCAGCGTGGCCCACGTCACACAAGAAAGTGATGAATATCACTGTCCGCTCAGCCTTTCCGACCCAAAATAAACAAGAAAGGAGTTGGCGATGATTTTTCTGGATCGTGAGGAAGCCGGCCGCGAATTGGCCAAGAAACTCAAAGCGTACGAAAAGACGGTGCATGTGCTGGTTTTAGGCATCCCGCGCGGGGGTGTACCAGTCGCATTCCAGGTGGCCACAGAACTGCGGGCTCCTTTGGATGTGTTCGTTGTGCGCAAACTTGGAGTTCCAGGAAGGGAAGAACTCGCATTCGGGGCGATTGCGAGCGGCGGAATTCGCTTTCTCGACAGCGAAATTGTCGAAGCAGTGGGAATCTCCGACCTGGAGATCGAACTGATCACGGCGAAAGAGAGGCAAGAGCTGGAACGCCGCGAAGTAGCCTACCGAGGCGGACGCCCCCCGCTCGCAGTCCAAGGCCAGACAGTTATCCTTGTGGACGATGGCATCGCCACGGGATCCAGCATGCAGGTGGCGATCACTGCATTGCGCCAGATGAAGCCAGCTCGACTTGTGGTCGCAACGCCTGTGGCTCCCGTTTCCACGTGCAAGCGCCTCAGACGCGAGGTTGACGAACTCATTTGCGTACAAATGCCGGCATCCTTCTACGCGATCGGCGAGTTCTACGAAAATTTTTCGCAGGTATCAGATGAGGAAGTGACGGACCTGCTTTGTCGGATTACGCGACAACCTACAACGAGTGTTGCATGAATGCGTTGGGGCAATGGACGAAAAAGTTCGTCCATGATTGCCGGCCAAATGAAGGAACGAAATGGCGTCGAACTCACTGACTCCAACGAGTTCGGGAACGTGACGCTGCGAGGGATTTTCCGTCTTCCAGAACGCAGGGCATTGTTCTCTTTGCTCACGAGAACGGCAGTAGCCGCCACCACCGGATGTCACAACTGCGCTTCAACTTAGATAAGGAGATTTGTCATGCCTTCTAAACGTTTGCTGTTTCGCTCTGCGGCGCGCGAAAAGATACTGACTGGTGCTGCTGCGCTAGCCGACGCTGTGCGCATCACACTCGGGCCAAAATCCAAATGCGTGCTCATCCAGAAAAAGTGGGGAAGGCCGATTGTCTGTAACGACGGGATCACCATCGCCAAGGAGATCGAGCTGGAGGACCCAGAAGCAAACCTCGGAGCACAGATGATCCGGGAGGCCGCGGAGCGCACCGGCGATGCCGTCGGCGATGGGACGAGCACATCGGCGATCCTTGCGCATGCAGTATTTGCCGAGGGCTTGCACAATGTCGCGGCCGGCGCCAGTGCCGTGGATCTCAAGCGGGGTCTGGATCGCGGCCTCCGCGTTGCCGTAAAAACCTTGAAGGGCCTTTCCCGGCCGGTCGCGAGCCGCCTGGAGAAGGCCCAAATTGCTGCCATCTCAGCCCACAACGATACGACGATCGGCGACTTGGTGGCTGATGCGTATGAGAAGGTTGGACCCGAGGGCGTTATCACGGTCGAGGAAGCCAAGACCACCGAATCAACCCTCGAGGTTGTCGAAGGGATGCAATTCGACCGGGGATTCATCTCACCATACTTCATAACGGATCCGGAAAAGATGGAGGTGGTGCTCGACGATCCCTCAATCCTGCTCCACGAAAAGAGGCTTGCGAATATGAAAGATATGCTCCCACTCCTGGAGCAAGTCGCGAAAGCCGGACGCCCTTTGTTGATCATTGCCGAGGATGTGGAGGGGGAGGCGCTAGCGACGCTGGTTGTGAACAAAGTCCGCGGGACGTTGCTTTCCGTCGCGGTGAAGGCGCCCGGGTTCGGCGACCGGCGGAAGGACATGCTGCAGGACATCGCCATCCTCACGGGTGGTCAAGTGATCGCCGAAGAACTTGGACTGAAGATCGAAAATCTCACCCTTAGCGAACTGGGGAAGGCGAAGCGTGTGCTGATCGACAAAGATAAAACCACGATCATCGAAGGCAGTGGCTCAAAAGCCGCCATCCAGGGCCGCTGCGCCGAACTTCGAAAGCAGATCGAGAAGACGACTTCCGACTACGATAAGGAGAAACTTGAGGAACGGTTGGCAAAGCTGTCGGGAGGAGTGGCCGTCATCCGCGTGGGAGCCCCTTCCGAAACGGAAATGAAAAATCGCAAAGAAGCGATCGAAGATGCCATCAACGCAACGAAAGCGGCTCTCGCAGAAGGAATTGTGCCGGGTGGCGGTCTCTCCCTCTTGCGGCTGATTGATGCGATTAATGTGGAGGAGGCGAACTGCTCAGGAGATGAGCGCACCGGCATGCTGATTTTACGGCGCGCACTCGAGGCCCCCACGCGCCAGATTGCTGAGAACTCAACCGTGGACGGAGGAGTTGTTGTCGACCGTATGCGGTCAGGCAAAGGAAACTTCGGTTTCGATGCCGCCCGTTGCGAGTACGTGGATCTGGTGGAGGCTGGGATTATTGATCCGACAAAGGTGGTGCGTATTGCGCTTGAGAATGCGGTCTCTGTTGCCAGCGTTCTACTGTTGGCCGAGGCAACGCTTACTGAAAAGCCAGAAGAGAAAAAGGAGAGTGCGCCGCCGCGCGAATCTTTTGATTAGCGGGGTTTGCCTGATCAGGGACGGTCTGTTTTTCGCGTTTGCGATTGCCACACGGGAGCCTGCATGGAGGGGATCAAAACAGGTGCGTGATTCGTTCGCTCGCGCTAAGAGGACACCAGGGATGGCATGCTCCGTGTTCAGTGGAAATTGTCAGTAATGCAATCAATCGCTGACGCATGGTCCCAAAACGTTTGAAGAAAGCATCCGATGACTGTGACGCAGGCATCGGAGAGCCCCTGGTCTCGCTAGCGGGTTTCTTTAACCGAGAGGAATGTCAGTTCAGCTAGTCCACCGGTTCAGGAATCATGTGCGCACGGACGATCAGCCGCTTTGGCGCAGGACCTATATAGGAAGGGGGATAGCAGGTCACCAGCGTTAAGATTGCGATATCAGAAGCATTCAACACTTCGGTGTCGTTGGGCCCAACCACCTCAGAAAAATCGACAAGGTAGCGATAAGTATTGTCTAGGGTAGTTAGCGTGATCTCATCATTCTTTTCGAGATCCCGCAAATGTCTGAAGAACGTGTCGCGGTGACCTGCGATTGCGATATTACCCGGTTCCCCAGGCAGCGCGGTTTCTGGAATATGCCCGACCGCGCGCCGCAAGGTGCGATTGTCCGTGCCTTCAAGAATCATTACAGCAAGACCGATTTTTGGTATCTCGATTTGGCCAAGCGGAGAACCTGCCCGGCCTGTTATACCAAAGCTTGCAGCGCCCGGACTCGTCACCTGCACCGGCGATGGAACAGTAGCCGGTGGAATGACATTTGCACCCATATGCGATGAGGACTTCGCTTCCTTCGCCGCCCGTTGAAACCGCTGAGTCTGATAGCCCTGATAAATTTTTGCGTCGAGCACCGCGTATCCGCAGTAGCCAAGCGCAAGAATGCCGATGACGAAGAAAACATTTCGGCTCCATCGCAGGAATCGACTGCTACGCGTCGAATGAGACATCTGCCATGCAATTCGGAGCTTCATGGCCGGTTGTCCTGACCGCTGTCAGACGAGTGAAGATTCAAAGGTGCGGAATAACCGGCGCGGGTGATAACAGACAATCGCCTCCCTCCCGGCGTCTCGCGCGCCTTCACGTTGATTGCCCGGTAGGCCCCGTCTTGCTTCTTGTTCGTCGGTACGTAGGTGATGGTGTATTGGCTGCGAATGTCATGAGCAATTTGTTCACAAATCGGGAGAATGTCCTTCAGAGTCTGGGGAAAATATGCCTCTCCGCCGGAAGCTGCTGACAGTTGCTTGAGCACATGCGGGTTCCGATCCTCGTCGTTCTCGTCGAATATCCCCATTGTGTAAATGGCCACGTTCAACTGATTCACCATCGACATGACCTGGGCCAGGTTGTGCTTGCTGGCGTTGTCGCCACCATCGCTAATCACGATCAACACTTTCTTGTCCCATTTGCCCTTCTGCAGGTGTTCGAGGCCAACAAGAATCGCATCGTAGAGAGCCGTCATGCCGGTTACGACATTTCTGGATAGTGCTGTTTCCAATTGAGCCGCATTGCTCGTGAAAGGCGTGTTCTGTGGCAGGCTCAGCGAAACATGCTCGTTGAAATTGACCACGAACATCTGATCCTCTGGATTGCTGGAGCGCGCAAAAGCCAGGGCGGCGGCAATCACATTGGAGCGCTTCGGACCCATGCTTCCGCTGTTGTCAATCACCAAGCCAACTGTGACGGGGATATCTTCGTGGCTAAAAGATTCAATTTGTTGAAGGACCTTATCTTCGTAGACTTGGAAGTTTTCCTTGCTGAGTCCTGAGACCGGAGCGCCTTTATGGTCCCTCACAGTTGCCCGCAAGACAACCAAGTCCACATTTGTTCGAATCGCGTACGGGCCAACTTGGTTAGGCTGTGGGACGCCCTGAGACAAGGCAACGCAGGGTAAAATGATCAGAAAGATGAACGAGAACAGACAGAGTTCTTGACCCGCACGTCGTTGCATGAGCTTTTTCAATTTCGATTGCGCCTTGAATCTCCCGGCATTTTGTGGAATCTGAGCCGTAGTCCCGGATCTCGGATCCCTACCGCCCATGAGGGCAGGTCAAACTCACCTGCCCTCTCCGCAATACGTACATGCTCCTGATTCAGGCAGATCGCTTCGTAATGATCAGGAGCGTAAAGCCTGCGCACAGTGACAGCAGGCCGATCAACGCAAACAGCGGCAATGAACTGGCCGTATGGGGTAAGGCCTGCGCCGTGACTGCGACCGGCGGGGCTTCAACTACTGTAGCGACTGGAACTTCTTCGCCAGTTGGTTTGACCGCCTCAATCAGCTCGCTTTTCAAAGTTTCAACAGTCTCCGGTTCTGTTGTTTTGACAGCAAGGACGGGTTCGTTTTCGATCTTTGCCAGTTCGATAGCCCTTCTCTTTGGGTAAACGAATTCCTGGCCGAAATTGTCTCCCGGATAAAACCAGGCCCTAATCGCTTGCGGTTGGTTCTCGCCTCGTTCCGCGAATGTCAATACCGTCTTGTCAGTCGGTGTCAAACGCATATTGGGAAGTGCGAGGATGGTTGTATAGAGATGTGTTCCGTCCGCGTTGAAGATTTGGACGATATGCCGATTAGCATCGCTGTCTAGAAGCTTGAACATATAGGTGCCAGCCGGCAGGACCTGGGGATTCACGCCCGGCACTTCGAAGGGCGTATTGAAGGTCAGTATAGTTTTCTTGTTATATATTGTATCGGCCTTGACCGTAATTGCCAGGGCCACGAACACAAAACAGCAAATCATGCCCACCACTTTGAATAGCTTCATTTTCTTTACCTCCATCTTTCCCGAATTTGTTACCTCCAGCGGATTCCGGGCGCTCTTTTCGCACCAGTTGTCCGCTCGTTTCATGTACTATGTATGAGCGCTTTGTTTGCTCTTGCCAGTGACCGGCGTCACGAAATGATGTGCGCTACAACACAGTTGCGAAGAACGCCAGATGTCCCGATAGTATTGTAGAGAACTTGGTGGTAACCCTTGACTGTAAGAAGACTTGCATTACGCATGTTTCTTATACTCGTCTCGATGTTCGCAATCCTTTCCTCGCTGGTCCAGATTACGAAGGCCGCGGAAGCTCCAGCGCGGGAATACGAATTGCGACTCTTCCACACGCACACCGGCGAGCGGATCGACATTGTTTACCGGAGGGGCGATGTCTATTTTCCCGATGCGATCAATCGTCTTGACCAATTCCTGCGCGATTCCCGCACCGGCGATGTACATCAATTTGACGCGCGCCTTTTCGACCTTCTTCATGATTTGACTGCGTCGCTCGGCCATGCAGGGACAGAAATCGACATTATTTGTGGATTTCGCACACCGTGGAGTAACGGCTTTCTGCGCCGCACGACCTCCGGCGTCGCCTCACACAGCTTGCACATGGAAGGCGAGGCCATCGATATCCGCATACCCGGAATTTCCACGGCGGAATTACGCGATGCCGCCCTTGCACTTCACCGCGGCGGAGTCGGTTTTTACCCGAAGTCTGGGTTTGTTCATGTGGATGTCGGCCGAGTTCGCCGCTGGTAACTGGAGATCGTTGAGTTCACGTTCTCAGGCTCCCTGGCTAGGGTTCCGAATAGTTTTTGGCTAACGCTCGTTCTAGCGCTGCATCGTACCCATAAATGTCGTCGAAGAACCGCGCCTCACCATTTTCCGTCACAATTGCAGTGCCGTAGAGAATCAGCACGGGTATGGGCTTTTCGAGTTTTGTCCGGACTGTCTCATCGCCATTCATGGCAGTGCGGATTTTTTCTACGGTCCATTCCGGTTCATCTCGCAGGACCCATGCTGCGAGCGACACCGGATCTTCCACGCGGATACATCCGTGACTGAAATCACGCCGAGATCTGGAAAACAGTTTCGTGGCGGGCGTACCGTGCATATAAATATCGAATTGATTTGGGAATTCAAACTTCACTAATCCGAGGGCATTCTCGGGTCCTGGACGTTGCCGGATGGCCAGCGTTCCAGAGCGAAGTCCCTCCATCATTTCGTCGTTAACCGCGCCTTCGGTGATGATCTTGTGGCTACTGTCCACGACTTCGTACGAGTTTTCTGAAAGGTACGATGGATCTTTCTGGATATGAGGTAACAGCTCTTTCTGTTGAATCCCAAGCGGCACGTTCCAATAAGGCCTGAAAATCACAGACTTGATCTGGCTGGCAAAGACCGGAGTCTTGCGCCGGTAAGCCCTGCCGACCACTACCTTCATGGAGAGAGCCACTTCGTTCTCATTATTGACGGCATAAAGACGGAATTCGGGGATGTTGACGACAATCGGCGGCCGCTCAAACCCATGGGATAGCCACCGCCAGCGTTCCAGTGTGAGCCGGAGTTGCGTGACCCGGCGAGAGAGGGGGGTGTTGAGCTCCTTCAATGTTTGCGAGTCAATTCGGCCGTCCGGTGCCAGGCCATGGCGCTGCTGAAAATGTTTGACTGCATCGACCAGAATGCCGTCGTAAGTATTCGTTTCGAAAGTTCTGCCGCTTCCTCTCGGGAGATCTCCTACGAGTTCCAAGAGTCGTATCAATCGCGGCACACCCGGGTAATGATCGCCAGGCTTGACGGTCTTTTTCAAGTCAGGCAGCAGCGCGCCGTCATCCCGGCGGGCCAGGTCGAGATATGCATCCAGTGCAGCGATCGTGCGGCGGTACGCCGGGAATGGTGGCTCGACTTTATCCATCGTGGCACTGACATCTTGTACGTTGACGAGATTGTTTCGCAGGAATTCGGAGAGATCGAGCTTCTTGTGGTCAATATCTAGCCCGAAGTGGAATAGGCGTGGATTGACTCGTCCCATATGCAGATCTGAGGCATATCGCATGGCCGACACAGTGAGAGCGACGTCGAATCGGACAAGCTCGGACTCTGATGGCGGGATCGGCTGGTCGAAACAAGCGAGATGCTCATTCCATTGCGGACCGTCGTAGTCCTCGGGCGCTAATCCCTTGAGATCTGCCTCTTTCAGCAGTTGAATCATTGTGCGGGCCTGGCGAGTGGGCTTAGAGCTATGGATCCAAGCTAGGGTGTCATCAAATCCATTGTAGAACTCTTTTACTTCGATTTGATAATTCTTGAAGCTGGGCCAACGGAGGCCGGGCAATTCTGCGGCATTGAGAAGAGCACGCAATTCACCACGGCCTTCATTCGTAAGTAGTTGTTGTTCTATATCCTGTGAGGTGGTCGAATCCAATCCGTTGGGAATCGCCCCTGTTTTGCCTTTCTCGCCGCGGCAGGCCAGTGTCAGGACAGTCAGCAACGCGGTGCACAGCAGGCAACGGGAATCTCGTAGTTTAATCATAGTGGAGCGTGCTTCGGCTGGCGGAGCCAACCGCTACTACATCTCTATTTGCACCTATGGAGGGCAGCCCGTATGTGACACACCTCACTTGGACGAGTGACATCGCTCACAGATTGCCGCCTCGCAAGACGGCCAGCTTGAGTTTGAACGACCTCGGCTAGAGCACCGGAAAATTCGAGATGACCCGGGACCGTAAGACTGAACCAAGTGTGAGCTGAGGAAATATGCCGAGCAGGGGGAAAGGCGCTGAGATCGTTAGAGCAAGCAGTTATGCTGACACCACCTGAGAAACAAGTGCACAGCAGTCTTATTATGGGCGGATCTGAACGAGGTTGGCCTTGCTGGCCGGCTGCGCCGCGTGGGAATGCCATCGCGAAAGTCCAATCGATTGCAATCGGAGGCGGCCCAACAACAGGCCGACAGCAATGGAATTCCCTATACAGTGATCGATCTTCAACGGACCTGCCAGTTTTATCGTTCGGATCCAATGCAAAGCGCTACTGATAGCACAGCCGCACTGGGAACAATCTGGTGAGCCTCCAAAGACGCACGGCTCGACACGGCTTTGCAGATCAGCCGAGTAGTTGGCAGACATCTTCGAGAAAAGACAATCATCCGGATTGTTTGGAGGACGAACGAAGGCCTGGGCAATGCCTTCATTAATGAGGATTTTCGGATATTTCTGATGCATAGGAGGCAGCTGTGCGGCCAGAGCTATGCGGTCATCAGGACTCAACACGTCCTGGCTCTGCTCCCCAACTTGGGGAGTATAAACACTCACCCAGATGCGATTGACCTCAGCCCGTCCACTCCAGAAAGACACATATTCTTCCAGGTAGCCGGGTCTCGCCAGCATCGGCCGGGTAATGACCCAGTGAATGTTGACTTCGCGGCCTTCGATGTTCTTGAGGATGCGCTCGTAAGTCGCGGGCTTCCGTCGAATATCGTGGTGCTCCGGCAGTCCGTCCACAGATACAGCAACTCTGAGGCGCGGGATTTTCATCCACTCCGGTGGGATGGGGACGACTGCGCTCGTGGCGACTAGCGTGAATATCTTCATCTCACTCAGAACGGGAAGAATCCGGGTCAACTCGCGGTGTCGGATCAGCGGCTCGCCACCCACCAGGGAAACGTGGATCGGTTTGTGTTTCCGCACGAGTCCCAGCACACCCTGTACCAGTGCGTCGCCGCGCAGATCGTGCAATTGGCGAAGCGTTGTCTTGCCTCCCAGGTGTGTTTCACCGTAGGCATAGCATCCGGGACATCTCAGCGGGCACTCGCGGGTGATCTCGATGGAAAGCATTGGTAGCTTTCCGCTCAGAATCTTCGCCCAGGCGACGAGCAGTTCCCGCGGGGTAAGACTGGGATTAGGCCGAGCCAGTGTCATATCGCTTCGAGATGCAAAGCCCTTTAGCTGAGTGGCCATTTCTCAAGGTTTCCTTAAGTGTTGTTACCGTTGGCCCGGGGCGGCAAGTATTGGGCAGATTGCCCCCGCAACGACCTTATAAGCTGTGGCCATTGCCAAATGGGATGCGCCGGGGAGCCTCGGCGTTGGCTTTACACCCAGAACGATTAAATCCACAGCGAGTTCCTCCGCTAGTTCCAAAATCTTCTGCGCTGGTTTGCAGCTGCCTGGGAGAACTTTGAATTGTCGATGGCTAGGAGGATTCTCATGTTTATTGACCTTCTTGTTGAAATTGAACCGCTTTTTCCGAACATGCTGTGAGCAGAATCACAACCGTGGGTGCGCCTTGTCACGTACAAGCCGCGCCCACAGAGCGCATGATCTCGTTGGAAGGAGGAATTTATCATGGCAGCACCAGCGAAAGTTCTCGCGAAGGACATGACACAACAGACCGCCACCGAGCTTCAGACGGTTCTGGTGGATTTAATTGATCTCAGTTTGCAGGGCAAACAGGCACACTGGAACGTTGTAGGACCGCAGTTCCGCACGCTGCACCTCGAACTCGACGAGGTGGTCGAGGACGCACGTAAGTGGGCGGACGATGTTGCCGAGCGGCTGCGGGCGCTGGGCGTCGCTGCCGATGGCCGTGCCAACGTAATCGCCAAGCGCACGGGGCTCGAATCACTGCCCGAAGGGACCATTGCAGACAATGAAGTGCTCCTCCGCGTCACCGACCAGCTGTCCACAGCCGCCGCGCGCGGCCGGACTAGCATTGGCCGTCTCGACAGCACCGACAAAATCAGTGAAGACATCCTGATCGAAATCGTCGAGGGGCTAGAGAAGCACCTCTGGATGTTCTGTTCCCAGCGGATGTAGGTGTGTCCCATATCCTGTTGAAAAGTGAATAGCGCATTTTCCGTGTGAAGTCATGAAATACTTTTTTTGAGCAGCAGCTTTTTCTTTGCCTCTGACGTCGCGATAGCCTTTGATTCTCCGCATCTTCATCTGGCCACTGACCCACAGTCCGAAAAACACTCGTAGCACGACCCCTCGTTGGGCAGCGTGGCCTGGGTTGCATTCGGCGGCGGAACTCCAGTTGCATTCGCTCGATCGCGTTGGTGGTGCGCAGCGACGCCCACTGGCTTTCCGGAAACCGGCAGAACGTCAGCAGGTTCTCACCCGATTTCTCCTGACTCGCCGCCACGACCGGACACTGCTTCTTCCACTTCCATAAAAACGCTTCGCGTGCTTTCCCCGCCGCATCCAGCGTCTCGACGTAGACGATACGGTGGTAGCCCTCGCGCACCGCTTCGTGCACGTGCTTCGGCGCTTTCGCCATCAGGTTACGCAGCTTGTGCACCGTGCAGCGTTGGTGCAGCAAGCCGGGCCACAGCCGGTCCAGCGGCACGACGGGTGAGGATGTGATTCCCGGAATGGCAAACAGCAATACACACGAGTCCCGAAAGGGGAGAAGTTCTTAGTGTCAAGCGTGGTATGTACCAGATTTCCCGACAGCTTCGAGGTAGCCGTGGCTTCTCCTGGCAGCTTGATAAGACGTTAGTTAGGGAAATTGTTTTGTTCACATAGTTCATCAATCCACAACGTAACCGATTCATTCTTTCGCTGGTCCTTAGCTTGCAAACACCGCGTCCGTGTGGTCTCTTCGCAAGCAAAAGATTCATGCGCCAAATTCCGCCAGAAAATGGCGAATACTCGTGTTCCTTACAGCAGTAGAGTTGGCATTAGTCTGCGCTGAAGGATGCACGGGCTTGCTTACACCGATTTCGCTTACACCGGTTTCGCCAGATCCTCCGCTGACACATGCAACACCAGCGCAAATTGCGGAGTGGGAATCGACGGTCCTGGAGCGTTCCCAATTTGTGTGTAGCCGCGTAGTCTGGCAGATTGAAGGCGAAACTGTGCGCGACGCGATAGCGATTTACGAGCACGATTATGTTCCGGATGATTGTCTTACGCTCCTCCCCACGGGTGAAATTATTGAAGGGATTCCCTACGGCGGCCTGTACATTGGCTTCGGTGGAACGTTCGGGGGAGACAGTGACACCCCGGATACGGCAGACGGACTCTTGGAAAACACTTGTGGCGTGAATTTCCCCGGCCACTGTTTAATCTACATCGCTGACACGCCGCGCCAGATGCTATAAGCGGGCAGTCCGCATCCAGCGTCTCTCTCTGCCGGGTGCTGCCGCATCAAGGCTCGCATTTGACGACTCTGGCGAACGAAATGTTGGCGTCGGATTTCACCTTCCTTCGCAGATTCGAGAAGGAAAACCTGAAGTTGTACCCAGTTGTACCCAGAGTGAGTTGTTATCAAGCAATGCGTAACTTCTGGAGAACGAAAGGGAAAGTGGTGCGCCCAAGGGGACGATTTTAGAACTTTTCTTGGACAGTTTATGTCACTTTTGCCACACGTGGATTTTCCTGTCGGATTAAGCTTCTAGTGGTGGGGTTGAGAGTTAAGTTCAGAGGCCACTAGCGGAAGTCTTCCCCGGCCGCGCCCGTCGCGCTTTGCCCCCCAGCGCGAGGGCCACGCACGCAAAAAGGAATACAAGGAATTGCCAAGTCGGATTGTAAAACAGCAGCGGAAGCCCTCGCGGAGTTTCCATCCCTCGGGGGCTAAAAATTACGTCAAGAATCGGAGTGCTCACGTCGGTCTCCGATTGGTACTGAAGTATCCCCAAGTAGAGTAAAAAATTCCCCGCCAGATAGAGAAGAACATAACCCATCGAGACACGAATGGGCCTAATGAAACTGGAGATTCTAGAGAATAGTGGTCGTCTGGACATTTCCAACAAGCTATGACAGACACAGACGATCAAGAACAATACTCCGAAAGCTACTTGAATTCTCATCTCACGAAAAACATAGGGGTCTATCGGAAAGAACACAATTCCACTATTTGTGCTTAACGGTTTCTGATTCAAGAGAAATCCCAAGCCGCGAAGTAAAAAGGGGGGCTGAGTCCAGCGGAAAAAGACGAGGATGAGGCCCGATCCGGCGAGCACGAAGCTGGCAACGTCATATCGGGGAAGTCGTGTATTCAAAGCCGCCCGAATGGACTCGTTGATTTTCTTGCCGGTGGAAGCCACAAAGGAAAAACCACCGCTTGTGACTTTAGCCCCCATTGCGTCCATGAGTTCTCGCCGGTAATAGGCACGAGTGCCACAAATGAGGAAACCAGAGATAACCAAAACAATCCATACGACGGAGTAATAGCTAAAAAATATCGAATCTGTCCGGTGCACTAGCGTGGGATTGTAGGTGGCAAGAAGCTGAATAGACAGATAGAGAACTATAAGATACATGCATGCCATGATGAATGACTCGGGGTAGAAGGCCAGCCTCCTCTTGTATTGCCAAACATCTTCACCGTCATCCCTATGCTTGACCAAAGTTCCTCCAAAAAATTCCGCCAAAGCCAGCGACCGAGCCTTTTCGCGTTCAGTTCCCCACTTGGTTCTCTCAAAAGATAAAATGAGTTCGTAGTTTTTCTGCTGATAGCCCAACGTGATGATTACGAGAAGCATGGCGATTACGAAAAAAGGCCATGCATCAGACAAGGTCAAGGCGTTTACGGTCACACTCCTCTTGAGATAAGGCACACTCACTTCAATCTGAAACGCGTCTTGCTGGCGGCGGTCGTAATCGTCCAGCGCCTGCTGCCTTTCTTGCAAGACCTGGTGTGCTTTGGCCGATTGCTCATCGTTTCCGAGCGTCGGCAACACCATTCTTACAATCCTCTTCTCGGTTTCGATGAAAATCCCAGGAGAAATCGCCGCTTGCTGCTCCAAGTCTTGCATGGGTTTGAGCGCCGCATCTGGAATGGATTTGAGTGACGCATCCCCTCCTGTGGCGAGTTTCTTTAGAAGTTTTACTTCTTGTTGGGCGAATTCCTTTTGAAAAAGTACGGACTGCTTTCGGCCTGTCTCAAGAGTAGTCCAAATTAGGAGGATCGCCGCTATCATTAGGAGGAACAACGTAAGGCGGATCTTGATTGTCCGCCAGATAAGTTCTGCGAGGCGGACTTCGGCTGTGGAGTCGTTCTTAGCTTCGCTCATACCGTAAACTAAGACCTTGGGCGGGTGGCCCAGCCTTTCGCTTCACGGCCGGATGATAACACTCCTATTCGATCAACACGAAGTTACCGTCCCGGGTTTGCAATTGCCCCCTCTATCGCACGGGCGACAGGTGGGATTTCTTCTCTATATAGATTGTGATCAGAAAAAGTGGTGCGCCCGGAGAGATTCGAACTCCCGACCTACTGGTTCGTAGCCAGTCGCTCTATCCAGCTGAGCTACGGGCGCATTGTTGCGAACGAAATTCTACCATGTCATCCAGCATGCGGCCAGACGCAGTGCGCGTCGGGAAGCCGCAAGTGACGTTTACCGTCCCGCCGCAGCCACCGCCATAGCACTCTGGAGTGTCTGCATCATCGCCGCGAACCCCGGCAAATCGAGCGACTGCGGGCCGTCCGACAACGCTCGCTCCGGACACGGATGGACCTCGATGATGAGGCCGTCCGCGCCAATCGCGACCGCTGCGCACGACGCGGCAGGAACCAGGCTTCGCCGGCCGGTTGCGTGTGATGGGTCCACAACGATGGGCAAATGGCAAAGCTCCTTCGCCAGCGCAACTCCCACCAAATCCAGCGTGTTCCGCAATTCTGAGTCAAACGTCTTGATCCCTCGCTCGCACAAAACCACGTTGGGATTGCCGCCTGAAAGCAAATACTCGGCAGCCAGCAGCCATTCCTTAATCGTGGCCGAAGGGCCGCGCTTGAGAAGAACCGGCCGGGGGACAGTGGCCAGCCGGCGAAGAAGCGGGTAGTTCTGCATGTTGCGAGCCCCAACTTGCATCATGTCCGCATATTCCACCACCGCATCGAGGTCTTCGATGCCCATGACTTCCGTCACGATGGGAAGCCCGGTTTCTTCGCTCGCTTCTTTCAGGATCTTGAGTCCCTCGAGGCCAAGGCCCTGGAAGTCATAGGGCGAGGTCCGCGGCTTGTATGCGCCGCCTCGAAGAATCGTGGCTCCCGCTGCTTTGACCGCGCGCGCTGTCTCCATCAATTGTTCTCGCGACTCGACCGAACACGGCCCGGCCATCACGACCAATTCCGGCCCGCCGATCCGCACGTCCTTCACGTTTACTATCGTGCGCTGCGTCTGTAACTGCAGGCTAACCAAGGTAAAGGGTTGTGAGATCGAAATAAGATCCTCTACACCTGGCGCCACCCGCAGGGCTTCCAGTTCGTTCCGGCGCCCGCGGTTTTTGCCCACTACGCCGATCACGGTACGCTCCGCGCCTTTTATCAGATGGGGCAGAAAACCGCATTCCTTGATACGCTCCATGACATGGTCGATCTGCTCTTGAGTCGCCGTCGACGACATATTGACGATCATTGTTAAATCTCCTTTTGCAATCTTTCCACAAGGGCGAAAAAAAAGCCGCGAACCCTGTGGGAACTCGCGGCCAGTATCGGGAATCTTTTCGCGCTATTTAGCTTTTCGCCCTACCTCGAATCACGCGCGATCCGCCCCTGGCCGCTTCCCACCCATGGGAAGCGGTACGTAAAAGCGAACCAATAATAGTAGCGCGTTTGCATAATCGAGCTAATGATCTTCCAGCTAACTTTACCTAAAATACGCAAGAAATGCCCTGATGTCAAGGGCTGCCTTCGCTTTCAGGCGAGAACCAATTTTGCTGGGAGGGCTCGGTTGAAAGTAAAGGGATGTATACTATTGTCGAAAGGCCAAAAAATTAATTCCGGAGTAAAAGGAAATCTTGGCTTATTCCGGGTCTGGCCGTGGTGAATCTTGCTTGCCCTCTCAAAAGAACGGAAGGGGTCTGATGGTTTCGACGGGTGCGTTATTTCGAAAGGTCTGGATCTCCATCGCCGATCGGGGCTTGGACCTGCTGCGAAGAGCATCCGGCAACGCGTCGTTGGAATCGCGATGCCGCGAATTACTCTCCGAGCGCGGTGAAGCTTCTGGAATCGCTTTAGCACGGGAAATTTCCGAGCGCTATCAGGGACTACCTGGTCCGGCGAAGGAGGCGTTCTTTTTGGCGCTTTTGAACCCCGCGTTTCTCCCTGATCCCAAGTCTGTGTTTGCCGCGGCCGAAAAGTACCGCTCGAAGCCGGATTCGCAAACACTCGCCTCGTTGTTCATCGCGGTCGAGCCACCGCGCCAGGAACTGTTCCGGCGCATTAATCTTGCCCCCGGCGGAACGGCGGTGCTGGTGCAGATGCGCGAGGACCTGCTGCGTCTTCTGCCCACTCGGCCTAAACTCAGGCCGGTGGATATGGATATGCGGCACTTACTGGCGTCGTGGTTTAACCGCGGTTTCCTTCATCTGGAGCGGATAGATTGGCACACACCGGCGGTGGTTTTGGAAAAGCTCATCGCGCACGAGGCTGTTCACGAGATTCGCGGCTGGGATGATCTGCGGCGGCGTCTGGCCAATGACCGGCGGTGCTTCGCGTTCTTCCATCCCGCGCTTCCGGATGAGCCTTTGATCTTCGTGGAAGTCGCCCTGACCCAAGGATTGGCTTCTTCGCTCCCACCGTTGCTGGCCTTGGATGGTGAATCTGGCGATCCATTGCGGGCCGATACAGCGATTTTCTATTCCATCAGTAATTGTTTGGGCGGGCTGCGAGGGATCTCGTTTGGCAGCTTTCTGATCAAGCAAGTCGTCGCCGAGCTCCAGGCAGAAAATCTCAAATTGAATTTATTTGCAACCCTATCGCCAGTGCCCGGCTTCCGAAAATGGCTAAACGGCTTACCCGTCGATCGGAAGACGGAAATGGCAGGAGGCTACGATCTCTCGGTACTGAAACTCGCTGAAGGTTCCGACTGGCACAAAGACCCCAACATTTCCGAGCGGGTTCGTCCAATCCTTTTGCGACTGTGCGCTCACTATCTCGTTGAGGAGCGTGAAGACCGCTGGACGGCCGACCCTGTGGCGGCATTCCACTTGAACAACGGCGCATCGGTGGACCAGATCAATTGGCTCGCGAACCCCTCGGAAAAGGGTTTATTGCAATCGTTCGGTCTCATGGCGAACTACGTTTACCGGCCTTTGCAGATCGAACGGAATCATGAAGCCTATGTGAAGCGAGGCCGCATCGCAGCGTCGGCGCAAGTAAAGGCGATGCTTCGCGACCATTCGTAGGCTTGCGTCCGCAGAAAATCACACCGAAACACGCGGCGAATCGCGTGGATCTGGCGCGGGGATATCAGCGCTAATTTGCAAATCCTGGACATGTGAATGCCGTGACGAAGCTACCGATTCGGAAGCTATCTTTAACAGCGGCCCAAGGTTTCGTCCTGATCTATGACGCATCCAGTTTGAGCAATTTCCGCGCACTCTTGTACAGGATCCATTCTCTCTGTTCCTCGGTCAGATCCGCCTGGGCGATGGTATTCAGGTTGTACCAGTGCTGGTAGACGTTGCGCATGTGATAAGGGCCGTACGTTTTCATCTCCGGCCGGTTCCAGTCCGATCCGAACAGCACCCGCTCGGCCCCAATTCCCCTCACCACTTCGCTCACAATCTCGGGCGTGCTTTTTGCAGTATCGCAGTACGCGTTATCGAAAGAGAACAGCAACCGGACAGCCTCCCAACCGTCCACGGCGGCAAGCCGGCCCCCCGTATGCCCGAGTATGACCTTCATATCCGGGTAATTGGCCATGAGCTCGCCCATCGCCTCAGCCCATCGCCACGCTGTCGTGTAACCCTGGCCGACGCCAATTGCTGTGCCCGTGGCGGTCCATCCCGTGTGGATCTGCACTGGAACATTATATTCGAGCGCCACATCCACAACAGGCTTTAGCGCTTTGATCCCATACTTGGGAATCAGCATCCGCAGGATCGCGTCCCCCGAAATCTCACCGATCATCTTGCACCCGTCCTGCGTCAACTGCTTTTTGAAGATCGCGGCCATTTCCGTGGGGCTGATATCGGCTTCAGCGCCGGGTTGAGTGAGTACACCCGATGATCTGGCCTTGGTGCTCTCGGTAGGCAAACCAGTCGCCCGGATGAATCGGTCCGGGTATGCCTTGAAGCTCTTCTCCACAACCGTCTCGTAGGTCACGAACGCCGGACTCAATGCGGCCTGGGCAATCCCATGCCGATCCATCGCCGCGATCAAATCTGCTGTGTAATCCTTCCATTGATCGACCTCATGCATATGGCCTTCTTCTTTGTAATTGTGGCCTTGAGTCGGTGTTTCGAAGCAATGGCAGTGGATGTCAAACACTTTCTTCTCTTTTACCGCCTTCAGGTTTCGCCACGGCCCATTGGTAGCCTCGGGGGGAAGGTTCTGCCCTGGGTCCACTCCCATGCCCCATTTGTGAGAGCTCCCAGCCTGAGGCTCGGGCTGAGGAGATTTGGGATCCGGATCGGCGGCGCGAGCCGCACTGCCAAAGCCTGAGAAAAGACCTGCCCAGGCTCCTGCCGTTGCACTTGATCTCAGAAAACTACGGCGCGACTGGTTCATCTAATCCTCCTCTGTTCTCGTCCAACGACTACCTTCTATCTTCCTATCTTCAGGCTTGGGACAAGAGCTTCTGCGCTGCCACAGAATGCTGGTCCCAATAGTCGATGAAGTTAATGATGTTAATGACGTCCTGATTGAACACTTCGGGGAATTTCCGCATCATAGAATGGCCGGCGTGGTTCATGACGATCATTTTCGCGGTGGGGTTTTTTTGCGCCCAGGATGTCGTACGTCGCCAGGCCTTGCTGCACTCTCGGAGTGGGATCGCTTGCCGGAGAAAGCCTTCTCATTTCGCCGCAGGTTTTGTTTGCTCCCACCGGGGTGTCCAAAAACCGTCCTTTTCCAGCGTTGAATGTGGGGGGTCAGGATAGAATCCATGACGATTCGGCATCTGGACCTCCACCAGACTATTCTTATTCATGACATTGGTCTCTTTAATGATGCCGTTCTTGGAGAGGATAAAGGCGGTCAGAGCGTAGACATTGTCTGGGCTGAGATTCCTCTCCATGGGAAATGGCGGCATGGCGCGGTTGATGAAGTCCCAAATCGTCGTCGCATACGGCATATTGCTCCCTACGGTTTTAATAGGGTGAGGGGTGTTGAGTGAACCCACGCCTCCCACCAAACGCGGGTACCGGTTCACGCCCTCTCCGTTTTGTCCATGACAAACAGCACACTGAGCGGCATAGATCGGCGCGCCTTCCTTGGCGGTTCCGCTTCCGGGAGGGAGTTCCTTTCCGTCGGAACCTACAAGATCATCCACGGCGCGCAATTCTGCTTCAGTCGGCGTCCTCCCCACGTTATAGGTAGGGAGCTGCGCCATGGCTGTGCCGCACGCCAACAGAGCCATCACCGACAGTAGAAAATTAGATTTTGTCATGCAATAAAGTGCTGAACAGCGCATCTTGGACGCTCCCATCTTGGCTCACTCTCCATGGCTGAATCTGGTTATTGAGAACCGCCCCGACGGTTGTCAACCACTGCGCCATTTCAGTGGCCGGTATGGCGGGCATTCTTTCATCATACGATTTTTCGTCCAAGCCCCACATTTTGGCTAGCTCCATATACGTCGGTTGAATGTCGCCGTATTCATCCGTGCAGCGAGACATAATCACAGTCTCTGCTCCGTCCCAATTCCAGCCCAGGCGAAATCGCGTCCATGCCTTTCGAAACACAGGCTGCTGGAGGCTTGCGTCCTTCCAGGTCCGCCCGTCGTCGGTGCTTACTTCCACTCGGCTGATCGCGCCTCTACCGGCCCAAGCAATGCCGGAAATCTCATAAAAGCCGCGCCCCGGCAGCTTATGCGCGTCCGAGGGGAAGGTGATTAAGGACTTCGGTCCGACTTGAGATTCGTACCAGCTCGCCTTGCCGTCCGGTTTCAAATTGGTGTAGGCGCTGATTTCCCGCTGCATATAGTAAGGTTTGTCCACCACCTTAATGCTCTTCACGAACTTCACGTTGCAGACCCCTTGGAAACCGGGAACGACCAGCCTCAATGGATAACCCTGTTCGCGCCGCAGCGCCTCGCCATTTTGACCGTACGCCACTATCATGTCGTCCATAGCCTTTGCCAGCGGAATGCTCTTCGCATGATGGACATTGTCATCCCCCTCCGCAACGATCCAGCTCGCCCCCTTTTGCACACCGACTCCCTTGAGCAGCAGGGATAGGGGAACCCCCGTCCATTCACTGGTAGAGGTTCTTCCATGAACTGTTTGGATTACAGTCACGTCGGTCCTCCCTTTCGCCCGGTCCTGCAACATATTCCTATAATGTCCCATGCCGCTGTTTCCAGTGCACTCCAAGAAGTGAACTCGGGATACAGAAGGGAGGCGCTTCAATTCCTCCATGGTGAAGATCAGGGGACGGTCCACCATGCCGTGAATCGTGAGAGTGTGCGTCCGGGGATCAATGTTGTTGAGATTGAATTCGTCGTGAACCGTGAAATGGAGAGAGGCTGGTGTGATGATTCCTATCGAATCCTGAAGCGGAGTCAGAGTTCGTAGTCCCCAGTCGGCAAGTGCTCCTGAAGTTGCTATGCGTACACTGGTCTCGTAACTAGAACGCCCGCCGTATAACAAGTCCTGGATGGTGGGTTCGTCGGGGGTAACGCCCAGCTTGGTAACGCCCAGCTTGACGGTGGATTCGCCGGGGGTAACGTTCGCGAGCGCTTCGCCCTTCGCGAACGGTATCGCTCCCACGGCCAAGCCCGCCAGAGCTGCACTCCCCTTCAAAAATGCTCTACGATCAGACACCTTGGAATTCATGGCGGGAACCTCCTAAGCTGATGCTTCTTGCGAAAGGGCTATAGCGCTAAAATCGATTCATGTCAAGAAGAAGTAGAGATTGTAAATTGTCGTTAGCACGTAGGAAATCCGCGGTTACGAAATAGATTTCCGTAACCCGGAGGATAGGTTGAGCGTTTTATTGGGAGTCTTTAAGTTTTGGTAGCGATACCGGGATTCAATTTAAGTCATTAGAATCCCAAGGAATAAGCTGTTTTCTCTTTTGTTTCCAGTAAGGCCATAGCCCGCGAGCGCCCTTGAGCGCCGTCGGGAGGCTCTTTTACTTATACCGGGTATAAGCGGGAAAACCTATAGTACCGACGTGGTGGGTACGCCCTGATCTTCATGTTATCGTTACCAACCGGAGGTGTGCCGATGAAGCCAAAGACATTGATCCTCTGTCTGATTCTATTTATTGTCCCAAGGGCGACTGGGCAGGAACACGCTCCGACCGCAGCACAATGTCAAGCGGACGTTGCTGTATGGGGCGACTCGTCTTTGGAGACCGAATATAATGAAGCCCAAACTACTTTTGTGAATAGTGGAACTCCTAACAAAACGGATGTCGCCAAACTCGGATGGGACGAAGTCACCGCCAGGCAGAATGAGATGATCACTTGTGTGAAAGTTGATCGTGAGAATTTCGCAAAGTATCTGGATGCGATGAGGTTCTATCATTCTGTTATGGCGGATCGGCTCTTCAACTTTGTCACCCGACATAATCTGTGGTCCCAACTCAAATCAGAAGATGCTCAAGGTAAGCGGTAATGGCCTCTCGTCAGCCTTATTGGTGTGTAGCGGAAATTTCTGAAGATGGAAAGATTAGTCCGCTTTCGCCCGCTTTTGAGGATGTGGCAGACGCAGAAGAGCGCAAGGGCAAGTTATTGGAAAAAGAAGAACACCAGGGCAAAAACCTTCAGGTGATCAAAGCATCTCACCCCGTAGACCCGCGCAAACCACCACGGAGAAGACGATTAGGCAGTATGGGCTATTTCTAGAGCGTTTGCTAGTACCGACGCTAGTACCGGAGACCGAAGTCCATTGTTTCTAAACTTTGGTAGCGATACCGGGAATCGAACCCGGATTTGTGCCTTGAGAGGGCACCGTCCTAACCCTTAGACGATATCGCCACATCAGACCAAATGTACAGTCCACTCGAAGAGATCAAAGCGAAACACATCCTTGGTGTGATTGTGCGGCGCTTCGTTCTATTTGATGGATTGCAATTTTCGCACGGAGACAGCGTGGGCGCAAGCGTGTACGGAGTTTCAAGGCTTGCTGGACTCACAATACTAGAGGGTTTTACCAT
Source organism: Terriglobia bacterium (assembly GCA_020073705.1). Lineage (GTDB taxonomy): Bacteria > Acidobacteriota > Terriglobia > Acidiferrales > UBA7541 > Palsa-360. The sequence goes on from JAIQES010000018.1 coordinate 69,755, forward strand.
CGGTCCGACCATTTCGAATTTGCCAAGATGGTCGTTCCCGCATTCGATCCTGGCGAGGGAATGGATTTCATAGGCAAGTTCGCTGGGTGTTGACTGGAGACCCGGCGCAAGTACACCGCCGAGAGTTACCACAAGCCTTCGGACACAATTAAACCGAACTGGGATTTGAGCGGCGCCGTCGAGGATTGCCAGCTTTATTTCCTGGTTGGATATCGCATTGCCAATGACACTCGCATGCCCGAATGGAGGGCTGGCGCGGAATTCAAGGCAGCGCGGGATGCTTCTCTACGCTCCGCCGAAATTGCACCCTGAGTTTACGCAAACGGTGGGGTTTCGGAGCCGAGATGTTTAGTTAATGGTAGTACTTTCATCCCATTATCTATAGTGCCCCGAAGGGGTGCACGTTACGCGCACAACCTCAAATGTATATTGACAACTTTGCAGCATCTTTCTACCCTGCAACAGTAACTCTCTCGGAGGATTTTGTGCGCACATTGCTTAAGTCTGGTTTGGCCATTGTTCTCGCTGTCGCGCTAGTTGGAATGCCTGTAATGGCAGCACCGGCGAATCCAGCTTCAGCTCCGCTTGGCGTGGTTTTACAGGCGGATCGCGCCCAGGTGGGCGCGGACATAACGACTGGCGGCGCAACAATTTATGAAGGTGATCGTCTGGAAACCGTTGCAGACGGGACGCTGCGTGCTCGTTTGGGCGGACCGCAAATATACCTGCGCCCGAACACGGCTGCTGAGGTCCATAGTCTTTCGAACGGTTTCTCGGCCAGCCTGATGCATGGGACCTTGGTCGTTTCTTCGGCGAAAGGGCAGGATTTCCAACTGCTGGCCGACGGCGCGACAATTCGCCCTGTGGGTGGGCAAGAAACGGTCGCGCAGGTGAGTTGGGTTAATGCCAAAGAACTGGTCTTGACCAGCAACCGTGGGGCAATCGAAGTTTCAATGGGCGACGAAGTCAAGACAGTCGAAGCCGGCAACTCCTACCGGATGGAAGTCGAAACCGCGGATCCGAACCCACAAGGTGGGCCGCCGCTTCGCACAGGGCGCAACCGCTTCGTCCTGATCGCGATTATTGGCGTTTCCGCTGCGACAGGCATCGGGATCTGGCGCGCATTGATTAGCCCCAGCGCTCCGTAAGACAAGGTCAAGAATTCGTTCGATATTTAAGGGCGGCCGGAATAGGGCCGCCCTTTTCGTGTTTGGCCCTTTGACTAGTTCGGAGGGCGTTTTTTTCCAATGACTGAATGGCTCGCCCGGCGGCAAATCGCTACAATTTTTCCACAGCATCGAGCGCGTGGCGCTCACCCAACATGCTAAAATTCGCAGAGTGACTGTGCCGGGCGCAGTAGATCTGTCCGTGAATATCGGCGCGTTGCGCCTCGCCAATCCTATTCTTGCCGCCAGTGGCACATTCGGATATGGCGTCGAGTTTGCCCACCTGCTGAATCTGAACCGTCTCGGCGGAATCGTCGTCAAGGGACTTTCACTGGAACCGATCGCGGGAGCTCCGGCGCCACGCCTGTGCGAAACACCGTCCGGGATGCTCAACGCTGTGGGGTTGCAGAATGTTGGCGTGCGCGCATTCGTTGCCGAAAAATTGCCTGCACTTCGCGCGTACCGTACTGCTGTGATCGCGAACGTGTTTGGCTACACCGTCGAGGAATACGCCGGGGTGATTCAAGTCCTCGAAGATGCCGGAGGACTGGCGGCCTACGAACTAAATATTTCCTGCCCAAATACGGCGCACGGCGGAATTCAGTTCGGGAGTGATCCTCGGATGGTGTCCGAAGTTGTGGCTGCTGCCCGGCACGTTGCCCGCAGGCCGCTTTGGGTCAAACTTTCACCGAATGTGACGGACATCGCTGCCATCGCCCAGGCCGCCGAGGATTCCGGAGCAGATGCGCTCACAGTCGCCAACACTTACCAAGCTATGAGTGTGGACGTGCGGACACGGAAATCGAGGTTGGGGCGTATTACCGGAGGGCTTTCGGGACCGGCGATCAGGCCCATCACGCTCCGACTGGTGCATGAGGCGAGGCGAGCGGTCAAACTGCCCATTGTGGGTTTAGGTGGAATAGAGAAGGCTGAGGATGTATTGGAATATCTCATCGTTGGGGCTGCTGCTGTGCAAGTCGGCACGGCTAATTTCTCCGATCCGGCGGCCTGCGAAAAGATCATCGCCGACCTAGAAAGGGCCTGCCGTCGCGCTAACATACTTAAAATCAGTAACTTAATAGGTACTCTCGAAGCGGATTGTACTTGAATTATCGGACCAAGCATGGTAACATTTTTTGTGTTTTTGGCATTGAGAGGACACCATGCGTAGGCGACTGTTTATGATTTGGGCCGCCCTCCGTTGGCTGCCTTTGATGTTTCTGGTAGCGCAAGGCTTGGAAGCTCCCCTGGTTGCACACCCCAGCCAACCTATTAAGCCAATTCGAGTTTGGTCCGGGCGGGCAAGCTGGTACGGTTCCAAGTTCCATGGCCGGAAGACGGCCAGCGGTGAGAAGTTTGATATGTATGCTGCTACCGCTGCCAGCCCTACTCTCCCGTTCGGTTCGTTGATTCGCGTTTACAATACCAAGACGCACGTCGGCCAACTCGTGCGAATCAATGACCGCGGTCCCTTCGTGGATGACCGTGACCTGGATGTGTCTTATCTAGTTGCCTGCCGCTTAGGCATTCAGGATCAGGGTGTATCGCAACTGCGAATCGAGCTTCTCGAGGTGCCGAAACGTCCTTGATGGACCGCGCTCGGCAAAAGCTGATTCTCGCACTCGATTTCCCTTCTCTCGAATCCGCATTTGACTTGGCCCAACTACTGGCAGCCTTTGTCTGTATGTTTAAGATTAATATACACTTATTTACAGCTGAAGGGCCTTCGGCTGTCGGCAAGCTACGAGAGTTGGGCCCCGACATTTTCCTCGACCTGAAATTCCACGATATCCCGAACACCGTAACGGGCGCGGTTTCAGCAGCTGCCTCTTTACCAGGGGTGCGCTTGTTGAATGTTCACACGCTCGGAGGGCTGGAAATGATGCGAGCCGCAGCCGAGGCTCGAGACAAATCCAAACTGCCGAAGTCGCAGCGCCCCAAACTGCTGGGAGTAACGATCCTTACGAGTATGGACAATGAGGCGCTTCGCGGTGTTGGCATTTCAGGCCCTGTTTCGAGGCGGGTCGTGAAGTTGGCCCGCCTGGCGCAACAGGCGGGCCTCGACGGCGTCGTGGCGTCTCCGCATGAGGTGCGCTCGATTCGCCGCGCTTGCGGGAAAGATTTCCTGATCGTCGTTCCGGGCGTCAGGCCTGAACTTGGTGGAGGCGCAGCCCGTGCGCCAAGACCGAAGAAGAGAGATGACCAAGCGCGTGTTGCCACTCCCGCGGAAGCGATCCGCGCCGGCGCGGACTATCTGGTGATTGGCCGGCCGATCACCGCTGCCCCAGATCCCGAATCTGCTGCGCGGGCAATTCTCCAGGAAATCAGCTCCGCACTCTCGCGAAACTGACACAAGCGTTTCTGCAACTCCTCGCAGTTCTGCTCTCCGGTCATCGCAACGATTTTCTGGCTAGGGCAATCGGAGGTTGAACGTGCTATACTTCACGTGTAGAGTCTTTGGCAGTACCCGCCAAACGGGCGGGAGGCGACTCAAAAGGTAGGTACATTATGGGAGAATTCAGCCCATTTCATTGGTTGATCGTTCTGGCTGTTGTTGTATTGTTGTTCGGTGGCAAGAAGATCCCGGAAGTCATGCGCGGAGTGGGCGAAGGGATCCGCAGTTTCAAGGACGGCATGCGGGGTGGAGGTGATGTGCAGGCTCCGCCGCAAACCACGCAGGTGCCACCGCCTTCTACCCCTGCCTCCACTCCGGCCACTGGAGAAAAGAAGTAATCCCTCGCGCTTAGTGGACATTGAGTTTGTTCACGAGGGCGGTCCATGCGGCCGCCCTTCTCTATCAGGTCGGCCCATCGTCCGTCCAACCTAGCTCGCGCAGCAGTGCATGGAGCCGCGCGAGCGGCAATCCCACCACATTGAAATAGCAACCCTCGATCCGAGTAATGTAGCGTCCGGCACGGCCTTGAATGGCGTAACCGCCGGCCTTATCGAATGGCTCGCCGCTCGCGAGGTACGCTTCAATTTCTCCTGGTTTGAGTGAAGCAAACGTCACGGCCGTGCTTTCCACCGCAGACTGACTGGCACCGTCCGGTAAGCGAAGCACAAAGATTCCTGTAAGGACGTGGTGAGTGCGTCCGCTGAGCGCGGCCAGCATTTCGCAAGCATGCGCCGCGTCGCGCGGCTTGCCGAAAATCTCGCCGTCCAGTTCGACCGCTGTATCGGCGCCTAGGATGACGACGGATTCCCCATTGCCGCGCAATTGCGCGGCTGCCGCGCGGGCCTTTGCTTCGGCCAGCCGTGCGACCATTCTCTCGACGGTCTCATTTGGATGGCGAGCCTCCTCGACTTGTGCCGCGCAGACTTCGAAAGCGATCCCCGCATCGCGCAACACTTCCGCACGGCGCGGCGAGGAAGACGAAAGAATCAGCTTCATTTTCATGGGCCCGGAAGTGTTCGAGCACGAAAATTACAGAGCGACCGATTCCGTGTACTCGCCGAAAACGCGCCGAAGCGCGTCAGAAATTTCGCCGACGGTGGCAAAGACTTCAACGGCTGCCGCGATGGCCGGCATCAGATTTTCGCCGCTTCGGGCGCGTGATTCAACCGCGTCAACCGCCGCAGCGGCCTGCGCGGAATCGCGGCGGGCGCGCAGGACCCGGACGCGCTCGATCTGCGCACGTTCGAGTTCCGGGTCGATGTGCAGGATAGGAATGGGCACTTCTTTTTCCGCGACGAATTGGTTCACGCCGACAACGATTTGCTCGCCGCGCTCAATGGCGCGCTGGCATTCATACGCGGCCTTCTGGATCTCTCCCTGGACGTACCCGGTTTCGATCGCGCGAAGCATTCCGCCCAGCGCGTCGATTTTTTCGATGTAGTCCTTTGCGCGCGATTCGATTTCGTCCGTCAACTTCTCGATGACGTAAGAACCGCCGGCCGGGTCCACTGTGTTGGTGACGCCGGTTTCGTGCGCGAGGATCTGCTGTGTGCGCAGCGCGAGCAGCGCGGCATCCTCGGTGGGAAGCGCCAGCGCTTCGTCGAGCCCGTTGGTGTGGAGCGACTGGCAGCCGCCCAGCACCGCCGCCAGCGCCTGGATCGCCACGCGAACGATGTTGTTTTCCGGTTGCTGTGCGGTGAGCGAGCTTCCCGCGGTCTGCGCGTGGAACCGGAGCATCATGGAACCCGGGTCGCGCGCGCCGAAGCGCTCGCGCGTCAGGTGCGCCCACAGGCGGCGCGCGGCCCGGTACTTTGCGATCTCCTCGAGCAGATCGTTGTGCGCGTTGAAAAAAAACGAAAGC
>JAIQES010000019.1 GCA_020073705.1 Terriglobia bacterium
GGAAATGACGGTCACTCGTTGTAGTTCCTTTGCACTCAACGTGTACGTCTCCATAGGGGTGACATTTTCACGTTGCTGTAAAGGGGTGACAGAATTATGGAGCTAAGACACGGCATTTGTGCGGCGATGCAGGCAAGGCGGACTTTTGCTATGATGCAAGAGTCGCCTGACCGCCGATGACCCTATCGACTCAAACCCTGAACCGCAAGGCGCTATTCCTTCGCGCCTGCCGTTGTGAACCCGTCGAACGCGTGCCGGTATGGATTATGCGTCAGGCCGGGCGTTATCTGCCCGAATACCGCGCCATACGTAAGAAACACAATTTCCTGGAAGTCTGCAAGACGCCGGATCTAGCCGTAGAAGTTTCGCTACAGCCCTACCGCGTCCTGGGCGTGGACGCAGTCATCGTATTCTCCGATATCCTGATTCCCGCCGGTGCGATGGGTCTGCCATTCGAACTCACCGATAAGGGCCCCGTCATCGAATCGCCCCTTCGAACCGCCGCGCAAATTCGCAAACTTGCGGTATTCGACCCGGAGCAGGAAACCGGTTTCCTGATGGAAGCGATTCGCAGGCTCAGCCGGGAGTTAGGACCGAACGTGCCGGTGTTGGGATTCGCGGCAGCCCCGTGGACGCTGGCATGTTACATGATCGAAGGGCACGGGAAAGAAGGATTCCCGTCCGCTAAGACGATGCTCTACGCCGATCCGGATCTCTTCCGCGCGCTGCTGGGGCGCATCGCCAGCGCCACGACTGAATATCTGCGCGCGCAGATCGCTGCGGGCGCCGCTGCTGTTCAACTATTTGATACGTGGGTTGGCGAACTGACGCTCGACCAGTACCGCGAATTCGCGTTGCCGGCCACGCAGCGTTTGATCGACGAAATCGGCGCTGGCGATGCCCCGGTGATCCTTTATACGAAGGCGTCGAATCACCTGATTTCCGCCGTGGCGGAATCGGGTGCGAGCGTGCTCAGCGTGGACTGGCGCGCCGATTTGTCGGCTCTGCGGGAACAGCTTGGGACGCGCGTGGCGCTGCAGGGTAATGTCGACCCGTGCGTGTTGCTCGGTCCCGAAGAGGGCGTGCGGCGCGCGGCCCGCGAGGCCGTCGAGAAAACGGGCGGCATCGGCCACATCCTGAATCTCGGACACGGGATCCTGCAACAGACGCCGGTGGAAAACGCGCGCGTATTTGTCAGCGCCGGGCAAAGCGCTCCGGTCGCGGCGGATGCGCGACTGGAAGGGGCGCGCTAAGACCCTGCCATGACCGAATCGAGCCTCCATCTGCAGTTGAACCGGGAACGCTTCGAAATCTCCGAAGCGTTCCTCGAGAAATACAATCGCCCGGGCCCGCGCTATACCAGCTACCCCACCGCGCCTGTTTGGCAAGATGATTTCGGGCCGGACGACCTGGAACAGTTCTACGCAACCGCGAATGCCGCGCGCACGCCCGTCTCGCTCTACATGCACCTTCCCTTCTGCGAGAGCCTATGCCTGTTCTGCGCGTGCAACGTAGTGATCACGAAGGATCACAGCGTTGCGCCGCCGTACATCGCGACACTCGAGCGGGAAATCGATCACGTCAGCCGATTCGTTTCCCGAGAGAGGCCGGTGGTACAGTTCCACTGGGGCGGCGGCACGCCGACGTACTTGACTCCGGAACAGATGGAGCAGCTCTTCCGCTACACGGCAGAGCGGTTTACCTTCGCAGCCGACGCGGAAATCGGCATCGAGATCGACCCACGCGTCACGACACGCGCTCACCTGGAGACGCTCCGGCTCCTCGGCTTCAACCGCCTGAGCATGGGCATCCAGGATTTCCATCCTGAGGTGCAGCAAGCTGTTCACCGCATCCAGCCGCTTGAGATGACGCGCGATCTGATCGCCGGGGCACGCCAGCTTGGCTTCGACAGCATCAATGTGGATTTGATCTACGGCCTGCCGCTGCAAACCGCCGAGCGCTTTGCTCATACGGTCGAGCAGGTGGTCGCATTAGCCCCGGACCGCGTCGCCATGTTCAGCTACGCGCATGTTCCCTGGTTGCACAAACAGCAAGGCGCTCTGGCGACACGGCTGCCTGAGGGAATGGAGAAGTTCCGCATTTTCCGCGCGGGACTCGAGCACTTCCATGACGCCGGGTATCTTTACATCGGCATGGACCATTTCGCGCGGCCAAACGACGAGCTTGCCGTGGCGCAACGCGAGCGCACGTTGCACCGCAATTTCCAGGGCTACACGACCAAGGCAGGCGCGGACCTTTACGGCATGGGTGTAAGTGCAATCAGCGGTGTCGGCAATTGCTACGCGCAGAATGAGCGCGTGGTCGCTCCGTACCGCGAACGCGTCGGGCGCCGCGGCATCGCCACCATGCGCGGCTACCGCTTGAGCGATGACGACCTGCTTCGCCGCGCCGTCATCAGTCGAATCCTGTGCCATGGCGTTCTGCACAAGAGTGAAATTGAACGGGAATTCAGCATCGTATTCGACGAGACATTCGCCGGCGAAATCGCACGGCTAGGCGGCTTTGTGTCCGACGGCCTGGTCGAACTCGACGGCGATTTGATCCGCACCTCCCTATTAGGGCGAATATTCATCCGCAACATCGCGATGGTCTTTGATCCTTATCTCGAAAAACAGAAGCTCGAGAGCCGCCCGCTGTTTTCAAAGACGCTCTGACAGACGGATCGAGGTCTCGTGTCCATTCCGGCGCTAACTCCGTTTCCTGCGGTTGTCATTGGCGGGGGAATTTCAGGCCTGGCGTGCGCCTATCGTCTGCAACAAGCCGGGATTCCCGTGCTGCTGTTAGACGCCGGGAGCCGATGCGGTGGCGTCATCTCAACAAGAGAGATAGATGGGTTTCGCTTCGAGCTCGGCCCGCAGAGCTTTCTCTCCACCGAACCGCTGCTCAAGCTTATCGAGGGGCTCGGCTTGAACGATGAACTGCTGCGCGCGGACTCGCGCGCCCCGCGATACATTCTCTTGGGCGGGAAGTTGATCCCGGCGCCTCTTGCGCCACCGTCCTTGCTGACAACGCGGTTGCTGGGCCCGCGCACGAAGTGGCGGCTTTTCACCGAGATTTTCCGCCGCACTCATCCACCTGCTGCCGATGAATCCATCGCTTCGTTTGTACGCCGAAAATTCGGCGATGAACTGCTCGACCGGCTTGTCGCTCCTTTCGTTTCGGGCATATATGCCGGCGACCCGGAAAGGTTGAGCTTGCGCGCTGCGTTTCCAAAGCTCCATGAATTTGAGGCCAAGTACGGAAGCATATTGCGGGGAGCGATGAAATCGCGCCCCGCAAAGGGTGCGCCCCGGTCCGGGCTGTGTTCGTTCCGCGACGGAATGGAGACCCTGCCGCGGGCACTCGGCGCCCGCCTGGGCGATACGTTACAAACTGAAACGACTGTAGCGGAGGTACGCCGCGGCAAGACGAACGGGAAGTCGTGGTTTGAACTGGATGTCACCTACCAGGATCACCACGAGACTCTTACGGCCAGCGCTGTCATCGTGGCTGCGCCGGCGGATGCAGCTTCCGAAATTCTGAAAGGCGTCTCGAAAACATTCGCTGCGCCATTTGCGCGAATCGACTACGCGCCCGTCGCCGTGGTGGCCGCAGGCTATCGCCGCGACCACGTCCGGCATGCAGGCAATGGATTCGGATTCCTGGTGCCGCGCAGCGAAGGACTACACATACTGGGCACGGTATGGAATTCGTCGCTCTTCCCCGGACGCGCACCGGAGGAGATGGCATGTTTCACCAGCTTTGCCGGCGGCGCCACGGACCCCGAATTGTGCGAACTAAGCGAGGATGAGATCGCGGAGACCGCATGCGGCGAAGTTGAACAGGTCCTCGGCATCACCGGGAAGCCTGTGACACGCATGGTCCATTGCCACGCGCGCGCCTTGCCCCAGTACAACCTGGGCCACTCCGAAACGGTCTCGGCGCTCGCCGCAGCCACTTCCTCCGTGCCGGGATTGTTTCTCACAGGAAATTATCTGTCTGGACCTGCGATTGGAGCTTGTGTCGAACAGTCCAATCAAACTGCCGATGCGGCCCGCATCTATCTGGCGTCGATCGGGGTTGCGGGTGTGGGGGCCGTCGCGCACGCCTGAACGACTTTGTATTATCAAGCCGGAGGTGGTGACTGATATAGGAAGGCAGACGATGATGGCTATGCCGACTTAGGCCACAATCAAGTGAGCGAGGCGGCGACTCACTTTGTCTGTTTTTCCTTCAATCGTCGATAGTAGGAGTGGCTGGTGTGCAGGGCCGCAACCGGGTTGTGCCCCAAGACACGGTCCTTGGCAACCAGCACGGTCGCGGGCGCACGTGAGTGCATGAAAAACAAACTATCGTGGCCCACGCACAGCCCGATCACCACATTCAGTTGCGTGCCGGCACTGGCCAACAGCGTGGCTTGGGCAACCGGGTTGCATAAGGCCTCGAAGCAGCCCGGACTCACCTTCTCTTCGTCCTTCAACCCAACCTTCTCCTTGTCGATCGAACCCACTTTGCAGCAGATTGCCTCCACTTCAAAGCCGTTGGCGAGGAAAATCTCACGCGCGACTTTGGCTTCCTCCATGAGGCCCACGCAATGAGCGATTCCCAGTCTGGTAGCCCCAATGCGGTGGGCAAAGTCCATGATCTCCTGGATGCGCGTGTTGCGGCAGTAACCGGCAGACTCCGTGCGCGCAGATTCGCACGCCAGCTTTCGCAGGTCCTCGTCCTCCAGATAAGTCTGTTCGATGGCTGCCAACTGCTCGGATTCCTCTTTCATGGGGCAAAACGAAGGTGACTTCTTTGTATTCGGCTCAAAGGTACAGGCCCTGACGCCACAGAGCGGGCAGCAGAGTCCGGCTGGATTTTCCATGATGACAATCTCCTCCGTTAGGTATTCACCCAAGAATCTAATAGGAATTCCCGATTTAGACCTCTGGCCTTGCATCGTACTCTTCTCCTGCTCTCCTCACAACGAATTTGCCATCCGAGCAGGCTCCACAAGCTCCGAAGGAGAGTTGAAATGACTGGTTTTGTTTCTCACCCATTTGGTGTGTACCCGCAGGGCGTCCTCACGCCATTCAAGCCCCCCCATAAACACAGATGACGGCGCGCGCCCGAAGGTTCGTTTGGTGGGGTTCAAATTGGAAATCCGGGAGTAATATGTCCCGGGGGGCTCCGCTCAACTTGCGCAACCGTCCCCCGATGCGCAGCCTCCAGCAGTGTTGCGAGGAAAAATCGTGAGACCCAACAGCACGCCCCGCAGTCCAGCACAAAGTGTGGCCCCATTCCAGAAGGCTCCGGCAAAGCGCCCGATCTTCCCCGTGTGGGCCTGGGTTGCGGCGGCGGCACTCTCCTTGGTCACGGGATACTCGATTCGCAAGATGATGATTCAAACCACGCAAATGGCCACACTGCGCCGGCAAATGAACCTCGCGGCGCTGCAAAACCGGGCGCTTCAGGATCAGCTGGAACTGGGCCGGCAAGTCGCCGCCCTCATGATGTCGCCGGATTCGATGCCTCTCAAGCTCATGCCAGGGGACGCGAAGATGCCCGTCATACATGCCTACCTGCATCCGCACATGGGTGTGGCCATCACCGCCGATCAGATGCCGCCGATGCCTGCGGCGCGCACGTTGCAGCTTTGGTTTGTGCCGAAAAAGGGACAGCCGCTGAGCGTGGCAATTTTCCGTCCCGATTCGCAAGGCCAAGTGGCAATGGTGGCTCCTGTCAATATGGCTATGAATGAGATTGCTGCCTTAGCCGTCTCCGAAGAGCCCGCAGGTGGCAGCTCACACCCCACCACGGCTCCCTCCTGGATTGCGCAACTCCATTGAACGTGCGTCGTTCCCGCACTCTCGGCGCGCAGCGTTTGTTAGTTCGTGCGTTTGGCGCGCGCGGCGATCCTGGCCTTGCGGCGCTCGCCAGCCTCGCGATAACGGCGCCGCTCTTCGTGTGTCTTTGGAATCAGCGGAGGCACTAGACTCGGGTTACCGCTTTGGTCGATGGCGACGAAGGTCAGAAAAGCCGTGGTTGTGTGCTTCCGCTCGCCCGTGATGAAATTTTCCGAGAAGACTTCCACGCCCACTTCGATTGAGGTCGTGAACGCGCGGTTCACCTGGGACTCGAGCACGATGAGTTCGCCCACGCGGATCGGATTGAGGAAGTCCAAATGATCCACGGACGCGGTAACCGCTTGGCGATGGCAGTGCCGGTGCGTGGCGATCGCACCGGCGATGTCGATAAGGTGCATGACACGCCCTCCGAGGATGTTTCCGAGAGGGTTTGCGTCCTCGGGAAGCGCAACTTCTATCATTTCGGTGCGCGATGCGCGGACCGATCGGCCGGGCAGTGCATTCTTGCGGTTAACCTTCGAGAACTTGACGGATCGTTTCATGCGCAGCTCCGGATTCCGGCGACGATTTGGTGTTTGGTCCCAGGATGAATATAATACGCGCTTATTAGCCATGACCCAACCACAGAAGAAAACACGCCGCGAAATGCTCGAAGAGTTCGTCGCTGCGAAGCCGAATGACGCGTTCGCCCGCTACGGTCTGGCGATGGATTGCGCCAACGCGGGCGATTCGGAAGATGCCGACCTGCATTTCAAGACACTGATCGAGGCGCATCCCGAATATATTGCCGCCTACTTCCAGTACGGCCAGTTCCTTGCCCGGGCCGAACGCACGGACGAGGCTCGGTCCACCCTCACCGCCGGTATCGCCACGGCCCGGCGCGCGGGCGACGATCACGCCCGCTCTGAGCTGGAAGCGGCGCTCGCGGAACTTGGCTGAACGGGGCCTCCCGCTCCCGATCCTAAAAGTCACATTTTCTTCAGTATGGCCTGCCCGTTACTAGGCGGCGTCACGACTTCCCTGCGCGCTTGCCCACCCCCCTGACGAGTGCTAGCTTCAGATGAGTGCTTCTCCTTGCGGAGACTCGCAAACCATGGCTCTGAGCATTGATGATCTGCTGCGCCGCGCGGTTGAAACCAAAGCGTCGGACCTGCACCTGAAGGTCGGCAATCACCCATATCTGCGAGTGGACGGCACACTCAATCCGCTCAGCGATATTCCCCGCGTCACGCCGGAAGAGATGCTTTCCATGGCGTTCAGCATGATGACCAACCGCCAGAAACAGAAATTCAAGGAAACCGCCGAGCTTGACATGGCGTACGGCGTCGCCGGTCTGGGCCGCTTCCGCGTCAACGTGTTCCAGCAACGCGGGAACGTCGGCATGGTGCTTCGCGTTATCCCGACCAAGATCCGCACGGTTGAAGAGCTAGACCTGCCGCGCGTGGTCGAGACGATCTGCCAGGAGCAGCGCGGCTTGGTATTGGTGACCGGCACGACCGGATCGGGCAAGTCCACGACGCTCGCTGCGATGATTGACCGCATCAACACGACGCGCTCCGACCACGTCATCACGATTGAAGACCCGATCGAGTTCCTGCACCGCGACAAGAAGAGCTTCATCAACCAGCGCGAAGTCGAGGTGGACACTGCAAACTTCTCGACCGCACTGCGCGCCGGACTTCGCCAGGACCCCGACGTCATCCTCGTCGGCGAAATGCGCGACCTCGAGACCATTGCCACGGCCCTGCTTGCCGCGGAAACCGGCCACCTGGTCTTCTCTACCCTGCACACGCTCGACGCCACGGAAACGATTCAACGTATCATCGCAGTATTTCCGCCGCCCGAGCAGAAGCAGATTCGCTTGCAGATGGCCGCTACGCTCAAGGCCGTCATCAGCCAGCGTCTGGTGCGCCGCGCCGACGAAAAGGGGCGCGTCCCGGCGGTCGAGGTCATGATCGCCACCGGGTACATCCGCGATTGCATTATCAACCCCGACAAGACGCGCCTGATCCATGACGCTATCGCCGCTGGCACCAGCCAGTACGGCATGCAGACGTTTGACCAATCTCTGTTCGACCTCTACACCCGCAACCTCATTACGTACGAAGAAGCCCTGATCCGCGCCTCCAACCCCGACGATTTCAAGCTGCGTGTTCAGGGGATCCGCTCCGCCTCCGATTCCGCAAGGGAAGAGATGGAACGCACCATGACCGAGTTCGAGCGCTTCGGCCAGCGATAGTTCTTATCCGCAGGAATTTGCTCAGTGTTGTGAATTGTGGGTCGCGGCTGTTGTGGTGAGCTGAAGCGAACCATTAGCCGCGACATTTCGACCTGCACTCGATCAGGGCTTCAGCCCCTGAAGTCCTTGCAACGTTGTTACTGACGGTCTTCAACCTCAACCTCCCGTACTTCGTCACTTTCCTTTACTTCCGTTTCCTGCCCCTCTATGCTTTGCCCATGCGCTCCTCTCCCCGCAAACTTTCCAGTGAGACCGACCTCTACACGGCCGCGATCAACGGCCTGGCGCGCCGCGCCTATTCGGTTTATGAGATGCGAACCTATCTGGAACGTCGCGCCGGGGACAAGACTGCCGTGGGGCGTATTCTGGATCGTCTCAAGCAGCAGAAGCTGCTCGACGACGCGCGCTATGCGCGGCAATTTGTGCGCTTGCGCGCCGAAATACGCAAGCAGGGCTCGTTTCGCATCGCACGAGATCTTCGCGCTCGTGGAGTGCCCGACCGTCACATTGAAGCCGCCCTTGCGGAACGCGCCGCCGAATCCGATGAAAGCGAAATCGTGCGCGCGCGCCTGGTACGCCGGCTCAAATCGTTGCGCGGCCCGCTCGATGAGCGGTCCACCGCTTCGCTCTACCGCAGCCTGCTCCGCGCGGGGTTCTCCGCCGACACGATTCGCCGGGAGTTGCGCGCCTTGCCAAAGATTTCCGTTGACGAATTTCCTGACACGCCAAGTGAAGACACTTAGTCAAAGGTTTCCGATCTGTTAAGACATCGTATGAACGGATGGAAACAGTCTTCCCTATTGACCTGAGATTGACACGAAAACGCGGATGGCGTATGTTCGCGAAGATGAAGTTGGAATCACAAATTCCAGTTGGGAGGCCCCTCCATGCCTGAGAAGATGGTCGTGAAGCACGGTGACGTGAATCACAGGGTCGGCGTCGAAGTGATCCGCGCTCGAGGCGTCGACGTTGAAAAACTGATCAAGATGCTTGTGGCCAACGCGGCGGCCGAGTTCGCAAGCACCTATTATTACTACACCATTCTGCGCATGAACCTTGCGGGTCACGAGGATTACAAAGAGATCTGCGAAGATGCGCGGCTCGAGGACCGCGCGCATTGGGAATTAATCGTGCCCCGCATCTATGAGCTGGGCGGCAACTTGCCCAACGACCTTAAGGCGTTTCATGACCTGGCGGGCTGCCCCGCCGCGAAGCTGCCGGACCCGCCCACGGCCGTCAATATTCTCACGCTTCTTCTCGAATCCGAACGCTGCGCGATCCGCAGTTGGAGCGCGGTGTGTGACGTGACTTTCGGCAAGGACCCGCGGACCTACGACATGGCTTCTCGGATCCTGAACGAGGAGATTGAACACGAGGCTTGGTTCATCGAGCTTCTGGCGCATGAACGCGACGGCAAGTCCATCCCCTCCGGCCATTTCCGCAGGGGCGAGCCGGGTGAGGCTCCATACAGCAAGAACCGTGGATTCTACAACCCGTAGGATCTGGCTTCGTGCGGCGGATCTTGCGGCGAAACACAGCCAATGAACGGCGTCGAACGATACCAGAGTATTTTCAGGTAACGCTTAGCACCCCGTTCGGCGAGCGCGTTGTGACCGCTGGTAGAAATCAACATATCTGGGACGCGGCGCAAGCGGCCGGGATATCTCTACCCGCCATTTGCCATCAGGGGCGTTGCCTGACATGTGCAGCGCAACTGCTGGAACCCGGCGAGTTCGACGCGCGTGATGCCGAGAGCTACTTCCCCCAGGACCGTGAGGCGGGTTTCGTTCTGCTGTGCACTGCGAAGCCTTGCTCGGACCTCCGCCTTAGAACCCATGCCGAGGCTCAAATGCGCAGACACCGGCTGAAGTGCGGACTGCCCGCACCATATGCCTGACTCTCAGCCCTTCTTTTGTTCCAGTTCTGCCCACCGAGTATAAAGGTTATCTACGGTTTTCTGCGCTTCTTCCATTTGGGCACATGCGGTTTGGAGCAGGAGTGTATGGCTGGTGATCGCGAGATCTTCCAGTGCAGCACGTTTGGCGTGAAGCTCCTGCTCCGCCTCGACGATTCGCTTTTCGATGGTGGAAATCTCGCGGACTTCTAGGCAGGAGGGCTTCTTTTTTGTAACTACCATCTGCGTTCCCTCGACGGCCGCAGGGGAGCGCCACAATATGGGTGACTGGTTATATCTGCCGTCGCGGAAGGCACACGCGCCATGAGCATTTTTCGAGAGCGCGGCTTATCGACGGTTGACTTCTTGCCACGAGTTTCGTGTCACCGTTATTGTGACACCTACAGGCTTTGTCTGGATTCCGCTAAAACCAATCGCTGCGATAGGCCACCCACCAGCTGAGAACCCCCAGTGGAATCGTTGCTCCGAGCGCCCACCAAAATGGCAAAGCAAGATCAGCCACCAGGCCCAACACACTGAACGTGGTCCAGAAGATCTTTCGTTCCATGTGTTTATTTTAGCCTGAAGGCATACGAGAGAAGAAGTTGCTGTAATGTTCTCGATAATATTGGTCCGTCCGGCGAATCATCAGCTAAGTGCTCCCATAAAGTAGCGGTTGTTGCCTGATTTGACCAGCACCAAGGCAAATTTCGGGGCCGCGAATTCTACTTGACTGCAGCACTATTCGGGTGTCAGCTACGCTCATCAGTGAGTGAGCGTCTGCTCACTTGAGGAGAAAAGTCCATGACTCCAATCACGCGACGCGAATTCGTAAAAGGCGTGGCACTGACACCTCTGGGCCTCACTTCCGTCGGCACTATGGCACAGCAAACAGCGCAGGCGTCCGGCGATCGTTTCGATATTGTGGTCGCTGGTGCCGGACACAACAGCCTCGTTACCGCCGCGTACCTGGCCAAGGCGGGCTACAAGGTCCTCGTCCTGGAGGGCCGGCCTGTCGTCGGCGGAGGCGCCGAAACAACGTCCGCAACGATGGTCGGGTTCAAAGATGATCTCTGCTCTACGGGCCATACCGGGATTCAAAACAACCCGATGTTAAACGAACTCAAACTACGGGATTATGGACTTGAGTATCTCTTTCCTGATCCGTTTTTCCATATGCCGTTTGCCGACGGCAGCTCTTTCACGATGTGGCGCAATCTGGATCGCACAGCCGCAGAATTCGGCAAGTTTTCGAAAAAGGATGAGGCCGCTTTCCGGCGCATTTACGCGGAGTATCAGACAATTGGGCCAGCATTGGAAGCGAACCAATTCCTGCCAGTTGGCTGGGGAAAGCCGATGAATGAGCTCATGGCCGGTATTCCCCGTTTGGGTTTGTGGCAGCGCCGCATGGCGATGTCCGCTTGGGACAACATTTGCGATAACTACGAGGACGAGCACAACCGAAATTTTCTGGTAACCCTTGCTCTGCTCGGGCCTCTGACGGATCCGATCTATCCGGGGACCGGAATGTCGGCCTTCGGGACCGCCGCTCTGCTGAAGTGGGGCCGCCCATGCGCAAAAGGCGGCGCCGGGCAACTGACGCAGGCACTGGCGCGATTCATCGAGGCGCATAACGGCGTGATCGAGGTCAACAAACCCGTGACGCGGCTAATCATTGAAAACGGCAAGTGCACGGGAGTGGAATGCGCTGACGGCAGCACTTTTCACGCTGACAAAGCGGTGCTCTCGACCATCCACATCAAGCAGTTGGTGAACATGGCGCCGCGCGAGTTGTGGGGCCAGGGCTTCATGGATGGTGTAGATACGTGGAAGGAAGAACAAGGCTCCATCTTCGCCGGAAATTACGCTTTGAAGGAGGCTCCGCAGTATGGAGGGCCACATTCGGCGCCCGCAGTCATGATTTCGCCAAACCCGACACGCGTTTTGCTAAACGGCTACGACATAGGCGTCGGAAATGCCAATTTCGACGAGCCGCCGATGCTAGCGGAATGCTTGACGGTGATCGACCCCTCGCGCGCACCGGCGGGGATGCACACGCTCAAGCTCATGAGCTGCCAACCATACAGTTTGAAAGAAGGGCCCGAACACTGGGACAAGATCAAGAAGCAGGTTGCCGATGCACAACTGAAGTACCTGCGGCGCTTCGCACCCAATCTGACCGATGACAAGATCCTCGGGGAGTTCATCCAGACGCCGCTAGATATCGAGCGCATGAATCCTGCGTTCTGGCACGGCAGCGTTCATGCCGGGGCCGGTGGCGCCTCTCAGTCTGGAGCAATGCGTCCGGTACCCGGCTGGGCGCAATATCGCATGCCGATACACGGCCTGTATCAAACCGGCGCCTGCACGTACCCAGGAGGTTCGATATCAGGAGCGCCGGGGCGGAATGCAGCGATGGTGATGCTCAAGGATTTTGGCACCAGCATCGAGCAGGTGGTGGACAAGACCGAAAGCAAGAAAACGTAAGTGGAATAGGGCAGCCTTGCGTCAGGTCTGGACGGAATGGGAGATATGTTGACGACGAGAAGAAAAGAGGTCCTCGCTGCGGTCGTGGTCGGGCCAATGCTGGCGGCAGTCTTCCTCATCGCGTTTGGCGTATCGGCACAGTCACAAGGTGTCCAGCAACAGGAGGTGCCGAATAACCCAGCGGTTCCCGCACCGCCCGTACAGCCGATCCCTTATAGCCACAAGACACATTTGGCCAACGGCCTGGAATGCCAGACGTGCCACACAAATCCGGAGCCCGGCGCCCTGATGACGTTCCCGGCTGCGAGCACATGCATGGCCTGCCACAACACGGTTGCCAAGGACAAGCCTGCCGTCGTGAAGCTTGCAGAGTTTGCCCAATCACAACAACCCATCTCCTGGGTACGCGTTTACAGCGTGCTGCCCGGCGTGCAATGGAGCCACCGCAAACACATACAAGCCGGCATGAAGTGTGAGACCTGCCACGGGCCAGTTGCAGAAATGGACGCAATGGCAATGGTCACCAGCGTCACAGCTATGGGAACGTGCATTAATTGTCATCAGATGAAAAACGCAAAAACCGTCTGTAACACGTGTCATCTGTGGCCATAGATCCCCCGTGCTCGGAGAGGGCGGACCACACGCAATCTAGATCGGCTTGAAACTCATGTTCTAGCCGCCGCTGCTGGATTCAACAGCGCTCAAACTGTCCTATTCACGAATAGTTTCCGCCGGTTCCCCACATAGCCGCTCATACGCCGCATCGTATTCACTGACGATACCCGCTCTGCTGGATTTCTTCTGATAAGCGCCGTTGTCGGGAATTATCTATTACGTCCGGTTCGCACATCATTGACTCACTGAGCGAGGGAAGATAGCATGATTGTTTCCGTCTCCGCTCTTATCGAAACCAGAGACATGCCAATGGCGGCAGAGACCAAATCCGGGACTGTGCTTGACCGAATCGTCGAGGCGCGCCGCGCCGCGATTGCTCACCGCCGGAAGAGTGTTCCCGAGACGGTGCTGCGATTCGGCGTGAAGCAAGCACTGCCTGTCCGGGACTTTGCTGCGGCACTCAGCCGCGAATCACTCAATGTGATCGCTGAGCTGAAGAAGGCGTCGCCTTCCCGCGGCTTGATTCGCGCTGATTTTGACCCGGTCGGCCTGGCTAAAGGGTTGGAAGCCGCCGGGGCTGCCGCGCTTTCCGTGCTGACCGAAGAGGAGTTTTTTCAGGGCGATTTGAAGTATATGCGCGACGCACGCGCGGCGATCGGTTTGCCGGTGCTGCGGAAGGATTTCATCATTGATCCGTGGCAAGTCTGGGAAGCGCGGGCGGCCAATGCGGATTCGTTCCTGTTGATTGTCGCTGCGTTGAGTGACGCGTGTCTTGCAGAATTGCTTGCATTGGGCCGCGAGCTTGGAATGGAGCCGCTCGTGGAAGTCCACACCCGGCAGGAACTGACGCGGGCTTTGGCCGTGGGCGCACGCATCATTGGCGTCAACAATCGCGACCTCCGCACGCTCGAAGTACGGGTCGAAATGTCGTATGAATTGATCGCGGCCATCCCCGATCAGTGCATTGCCGTGTGTGAATCCGGTCTGCGCTCGCATGAGGACCTGACTCGCCTTCGGGCGGCGGGATTTGATGCTTTCCTGATCGGCGAGCATTTGATGCTCCAGCCCGACCCGGCTGCGGCGCTGCGTGTGCTGCTTGGCTCTTAGTGCTCATGCCATCTAACCGACTTATTCTTCGGGAGACGCCTTGCCGGGCGCGCGCCACGATCCCCGGGTTGCCGGCAGTGACTCGTGTTAAAATTTGCGGGATAACCACTTGGGATGATGCGCGCTTGTCCGTTGACCTGGGGGCTTCCGCGCTCGGATTCAATTTCTATCCGTCCAGTCCGCGTGCCATCAGCCCCGCGGACGCGTGGAACATCATTCGGCGTCTTCCGCCGTTTGTCGAAGCGGTAGGCGTATTCGTGAACTGGCCAACGCTGGTGGTGGATGCGCTGGCAAGAGCTTTGCGTTTGAATACGGTGCAACTCCACGGCGAGGAATCGCCGCAGGAAATGGCGGAGCTGGCGAAAACGCATCGGGTGATCAAGGCGATACAGGTGGGGCGAGGATTTCGGCCGGCGGGGATCTCCCGTTACCGGCGCGCCGACGGGATTCTGCTCGATGGATTCGCGCGCAGACTGCACGGCGGTACGGGCCGCACGCTCGATTGGAATCTTGCGCGCGCCGCGCGGCGCTATGGCCGCATCATTCTGGCAGGCGGCTTGACGCCGGAGAATATCGCCGAGGCCATTCGAGTCGCCCAACCTTACGCCGTGGACGTCGCCAGCGGTGTCGAGGCGCGCCCCGGCCTGAAGGACCCCACGCGCTTGCGGGCTCTGTTTGCCGCTGTCGAGGCTGCGCGTGGGTAGCCCTTTGTAGCGCCACCCTTCAGGGTGGCATCAAGATTGCCGCACATGCCCGCCTAAAGGCGGGCGCTACATGGCTCGAATAGGTTAATTTGGAAGGGGAACTGTTGACCACCGCTACACAAATCTGGCCAGACACGAAAGGCCACTTCGGTCCATACGGAGGGCGTTATGTCCCCGAGACGCTCGTTGCGCCGCTCGAGGAACTCGAGCGCGCGTACGAGGAGGCGCGGAGGGACCCGAATTTTCAGCGCGAACTGGATTCCTTGCTGAAGAATTTCGCCGGGCGTCCCACGCCGCTGCAATTTGCTTCGCGGCTTACCGAGCATTTGGGCGGCCCGCGCATCTACATCAAACGCGAAGACCTGCTGCATACCGGGGCGCACAAGATCAACAACTGCCTCGGCCAGGGCTTGCTGGCCGTGCGGATGGGGAAGCGCCGCGTCATCGCCGAAACCGGCGCGGGACAGCACGGAGTCGCCACGGCAACGGTAGCGGCGCGGCTTGGCCTTGCATGCGTGGTCTACATGGGCACCGAGGATATGGAGCGCCAGAGGCTCAATGTCTTCCGCATGCGTTTGCTCGGCGCCGAAGTCGTGGGAGTGAATTCCGGCAGCCGCACGCTCAAGGATGCGATTAACGAAGCGATGCGCGATTGGGTCACGAACGTCCGCACGACACATTATCTGCTCGGATCGGTATTAGGCGCGCACCCGTATCCCGCCATGGTGCGCGATTTTCAACGCGTTATTGGCGTCGAAGCGCGCGCCCAGATCCTGGAAGCCGAAGGCCATCTGCCAGATCTGCTCGTCGCTTGCGTGGGCGGCGGCTCGAATGCGATCGGCTTGTTCCACGCATTTCTGGACGATCCGAACGTGAAATTGCTCGGCGTCGAAGCTGGGGGACGCGGCACTACGCTCGGCGAGCACGCCGCGCGCCTGGCTGCGGCGGCTGGCTACTCCGGCGCGCGCCCCGGCGTCCTCCAAGGGACGTATTCCTACGTCCTGCAGACACCCGACGGCCAGATTGCGGCTACGCATTCGGTTTCGGCGGGTCTCGACTATCCTGCGATCGGTCCCGAGCACGCCTGGCTGGCCGACCGGCATCGCGCCGAGTACACGGCTGTGAGCGATGACGCTGCGGTCGCCGCCGCGCGCACCCTTGCTCGAATGGAAGGCATCATCCCGGCTCTCGAGTCGGCGCACGCGCTAGCCGAATTAATCGTGCGTGCGCCAAAGATGCCGCGCGATTCGGTTGTCATTCTGAATCTTTCGGGCCGGGGCGATAAAGACATGGAAATTCTCGCCCGGTATTTGTAGGACGCCGTGGCTCATGCGACGACAACGATGACGAATCCATCCCGCATTTCGCGCCGGTTTGCCGGCCTGCGCCGCACGGGTGAACTGGGCTTGGTCGCGTATCTCACTGCGGGTGATCCGTCGCTCGCCGCGAGCGAGCAGTTCGTGCTCGCGCTGGCGGAGGCGGGCGCCGACGTGATCGAGCTTGGCGTGCCCTTCAGCGATCCGGTGGCCGACGGTCCGGTGATCCAGCGAGCCAGCGAGCGCGCTTTGCGCGGCGGGACGACGCTCGCCGGCGTGCTCCTCCTGGTGAAGTCTTTGCGTGCAAAGACCGATGTGCCGCTTGTGCTGTTCAGTTATTTCAATCCCGTCTTGCAGATGGGGCTTGAGAGATTCGGCGACGCGGCCAAGGCCGCCGGGGCCGACGGCGTTTTGATCACCGACCTTACACCAGAGGAAGCCGGCGCATACCGCGCCGTGATGTCCTCGCGCGGGCTCGACACGATTTTCCTGGCCGCGCCAACTTCGACCGATGAGCGCCTTGCGCTCATCGCGAAATCGTCGAGCGGATTCCTGTATCTGATCTCCCGCACGGGCGTAACGGGCGCAAAAGATCAACTGGCAGATGAGTTGCCGGCCCTGGCGAGACGCGTACGACGCTTTACTGAGCTTCCGATCGCCGTCGGCTTCGGCATTTCGCTTCCGGAACACGTAGCGGCGCTTGCAGGACTGGCCGACGCCGCCGTTGTTGGCTCGGCGCTGGTCGAAGAGATCGAGCGGGCCGGGACGGTCGAAGCGGGGGCCGAAGCGCTGGCGGCGCGTGTCAGATTATTGAAGGGTGCCGGAGTGGCCGGGATGAGCCGGCGGGAGCCACGCGCATGAGCATCGAAGATTGGCGTCGAAAAATTGATGAAATCGACCGTCGGCTCGTGGAGCTGTTGAACGAGCGTTCGCGCTGCGTGGTCGAGATCGGCCGGATCAAGCAATCGACCGGCGAGGCGCTCTACCAGCCCGATCGCGAGCATCAGGTTCTCGACGAGGCCGTGCGCGCCAATCCCGGCCCGCTTCCGGACGCTGCGATTCGCCGCCTGTTTGAGCGCATCCTGGATGAGGCGCGCTCGGTTGAGCGCACGTTGATGCGAGGCGGCGATGGGGGAAAGAAAAGTTAAAGCGCGCTCGTGTTGATCGAAGGAGGAAGAGGAACTGCGATGGTAGTCGTAATGCAGGAAGGCGCGAACGAAGAGCAAATCCAGCATGTCATTGACCGTCTGGTGACGATGGGATTTGACGTGCATCGCTCGACTGGCGCGTCACAGACGGTTCTGGGCGCCGTGGGGGTCCACGCAGACTTTGATCCGCGGGACATCGAGGTAATTGACGGCGTGCGCGAGGTCGTGCGCATCACGCAGCCCTACAAGCTGGCCAGCCGCGCGTTTCGCCCGCAGGGAACCGTGGTTGAACTGCCAGGGGGCGTGCGGATTGGCGGAACAGAAGTCGTCGTTGCCGCGGGTCCCTGCTCGGTTGAATCGCCGAAACAGATTCAACTCATTGCCGGGCGCGTAGCGAAAGCGGGCGCGAAGATTCTTCGCGGCGGGGCGTTCAAGCCGCGCAGTTCGCCTTACAGCTTTCAGGGACACGGCGAAAAAGGGCTTCAGATGATGCGTGAGGCGGCGGACAAAGCCGGCTTGCTCGTCTGCAGCGAGGTGATGGACGCGTCGCAAATCCAGTTGATGCTGCCCTACGTCGATATTCTGCAAGTGGGCGCGCGCAACATGCAGAACTATTATTTGCTCCGCGCGCTCGGAATAGTCAGGAAGCCCGTGCTCCTCAAGCGCGGAATGTGCGCGACGATCGAAGAACTCCTGCTGAGCGCCGAGTACATCATGGCCGGCGGCAACTACAACGTCATTCTTTGCGAGCGCGGCATCCGCACATTTGAGACCTATACGCGCAACACGCTCGATATCGCCGCGATCCCCGTTATCAAAAAACTCTCGCACCTTCCCATTATTGCCGATCCGTCGCATGGCACGGGACGCCGCGACAAAGTTCCTCCCATGGCTCGGGCGGCGGTTGCGGCGGGCGCCGATGGCCTGCTCCTCGAAGTGCACAACGATCCGGAGCATGCGTTTTCCGATGGCGCCCAGTCGCTCTTCTTCGAGCAGTTTGAAAAACTCATGGCCGAACTTCGTATCATTGCTCCAGCCGTCGGCCGGACCATCGCATAAGCCATGGCCGCCTCCTTCCGACGTGTCGCGATTCTTGGCACAGGATTGATCGGCGGCTCGTTTGCGCTCGCGCTCCGGAAGTATGCGCCGGGCGCCGTCGTGGCCGGTTGGGATAAAGAGCACGTCCTGCGGCACGCGCGCGAACGGGGGGCGATCGACGAAGGTTTTGGAGAGCTTCCGCTCGTGGTCGCCGGCGCGGATCTGATTTACGTGGCGCTTCCGGTAGGACACACGATCGAGCTGCTCCCAGAGCTGGCGCGGCTGGCCTCACCGCAAGCGCTGGTCACTGACGCATCGAGCACAAAACGGTCCGTCTGCGCCGCGGCGGCCGAATGTTTCTCCGCGAATGGTGGTGCGTGCTTTCTCGGGGGACATCCGATGGCGGGGAAGGAAATTTCCGGGATTGCGGCGGCCGACGCGGAGTTATTTCGTGGCTCTAAATACGCGCTGATCCGCAAGCCGCGTAACGAAAACAAGGTTGCGCCGGGCGATCCGCGCATCACGAAATTCGTTGCGCTCCTTAAGAGATTGGGGGCGGAGCCGGTGTGGCTCGATGCCGAAACGCACGACCGCGCCGCCGCGATTGTCTCGCACCTTCCGCAGCTTCTCGCCGTGGCACTCGCCGGAGTCGTGCGCGATCAGACGGATGAAACCGGATTGCCCGTGACCCTCGCGGGCCGCGGCCTCCGCGACGCGCTCCGCCTCGCGGGAAGCCCCTATTCGGTCTGGCGGGATATTATTCTCACCAACAGCGACAATTTAGATCGCGCGCTAGACCAGTTGATTCAATCGCTCGAGCAGCTTCGCGGCGATCTCCGGACGCGCGCGCTCGAAGAAAAATTCGCCGCCGCCGGTGAACTGTACAAGATTCTCCGCGACATGCAGTAGACTAAGGGAGCGATTTCGTTAAGAATTTCAAGCGATTGGGAGCCGGAACCGATGGATAAGCGCGTAGCCAACGCCGATGCGGCGATTGCGAAACTGTTTGATGGCGCCACAATTCTAGTGGGCGGGTTCGGGACGTGCGGCATTCCCGAGAACCTCATTGCCGCCGCGCGCCGCAAGGGCACGAAAAATCTTACGTGCGTGTCAAACAACGCGGGCACGACGGATTTCGGCCTCGGGTTGCTGCTCCAGACCCATCAGATTCGGAAGATGATCGCCAGCTATGTCGGCGAGAACAAACTGTTCGAACAGCAGGTGTTGAGCGGCGAGGTCGAGGTCGAGCTCAATCCGCAGGGAACCCTCGCCGAGCGAATGCGCACGGGCGGCGCAGGGATTCCGGCGTTCTATACGCCGACCGGCGTGGGGACGATGATCGCGGAAGGGAAAGAGGTTCGCGAGTTCAACGGACGCAAATATATTCTCGAGCGCTGGCTGCGCGGCGATTTCGCCTTCATCAAGGCATGGAAAGGCGACCGCTGGGGAAACCTCATCTATCGAAAGACCACGCGGAATTTCAATCCCGTGATGGCGACGGCGGCAGATTACGTGATCGCCGAAGTGGAAGAGTTAGTCGATCTGGGATCGCTCAGTCCCGATGGCGTTCATACGCCGGGAATTTTCGTGGACGCTATCTTTCAGGGAACGAAATACGAAAAGCGGATCGAAAAGAGAACCGTGCGAAAGCGCGCGTAATGCTCCAGCGCGCACGTGGAAGGGGAGAAGATGGCGGAATCAGAAGATAATAAGCGGGAATTGATAGCCCGCCGCGTCGCACAGGAGCTGCGCGACGGCTTCTACGCGAACCTCGGCATCGGCACACCCACCCTGGTCGCGAATTATATTCCGGCGGGGATGGAGGTCATCCTGGAATCGGAAAACGGCATGCTTGGGGTCGGGCCATTTCCTTTCGTGGGTGAAGAAGATCCGGACCTGATCAACGCGGGGAAGGAGACCGTCACCGAGATTCCTGGAACAAGTTATTTCTCGAGCGCCGACTCGTTTGGCATGATCCGAGGCGGACATGTGGACCTAACCGTGCTGGGCGCGCTGCAAGTGGATGAAAAAGGCAACCTCGCGAATTGGGCGATTCCCGGCAAGATGCTGAAGGGCATGGGTGGAGCGATGGACCTGGTAGCCGGCGCCCGGCGCGTCATCATCGCGATGGAACATGCGACGAAGGATGGTCAGCCTAAGATTCTTAACAAGTGCACTCTGCCTCTCACCGGTATCGAGGTCGTGGACCTGATCGTTACCGAGCTAGCGGTCATCGAAGTCACGCCCGAGGGGCTGGTGCTGCGCGAGGTGGCGCCGGGCGTCACTCCGGAGGCGGTACAGAAAGTCACCGAGCCGAAATTGCGCGTCGCCGAAGATTTGAAGACCATATCGTTATGAGGCCCCCGGAAGAGGATCTCAAACGGTCGTGGGGGGCTAACGCTTGGCGCACGAAAAACTAGCAGGCGCCGGCACGCGACCCACGTCCGGCTAAAATGGTTCTGTCATCTGAGAGCGAGGCAAGCACATCGTTGGAGCCTAACTCAATCATCATCCTGAGCCTGCACAGCCCCAAGGAGAAATTGTGGGGGGCGCTCGTTTCCATGAACTCGGCCGGGGTGACGGTGCGCGGCATCGACTTGAATTCCTTCGACGATTTCATCCGGCAGGTTCTGGATCCGGAAGGAGAGCGCATTGGCTTGCCAACGCTGTTTTTTCCCATGCAGCGCGTCGAGCGGATCGCGCTCGACGAGCCGCACGGCTCCATCCCTTCGCTGGCCGAGCGATTTGAGCAGAGAGTTGGCCGCTCTTTGCGAGATTACCTCGCGCTCTTCGTCTGAGCTGCAGTAGAATCCATAAGTAATGACGTCCCGCATCCTGACCGTTCCGAACCAACTCACGTTCCTCCGGCTCGGATTCTTGCCGTTTTTCATCATTTCGATTCATTACCGCTGGTACGATGTGGCACTCGGCATACTTATCGTAGCCGGTCTAACGGACGGGCTGGACGGCCTGCTGGCACGCTCGCTCAATCAGAAGACGGCGCTGGGCGCCTATCTCGACCCGATTGCGGATAAACTGCTGCTCTCCTCTTCGTTTCTTGTGCTGGCTCTCGACGGGAAGATCCGTTGGTGGCTCGCGACGTTGGTGCTCAGTCGCGACATCCTGCTTCTTACCTCGGCCGCAGTCATTCTTGTCGTCGTGGGTTACCGGCCCTTCCCGCCGAGCGTCTTCGGCAAGCTCACCACGGCGCTGCAAATCCTGCTCGTGTTTGCCGTAGTGCTGCTGGCCGTGACGGAATGGCACTGGCTGCAGTTCGTCCGAATAGTTCTGGGAT
Organism: Terriglobia bacterium; assembly: GCA_020073705.1. Lineage (GTDB taxonomy): Bacteria > Acidobacteriota > Terriglobia > Acidiferrales > UBA7541 > Palsa-360. The sequence goes on from JAIQES010000019.1 coordinate 21,696, forward strand.
ACCTTGTCGCCGGCTTTACGGTGTTTTCAGGCTTTCACTACAGTATCGTCGTTTCCCGCCGACTGAGCGATCAATAGAGAATAGCGCCAACTTCTTCGGCTTTGAGGTGTGCAACAATGTAGCGGGAATCAGTGGCTGGCCCGCGCTCATGCCTCAGACATTCTGCAGGTAGTTCCAGAACATGAAACCGAAGCTGACGGCTACGGCGATGCCCGCGAGCCATCCCAGTAAATCGGCGCGCCGGCGCTCGGTGACGTCCAAAGGCGGTCGATCAGCCATGACTCGACCGAGCAGGTAACCCGCTGCAAGCCCGCCTAAGTGCGCCGCGTTATCGGTACCTCTCATGATGATACCTAGGACGGCGATATAAATGAGCCATCGAATCAAAGAGCTGCGGAGGGCTCGTGCCGCGAGACTCTTCCGGTCGCTCGTGGCTGCAAGCAGCACACCGATCAGACCGAGCAACGCAGCAGAAGCGCCGACGCTGAAGTGTCCCATCGAGGAGCTGGCCACATATCCAGCCACGCCGGTTGCAAGATAAAGAAAAAGATATCGCGCCGATCCGTACATTTCCTCGACCATCGGACCGATGTCCATCAGCACCCACATGTTGAACCCAATGTGCAGCAATCCGCCGTGAAGAAATACCGCCGTCACCAGACGCCAGGGTTGCGCGAAGTTATACGGCAAGGGAAGGGATGCGCCCAGACGATAATTTACCTGCGTCGCAATTCCGCCGAGATTCATCAGGCCGCCCTGCGGTGCGCCGAATCCCTGCAGCTTGGTTGTGATGATGATCGCCAGGCCGTACATCACGCAGCAGATCGTAAGCAAAGCATACGTTACCGGAGAGGTTTGCGGCATCCAGCGTCCCAGGGTCTTGCTGGCTGCGGCGAAAGAGTACTTCATGCTCGCGCCGCACTGATGGCATTTCGTAGCCGCTGCACCTACCAGCGTGCCGCAAGCGGGGCAGAGCCGCGGACGCATTTGTTTCGGTTCGGACCGGAACATCCCTGCGAGCTGGCTGCGCCAGCGGTCAAGTTTGTAGCGCCATCGGATAGGAAGCGGCACGTTGTCTCCTTGCCGGAACATTTTTGCCTGACTATAATAGCCGGAATTCGGCGCAGACGCGAAACTCGTATCGTTCAGTTCGTGGAGAGTGCTGCTGTGGAAAAATTCGAGAAATTCGGACGCCAGCTAGACCCTGAACTTGAGAAGCTACAGTCCGTGCTCGAAAAGGAAATCAAGCCGGCGACCAAGCAAAAGGCCGCCGCTGTCTTGCGCCAGGTGTCAGAGCGGCTTGCCAAATTGGCCGAAGAGATTGAGGCGCAGCATGTAGAGAAACAGCCATGAAGCGGTGCGCAACGTGAATGAGTGCATTCCCGGTCCGATTGTACGGCTTTCTCGGTTTGGCTGGCTTGCCAGTTTGCTCGTCGTTGCTCTTGCTGCGGCAGGTTGCGCGGGCCGTCACCCTGTCGCAAGCTCCGCCCCTTCAACTTCGTCTCCCCAGCCGGAGCCCGCTCCCGCACAGCCGCCTCCTATTTCGAGTTCCATGCAGCCGCCAACCAGCAGCGCGCCTTTCGTTCCGGGCATTTACGTCGAGCAGGGCGTTGCGTCGTGGTATGGTGTGCCGTTTCACGGGCGCCGTGCCGCCGACGGCGAAATCTTCGACATGAACTCGCTGGTGGCAGCGCACCGCACGCTCCCGTTTGGCAGCATCCTGCGCGTCACGAACCTGAACAACGGCCGCCAGATTGATGTTCGCGTCATTGACCGCGGCCCTTTCGTCGAAGGACGCATCCTCGACCTGGCGCGGGCTGCGGCAGCCGGACTCGGCATGATCGGCACCGGCACCGCTCCCGTGCGCATTGAGATGCTCTCGGGCCCGAGTCCTGCCAATGGAGATTTCACCGTGCAGGTGGGCGCATTTGCCGACCGGGCCAATGCCGAGCGCCTGCGCGACCGCTTGCTCGCGCGGTACCAGCCCATATTTATTCAGGATTTTGACGCACCAAACGGCCATTTCTACCGCGTCCGCGTCGGCCGCGTTCCGAATCCCGACGCCGCGCAACAGCTTGCCGCACAATTGCGGAATAGCGATGGATTTCAGACTTTTGTCATGCGGCTAGATCAAACCATCGATCCGCACGGGAATTAGAAGGACATTCGAATTCAACTCTGGATGCTGAGGAATCATTATGGATGATTGTCTGTTCTGCAAGATCGGCCGAAAAGAAATTCCCGCAAAGCTGGTGTACGAGGACGAGGCAATCTTCGCGTTTGAGGATATCCATCCGCAGGCGCCGGCCCACGTCCTGATTTGTCCGAGGAAGCACGTCGTTTCGCTCACCGATGCCACGGCTGAGGACACGGCGATGCTCGGGCGCCTGCAATTGGTGGCTGCAAAGCTCGCCACGGATCGCAAGCTGACCGACGGTTATCGTACGATCATCAACAACGGCCGCGGCGCCGGGCAGTCCGTATTTCACCTCCATTTGCACTTGCTGGGCGGACGCGTGTTCCGCTGGCCTCCCGGATAAACGAATCCGCCGCGCCCTATTCACGATACAGAAAATTCAGCCGCACGCGGCCGACTTCGATCAGATCACCGTCATGGAGCTTGGTCAGGCCGCCGATTTCGATCCCATTGATCTTCGGCACGCGGTCCCCACGGCCAAGGTAGTAGCCGTCCTCGTGCTTGTTGATCTGCGCGGCGATGTTCGGCGTGAACCAGCCGCGGAATCTGACCGTCGCCATGTCCGAGCGGCCGATCACCGTCAGTTTTCCCGCGAGCCGGTATTCTCTTTGGTCGGTACGGCCGCGGAGAACGACGAGTGTCGGAACGCGCAAACGATCCGGAGCGAGCTGAGAACGCTCACCGGCGGCGGCCGCCTGATCGAGCATTTCGCGCCGCTCGCGTGTATCGAGGACCATCGTTTCGTTCACGCGCGGAGCCGGCGCTTTCCGCCACGCATCCACGGGCAGCGCGGCGTCGTGCGATTGGTCCACAAGAATGTGATGCTTGCCGATCAAGATGGCATCGCCGTCTTTGAGCATGGCGCGCTCGACGCGAATATCGTTCAGGAACGACCCGTTGAGGCTGTTCAAGTCTTCGACCACCAACGATCCGGCCTCGACATAAACGCGCGCGTGATAATTCGAAACGGCCAGATTGTCGATGGGGATGTCGTTGTCCGGCGCGCGTCCGATCGTCACCGGACGGGTCCCAAGTGGAACCTCCTTCAGTACCACGCCCTGGAATTTCAGGAGGAGTCTCGACATCTCTGCTCTCCACCGGCCGTAGCCGATCGAACCTTACCCGGAGTTCCGCTTCCAGATCTTCAGACGATCGAGCACGCTGTCGGATATCTGAAGGATGCGCACGATGATTACACTGACGTTGTCGACGCCGCCGTTTTCATTGGCCAGTTCGACGAGCCGGTCCGCCGCAGCCTGAGCGCTTGTGGTTGTCAGGAGCGTACTCGCGATTTCAGGATCGGTGACCATACGTGTTAGCCCGTCCGAGCACAGCAAGAGGGTGTCCCCTACAAGCAATATCTGTTCGTCGGCGTCCACTTCCACTGTCGCATTCGCCCCCACAGCTCGTGTCAGCACGCTTTGAAACTCGCTCGTATCGGCTTCCTGCGCCGTCATGATGCCGATTCGCACTTTCTCGGCCACCAGCGAATGGTCGGCCGTTAGCTGCGTAAGCGACCCGGCGCGCAGCAAATACGCGCGGCTGTCGCCCACATGCGCCAACGAAAGCCGCTGGCCTTCGATCCAGGCCGCTACGATCGTTGCTCCCATGCCCTTCTGTTCGGGATTGGCGCTTGCCATCTCGAAAACCTTGCGGTTCGCGAGATGGACAGCGCTTGCCAGGCGGTTGGTGCGTTCCGAGACATCCGGTTGCGGCTCTCCAAAGGTCGGTGTCGCACGGCTGTTTTCGGCCTGCCGGCAGTGGGTCACAATCGTTTGGACTGCAAGCGAGCTTGCTACCTCGCCATGTGCTTCGCCGCCCATTCCATCCGACAGGACGTAGAGGTTCAGCGCCGGCTCAACTTCGTAGCAGTCTTCATTGTTTTTTCGGACGCGCCCAAGATCAGTGCGTGCGCCGGTTTCTATGCGCAAAGAGGCCCTCTTTCGATCAGTTACATGGTTGCTTACATCTCAAAGGCGTTCGACGGTCAAATGACGCGCTTATACCACTCTGAGACGCATTGCGCCACTCAAAGGCAGGCTAGCAAACCGGTCCTGTGTACGCAATAGCCTGTAAGACAAATAGTTACGTTCTTTTACGACAACACGCACTTTGCCCCGGTATGCGGCGCCGCCTGATTCCGGTATACTTTCATTTTGCGGAGAGCGCGCAGAAAACTCACCGCTGTCGGTCCCGCATCCGGTTCATGCCGAAACTTCGAGAAATCTGGCACTTTGAGCGGTCCCCGGCCGCTCCGCTTGCACGTCCACTTGGCCGCCGGTACACACTTCGCGTATTGCCTCGTCCGTCTGGCGGACGGCGCATCGCCATGCCGCACTCTGGCGAAGCCTCCATCGTTTGTCTTGCAGACCTAGCCCGCGATGATCTGGCCATTTTGCGCCGTTTCGCACGGCGCGAGCCGCGCGTCCGGCTGATTGGCATATCGCCAAACGGTGCGGATGGCGCGCACGCCGCGGGATGCTTCGATACGCTTCCGCGTAAGGCAGCTTCCGCGCTGGTGCGCAAGACGGTCGCTGCGGCCTTTGCCAACATCGAGCTTGCGCAGCGCGAGCGCGCCGCCCGCACGGAACTCGAGCGTGCCGAGCGCGAGATGGAAGAACTGAACCGCATCGGCGTCGCGTTGTCGGAGACGCACGATGTCAGCGCGCTACTCGAAATCATCCTGTCCAAAGCCCGTGAGATCACTGGGGCGGACGCCGGTTCCCTTTACCTGGTTGAGGAGACGCGCCCCGACGCACTCGAAGCGGACCGTGGGGATCGGCATCTTCGCTTCAAGCTCACGCAAAACGACAGTTTGCAGTTTCCCTTCGCGGAATTCGTGCTTCCGATGCGCGAAGATTCCTTGGCGGGTTATACGGCTGTGCGTGGAGAGGTCATCAATCTTGCCGATGCCCATCACATCCCGCGCGGCCGTCCGTACCGATTTAACCGGCGCTACGACGAAGAGACCGGCTATCAAACGCGCTCCTTGCTCACGTTGCCGATGAAAAATGGCCGCGGCGAGGTCATCGGAGTCCTGCAACTGATCAATTGCAAGCTCCATCCCGCCGCCCGGCTGACCAGCCCCGAAGCCGTGGCGCGGGAAGTGCGGCCCTTTTCCGAGCGCGCGGTGCGGCTGACACTTTCACTTGCATCGCAGGCCGCTGTCGCCTACGAAAATAGCCGTTTGTACCAGGACATCGAGAAACTTTTCGAAGGCTTCGTTCAGGCTGCTATCACCGCAATTGAGCAGCGCGATCCCACTACTTCAGGCCATTCGCAGCGCGTCTCGCTAATGACTTTGGGTCTGGCGGAGATCGTGGACCGCGTCGAAACCGGCGCCTATGCCGCAACCCATTTCGCGCCGGAACAAATGAAGGAAATTCGCTATGCGGCCTTGCTGCATGACTTCGGGAAAGTCGGCGTCCGTGAAGAAGTGCTGGTCAAGTCGGAAAAGCTTTATCCAACACAAATGAATATCATCGCGCATCGCTTCGATTATCTCTTCAAGGATCTCGAAGCCAGCTTGGAGCGCGAGAAGTTTCAGGCGTTGCTGGAGCTCGATCGGGCAGAAGCGCTTTCCCGCATTGCATCGCTCGAACAGGAATACCACCTCCGACGGACCGATCTGGAGAACGCCTTACGGGCTATCGTGCAAGCAAACGAGCCGACGGTGTTGCCCGAGGGACAGTTCGATCGCCTATTCGAAATCGCGCGCCAAACCTATAGGGATCCGCGCGGTTTCGAATGGCCGGTCTTGACACCGGAAGAAGTCCGCTTCCTCTCCATCCCGAAAGGAACTCTTGATCCCGACGAGCGCGCCCAAATCGAATCGCACGTCATTCACAGTTTCAACTTTCTCCTGCAGATTCCGTGGACCAAGGAAATCCGTGAGATCCCTCGCATTGTCCGTGCGCACCATGAGAAATTGAACGGCACGGGCTACCCGTACAAGTTGAAGGCCGACGAAATCCCCGTCCAGGCGAAGATCATGACCATCTGCGATATTTTTGACGCGCTCTCCGCAGCCGATCGGCCTTACAAGAAGGCCGTCCCACCCGAACGTGCGCTGAATATTCTGGAGATGTCCGTCAAGGAGCACGAACTCGACCCCGATCTTTACCGCCTTTTCCTTGAAGCGAAAATATTCAACCATGCGAGCAAGTACTGATACGCTGTCTGGAGAAGAGGCTTCCATCGGCCTGACGACAATTCTGCGCCGGGTCGATTTCCTGATGAGGCATGCGTCGCGGTAGAATCCAGCCATGTCGCTCAGGCGAATTCGCGGCAAGAAGTATCTCACGCGCGCCATTCTGACGATTCTTGTGGCCGCCTGCCCGGTCATTGCTGTGGCCCAGGCGCATCCCAAAGCACAAACCCCGGCGCCGCGAATCATCGTCCTTCCACAGAAAGCGATTGCGGGTGCGCCAGCAACGCTCGCCGTGCTCGACGCTGCCGGCCGTACGTTACCCAACGTCGTCGTGGAACTTTCCACCGGCCAGAAAGTCACCACGGATGTTACGGGCCGTGCGTTGTTCACAGCGCCCAGTGAAGCAGGCGTACTGACCGCACAGATCTCGGGCCGGAACACCATTAAATCCTCAATGGTTGTGAATTTTCCAGATCCCACACCTCAGGCTTCCTCCGAAAGTCCTTCAGCAGGTCTGCGCGTGCTTTCTTATCCGCATTTTCTATCGATCCACGACCAATTCACAATTGAGGGCGCCGGTTTTCGCGGCGAGGCGGACGCCAATCGCGTTTTCCTGGCCGACCAGTTGTGCCTTGTGCTTGCGTCGTCCCCAGTTTCGCTTGTGGTTCTCCCCGGGTTGCACATTCCGATCGGAGCGGCAGGGCTGCGTTTGAGCGTCGCGGGACTCAGCGCGGGACCCAATCCGGTGGTACTGGTGCTACTGGAATTTAGCGGTCCGGCGGAGGCGGTGAATGTGGGCGCTCAAGGCAAACTCACTGTCCATGTGTACGGCGCCAGGGAACGCCTGGTTGTCGAGGTCCGCAACGGCTCGCCGGAAATCATCCAGCTTCCGCGCGGGAACGTGCAGCGCGTGACGACTTCCGGCGGCGAGCCCAATGCCGCGGAAATCGAAATGAAGTTTCTCGCCCCTGGCAATTATACGGTCACGGCGCGGCTCATCCCGGCCGCCTCCGGGTTGCCGGACCTGTAAACGGCGCGCCAAACACTTGTGGCCTGTCGCGCGCTTGCGACTGCAAGCTGGGCCGCGCGCATCGCTCGCCTTATCCGTCAAATCGATAGAGCGCCGCAGGACATCGCGCAGATCCGCGCGGAGCTCCAACCGATGCTGGACGGCAATCCCTCCGGAGAGTTCGCTTTTCTCTTGGAGTCCGCATGGCAGGAATTTCAGAAGAAGGATGGAGTGCTATTTCTCGGGTGTTTCGAGCGCCTTCGCGGGCGCTTCGGGCAGGACGCCTTGGGCCATCTGGTCAAGAGCATCCCGCGCCCGGTCCAGTTTGCGGTCCGCCTCACTATAACTCTGCTGAGCGTTGCGCAGATGGGTTCCCAACTTCTCATATACAGCGGCGAAATTGTCCCACTGTGTCTTGAGTCCTGACAGGCTGGCGTGTAAGCGCAGGGCGTTTTCTTCAATCTGCAGACCCTTCAAACCCATCAGTATCACACTGAGGTGGGCGTAGAGCGAGTTTGGTGAAACCGGAATTACGTGTTTCTGCCGGCAGTATACATCGAGTGGCACACCCTTCGAATCGCTGGACATCAGCAGTTCGTAGTAGACGCCTTCCGAGGGAACGAACATCAGCGCGAAATCGAGTGTGTTTTCACCGGGCACGATATATTTCTTGGCGATGGCATCGGCGTGATTGCGCACGGCCACGACAAAGCCCTTGCGAGCTTCTTCCCCCTCTGCCAACATGCGGCGAAAGTCATCCAGGGGAAATTTCGAGTCGATGGGAACCAGTTTGTCGCCGAAACGGACCGCCGCGTCGACGATTTCGCCGCTCGAAAAACGGTGCTGCATTTCGTATGCCGCAATTGGGAGCGTGTCCGCAAGCATGCGCTCGAGCGCAACCTCCCCAAGCAGGCCGCGTGTTTTCGCGCCGCCCAGAACGCCTTCAATGGCTTTCGCGGCGTCCGACAAATCGCGGCCGGATTGCTCCACCTTGCCAAGCTGCTGTTGCAGCGTGCCCATGATCGTCGTGGCTGACTGCAACTGCACCGATACGGCGCGCTGCGCATCAGAAACCAGTGTCCCCGTGGACGCCATGCCACTCTGCACCTGCTGCGAAACCTGTCCAAGCTGCTGAGTGACCGATTGACTCAGTTGGCCAAGTTGTGCCGTGAGGCCCTGCGCCTGTGTCACAAGCAGATTTTGCATTTCCTGCCGCAGCGCGAAAGCCTCTCTCTCCGTGCGCCGCTGTGTCCACGTTGCTGCGGTCCAAGCTGCTACACCTGCTGCCACCACTACAATTGCGATGATGACGCCCCAATTCATCCTGCCCTCACCATCCTTCTGCTTCCTATGGCGACCGAAGAGATGTTGTGCGATGCCACTTTATCGCGTTTCGGCCCAAGTGGCTATGCGCCACAATTGTGCATCTGGATGAAGAATGGATCTAGTGGCCGATCGGAATGATTGGAAAAACGCGCGGAAACCTAGGGAAGCAGTTGGGTCACCAGGCGTCTCAGCCGTTCGCGGTCTTCTGGTTTCATGTGTACGAATTCGACTCCCGTTCCAATGGGTGAAACGTTGCGCACCACCGCAGTGGATTGAATCCTCCGCAGTCTCGAACGAATCTCCATTTGCACGGACTCGCCGACAGCAAGCCTGAGGTCGGATTCCAGGAATGCTCCGCCGAGGCTGACGGTTCGCACGCGGGCTACGCCGCCATGTGTTCCCGCGATGGCCGCGGGAAGTGGCGACGGCAAATGCACGCGGAGATATCGTCGAGGACGTGCGTGCGCCCCGCCGGATTTGGCGAGCGCCTTCTCAGCCGTGCGCGCTCGCGCCGATGAGGGACGGTTTTCGAGCAGGCCCAGCGTTTCTTCTGCCGCCGCACGCAATGCGGCGGGTTCGGTGTGCGCCAGCCCGTTGCGCTCCCTCACGATTCGCAGCAGAAGCGGCGCTGCTTCCGCCACGCGCATCCGGCCGAGCGCTTCGGCTGCCTTGATACGGAAATAAATGTCGCGCAGTCCCAAATGCTCTCCTGCGACCACCTTCAGCAAAAGTGGGATGGCGGATGTTTCGTGCGCGAACCCGAGATGATCGATCATGCAGGGGACGACCATGGCATGTGCTTCCGCAACCGTGGCCAGGAACGCCTGCGCGGATGCCGCAACCACCGGCGGATTCGTCCAATGCGTGAGTTCACTGACCGCAAGGTCCTGCAAACTCCATTCCCAGCTTGCCAGCGCACGCGGCAGGGCGTTCGCCAGGCGTTTCGGATCGGCGGATGCGAGCAGGTGAATTGCGGTGGCAATGCGCTGACGGCGTGGTTCATATAGCCGCGATTCCAGAGCGCCGAGCACGGGCTCGCCCGTTCCGTGAACCAATCGCACCATCGCGGGAAATGAATCCATTCCATCGGGGGCCGTCAGCAGAAGGCCGAGACGGTCGATCAGGCGATCCGGACATCTTCGCAGCAGGCGCGGGATTACGGGGTTGAGCGGCCGGTTGGCCAGAGCTTCGTCCACCAAATAAAGCCACTGCTCGTCATTGAGTATACGCGCAACCAGAGTGGCGATATGCGCGTGCTCTTCATCCCGTGGCGAGGACTCGAGTGTTTCGAGTATCCGCTCGAACTCGGCGTATTCGCGCTTTGCCAGCGACACCCGCGCCAGGTTTTCCACAACCGCGGACAGCAGTCCCGCAATCCCCGGCGAAGTCTCCCGCAGTAGTGCCTGCACGATTCCGCGGCCAAACTCGGTTGCCGAACCGTGCGGCCACAGGCGCTCGATCTGTTGCGCAAGCTCTGCCAATCCCGCGGCCACGGACCGGCGCGCCTTGCCTTCCTCCGATTCCAGGCACTTTGCATAGGACAAGAGCACGGAGCGTCCTTCGCGGCCCGCTGCTTCGGATTTCTTGCTCTCTGCCGCGGCCAGTGGCTCGAGGAATCTGGCGACCACGGCCGCTGGCACGCACCACGCATCGTGTCCGCGCAACGTCCTAGTTTTTTCCCGTGCTGGCAGTGCGTTCCAGAATTTTTCGCAGAGCGCTGCGACACGCGTCTCGTCATGCTGGGCGTTCCCGAAGCGGGCGTTGCCGCCATGGACGGCGTCATTTCGCTCCCGGTCGAGCCGTATCAGCAAAGGGATAAGTTCCGGCGGGGCTGTGCGGCCCGCGTCGAACTCCTGTTTCACGAACGCAAGCATCAGGGCGTCGGTCAGGCGTCCCAGATATGGCTCAAAGGTCTCACCTTCCCGCGGCTTCACGTGTGAGACGCCGTATACGACCAGTGATACCGCGGACTGATCGCTGCCTGACACCACCGAATGAATCCGCCGAGCCACATCTTCGGCTGAAGTTTGCGTGTCTGGATCGCGCGGCGGGGCTAGTCTTGCCACAAGCCGCAACGTTGCCGCCACTTGTTCAAAGTTTGCTTCTGGCTGTGCCATCGTTTCGCGCGAATGAGGAGAACTTTGCGGCGCATCATCATAGGCGAGCACCGCCGACACCAGACTCGCCAGCAGCACCGAATCGCGCCTTTCGGTTGGAACATTCAGGCGGATTCCAATAACTCGTTGTTCCCGAAGCCACGTATCCCATGATTTTCGCGAAGCCGTATCGCCGGGCGTCGCGCTGCGCGGGACTCGACTGATCTCGTGCGCCAACAGATCGAGTTCGCCCACATTGATCTGAGGAGAGAACAGGAGCGAACAAATCCCCCCGCGCAGCAGCTCCTCCGCCAGGGCGCGCAGCTCACCGCGCGGATCGTTCAGCAATTCACCGGCGTTCGCGTCGTACCGCGGCAAGATGATTCCGTTACGTTCCACCGCAAACACCAGCGGGGACTGTGAGGCGAGGACCACACGCAGCTGTTGTTCCGCCGATGCCAGAATTTCCATCAGGCGCGGATGATTTCGTTGGTAGAGCCGGGCTGCGCCCACCAGCACACGGAACTGCCGCAAGAAACCGATCGCCGCCGCATCTCCGCTCGAAACGGTCGTGCGTCCCGGCGCCACACTCGTTCGTGAGGCTTCCCCGCGCCCGGAAATGATTGGCGCCGCCTCCACGACCGGCACTTCCTCGGCCGGCGGTGGATTCGTGTTAGCGAAGACTTTCATTCTCGCTATAGTTCCTGTTCCTCAGTGCGCCGAAATATCAAGCGCGCGTGAAACGCCAGCTTTCTTGTGACATGAATCGGCAACACCCGCGACAGCGGAGAATTACAGGCCTGGTCTCCGGCCCGGCGGTCATCATCTATCCCACCCAGAGGACCTATATTCCCAGATTGGAAGCAAGCCACCTGCCGCCAGAATGCGCCCGTAGGTTATTGAATTACAGGGGATTGCTAGGCGATGGATGCCTATGAATAAACCTCCGGGAAAGCCGTGTGTAGGAAAGTTACAAGCACGGGAGCCGGGTTCTAGATGAAAAAACATCTCTTTTCCACTTCGAATGTGTTTGCGAATAGTTTTTGCGGGCTGCATTTCTCGCTGTCATGCGGGACCTATTGCTGCCCGAGAAGTTCGGTGAACTGCATAGTTTGCCCCGGCCGAATCAGGAGCGTCCGGTGCGCATTTGCAAACCCGTGAAGCGTCAACAGAACTTCATGCTCACCCTGTGGCATCTCGACTCGCGCGGGAGTCCGCAGCCCCGTATCGGTACCGTCCACAAGAATTTCAGCGCCCTGTGGCGCCGAGTGGATCCACACCCAGCCTGCTTCCGCCACTCTCGGAATCTCTTCCCGTCCGTTGGCGTATCCGATATCGTCGATTATCCGGACTCCCGCGGGCACTTTGTGCAGATGATTCAGCAACTCGCTGTGTTCGCGCGGAGTCAACTGCCCGGAAATGGTCAGCGTGTTCCCGGTCACTTGCATCTTCACCTTGTCCGAAAGCGAAAGTCCCGCCAGTTCCGATCCTAATGTTGATTTTAATGAGTTGGCCGCTGGTGTTGCGGAAAAGCTCGCTGGTTCTTGCGGCGGAGTTGCTTTTTCCACGGATCCGGTCGGGGGTACCGCAGAAGGCTCAGGAGTCTTCGACGGAACCTTAGGAGCAAGCGTCTGCTGTGGCGCAAGGTTTTCCTCTGGGGCGGTGGGTGCTGTCTTTGGGGCAGGCGGCGCAGCTTGAGAAAAGGTGTCGGGTTTCGTGTCCGGCGTCCCATTGTTCGCCGCCGGAGCCATCGGCGAAGCCACCGCCGGAGTTATCGAAGATCCCGCCGGCTGATGCATGCGCTGCCATATGTCCAGCATGGGCGGCCAGATCCGATAGCTGGCGAATCCGATAATGCCGAGCAGGATCACCGTCAACACGAGACTCCCGCGTTTTTTCGCGGTCTCCTGCTCTTCTTCGGTGACCCACGGAACCGGCCGTACGGGCGCTTCCATGGCATTCGTGCGCGCATTCGAAGCGACATTGAGAGACCGGGCAGGCTGAGTGGCCGCGCGAGTTCCTCCCGCCATAGCCTGCGTATTTACGGGGGACATCTTTACCGTTGTATCCGGGCCCACCAAGTCATGGTAGCTTTTCAGGGCGCCCAACAATTCGTGGCAATTCTGGAATCGCAGGGATGGATCCTTTGCCAACGCGCGCGTAATGACTTCTGAAAGTCCGGGATGAATCGAGGAGTCGAGCGACCGCGGAGGGATGGGTTCTTCGTTGATGATCTTGTAGATGACTGTGGTGATGTTCTCTCCGGGAAACGGTTTCTCGCCGGTCATCAGTTCGTAAAGGATCACGCCCACGGAAAAAATGTCCGAGCGGCCATCCACGGGTTTGCCCTTCACCTGCTCGGGCGACATATAGGATGGAGTACCCATGACGTGCGCGGTCTGCGCCGTGCCAAACTGGAGGATTTTCGCTGTGCCGAAGTCGGTGATCTTGACGGTGTCGTCGGCGGTAAGCATCAGGTTCGCCGGCTTGATGTCGCGGTGGACGACGTTGCGCTGGTGCGCGAAATCGAGTGCCGAGCAGACTTGCTCCATCAGCCGCATGACGCGCGGCAGCGGAAACAATTGGCGCGCGTCGAGCAGCGTCTGGAGGCTCCGCCCTTCCACCAACTCCATCGTGATGTAGAAATTGCCCTCTTCCTCGCCTGCGTCATGGGCCACGACGATATTCGGATGGCTCAGCAGCCCCGCTGCGCGCGCTTCAGTCTGGAAACGGCTGACCAGTTCCTCGCGCGACATTCCTGTCCCCGCTTCCGATAGGTGCATCGTCTTGACCGCGACGTCGCGGCCGATCACCGGATCATGCGCGCGATACACCACACCCATGGCGCCGCGGCCTAATTCTTCGCGGAGTTCGTAACGCCCTGCTTTGGTCAGGGTAGGCACGGTTATTTTGACACGCGGGCGCGCTGGTTTCTTCCTCGGATCCGGCAGGGCCGGGCCAGCAGGAATGGCATCAATGGCACTGGCGCACAACCTTGCGATGCCGCTGGGCCTCCGGCGCAGGGGCAGCCATCACCCCAGGGGAACCGCCGGGATCATACAAGAACTTCTAATTAAACATAGCCCCCGGCGGAAGGAGCGTCAACGATGTTGAGGCACGATGTTCCGGAGTAGCAATGGCGCTCGTGCGCTCCGGTTCCCATGCCGAATTCATCGTGAGGAGTTCTTCGCAAGAATATCCGCTAAGGCTGTTTTGTTCTCGGATGCCTGTTTCCAAACGTATGTAATAGTTTTGTATTTTCGTTCCTGCGTCATCGTTAGCGACTCGGCGGAGTGTTAGGATTTCTGCAGAGGCTAATATGGAAATCCACCCCAAGAAAAAGCATGCCCGCGTACTGCTGAGTTCGGTCTTCGGGCCTTACGCGCAAGATGACGAATTTGGCAGCCGCTCCATCAACCCCATGGAGCTCTATCACAACCAAGTTACCCGGGCGCAAGGCAGTTTTTCGCTTCGCATGTTTCATCGCTCGTGGGGCATTATGATGATTCAGGCGAACATCTCCGCACCTTGTACTGTGCTGGATTTTCCTGAGCGTGAAGACTTTGCCCGTGAATTAACCACGAACCGCTACGACATCGTTGGTATTTCTTCCATCATCGTGAACATCGGCAAGGTCAGGGAGATGTGCCGGATGGTGCGAGAACTTTCACCGGATTCGGTAATCGTGGTGGGCGGACATGTTGCGGCTGTTCCAGGCCTGGAAACGATGATCGACGCCGACCACATCGTGAAGGGTGAAGGCATCTCCTGGATGCGGCGATATCTGGGAGAAGACGAGCACGCCCCGATCCGCCATCCAGCCATTGTTTCCGGCCTGCAGACTAGAATCATGGGACTGCGCCTGCCGCAGTGGAAAGGCGGGACGGCAGCCGCAATCATCCCGTCGGTAGGCTGTCCCATGGGGTGCAACTTCTGCACCACGTCGTCTTTTTTCGGCGGCAAGGGAAAGTTTGTCAATTTTTATGAAACTGGCGATGAACTATTTGACGTGATGTGCCAGATCGAATCAGAGCTCAAGGTAAAATCGTTCTTCATGATGGACGAGAACTTCCTGCTCTATCGTCAGCGCGCCATGCGCTTGCTGGAACGCATGAAGGAGGCGGGCAAGAGCTGGGAGCTTTCGGTCTTTTCTTCCGCCAATGCCCTCCGCAAATACACCATGCAGGAATTGGTGGAACTGGGCGTCTCCTGGGTGTGGATGGGTTTGGAATCTCCCAACTCCACCTATGGCAAGCTGCAGGGTGTGGACACAACGCAACTCACGCGAGAACTGCGCGAACACGGCATACGAGTGCAGGGGTCTACCATCATTGGATTAGAGCACCACACGCCAGAAAATATGACCGAAGAAATCGAGCAGGCGGTTGGCTATCAGACCGACTTCCACCAGTTCATGCTGTACACGCCGGTGCCTGGCACGCCGCTTTATAAGGAGATGGCCGAACAGGGCCGGCTTTTGACAGACATTGATCCTGCTGATATCCATGGGCAATTCAAGTTCAACTTCCGGCACGCAGCGATTTCCCGGGATGATTCCAAAAAGTTCCTGGACTGGGCATTCTGGCGCGATTTCGAGCGCAACGGACCGAGCCTTTATCGCATGTGCCAGACCATGCTTCAGGGCTGGCAACGCTATAAGGACTACCCGGATTCCCGGGTCCGCGAGCGATTCGCACGAGAGATGAAGAAACTGAGCAGCTCTTACAACGCGGCGCTCTGGGTGATGGAGCGGGAGTTCAGGAAGGTCAACCAAGAAGTGAGTGAGCGGATTCACAAGCTGCGGCGGGCAGTTGAAAAGGAGTCCCCCGTGATCGCACGCCTCGCGGCAATCTTTGCCGGCCCGGCATTGTTGTGGACCACGCGGCGAGAGGAAAAGCGGCTGGCAGCCGGACAAACCTATGAACCCCCAACCTTTACCGAGCGCAGCAACTGGGTTTCCACTTCCTAGCTCGATAGCCTCCGCCTCCGTCCTGACTTGTGAACATCAGTCTTCCAATATCCGGTTTGCAGAAGAGCTGATAATCTGAGAAAGATGCGATGCTGAAGGTCAAACGCATCTACGATCAGCCGGTAAAGAGCGACGGCTTTCGCGTACTGGTTGACCGACTGTGGCCTCGCGGCATCTCCAAGCAGCGAGCGCGCCTGGATCTTTGGATGAAAGAGATCGCTCCTTCGGACGCGCTGCGCAAATGGTTCGCGCATGACCCGAAGCGCTGGACAGGATTTGCGGCGAGATATGGCAAGGAACTGAGAAACAAAAAGGAACTCATGCGGCAAATCAAAGAACTCGAAGCGGAGCACGGCACCATTACGTTGCTCTATTCCGCCCGCGATGAGCAGCACAATCAGGCCGCCGCGCTCCGCCAATTCATCAAGGGCGTTCACTCCTCGTGACGCCGCAAGACCGGCTTGCTGCTCTGGAGCGCGAGATCACGGCCTGCCGCAAGTGTCCTCGCCTGGTGCGTTATCGTGAGGAAATCGCGCGCACCAAGCGCCGCGCCTATCGCGACTGGACCTACTGGGGGCGTCCCGTGCCGGCCTTCGGCGATCTCCAGGCTGATCTGGTAATCGTCGGCCTGGCGCCCGCCGCGCATGGCGCCAACCGCACGGGCCGGATGTTCACCGGGGACCGCTCAGGGGACTTCCTGTACCAGCAGCTATATGACGCGGGCTTCGCCAATCAGCCGCACTCGAAACGCTCCGATGACGGCCTTGTCCTCAAGGACGCATTGATCACCGCTGCGGTTCGCTGCGCTCCACCCGACAACAAACCGCTGCCGGAAGAAATCCGCAATTGCTCGCCGTATCTGGAAGAGGAACTGGCGCTCGTCCAGCCGCGCACGGTCCTTGCCCTCGGACGCGTCGCGCTCAACACCTATCTCGACCTTTTGAAGACACAGGGGCTGATTCGATCGCGCGCCGCCTACCCGTTCTCCCACGGCGCCAGCTTTGTCCTCCCAGGAGATCTTCCCCGACTGTTCGCCGCCTATCACCCCAGCCAGCAAAATACGCAGACCGGACGCCTGACACCGGCTATGTTCGCGCGCGTTCTGCGGCAGATTCGGCAATTCTTGAAGAGACGAAGGTCTAGTCTGCCGGCACGTCAGAGTGAGTGAGATCCGTAACAGCCGAACGCCGGAAGCGTTTCGCCAGCCGATCGAACGCGAGATAGACCACAGGGGTCGTGAACAGGGTCAACGCCTGGCTGAAAATCAAGCCGCCGACAATCGCAATTCCCAGCGGCCTGCGCAGTTCCGCGCCTGTTCCACCGCCAAGAGCCAGAGGCAAGCCGCCCAACATGGCCGCCATCGTGGTCATCAGAATCGGCCGGAAACGCAGCAGACATGCTTGATAGATCGCGTCCAGCGGACTTTTCCCACCCTTGCGCTCCGCCTCGAGCGCAAAGTCAATCATCATGATCGCGTTCTTCTGCACGATGCCGATGAGCAGAATGATGCCGATCAGCGCGATCACGCTAAACTCAGTCCGCGTAATCAGCAGACCCAGCAGAGCGCCCACACCGGCTGACGGCAGTGTCGAGAGAATCGTAATCGGATGGATGTAACTTTCATAGAGCACCCCCAGCACGATATACACCGTCACCAGCGCGGCCAGGATCAAAATAGGCTCATTCGCCAGCGACGCCTGGAAGGCCTGCGCACTTCCCTGGAACCCGGCGTGAACGCTCGCCGGCAGCGCGATTTCCTGTTGTGCCTGCTTGATTACATCCACGGCCTGTCCGAGCGAAACCCCCTCCGCCAGGTTGAACGAAAGCGTCACCACCGGGAATTGCCCCTGGTGATTCACCGCGACGGGAGTTACCTCCGAAGAAAACTGCGTGAAGGCGCTCAGCGGAACCTGTGTTCCGTTGGTTGAACGCACATAGATTTGTTTGAGCGCATCCGGATTTTGCTGGAATGTCGGATTCAATTCGAGCACGACATGATACTGATTCAACTGCGTAAATATTGTGGATACCTGACGCTGGCCGAATGCGTCGTACAACGTGTCGTCAATCGTTTGTGGCAGAATTCCCAGCCGAGATGCCGTGTCGCGATCGATCGTGATCGTTTCCTGCAACCCGCGATCCTGCTGGTCGCTCGCCACATCACGCAATTGCGGCAATGCGTTCAATTTATCGGCCAATTTCGGAGCCCAATCCGCCAGTTCCTTTCCGTCCGCATCTTCCATCGTATATTGGAATTGCGTGCGGCTAATGCGGTCTTCCACAGTCAGATCCTGCACGGGCTGCAAGTAGAGCGTAATTCCTTTGACGTCGCCCAGCTTTGTCTGAAGCCGGCGAATAATATCAGGGGCATCATCGGTCCGTTCCTCGCGGGGCTTCAGGTTGATTTGCACGCGCCCGCTGTTGGGCTGCATGTTTGTGCCGTCAATGCCGATGAACGAAGACAAGCTCACTACATCCGGGTCTTTCAAGATGACTCTTGCCAGAGCTCGCTGCCGCTCCGCCAGGGCCGTAAACGAAATCGTCGCCGGAGCTTCCGAAATACCCAATATCACGCCTGTATCTTGCACCGGGAAAAAGCCCTTGGGAATAATAAGGAACAGGAAAATGGTGAGAGCGAGCGTCCCTACAGTTACCACCAGGGTGGCAGGTTGGTGCTGCAACACGAATCGCAAGATCACCGAGTAACGATCGATGATCCAGTTCAGTGAATCTTCCGAGGCCCGGTAGAACCAGCTCTTTTCCGATTGTTCCCGGTGACGCAGAAGCTTCGAGCACATCATCGGCGTGAGCGTCAACGACACGATTGCCGAAACCAGAATCGTCACGCTCAGTGTGACGGCAAACTCCTGGAACAACCGCCCGACAACGTCCTGCATGAACAGCAGAGGAATCAGCACGGCGATCAGCGAAACCGTCAGCGAAAGAATCGTGAATCCGATCTGTTCGGAACCTTTCAAAGCGGCCTGCAACGGCGGCTCACCCTCTTCGATATAGCGGGTGATGTTTTCGATCATCACGATTGCATCGTCGACGACGAACCCGGTCGAAATGGTCAGCGCCATCAGCGACAGGTTGTCCAGGCTGTAACCAAGCAGGTACATCACGCCGAAGGTGCCCACCAGCGAAAGCGGTACGGCCACGCTGGGGATGGCCGTCGCCGAGAGGCTGCGCAGAAACAGGAAGATCACCAGGACGACTAGCACAACCGTCAACATCAACTCAAACTGCACATCTTTCACCGACGCGCGGATCGTGGTGGTGCGGTCGGTCAGAATCGAAACCTGAACAGAGGAGGGCAACGACGCTTTTAACTGCGGCAGCAGATTCTGGATGCGATCCACCACGTTGATGATATTCGCTCCCGGTTGTCGCTGGATGTTGACGATCACGGCAGGCGTATCGTTTTCCCAGGCAGCTTGCCTCACATTTTCCGCGCCATCAACCACATTGGCCACGTCCTCGATTCGCACCGGCGCGCCATTCTTATACGCGATGACGATTGGCTTATATGTGTCGCTGGTGAGCAACTGATCGTTTGCCCAGATTGTAAACGCCTGGTGCGGTGTATCCAGATTGCCCTTGGCCTGGTTCACGTTCGCCTGGCCTAGTGCAGTGCGTAAGTCTTCCAGGCTCAAGCCATAGGAGGCCAGCGCCGTGGGGTTTGCTTGAATTCGCACCGCCGGCTTCTGACCGCCGCTGATGCTCACCAGGCCGACGCCCGGTAATTGCGAAACTTTCTGCGAAAGGACCGTGTCGGCGAGATCTTCCAGTTTCATCAATGGCAACGTGTCCGAGGTAAGTGCCAGCGTGATGACGGGAGTGTCGGCGGGGTTCGTCTTGCTGTAAATCGGGGGATTCGGAAGGTTTGTGGGCAAAAAAGTCGTTGCAGCGTTAATGGCAGCTTGTACCTGCTGCTCGGCAACGTCGATATTCAGATCCAGCACAAATTGGAGCGTAATCAGCGAAGCTCCGAATGAACTGGTCGACGTCATCTGGTTAAGGCCCGGGATTTGGCCGAATTGCCGTTCCAGCGGTGTCGTCACCGACGAGGCCATCACCTCAGGACTTGCCCCCGGATAAAACGTGAGAACCTGAATCGTGGGATAGTCCACCTGCGGCAGGGCTGAAACAGGGAGTTGCCGGTAGGCCACGGCCCCGGCCAGCAGAATCGCGGCCATCAGCAGAGAGGTGGCGACCGGACGAAGAATAAATGGTTTGGAAGGATTCATTTAGTTCTGTTTTCCTGCTTGTTTATGCTTGGAAAATCCCTGAGGTCCGGAATCTCCGCCCGCTCCCGAATTTCTTCCCGGTCTCAGATCACCATTGGGTCTGCCAGTTCCCGCAACTCCATCAGCTCTCCCGGGACCATTCGGCCGTGCAGCCCCGCCCGTCCTGGAAGCGCGATCGGACCTCGATGACTCACGAGGACCGTTGCCCGAACTGTTGGGTGAAGCACCGTGGGCTTCCACCGTTGCGCCCGCCTGCAGCCTGTCCTGTCCGTCCACCACCACCTGATCACCTTCTGCAATACCGCTGGCAATCAGGGAGATGTTGCCTTGCGTCATATCCACATTCACCGGCTGCAAATTTGCATGGCCGTTCTTCACGGTATACACGTAATTGCCCTGTGTCCCCTGCTGGATGGCAGCGAGTGGAACAACGATGGCATCCTTGCGCACGGCAAGCATCAGCCGGATGTTTATAAACTGGTTGGGCCAGAGAGAAAGGTCATGATTGTCGAACACGGCCTTGAATCGAGCCGTTCCTGTAGTGGGATCAATCTGATTGTCGATGGTCACTAGCTTGCCGGTTGCGAGCTTGGTTTGGTCGTCGCGGCTGTAGGCTTCGACCGTCAATTCCGCTTTCTCCATGTGCTTGATCACATCCTGCAGACTGTCTTCCGGGAGAGTAAATAATGCAGCGATCGGCTGGACCTGCGTGATGACGACAAGTCCGTTGGGATCCGACGCACGAATCATATTGCCCTGATCGACGAGCCGCAATCCGACCCGGCCACTCAGAGGCGCCGTAATCTTGCAATAGACCAGTTGCAACTTTTGATTGTCAATCTGCGCCTGATCCGCGCGGATCGCTCCTTCGAGTTGTCCGACGGTCGCATTCTGCGTGTCCACCTGTTGCTGCGCGACCACGCCCTCCTTATGCAACTGGTCATAGCGCGCATAATCGATTTTCGCATTGTTGAGCTGGGCCTGGTCCCGGGCCAGTTGTCCCTCCATTTGCTCCAATGCAACTTGGAAGGGGCGCGGGTCGATTTCCGCAAGGAGGTCGCCTTCCTTTACAAATTGGCCCTCCTTAAAATAGACCTTCTGAAGCTGCCCGTCGACTCGGCTTTTCACGGTGACCGTATTGAAAGGCGTCACCGACCCGAGGCCTGAGAGGTAGTACGGGATGTCCTGCTTCAGAGCCGGCGCGACTGTTACAGAGACCGGGCCAAGCGAAGAGCCCCTGCCACCGCGAGCCGGTGCTGCCTTGCTTTCGGCCGCAACGCGTGAGCGATAGAAGAAATACCCTCCTCCAGCAAGGGCCACAATAATGAGGAACCACAGCCAGCCCCGCTTTCGCGGGCGACCAGACCTATCCACCCGGGGGTGGAAATCGGATGGAGTTTGCGATGCGCTGTCGTGCGAGGGTTCAGAAATGGCCATATCATCCTGTCAGTTCATATCGTGAGAGTTAGTCCAATTACATTGACGTCTCCGCCAGAGGCCAGGTTACGCATCAAGTTGGCTCTGTTTTGCTCGAAACGAAAAACACTCGATGCGATTTGAGGTTGGCCTTGAACGCACGGACAGGTCAACGCAACGCGGAATTAAGCCTTGGAGAGTAAAGTGGCGGCACCGAAAACAGGCCGAGCACGTAACCCGTTTATAGCTGATTCGATTTCTTCGAAGCGAATACAATAACCAAAGATGCGTTTTCAGCGGCTCTTGGATCTCTTCGACATCCCATTGGAGCGCTGATCGAGGACCCCCCCTGAGAGAGGCCCCTGCGAGTCAGACTCACTTTCGCGCTATTCGCTCAAACCGCGTTTTACATCTTCGCTCAGGACGATGGCCTCCGCCACATCCTTCATCGATTTGCGCCGCTGCCTGCTCTGCCGTTGAATTGTGAGATATGCCTCTTCTTCTGTGACTCTGAGTTCGCGCTGGAGAATCCCTTTCGCGCGCTCGACCAGTTTCCGCGTCTCCAGTTTTTCAGAGAGATGCAGGTTTTCGCTCTCAAGCCGCGCCATCTCAATTTCCGCTCCCACCAGAAATCCGATGGTCGATATCAGCTTGATTTCGTGCTCCGTATACTCGTGTGGTTCACGATTCTGCAGGTTGATGACCCCTACGACCCGGCCACGACAAAGCACGGGAACCGATAGGAATGCCTCGAACCGATCCTCGGGCAAATCCTTGAACAGTTGAAAGCGCGGATCCTGCGAAGCGTTGAGCGCCACGGCAACCGGCTGCTCGTGCTGCGCCACCCAACCCGTGATGCCCTGCCCCAGCCTCAACTTCAGCCGGTCTACGACATCGGGATGCGCATTCTTGGACGCGCGGAGGATCAATTCACCATCCTCAAGCGCATAGAGAAAGCAGGAATCGCAGCTTACCAGCGAGGCGGCGAAATCAACGATCTGTGTCAGCACTTCTTGCAGGGGGTTTGCCGCTGCCATGCGGCTAGCCATCTTGTGGAGGAATTCAACTTCAGAATCGTTGCCCATAGTTTGCTTGAATGCGCCGGTATCCACGACACAAGGTTAAGTCGCGGAGCCTCCATTGTCCAATTCTTACTATAAATGCAAACGATAAGCCATTTTTCTCCTGTCAAAGTAGGCAGGGGAAATCCGACTACCTTGCGGGGGTTCGCTTCTGCCGCAGAATCTCGGCGCTATGCTGGGCCGTTTCGTTCACCAGATACCCCATCTTGGGATGCGTGGGCTCGATGTCCGCCGTGAAGCCATAGTCCCGAAGTCTTTCAGACGTAACTGGTCCGATCGACGCAATCAGCATTCGAGAAAACGCTCGGCGCACTGCCTCTTCCTGATTCATTTCCCCCGCCACATGGAGCAGGTGGTTGACCTGCATCGCTGTTGTGAACAAGACAACATCGATCTCATCACGCGCAATCGCCGTGACGGCGGCGCGGAGGGGCCCCAGATCCTCCGGCAAACCCCATTCGTAGACCGGGACGGAGGTTACCCGCGCTCCGCGCTCTGAAAGGCCCGCCAACAGACCCGGATTGGAGGTGCCGTATTCCTGAACCGCCACCCGGCGCCCCTTCAGGGGTAGCGAGTCCGTCCTTTCGTCGAGCGCCAGCAGGAGTTCACGCCAGGTATTGGGTTCGGGCGCAGCAAGCGCCACGGGAACTCCCAGCTCCTTCAGCACGGCCACGGGTTTCGGACCGCGCGCCACGACCGCAATCTTCCGCAGTGCGGCCACAAACTGATCGAGGGGATAGAGGGTCTCCACAACGCGAGCGAGCGTCCGCGTCCCAACTCCGGTCAGAAAGATGACCATGTCAAAACCGCCATCGAAGAGCATGCGGGCAAACGCCAGCCCTTCGGTGTTGGACTCGAGCGGCACCTCGCGCATCGAGGGAGCAACCAACGCTTCGCCGCCGTTGTTGGCGATCAACTTTGCCATTTCCGGCGCGCGGCGGCTTTCGAGCGCCAGCACGCGCAGACCTGCAAAGCCGTTCATCGGGTTTCGAGGTTCCACGACCATCATTATGATGCAGAATTCGAAAGGCGCGATAGGAGATTTCCCTCGCAGGGCAGTCTCGGCTGTGTGAGGAACTTCGAAGCAAGTGTTTGCCCATCAAGTCGATACCGTCCCGTCTATGGCACACAGTTACGGACGAACTATTTGAAATCGTGGGTCGGCCTACGCAGCTGCCTATTTTCTAGTTCGGGCGAGCGAACCAGAGGCTTTCCTCCAATGAGGATCGGCAATTAATTCTGCTGGATTGATTCCAAGTAATGTAAGATGCGCACGAGCAAGGGGACCAAATAGGAAATTCAGGGCAAAAACTTGGCATGAGCGGTGATATTTGCAGCGTTTGCCGATGTGGAGGCTTGCAATGATTGTGCGCACAAGGGTTGGACTGCTTCTCGGAGTAGCGATTACCCTGGTTGTTGGCGGCCTTGTGGAGCCGCGAGCTAGGGCGCAGGCGAAGCCCGAGGCCAAGAACGTGGTCCTGGTCGGGCACAACGATCTCAACGGCCACGGCGATGGCGGCGAGGGTCTGGCGATCCAGCAATGGCCCGACGGCCGCCGGTTGCTCTATCTGGCGCACGAGGACGTGGAATGGTGCCTCAGCGTGGTGGACGTGACGCATCCCGAAAAACCCGTCATGGTCACCGAGTTGCCGTCACCCAACCCAGGCACCACGCGCTGCGATTCGCTGGGCCTTTCCGGCAACGTGCTGGCGGTGGCGGACCAGACCAACAAGCGCGGACAGAAGACTGCGGGAATGTGGGTGCTCGACGTCTCCGACTTCGGCCGTGTGCAAAAAGCCAAGACGCTGCAGGATCTGCAGCTCTCTTTCTTCGACACCTCCGGCCCATTCTCGCGGGGCGCGCACTGCTTGTGGTTCACCGACGGCCAATTCGCGCATTTGACCACGGGCATGCCGGACTTCGAGCCGACCAATTCGAAGGACGATCAATTCTACGTGATCGTGGATTTGCGCGATCCGCGGCATCCGAAAGAGGTAGGACGCTGGTGGTATCCCGGCACGCACAAGGACGACGCCTGCCTGCCC
Source organism: Terriglobia bacterium (assembly GCA_020073705.1). Classification (GTDB taxonomy): domain Bacteria; phylum Acidobacteriota; class Terriglobia; order Acidiferrales; family UBA7541; genus Palsa-360. The sequence continues at coordinate 46,236 of JAIQES010000019.1, forward strand.
GGCTGCCTGCCGCCGCGCCATGCCAAATTCGACGACGCCTACCGGCCGCACAACATCGAGGTGTTTGCGGATCGTCCCGATCGCGCCTACGTGGGCTACATCGACGGTGGGGCGCTGATCCTCGACATCTCGGGTCTGGCCGACGTGAAGGCCGACCGCGCGAAGAGCTTCACGCCGAAACTAATTGGCCAGGCGAAGTTCTCGCCGCCGTACACGGCGTGGACGCACACCTTCCAGCCGCTTCCCGGTGAACAATATGCGCTCGTTTCCGATGAAGACGTGCAAGACAACTGCAAGGATGCGCCCAAGCTGGTGTGGCTGCTGGACATTCGCGCCGAGACCAATCCGATGGTCATCGACACCGCTCCGCTGCACGCCACCGACGGCGAACTGTGCAAGCGCGGCGGCCGGTTTGGCGCCCACAACCTGCATCCGAATTTTCCCGACGCGACTTCCGCGAAGCTGAAGAACACCACCGTAGCAAGCTGGTTCAACGGCGGCGTGCGTATCTTCCACATCGCGCCCGGCCCAGCGGGGGTTCCGGACGCGCCTCCGCACCTCGATGAGATCGGCTACTACATGCCGGCGGGCTTGCCGAAAAATCCGGGTGGCACTGCGCAGATCAATCACGCCATCGTGGACGAGCACGGCCTGATCTACGCCAACGACCGCTTCACCGGCGGACTGTACATCCTGAAATACACGGGAACGGTTCCGCTGGACTAGCGAACTGTCCCTACCAAAAAGTCCGCCCTTACTGAAGCAGTTGAATTTGCAAAGCCGCAGTGTATAGGCTGCCAGAGCCATGGAAGGGGCCGAAAGCCGGAAGGCAATGGATTTTCTGCTAAACAATCCTATTGACGCTCCGGGAGACACGGGGTAAACGTATGGCTGCGTGGCCAGAGAAATGGGGTGCCCTATGCTCGACGACATCGCGATGCGTCACAAGGCGTCCCGAAGATTAGCATTGGCAGCGGCGGCAGTCTGTATTCTAGCGATCAGTTGCGGCCGCAGTCGCGTAGCGGTAGTGGATGACGCTGCGCTTGCGGCAGCAGACGTGGACCCCGCGAACTGGATTACCTACGGCCACACGTACTCCGAGCAGCGTTTTAGCCGCCTTCAACAAGTCAACGAGCAGACCGTAAGCCAGCTCGGCCTCACGTGGTCTTTCGATCTCGGAACCCTGCGCGGACTCGAAGCGACGCCACTGGTCAAGGACGGCGTGCTGTACACGACGAGCGCGTGGAGTCTCGTATACGCGTTTGATGCGCGAACAGGTCACCTGCAATGGCAATACGATCCGCATGTCCCGAAGGACCACGCGAAGTTCGTATGCTGCGATGTGGTCAACCGCGGCGTCGCGCTCTACCGGGGCCGCGTATATGTCGGGGCGCTCGATGGCCGCCTCATCGCGCTCGAGGCCAAAACAGGCGCAGTGGTCTGGGAAGTTCAAACGACGCCCAAGGACGGCCCGTATGCGATCACTGGTGCGCCTCGGATCGCAAAGGGGCGCGTGATCATTGGAAACGCCGGGTCGGAGTACGCAACGCGCGGCTACATCTCGGCATACGACGCGGAGACTGGCAATCTGATCTGGCGGACGTATACCGTGCCCGGCGACCCGTCAAAGCCGTTCGAGTCCGAGGCCATGCGCCACGCGGCAGCCACCTGGTCGGGTGAGTGGTGGAAGGCAGGCGGCGGTGGAAGCGTGTGGGACACGATTGTGTACGATCCAGAACTTGACTTCGTATACTTCGGCACCGGGAACGGTTCGCCTTGGTATGACCGGCTGCGCAGCAAGGGCGACAATCTCTACATCGCTTCCATCGTCGCGCTTCGCGCCGGCAACGGGGAACAGGTCTGGCACTATCAGACGACGCCCGGAGACAACTGGGACTACGACGCGACGGAGCCACTGATGCTCGCCACTCTCACGATCGAAGGATGGCAACGTCGTGTATTGATGCAGGCGAACAAGAACGGTTTTTTCTATGAGCTGGACCGGGAGACGGGCAAGCTCATTTCGGTGCGTCCCTATGCTGAGATCAATTGGGCCACAGGCATCGATTCCAACGGGCGTCCCTTTGAGAACGCTGCGACCCGGGAACTCAAGGACGCGACAATCGTAAGGCCCTCGAGCGCAGGCGCACACAACTGGCACCCAATGTCGTTCAATCCCGTTACGGGGCTTGTGTATATGGGAGTCCTCGACGCCACGTCCCTTCAAGCGGTGACACCCGGCTGGAAGATTAACCTGCATGACCAGATCACCGGGCTCGATAGGGCCTACCGCGGACCGGTGCGCGAGCAATGGCTTAAGATGAAACCAAGGGGATGGCTTGTGGCTTGGGACCCAGTGGCCCAACGCGAAGTGTGGCAGGTCGAACACCCTGCGCCGGGCAGCAGCGGAGGAACGCTGGCCACCGCTGGCAACCTCGTTTTTCAGGGACGAGCAGACGGAAAACTTCAGGCCTATCGGGCGACCGATGGCAAGGTGCTGTGGGAATTCGACACTGGAACCGGGATTATGGCGCCACCTATGACGTACCAAGTGGGCGGCACCCAATACGTTGCGGTACTCGCCGGATGGGGCGGACCCGAGGTGCTCGGCAATCGGGCCACCGGCAAAGGAAAGGTTGGGCCGGGAAAACTTTTGTCGTTCTCGCTTGGAGGGTCGGCGACGCTCCCTCATTACGAGCGAGTGGTCCCACCAGTTCCGACGCCAACTTTCCATCTGGCGGCTTCTCGGACCGAAATCGAAAAGGGTCGCGTACTGTTCGCCGCCTTCTGTGCACGCTGCCATGGCGCAGAGGTGGTGAGTGGCGGGTCGGTAACTGACTTGCGTTTCTCCGCAACGCCGACACACGAGATGTTCGAGGAGATCGTGCGGGGTGGGGCGCGGCGGGTGCTGGGAATGCCCTCGTTCTCGGAGGACCTCACTTCACCGCAGGTTCGACTCATTCACGCATACGTTCTCGACCGCGCGCGTGAGTCGGCGCGAATAGACGCTGCGCCTCGGTAAGTCGCGTGGCGTGCTGCGCACGCCCAAGCGGAGATTACTGATGGCTGACGAGAACGGTCCCTCTACGACTTCAGCCACTATTCTCCAACTGAACGATCAGCTTTGCAGAGATAGGTCCTGACAAGAATGCGAATTCAAGGTTCGAGCCGCCTTGCCTGTGGACTCTGTGTTCTTCGTGCTCTCCGTGTTGAGGTTTTTCTGCATGGAAGAGAAAAAGACTTAACACAAAGCGCACAGAGGGCGCGGAGAACTTTCTATAGCGCGTCAATGTTGATATCACCGCCAGATATTGTAGGCCATTTATTGTCATTCCTTAGGGCGTTTGGGCAGGAAACTGCCCGGTGTATACTCGTGACTGCCCCGGAGCCAATCCGCGCGTCCGAGTTATAGGGCAACAGTTTCATCAAGTTCAGAGGGGAAGGGTACCCGTGAGGATCGACGTTCATGCGCACTACTTTCCGGTGGAATACCTGGATCGCTTGGACCGATATGGGGGAAACCAGGCCACTCTATTTATTCGAAAAGCGAAGCTCGCCTCGGCGGATTTTCGCGATCTTGAAAACCACTTTCGCAATATGGACCTTGCAAGAGTTGACATGCAAGTGCTCTCCGTTTCGAGCCAGCTTCCCTATTTCGCGAACGAAAATGAAGCAGTAGATGCCGCGAGGCTCGCTAATGACATCTACGCCCGCGTTGTGCGCGAGCACCCGAAGCGCTTCGCGGCCTTCGCGTGCACTCCGCTGCCGCATATTGCGGCATCGATCGATGAAATGCGCCGCGCGCTCGATGATCTGGGAATGGCGGGCGTGACCGCCGGCACGATGGTCCTCGAAAAGAGCATCGCCGACTCAGCTTTTGACGGATTCTTTGCCGAGCTCAATCGCCGCAAAGCGATTCTCTTCATTCATCCGACCGGCGGCAGCGTCGGGTCGCAACTGATCGAGTCCACCAATTTGACTTGGCCCATTGGCGCACCGCTCGAGGATACGGTCTGCATGCTGCAATTCATGCAGGCGAATATTCCAATCCGGTTTCCGGACATCAAGATCATTCTGCCTCACCTCGGCGGCTTTGCTCCTTTCCTGACGGCCCGCCTGGACCAGTTGAAGGGACGTTTCCTGCCGGGCTCCTCCGTGCTGCCCAGCATTCAGGCAAAGTATTTTTGGTACGACAGTGTAAATGGCAATCCGTCGGCGCTCCGGTGCACGCAGGAAGCCGTCGGCTCAGATCGGCTCTTGCTCGGGACGGACTACCCGTTCTGGCGCGATGATGCATTCAAACTGTGCGTGGATTATGTGAGTGAGGCCGGACTATCGGCGGCAGATGTGGATCGCATCCTCGGCGGGAATGCGGAACGATTACTCGGGTTGACTTCCTGAGGGGTCATCCCGGAGGCTGATTCGTTCAGGCTAGCTGACCGGCTCGCGCAAGGCCTTTCGAAACACTCTCCGCAAGAAAATGTGAATCAGATGCCGCTTGTACTCGACGCTGCCTTCGTGGTCGTCGACTAAATCGGCGGCGTCCGCAATCAGGTCCGCAGCTTCGGGCAGCCGTTTCTCAACCTCTCCGCGAGAGCCTGTGAGTACCTTTTCGGCTTCCACGCCGCGGGTTGGAAAAGGACAGACGCAACCCACGGCAACTCGAGCGGATGTAAACGTACGCCCATCGTCCGGTGTCTCCATCCACAATCCCAAGCCGAGCGTAGGGCGCTCATGCACTTGAAATTTCATGTAGCCGGCCCGGTGGCTTGGCTTCGCGCATGGAACTGTAATTTTCGTAAGGACCTCGCCGGGCAGAAAATTGTTGGCGTATGCGCCCGCGATGAGCTCGGCGACGGGGATTTCCCTGGCGCCTGTCGCGCTCTCCGCCCTCACCGTGCCTCCCAGAACCAGCAGCAAGGTGGCCGGATCCGAATGCGGCTCGGCAAAACAAAGATTGCCGCCTAATGTTCCTGTGACGCGCACGCGCACATTCGCCACTTGAGACTCCATTTCCGCCAGGGCGGGCTGATTTTGTCGCACGATGGCTGAGCGCTCAATGCTGCGGTGGGCCGACGTGGCGCCAATCTCCAGAGAGCCGTTGCGCACATTGATCGAGTTGAGGCCGAGAATGACTTTGAGGTCGATCAGGTGGCGATAGTTCAAGGCCGCATGCTTCATGGCGAGCAGGAGTTCCGTGCCGCCGGCGTAGATACCCGCATCGTCGCCGTACTGCGCCAGCATCTGCGAGGCTTCCAGCACGCTGGCTGGCTGATGTATTTCGAAACGGCTAAGTGTGGTCATAGGTTATGTGCAGTCAGGCTTCTGATGCTGTCATTCCGAGCGCAGCGAGGAATCTCTCTTTCTTTATTGTTCTCACATTCAGAAGAGAGATTCCTCATCGCTTCGCTCTTCGGAATGACACCGTGGCAAGGCCTTCAAGCAATTGTGAAGCTACCCATCTTCCGTGCTAAGTGGACGCACGCGCCTTTTTCTCCTGCAAAGCTTTCCAAACGCGCTCGGGCGTCAGAGGCAGCGTTCTCATTCGCACGCCCGTGGCCTGGTGCAGCGCATTCGCGATGCAGGGGGAGATCGGATTAACGGCACCTTCACCGCCGCCCTTGGCGCCGTAGGGCCCAACGCCATCGCGATTCTGCACCAGCTTCATTTCCACGTTGTTGGCCAGATCGGAAAAACGTGGCACTCGGTATTCGAGCATCGTTCCGTTCATCAATTGCTGCCCGTCGTAGATCAATTCTTCGAACAAACCGGCTCCCAGGCCCATGGTGGCCGCTCCGAGGTCCTGACCCTCCGTCATTGCCGGGTTAATCGCCAAGCCTACGTCACCGATCGTGACCAGCGATTCTAAAGTGATTCTTCCTGTTTCTTCGTCGAGGGCGATCTCCACGCCTACCACGCCGATTTCCCAGAATACGGGGACTAATTTCAGATCGCCCGCCTTGCGAAGATAGGCCCGGCCGATGATGCTGCAGCCCTCCATTTGAAAGTATTTCTCGAGGATTTCGGACCAGGTCAAACGGGTCTCGCCGGAACGTATCCCGCCGCGTTCTTCCACTAACGCTTCCGCCGGAACTCCCAATACTTCAGCAGCCATCACCTTGCACTGGGCGATTGCCTCGCGACACGCTTCCAGCACCGCACGGCCCATCAACGTGGTCGTCCGGCTAGCGCCGGTGGAGCGTTCGAACAATGTCACCGCAGTGTCGGAACCGACGAGTCTGACCTTTTCCAGGGGCACTCCCATTTCTTCCGCCGCGATTTGAGCCAGGACGGTATGGCTGCCCTGGCCGATCTCCGTGCTTCCGCTCAACACGGATACCGAACCATCCGCGTAGATTTGCACCATCGCCAGCGTCACCGGATGCGCTCCGGCATCGCTCGCCGAGCAGCACACCGCGCGCCCGCGTCCTGGCGCCAGGGGACGGTCCATCCGCAACATCCGGGCAGCCTCACGAACATCGCCAGGCAAATCCGCGTCGATGGGACGCATGCCTGGATGGATCGACTCGCGGCTCTGCGCAAGATTTTTCAGCCGGAACTCGACCGAGTCGCAGCCTGATTTTTCCGCAAGCTCATCGATCTGGGATTCTCCGGGAAACGTAACCTGCGCCCCGCCCAAACCACGATAGGAACTTGCGGGCACCGTATTCGTATACACCGCGAAACAATCAATCTTCACATTGGGAATGCGGTAGGGTCCGACGATTCGATTGGCGGCCTTTCGGCAGACCATGGGGCTATTTTCCGCGTATGCGCCGGTATTCAGGTGAATGGTCGCTTGTCGCGCCACAAGTTGACCCTTCGCATCCGCGGCAGTACGGATGCGAACCCGCGCATCATCTCCGCGTGTCGTGAGGAAGGCTTCTTCGACGCTCAATTGCAGCTTTACGGGCCGTCCTGCCTTCCACGAACACGCTGCAACAAGCGGCTCAATTTTCGTGTAGGACTTGCTGCCGTAGCCGCCGCCGACGTACGGCACAATCACGCGCACACTGTTGAGCGGCAGGCCGAAAACCTGAGCCAGGTCATGGCGCACCATGAAAGGATGTTGCGCCGAGGAGTACACCGTCAACTGCCCCTTCGCATCGTAATCGGCGATGGCGACATATGGCTCCATGGCATACGCATACACCATGGGGAAGTAGAATTCGCCTTCGGCGATGTGCGCGGCCACGGCAAAAGCAGCGTCTACATCTCCCCACGCGACGTGCACCGCCTGGCAGATGTTTCCAGCCGCGCCCGGGAAATCGTCGAAACCTCGGAAGGCTCCATCGGCGAAGTCCGTTTCGTGGATGCGAGGAGTTCCTTGCGCCAGCGCTGTGTCAACATCGAGTATGGCGTCGAGCTCCTCGTATTCGACGACGATCTTGCCCAGGGCTTCCTGCGCTGTTAATTCGTCTTCGGCGATTACGGCTGCGACCGGCTCGCCCACAAAGCGGACCTGGCCGATCGCAATCAACGGATGATCTCTTACGCCATGGCCGTAATATGGACTCAGACCTTTAAGATCGCCGCCAGTTAACACATCAATCAACCCGGGCTGGCTCTTGGCCTGGGAGATGTCGATGGAAAGAATTCGGGCGCGGGCAAACGGGCTGCGGAGAACTTTTGCCCAGGCCATGTGTTCAACGGCCATGTCGCTGGTATAGACGGCGCTCCCCGTCACTTTCGCGATGCCATCGCCGCGGGGGACAGAATGATTGACGACTGCGAATTCGCTGCGTTCCTTCACTTTTGTCCTCGCAGCTCCGTTGCGGCCTGGCGAATCGCTTTCAGGATCGGCAAGTAGCCCGTACAACGGCACAAGTTGCCATTCATGTGCGCAACGATCTCCGCGTCTGTAACGTTACTATTTTCATCCAGGAGCGATTTCGCAGCCAGAATCATCCCCGGCGTGCAGAATCCACATTGAAATGCGAAGTTATCGAGAAATGCCTGCTGCAACGGGTGCAGGCGTCCCGATTCGTCCGCCAATCCTTCAATCGTAGTGACCCGCTTGCCACGGACCTCATAGGCAAGGAAGGTGCAGGCGCTCACGGGAAGATCGTCGACTAGCACCGTACAGCTGCCGCACACTTGGGCCTCGCAGGATACTTTCACTCCCGTCAAGCGGCAGCGTCCTCGCAAAACCTCAGCGAGCGTTTCTCTCTGCTCAATTTCGAGGATGGTCGGCTTTCCGTTCAACTCGAAGCCAATATTCACGAGCGCTCCTTTGCAAATTGCCCCTGGATGTTTCTTGCGAACTCGGCGAAAGCTTGAGTCGTCCTCCGCCGAATCGGAACTGCGCCGAGCGTTGCAAGTTTACCCAACACTTCAATGGACGCTTCGAAATGCATTTGCGTCCCGGACAATGCAGGGCTCAAGGCAACCTGCATGGACCCGGTCATGCGGTTCAATCCCATCGCATCGGCGCCCTTGATAGTGGCTTTCAACAACGATGGTTCCACGGTTTCGGTGATGCACACGTCTAAATTCATTGTGATTTTGAACGGGCCAATTCTCTCGCTCACTTTGGCGGCGTACGCTTCCTTTCCCTCTTCATGCAAGGGTGCGACGCTTTCGACGCCTGCCAACAGACCCGTTAGACGTGGTGTGTCGCGCAGCAGCTTCCAAACTTCCTCGACCGAAGCGCTGAGAGGCAACTCTTCTGCGAGCTTCAACAGCATTGTGCGACCCGCGCCAATTTTTCTATCTCCTAGAGTTCCTTGGGGAGCGAATAAAGCGGCAGTGTCTTTCCCGGCGGAAGACCTTCCTCGACGGCATTGGCCAACTTCACACTCATCGCCAACATCATCAGTTCTTTCATTTCTGGTTTATACTCGAAATCTCTTGTACCATATTTTCCGCGAGCTGTCTGCGCCTAACTCACCACGGCACTGTCTAGCATTTCTGCTGACGGTTGAGTTGGGTGTGCTCCGGTTAAGGAAAACTTTAGATGCAGGAAAACATCCAAATGGGAACTTTTGAGACTTCTGATGGCTGCGCCATCGAGTTTACGATACGCCCTGCGCGGGACCCTGGCGCACGGCGGATCGTATTGATTCATTCTTTGGCGCTCGACCGCAGCATCTGGGACGGCGTTGCGGCGAGACTTGCCGGCCAGGCGGAAATCTTAACCTACGACTGCCGTGGACACGGACGTTCCGGGCGGAATGCTGCGCCGTTCACAACGGAGCTTTTCGCGCGGGACCTGGCGGAACTTCTTGACCACGTGGGCTGGCCGGCCGCCGCGGTTGCAGGTGCCTCGATGGGCGGGTGCGTTGCTCTAGCGTTTGCCGGGCTGTATCCGTTGCGGGTAAGCGCCCTGGGGTTGATCGACACGACGGCTTGGTACGGTGAGGACGCTCCCAAGAAGTGGCGCGAGCGCGCCGCCACGGCCCGCTCAAAAGGCCTTGCGGGAATGATCGAGTTTCAGTCTACGCGATGGTTCAGTGACCATTTTCGCAGTTCGCATCCAGAGGTGGTCAAAGCAAACAGCAGGATATTACTGGCCAACGATGTGGATTGCTATGCCGCGACTTGCATCATGCTCGGCGACGCTGACATGCGGCCATATCTTCAGTCACTGCGCATGCCGGTCGCGGTGATCGTGGGTGAAGAGGACTATGCCACGCCTCCGGCTATGTCGCGGCAGTTGCATGAAGCGATTCACGGCTCCACGCTCACGATACTTCCGGGCGCGCGGCACCTCACTCCGATCGAGAGTCCAGAACAGATCGCTTCGCAGCTTCTGGCACTCCTACACGGCGTTGGCTCTCAACAGGGGGCAGCCGAGGAATAGGCAACGCGCGAAATCCGTCCGTGCTTGACTGATGAGATGAGAAGTCGAGTTCGTCGAGTACTTGCTCACGGACACGAGGGCGTGTAAGGTTGTTTCAGATTACTTTGCATTTTCTTGAGAAGGATTGACTAAGGGTGGCCCTACAAAGCGCAGGAGAAGTCAGCGTCGACGCAGACCGAGCGGCTGCATTCGGTTTCGTCTCGGACCCGTTGCGTTTGGCCCAGTGCGTTCCAGGATGCCATGATCTACGGGAAATCTCCCCGGGACGCTATTCGGCGATCGTCACAAGCAAGGTCGCGTTTATTACACTTAGTTTCAAAGTCATGGTTGAGATTGTGAAGATCGAGCCGCCCGATGCGATTGAAGCGAAGATCACAGGTGACGCCATTGGGCTTGCCGGCCGCGTTGTCGCGACCGCCGGGCTGCGGCTCGGAAGTGCCGGCGACGGCCGCACGGCAATCTCCTACTCGACCGATGTTGTCTTGACGGGGAAGCTGGGTGGGCTCGGCGAATCCGTCTTTCGAGCTAAAAGCGCCGAACTCGCGCGGGAGTTCGCAACGAACCTGAAGGCTGCCATCGAGAAAGAGCCGCGGGAGATGCACGCTTGAAAAACTTCGAACTGGTTGAACCATCTACCATCGACGAAGCCGTCGCCCTGCTCGATCCTGAAGACACCGGTGTGCGAGCGATCGCGGGCGGGACTGCGCTCATGCTGATGATGAAGACGCGGCTGTTCCAGCCGACTCGCCTCGTAAGCCTGCGCCGGTTGAACGGCGCGCTACGCACCGTGCGTACCGATGAAAATGGAGGGCTGCGCATCGGCGCGTTGACAACCCTCACGGAACTTGAACACTCTCCGCTCGTCGCGAAAGCCGTGCCCGTGATGAGCCGTGCTTTGCGGACGCTTTCAAACGTGCGAATTCGCAACGTGGCAACGATCGGCGGCCACCTCGCTCACGGCGATCCCCACATGGACCTTCCGCCGATCTTGCTGACGCTCGGGGCGCGGGTCCGCGCGGTGAGCTCCCGCGGCGAACGATGGATCGATGTCGCCGATTTGTTCCTCGGCTACTACCAGACTGCGATCGCACGCGACGAATTGATCGCGGAGGTTGATGTTCCGTTGCAGCCAGTCAACGTTCACACCTGGTACGCGAAGTTTACGGCGCTATCGGCCGATGACTGGCCTACGGTCGGGACGGCAGTCTGGTACCGCCTGGAGTCCGGCGTGATTGCCGAGGCCCGCGTCGCGGTCAGCGCGGCAACCGAGCGCCCCATGCGTGTTCCCAGCGCGGAGGCCGCACTGACCGGTTCATCTCCCACGGTTCAGATGTTTGCAAAGGCTGCGGACGCGGCAGCGGACGAAGTGCATCCCCTGGCCGACATCCGTGGCAGCGCTGCTTACAAGCGAGAGATGGTGCGCGTGCACGTGCGCCGCGCGCTGGAACACGCCTCGCGCGCACGATCCACAGAGGCAGAATGACAATACCCGCGCGATTTACAGAACCCGCTGACACAACCGTGGAAGCCCCACCCAAAGCAAAGCGTAAGGCTGCTGTGCGGCGCGAGGTGGGACGCTCCATCCCACGCCTGGAAAGTCACGCGAAGGTGGACGGCAGCGCAGAATACATCTACCACCTGCGTCTCCCCGGGATGCTGCAGGGCAAGATTTGCCGCAGCACGGTTCCTCACGGGCGGATTGTGCGGATCGACGCCAGCGCCGCCCTGGCCATCGAAGGCGTTCATGCCGTCATCACCGGTGAGGATATTCGCACGCTGATCCCAGATCCTTATTATGGGCCTGCTTTTCACGACCAGCCTATTCTCGCGATCGGCAAAGTCCGGTACGTGGGTGAGCCTGTTGCCGTTGTGCTCGCGGCCGACTTGCACGTCGCGGAAGAAGCGGCTGATCAGGTTGTGGTCGAATACGAGCCGCTTGAGCCGGTTTTCGATGAAGTTGCAGCCACAAAGCCAGGCGCGCCAATCATCCACGATTCCTTGCGCCCTGCCGGGATGTTCCCCGATCTTCAGTATCTCAAAGGGCGTTCCGGGACAAACGTCGCGCTCGACGCGCGCGTTCTCCACGGCGATGTTGAGAAAGGGTTCGCGGAGGCCGATCAGGTTTTCGAGAATGTCTTTCGCAGCAGGAAGGTCGTGCACGCGACCTTTGAACCCACGGTGTCGCTTGCCGAGCTAAATGGTTCCAATGGATTGACAATTCACACTTCATCGCAGAGCCCGTCGTATGTCCGCGCCGAGGTGAGCCGCTTGTTAGGTTGGCCCGAAAATCGGGTGCGGGTCCGCACGGCGTTCCTGGGCGGCAGTTTTGGCGCAAAGCTCTACATCAAGCTCGAGGCGCTGGTGGCTGCCTGCGCACTTCTGGTTCGCAAGCCAGTCCGGATAGGCTTAACGATGGAAGAGGAGTTCTACACCATCACGAAGCACGGAGCGACAGTTCGGATCAAGACGGGGATGGCGAAGGATGGCCGGATTGTCGCGCGCGAAGTCGAGACGTGGTGGAACGGGGGGGCCTACGCGGACATCGGGCCGCGCGTCTCACAGAAGTCAGGCTTCACCGCCGCCGGTCCCTACGACATCGAAAATGTCTCGCTCATAAATTATGCTGTATATACCAACGACCCGCCTGCGGGCGCGCTGCGGGGTTTCGGGATTTCGCAAATCGTGTGGGCGTACGAGTGCCAAAACGACATCATCGCGCGTTCTCTTGGGATCGATCCCCTTGAGTTCCGGCGGCGCAATATCCTGCACGACGGCCGGCCACACGCGACTGGGACAATAATGACCAACGCGGAGATCGATGAGGTGCTCGATCGGCTGTCCGATCGGATGCACTGGGACGTTCTTTTCGATCATGGTTCGGGTCCAGTCCGCCGTGGTCGCGGACTGGCCATCGGGTTTAAAGCGTGCATCGCACCAACCACGTCGGTCGCAGTCGTGAATGTTTATGGCGACGGAAGCTGTTGTGTATCCTGCAGCACCGTTGATATGGGCCAAGGCTCGGATACGGCGATGGCCCAGATCGCGGCCGAGACGCTTGGAATATCCACCGAGACGGTACGCGTGATTCATCCGGATACCGACGTGACTCCCTACGATATGGCAACGCTGGGATCGCGTTCGACGTATCACATGGGCAACGCCGTGCGGCTTGCAGCCGAGGATGCCCGTGCGCAATTGTTGCGGATTGCCGCCGCGACCCTCCAGACAGACATCGAAGAACTCGAATACCGGGATGGCGCCGTCATTTCGCGTTCTGGCGCCCGGATGACGATGCGCGGGCTCATGCTCGCGCGGTTTGGCATGCAGGCAGGAACCGTGATCGGTATGGGTACGTTCACGCCGCCATATACAAAGCCGGATCCACGGACCGGTCAGTCCCCGCAAATCACGCCATACTGGATGCTGGCAGGCGCCGCCGCCGAAATCGAGGTCGATACCGAGACGGGTCGAATCCGCGTCACCAAACTCGTGAATGTGGGTGATGTAGGCTGCGCGATCAATCCTGCTATCGCGAAACGCCAATTGAATGGCGCGGGGACGATGCAGCTCGGGTTTACCCTATTTGAAGAAATGCGATTCAACGAAGGGCAAGTCATCAACGCGAGCCTCGCGGACTACAAGATCCCCGGAATGCTCGATGTCCCGGAAGATCTCTCGGCTGAGCTTGTGGAGTTTCCCCACGAGCATGGGCCTTTCGGCGCCAAGGGAGTTGGCGAGACAGGCATGTTCAGCGTGTCGCCCGCGATCGCCAATGCACTGTGCGATGCGATTGGCGTGCGGATCATGGAACTGCCACTTACGCCCGAGCGTGTGCTGAGGGCGATCCGCGAATCAGAAAACCGCCCTCTGGAGAGCGAATGATGAATGAGACACGGCGCATCATTCGGTTCACTTTGAATGGCCGCGCGGCCACGGCCAACATTGCGATTTACGAGACAGTGATCGAGGTGCTGCAGCGTGACTTCAATCTTTTTGGAGGGCGCGAGAGCTGTGGCCAAGGACTATGCGGGTGCTGCACGGTGCTCGTAAATGGCACGGCTGTCTCCGGCTGTCTCTACCTGGCGGCGTTTGTCGACGGTGCCGAAGTGGTAACCGTCGAAGGGCTTGCCGACCGCGGCGTGCTCCATCCAATACAGCAGGCCTTCGTTTCCAAGACCGGATTTCAATGCGGGTATTGCACGCCGGGATTCATCTTGATGACAGAACAGTTGCTAAAGCGATATCCCCATCCGACCGACGACGAGATTCGCCATTACCTTTCGGGGAACCTCTGCCGCTGCGCCGCATACCCGGACATCATCGAGGCAGTCAAAGCGGCGGCCAACAAAATACAGGCTGTAGAGAGCGACCCTTGACGGCCTGGGCAAGTTTTCTTTTTGTTCTTCCACTACTCACCGCCAGCTACCCCCAGCAAATGCGACCCTAGCGCAATACAGTGACGCGCACCGCTGGCCGCTCCCATGATGTCTGCTAGTCTGGCAGCGATTTACCGCGCGTCTCTGGAAGAAACGGAGCAGCAACGATGCCGAGGATATAGATCATGCTTAGGATGACTGCGGCCTTACCGTAACCACCAAAGTAGGTGATCAACGTTCCCGCGAGGAGGGGACCCAAAAACGCAACAAACCGCGGCGCGTTAAAGCAAAAGCCGATCGCGGTCCCGCGGATTCGGGTTGGATATACTTCCGGGAGCCACGTCGAGCACCACGTGTACTGGCCGAGCGAGAAGACCGCGTTAATACCGCACACGACTAAGAGCAGCGCCAAGTTGTGCGTCCATAAGAACAGGACGGGCGTCAAGAAAAGAGCCAGAGCAAACCAAGCGATCGTCACGGGTTTGCGGCCCCAGGCATCCGCAAAGAAACCGAACCCGATGTATCCGCAGATTGCGCCTGTATTGTAAGACATCCCCGCGAGGCTTGCCCAGATCACTCCCGAAAGGCCCTGACTGACGGCAACGGAACCAACGTACGCCGGGACCCACGTCGAAATCCCCCACCAACCCAGCGTCGTCGTGGTGGACATCAAAAACGCCGCAATCGTAAGCCGCCGAGTCCCCGGATTCGCGAACAGATCGAAAAGCGTAAAACGTAGGAGGTGCCGTTCCGCCTCGTCGAGAGGCACTCCACGCTTCTGCGCCGCGACCGCTTCCCGGCGCTTCCGGTCGGATGCCGCCCACTTTTCGGGTTCATTCATGCCGCGGCGAATCCACCAGGTGGCGAGTGCGGGAAGAATTCCGATCACATACATCCACCGCCATGCCGATGGTCCCAAGCCACTGACGAAGAACCACACGGCTGAGGCGATGAAGAATCCAATTCCCAAGCCGCATTGCATGAGTCCGGCACCTTTGCCGCGATGTTTCTCGGGCCACATCTCGGCGAGCATCGAAGTTCCCGTGCTCCATTCCGAGCCGAGCGCCAGACCGACAATGAAGCGCAGAACCATAAATGATATCCAGGACCAGGCAAGAGCAGTGAATCCAGTGACAATCGAATATGCGAGGATCGCGTAGATCAGCATCCGCTTGCGGCCGATGTAATCGGCCACAATCCCGCCAACGATTCCACCAATCCCCCACCCCAGCAGCGTGATCGCGATCGCCGTTCCCGCATAGAATGGAATCGACGCGTAGCGCGCGGCCGGCAAGAGTTCGTGAAAGGAGAGAGACACTGTGAGAATCAGTGCGTACGTTTCGTAGCCGTCAAAGAGCCAGCCAAGATTGGCGACGATCAACGTATTCCACTGGCGCCGATTGAGCGCGCGATACCACGGTCCGGCCCGTTCGACGGCGAGGCCTGCAGTTTGCATTTATCAGCCTTTCACTCGCGCGGGCTGCGCAATTCAGTCCGCGCGCCACAATGCATGAAATGGCGGCCTTGAAGTTTCGTTGAAGAAGTATATCGGAGCCTCGGAAATTCCACCGCAGAAAATGCTCAACAACGAAGCGAGCAATTCCAGGGCGCGCTGAATGAGTTCTTCGTTGACGAGGCAATAGGCTGGCAGATGATCGATGGCGAAATCGTGACGCGCGTTGGATGTTCCGCCAATACACCCTACCTAGACCGATTTATTTAAACAGCCAAGCCCATTTCTTCTTTGTCGCTTCAAGCAAGGTCGGCGTGGCTTCCGCCACGGGCGGGAAGTCCTTTGCCTGCACCCGGTCCCAGGGTCTACAGGCGTTAATGATGGCTCGGCTGTTCCAAAGCCGTTTTCTGTCCTTTTCAGCGGGTGGGATCATTGGATCCAGCGGGTTACTCCAGCACTGTCGCAGAATATCGATGTCGGTCGCCGGATCGGAACGGGTACTGAGCGCCCATATGACATCGTCGCTGTTTGACGGGTCAATATCGTCGTCGACCACGATGGAATACCGGTTCATCAACGCTCCCGCGCGGCACTGAACTGCAACGTTCGCGGCTTGTGCTGCGTGGCCGGCATACTGTTGTTGAATGCTGGTTACTACCCACAGGCGGTTACCCCCCGCTTCAGAAACCCACACCCCTTTTACCCCTGGTATTCCTGCTTTGCGCAACGACTCTTTGACGAGAGCAGATCGCAAGACGCTGGCAAAGTACGAATAATCGTGCAACGGCCGGCAGGGAGGGGCGCCGAGCAGTATGGGGTCATTGCGATAGTAAACCGCTTTAACCCGAACCAGAGTTTCGGGCTTTCTGCCACCAGCGTAATAGCCAGTGAACTCGCCGAAGGGCCCTTCTTCCTGGAGATCTCCTTGGGAACTAAAACCCTCGATGGCGATTTCAGCATCGGCAGGAATTGGTAAACCCGTTATCGGTCCGCGAATCACAGGCACGCGTTGCCCCGCAATTGCGCCAATCCACGCAAATTCGTCGACACCGGTTGGGACTTCCGATCCCCCCATCACCAGAAACAGGGGGTGCGAGCCAAATACGATTACGACAGGGCAAGGCTCATTCTTGTCCCAGTATTTTTGCCGGATGATATTGCCGTGGTGTCCGCCGGAAATGAACGTGCCGACGGTGTTTTTGCTTTGCCTTTGGACCCTATAGGTTCCTACATTGGTCCAGCCCGTTTCTGGGTCCTTGTGGATGTGCACACAACCGGTACCAATATAGGGACCGCCATCCAATTCATGCCACATCGGGGCGGGGAAGATGGTCAGGTCAATGTCCTCGGCGGCGACTTTGTTTTCCATCACCGGCCCATCACCCACATATTCGATCGGATAATCCGCAGTTTTTGATTCGATCAGCCGCAATTTCTCGCCAATTCTGCCTGTAAGGGCCATGGTATCCAGATTCTCTTCTATACCCATTGTCAGCCCCAACGTTCTCACGTTGAGCATCGCGCCGGTCAAGACCCGAAATCCTGGGTGATAGCCGGGAAAGCCGCCAAAGAGAAGCGCTGGACCGCGCCTCTTCGCATTCAGCTCCGTAATCGCGCCGAGTTCCAGGTGAGGGTCTGCGTTTTCTACTTCCCTCAACTGGCCGATGGCTCTGGCTTTTTCAATCCACACACGAAAATCAAAGGCGCTGGGAGTTGCGCGTGCCACCTTCACAGGGCTTCCGCTAGTATGGGCAACCATACAAAATTTCTCCTTCGTACTCTTAACTTTGAACGTCCCTCATGCGCTGCAGGGAGGCTGTTCTCCAATACCGGCAGCAGCTTGCCGCTGATTTCGGGAAAGAACGGCGCGGCGCAGATGCCGCGCAGTTAAATTGCGCGCACGATTATAACAGTCTTGCCATACCCGCCGAAGTAAATAATCAGCATTGCGGCAACCAAGGGACCGAGGAGAACCAGGAATCTGGATGCGTTGAAGCCGGGATTTCCGTTTTGACCTCCCGAATGGGCAGCTCTTATACACCCGAGGCCCTTGAGAGTCGGCATCCCCCCGTTCTGCTTCTACACGCTGGCGGACGGTTCACCGAGAACGTTCTCCGTGAACGGAATCCGCAACATCCTCTCCGGTTTTAGCCCCAGCCCGTCTGGCGGCCCGCTCAAAACCTTGCAACTCGAACTACAGCTCGGCGGCGAAGGCTAAAAAATGAGGAAGGTCCACGTAAGATTTAACTTGACATTTAATCTTAAATGAGTTAACGATCGCCGCCATTAGGGGATGTATCTGAGGATTGGAGTGATTTTCGGGGTGGCGGATCGTAGCGAATCTTGGCCATTATGTTCGACCAAGTAAAGGCAAGGCCTCAAAAAAGACTTGCGATTCCTCAATCACTAAGACTGCGAAACGAACTGAGGAGGGTATGTCCAATGATGAAGCATGGAATGTGGTTTTCCGCAAAGTATAGGATGAGTGCGGTAGTTTTCTTTCTTACGTTTGCATTGTCATTCTTGAATTGTGCTCCGCTTTTCTCTCAAGGAAGTACAGGCCGCATTTCCGGAACCATAACTGATTCGACTGGCGGCTCGGTCGCTGGGGCCACCGTAACCGTCACGGATGTGGACCGGGGTTCTTCACGCCCCCTGATCACGGAGGAAACGGGCTCGTTCAACGCTCCTAGCCTGCTCCCCGGCAACTATAAGGTGCGCGCCGAGTTCAAGGGGTTCAAAGCCACCGAGCGCGCGAACATTAAGCTTGAGGTGGGCCAGGAAATTCGTGTGGATCTGACGCTGCAGCCCGGCGAGCAAGCGCAGACCATTACCGTTACCGAAGAGGTTCCTCTGGTGGAAACGACCAATGCCGAGCTCGGCGGAACGATCCAGAACCAAGTCGTCAACGACCTGCCCCTGAACGGCCGGAACTTCGAGAATCTGCTGTCGCTGCGCCCCGGCGTCACCCTCTATCCGGGCGGCGCATCGTGGTCGCAGAGCAACAACGGCCTGCGCCCCCATGACAACATGTACATGGTGGAAGGGACCAACAGCATCGATCCCTGGAAGGCGCAGAGCATCATGAATGCGACGTTGGCCGCGGGTGATGCTGGCACCATTCTGCCCATTGAGGCCATCAGCGAATTCAGGACGATGTCAAATCCTCGCGCCGAATACGGCTGGAAACCCGGCGCGGTTATCAATGTCGGAATCAAGTCCGGCACCAACAGTATCCATGGCAGTGCCTACGCCTTCGGCCGCTCCGATGCTTTTGACGCAGTGGATGACTTTGCGAAAAAAGTGCCAATCGAACTTGAGCAGTTCGGCGGCGCCGTTGGTGGACCGATCAAGAAAGACAAGCTCTTCTTCTTTGGCAATTTCGAGTCGCAGCGTTACAGCGTTCAAACCCCTTACACGCACAAGGCTCCGGACGCTTCCCCCACCGCCACTGATAACGCGCTCAGCCTGATTGGGGCTTGCAACTATGTTCTGGCTAACCCCGGGACGTTTCCCACCGGAGTCGCACCGCTCAGTGCGAGCTTGGCGGGAATTACCGTTGCCGGGGGAACCTGCTCGGCTGGCTCAGCATTTCCCGGCTTATTCCCGGTCACCGCTGCAACCGGCACTTATAGCGGCAATACGCTCGCCAGTTCCTTAGCGAGCGTCAGCAAGATTTATGGCGGGGTTGGTAAGCTGGATTATCACATTAACGACAAGAACTCGCTGAGCGGCGTATTTTTTATGAGTCCAGGCCAGGGAGTGTTTGTGGACGACCCCACGACTATGGTCGATCCCCGGTGGATATCCGCTCTATATTCCCGGGCCATAGTGGGGATCGGGGGCTGGACGTACAGCCCGAGTTCCACTGTGGTGAATTCCCTGCGGGCTGGCTATGCCCATTTCTACCAGACAAACCTCACCGTGGATGCCACTGTGAATCCGACTTCCTATGGAATCAACACGGGGGTCACATTTCCGTTCGCCTATGGGCTCCCAAGAATGCGATTTACTAGTTTCCCCAACTTCCAGTTAGGTGGCAGTTGGCCCAGGATTATTGGCCCCAACGCCGTCACCAATATCGCTGATAGCGTTTCGTGGCTGCATGGGAACCACGCCATCAAGTTCGGCGGCGAGTTTCTGCTCAATCAAAGCGGCAATCTGGTGCAGAATAATATGAAGGGCCCTCTGGCGTTCACAGATTTGCGGAACTACTTTGCAGGCAGCATCAGAACCGCGACCATAGCCACGGGGGAATTCAGTCGGCATTTGTCAAACAAGGCGTACGCAGTTTTCGTGCAGGATGACTGGCGCGTGACGCGCAGATTGACCCTCAACCTCGGAGTCCGCTATGAGATCACTACGGTGGTGAAGGATAGCAGCAACAACGGCCATTCTTTGCTCGGAAACTTCAGCCCGGGTTTCGGGCTGGAACAGGTCGGAGTCGGCGCGTACCTTCGCCCATTCAATAACGATTTCAACAACTTTTCCCCACGGCTCGGCTTTGCGTGGGATATCGCCGGAAACGGCAAGACCGTGGTGCGGGGCAGTGCCGGCATCATTTACTCGGCATACAGCTATGACACTATAATGGCCATTTCCAATTCGTACGGATTAAAGCAAATACCTACTGGCGTTCCCGTTTACACTACCGCCACTTGTGGTCCCCCCCCCGGTGACTTTACCCGCTCCACTTGCGGCGCCCCAGCGATCGCGGGCGGCACCGTCAGCGCGGGGCAAGTCACGTACACCGGCAGCGCGCTAACTACGCCTCTTACTGGTCTCAACTACAGGTGGCAGAATAACTCAGCCAGCCTGCCTCTGTACTCGGCTACTCCCGTGTGCGGTGACGGAACAATCAGGGTACCGGTCACCAACATTTTAGCTAACAATTGTACCATCATGGGCGTGGACCAGAATCTGCGCGCCCCCTATGTCACCACATGGAGTTTGGGCATCCAGCGTGCTTTGACAAATAGCCTCTCGCTCGAGGTTGCCTATGTCGGGAACCACGCCACGAAGTTATTCGGTTTGACCGAACTGAATCAGCCGCCGATGTCGCTGGCGCCAAATGGTACAGCCGGAACGCTTCTTTCTGCGGCAGGATATATTCCAGGAACTACTACAACGGGATTGCTGGGTTGTGCGACAACTCCGACAAAGGCTAACTGTGCACCCAGTGCGACTGCGGAACGCGCTGCCAACCCGTTCTTTACCAAGTATCCATATCTGAACTACATCTTTTATTTGTCGAACAATAACCTATCCAACTACAACGGCCTGCAAGTAGTGCTGACCCAGCACACATCGCATGGGCTGTCCTTCGTGGCCGGCTATACGTTCTCTCATGCCTTGGGGGAAAACATCGACAATTGGAGGCTCGTGCCCCCCATCAACAGTGCGAATCCTCGAGAGTTCTACGGAACGACTCCATTCGACATGAGGCATCGGTTCACGTGGTCGGGAACCTACGCGGTCCCAGCCATGAATGCGCCGGCGCAACTGCTCAAGGGATGGATGCTCAATTCCGTCGTGACGCTACAGAGCGCCTTGCCGTGGGCTATCAATGATCTTACGACGGACTTTAGCGGAACTGGCGAGCTTCTCAACCCGCTCACAGCCGGCAATGGCGTGTCCGCAGGCGAGCGATGGGATTTTTTCGGCAACGCTGCTGATTTCAGGACGTCCATGAAGTTGGTCGGCACTAACTGCACGGGCACGCCGCCGGCCTGCGCGGGCGGAATTCCTTATTACGCTGCGGGGAGTCCCACCTGGACGTCGACGTGTCTCCCGCTTTCAAGTGCGATGACGGGGACCGTTCAGGGAGTGTCGGCCGCTTCCTTAGCAATCGCTTCGCTCACTAACCTGGGTTGCTACGTGTCCCTGAACGGAAAGTCGGTTTTGGTGCCGCCGCCCTATGGAACCTTAGGTACCTCCGGCGTCTTTCCGTTCGCGGGCCCGAAGTTCTTCAATGTGGACTTCTCCGTAAGCAAATTGACCAAATTCGGGGAACGCGTCTCTGCCCAGTTCCGGGTCGAGTTCTTCAACATTTTCAACCATCCCAACCTTGCCAACCCGTTTGGAGGCTCCGGGGGCATCGCCGGCAGGTTCACCGATCCTTCCGCGATTGCAAGCAGTGGTGGCGGTGGTTTAGGCTTCGCGAACCTGACCCCGGATATTTACGCCTCCAATCCCGTGCTCGGATCGGGCGGAGCCCGCGCCATGCAGCTGGGCTTGAAACTAATGTTCTAACCGTTCACGGTGAACGTTCTCGGTGAACCGATCCTTTCGGATCGATCTGGAAAAAATGAAGGGGCCGTCCCGGCTTGGCCGGGACGGCCCCTTCGTCTTTTTGCCGCAGCCGATGTGGCCGATCGGCAGGCACGACAGCCCCGCCGCGACACGGAGAAACTGCTAGGCTGGGACAATATCGTTTGGATCAATCGCTCCGTCAGTCTTCCGTAGGGATTGTTGGGCTCGTCCGAAAACTGGCGCTGGCGACCCGGCCCACCCAAGAGCACGCCGTTTACCCCCGCCCGGCTGCGGGCATCGGTGGGATCGTACAGAGTATCGAGTGCAGGATCACGACCGTGAGGCCGCCGGAAATCACCGGCTGTTGCATGACGAGCCTCACCATGAGCGGCATGCTTTGCAGAACCTCGGGCGTGATAAATAACCCGCTTAGCCCAACCAGAAGTGCAAGGCCCGCCACCATGAATTTCCGGTCGTCCCAATCCACGTTTGCGAGCATATGGACCCCATGCATGAAAACGATGCCGAAGAGCAGAGTCGCCGCCGCTGATATGACCGGCTGCGGCACCAGCACGAGCAACATGTCGAACTTGATGAAGCCGCCCAGCGCGATGAGAAGAACTCCTGCCGCGAGGGTTGCATAGCGTGAGCCCACGCGCGTCGCCCGGAGCATTCCGATATTGTCGGGATACGCGATGGTGCTCAATCCGCCAACGATTGCGGCCAACACGGATCCGAGCGCGATGCCGAAAACGCCCTGCGCCATGCGCTCTGCCGGTAGTTTCTCATTCCCCCAGTCCGCAACCATCTGGTACATGGCCATGGACCCCATGCCTGGCGGTATCAAAACAAGCAGAAAGACGATGACAAGACTGGTTCGAACGCCAAACCCGAAAGGAAACCATTGCGGCGTCACCAGTAGAGGTGCGCTCGATACCGCTGCAAAGGAAATTGGCCGGAACAGTGCGTAACACGCCGTGCCGGCGGCCAGCCCCGCCAGGATTGCTCCGCGGCGCAGACGCGCGCCGCCCCATAGCGTGATGCTAATGAGCACCGCGACGGCGACTGCTCCCGTCAGGATGTTCACTACGGGAAAGCCCGGATTCGCGGGAAGACCGATCCAGTTCGGCAGCGCTACATTCGAAATCTGGATAATCGTCAGCATCACCATCATGCCGGAGATGATCGGCGCGCGCAGAAACCGCGCGAATAGACCGATGAAACTACATCGCCGGATCGGCACCGTCAGGGCGCACCAAATCAAAGACGCGACGAGGAAGGATCCGTAGGCAGCGCCGAGTCCACCACCTTGCAAGTGGCCGACCGCGACCAAAGCAGCGAAGTTGCCCGCATACGGCCCTTGGATGATAGGAAGGCGGAGAAGCAGCACTGATTGTAGAATGGTAATGACGCCGCACACAGCAAACGTCATGCCATAGAGATAGGCAATCCGTTCCAGCGGCAAATTGAACGAACGTCCCAGCAGGGCGGGGAACACGAACATTCCGGTCATTCCGAAGACGTTCTGCAGACCGAGGACCAGAAGCTGACCGAGCGGCAGGGAATCATTGATGCCAACGTCGAAAATTCCTGGGGCGGCTGCTTCCTTCATTGACGCGTTGACGGCCATGAACCCCTCTTTGCGGATTGTCTATGCGAGTTTCCCGCACGCTGCAAACTTGCACTTTTAACTTTGAAGCTTTTCGTGACCCTCGACATTCCGGACGGGAGTCTCGGGAGTAAGGCCGCCGCGCCGCCGCGTCACAGTATTCGTGCCGTTCTTCTCCCACTCGCCGGCAACGGCATTTCGCGCAAACAGATCCCAGGTCGCGTTCCAATCTCCCAGAGAATAGCCGTGCCATGGCGGACGAATCATAAGCGCGGGCAAGCCCAATTCCTTCCAAATCGTTTGCGCACGTTCCATGAATTCGCGCGCGGGCAAGGCCAACGGCGGCATGGGATGTTTGAGGGTTGCGTCAACCAGCATCGTCGAGTCCATCGTTTGCGGCCCGGATTTTGGCGAATGGCCTCGCGAGCGATAGGGTTCGATGTGCACGTCCTCGACAGGATTCGAGCGGTAGGCGAGCGACCACAGTACGGCGTCGGTGTTGGCCGGATCGATATCTTCGCTGACGGCAATGACGATCTTGCCGCAGTCAGCTTGCTTTGCGGCGGCGCCTTGCATTCCGCGCCAGACCTCGGTACGAGGTGTGCCGTTGGCGAATTGCAGGAAAATGACAGGGCGAACATTGCTCAACGGCTCGTGCATGACGACACGGCGGATGCCTTTGATTGATAGTTGATCCTGCAGATGCGCCAGGAACATCGGTTCGTACGCCACTTTCTTGATCACGCTCGACTCGCTCGGCGTGACCTGGCTGATGATGGAGGGGAAAACCGGCTTGCGTCTGTGCGTAATCGCGGTCACCTGCATGATCATGTTGTAGTCCTCGAGCGCGACGTAACCATTACTTTCGCCGAACGGTCCTTCAGGCTCGAGCAAGTCGGAATCGATCAGCCCTTCGATGACGATTTCGGCATCCGCGGGTACCTCAAGATCGATCGTGACGCACTTGGCCATTCTAATGGGCTTGCCCGCGACCCCGCCGGCTACCGTTATTTCATCCAGGTTGATGGGGAGTTTTTGTGGCCCGGTGTAAATAACTACTGGTGCGCACCCCATGACGATCGCGCAAGGCATCGGTTCGCGCCGGTCTCGGTACTTCAGCCAGTGGAGATAGCCACCCGCGCCGCCAATCCGTGATGACATGCGCACGCCCAGCCGGTCAGTCTTTTTCAGCGCAGCACGGTAGGTCCCCATGTTGCGGACCCCGGTCTCGGGATCGCGCGTAATGCAAAGCGTGGCGGTGAGATAGGGCGCGGAGTCGAAACCTGGGGTGGAGATCGGCACCGGTAGGCTCGCCAAACCGCTGTCGGGTCGTCGCAGCTCATCACCCTTGATGACAACTTCTTGGCAGAGAGGGGAATTCACGAGGATGGGGGGAACGGGGTTGGCGATCGCCCGCATCCAGGCGGCGCCGATGTCTTTGACCGCGCACCCCATGCCAACTGCATAAATCTTCGGCGAAGCGGCGAGCGCCCCGACTACAACCGGAATGTCATAGCGCCGTCCATGGGAGTCGACGACACTGGTAAAAAGGAAGGCGCGGCGCTCATCTTCCGGAATGCCACCTAGAAACTGGCATCGTACCAGTGGATGCAACTCCGTGTCTTTATTGATCGGACGGTCGATTCGAACGAGCAGGCCATTGGCTTCGAGTTGGGCCAAATGCGTCTGGAAGTCAAGGCTTGGCCGAGCAACTGGTTGCTGGACGTTACCTCTCATTGCAAAGCCCCCGTCCATCTTCTCCCATGGCTATTTCCAGCAGTACACAAGAATAACCGAAAGGATCGCGGTAACGACAAGTTGCAGCATCACCCAGGGCAGGCAGATGCGAAAGATTTCGCCGTCTCGCCCCTTCACGTTTGCCAGCGACGACGAATATGCGATCTGCGTAGGCTTCAGCGCATTCGGCGGTCCCATTGTCACGACCGTAATGATTCCGACCAGCACCATGAGCGGTATCCCGATCGTGGGCGCGATCGAAACCTGCATTCGTGAAAAAAGAAAATCTCCCGGCAGGCCCTGGCCGAACGCCATGCCTCCCAGAAATGCCACGACGGGATAGAAGCACGAGTAAACGAAGGTTCCGCCCTTGGCGATCGTCTTGCCGAGCAGTGCGATCTGCCCTGAATCCACCATCAGATAAACCGCCGCGCTCCCAACGCTGAGCGTTGCGAGGCTTCGCCAGCTTCGTTTGCTCGCCACGACAAAATCTTTCGCGGCGTGCGCCTTCTTGTTGCGGAATAGATAGCACACCATGGCGGTAACAAAAATGTAGAAGCCAGCCGTCGTAAATATGTTAATCGAAATGCTGCTATACCCCCAGACAGCGACGCCGAATTGAAAGTGTTTGAGCCATGCGTCAACGCTGGCGAACCTGGTTACAACGACGATGATCACGCCCAGAATCAACGGAGCAAAGGCTTTGAAGAGTTCTCGCCCCGAGCAAGAAGGGTGCGCCACTGCCGCGCCTGATGAGGTCTTGGCAGCTTTCCGCTTGGCGATACGTCCATACACGTAGAGCCCTGCCAGCGAGATTACGGCTCCCGCGATCATGGTCAGGATGTAGTAGGCGGGCCAGACCTGAGTAAATAAAACGATGGCGGAGACATTCGCGATTCCCGTGAGCCAGAAAAGGGCCTGGGATTTCCATTGGAAGAAGCGAAAGCCGAGAATTTTTATGAAACCCAACAAGGAGAGGAAGATGAGAGGGATGATGAGCAGTCCTGCGACTCGAACGATATCCACGACCGGTACGTGACTGGCGGCGTTCGAAATGTTGGGCGCGATAAAAAGACTGTCGAAGGGCAGCGTCCAGGAAAAATAGACAAGGTAACTTGTCGTCGCCTGGACGCCGTCGAATCCGATCTCGACCAGGCCGGGAATCGCAACCGGATACGTTGCAAAGCCGTTAAACGCGCCAATGAAACCGCCCACGAGAGTAACCAGTGCGACGGACCTTCCTTCCAGGTCCCGGCTCGGCAGCATTGACCGGATCGAGTTGAGCAAGATTTCAAGCAATCCAGTGCTGCGATAGGCCTGTCCGAAAATCTGCCCTGTATACAAGACGAGGAAGCCGGTCCACATCGTCAGGTTTCCCCAGAGCGATGCCTCCAGGCTTTTCAAAAACGGCATGCGGTAAAACGCGAGCACCAGTACAAACTCGACGAGCCAGGCCGAAACACTGGCTCTGAGCGCATCCATCTTGAAGATGAGGAAAGCGGCGAACAGGACGGCAAAGGGCAGCAGCGTGCCAGCGATTCTCAAGCTAGTATTCACAGAATGCCTCCGCAGCAGTACCGCAACCAGCAAGAGATATCGACTGGAAAACGCACATAATTAGCATGTGCTTCGGCCGTTTGTCAATGCGCGCGATGGTTTGCCGGACACGAATTATTGAATCGCGTAGATCTGGCGCGGGGATATTAGCGCTAATTTATAAATCCTGGAAATGTGAATGCGTGACGAAGTTACTGATTCGGAAGCTATTTTCAACAGCGGCCTAAGGTTTCGTTCTTCCTATCGAACAGTGAAGGCCTTGTCATTTCGCCGCAGGTTTCCACCCAGGGGCTTGATTCCAATAGGGCAGCCAAGAGTGGTCCTTATCCGGCGCTGATTGTGGGGGTACAGGATAGAATCCATTACGATTCGGCATCTGGACCTCCAGCAGACTATTCTGATCCAGGACATCGGTCTCTTTAATGATGTTGTTCTTATAGAGGATCCAGGCGGTCAGAGCATAGACTTCGTCCGGCTTGAGAGTCCTCTCTGCATCTCGGGGCATGGCACGGTTGATGAAGTCCCATATCGTCGTCGCAAACGGGTGATAGCTCCCTACGGTTATCTTGGGGGTAGCGGTGTTGAGCGTGCCTTGGCCTCCCACTAAACCCTTGAACGGCCACACGCCCTCTCCGTTCTTTCCATGACAAACAGCACACTTAGCGGCAAAGACCGGCGCGCCGTCCACGGCGGATCCCTTTCCGGGAGGAAGTTCCTTTCCGTCGGAACCTACAACCTGGTCCCACTCGTGCAATTCTGCTGCAGTCGGCGTCCTCCCCACCTTATAGGTAGGGGACTGCGCCATAGCTGCGCTGCAGGCCAACAGAACCATCACCGGTAGTAGAAAATCACAAATGGAAATCGTAGAATTTGAGAGTGCTGTACGTCGCATCTTGGATGCTCCCATTTTGGGTTACTTTCCATATCTGAATCATATTATTGAGATACGTCGACATTTGTGCAGATTCCCACATGGCCAAAACTTTTTCGCCCGGTATGGCGGGGGTTCGGTCAGCGCCCCACAGTTTGGCTAGCTCTATGATCGTCGGTTGAATGTCACCGTATTCATTCGTGGCGCGGGACATAATCTCAGTCTCTGCTCCGTCCCAATTCCAGGGATGGCGGAACCGTGTCCAGGCCTTGCTGTATATGGGCTGCTGAAGGTTGGCGTCCTTCCAGGTCCGCCCGCCGTTGGTGCTTACTTCCACTCTGGCGATCTTGCCTCTACCGCACCAGGCAATGCCGGAAATCTCATAGAAGCCGGGCCCCTTCATCTTATGCGGGTCCGACGGGAAGGTGATTAAGGACTTCGGTCCGACTTGATATTCGTACCAGGCCGCCTTGCCGTCCGGGTGCAAATTGGTGTAGGCGCTGATTTCCGACTGGATATAGTAAGGCTTGTCCACCACCTTAATGCTTCTCAGGAACTTTACGTTGTTGACCCCTTGGAAACCGGGAGTGAGCAGCCTGATTGGATAACCCTGTTCGCGCCGCACCGCCTCGCCATTTTGACCGTACGCCACCATCGCGTCGTCCATAGCCTTTGCGAGCGGCAGGCTTTTCGTATGCCTTTCAGTGTCCCCGCCCTCCGAAACTATCCAGCTTGCCCCCTTTTTCACACCGGCTTCCTTAAGCAGCAGCGATAGGGGAACCCCCGTCCATTCACTGCAAGAGAGTCTGCCATGAACTGATGTGATTACATGCTGGTCCTTCCTCCCTGCCTTCTCGTCCATCACATGTTGCCTGAAATGATACAGACCGCTGTTTCCAGTGCACTCCACAAAGTGAAATCGGGATACAGACGGGAGGCGCTTCAATTCCTCCATGGTGAAGATCAGGGGACGCTCCACCATGCCATGAATGATGAGAGTGTGCTCCCGGGGATTAAGGTTGGGGAGGACGAGTTCGCGGTTCACCAAGAAATGGAGAGAGGCTGGTGTGATGGCTCCCATTGTTTCGTGAAGCGGAGTCAAATTTCGTAGTCCGACTAAGGCAAGTGCTCCCGGACTATGAACGCGATATACCTC
>JAIQES010000020.1 GCA_020073705.1 Terriglobia bacterium
GCAGCCGGAGCAATCCCGCCATGACGCGCCAAAAGAAAGTGAATGACCACGTGGTCCTTGCCGAGCGCGCGCCCAATCTCATGCAACGACTGCCCCGCTTTCCAACGGCTCCACAGGGAGGCTTTCTGCGTGGCAGAAAGCCTCCCCCGTTTGCTGTGCGTCATAAACACCACCTTTTAGAAAAACATTCCTATCAGATGGTGTTGCATCGACCGGTTGAGCCGGCAGGTCTTCTCGGAATGTGGCTCCCGGTATCACGCGACAAAAGTTCTAAACTGCCTGAAGGGTCTTTCCCCAAGTGATTGAATACAAAGCACGGAAAAATGGCGCGCCCGGAGGGATTCGAACCCTCGACCCTCTACTTAGAAGGAAGATAGCCGAGACTCTTGCGCGAGTAGTCGAGGATGACTTCGGCGAGATCGAGCGTGTAGCGCAGCCGCCCGGATCGTTCTCGCAATTGCAGGTTGTGATTCATTCCAACGCTTTCACGATGCCACCTTAACGGGTATCTTCAACTTCTGCTCCGTCGCCGCCACATCCACCAGCGTCTTCAACACGGAATCCGGGTTGAGACTGATGGAATCAATCCCGAGCTCCACCAGATACCTGGCAAACTCCGGGTAATCGCTGGGAGCCTGCCCGCAGATGCCGATTTTCTTTGAATTTCTCTTGGCCGCTTCGATCGCCCACCGGATCATGCGCCGCACCGCTTCATTGCGTTCATCAAACAGCGAGGCCAGGAGCTGCGAATCGCGATCCAAACCGAGCGTGAGCTGCGTGAGATCATTTGAACCGATCGAGAAGCCATCGAAAATTTGGAAGAAGTCATCGGCAAGGACAACATTGCTCGGCACTTCGCACATCACATACACTTCGAGACCATTCTTGCCGCGCTCCAAGCCGTGCTTGGCCATCTCCGCCAGGACCGCGCGGCCTTCCTCGGTGGTCCGGCAGAACGGAATCATGAGGATCACGTTGGTCAAGCCCATTTCTTCGCGCACCATCTTCATGGCGCGGCATTCGAGCGCGAATCCCTCGCGGTAGCGATCGTGGTAGTAGCGTGACGCTCCGCGCCAGCCGATCATCGGATTGTCTTCCACGGGTTCGAATTGCTGCCCGCCGAGCAGGTGAGCATACTCGTTCGTTTTGAAATCGGAGAGGCGCACAATCACCGGCTTGGGATAAAAAGCGGCGGCTATCAACCCGGCGCCTTGCGCCAGCTTGTCCACGAAATATTGAGGCTTATCCTTGTAAGACACGGTGAGGCCGGCCAATTGCGCCTTCACCTGCGGATCGGTCAATTCCTCGAAATGGACCAAAGCCATCGGGTGCGCCTGGATGTGATTCGCGATGATGAATTCCAGACGCGCCAGCCCGACGCCGTCGTTGGGAATGGCCGAGAGGCTGAACGCATCTTCCGGATTACCAATGTTCATCAAAATTTGGGTTCGCGTCTTGGGAAGCTGATCCAGAGGCAGTTCGGACGCTTTAAACGGGAGAATCCCCTGGTACACGTAGCCGATTTCTCCTTCCGAGCAGGAGACGGTAATCTCCTGGCCGGTTGCGAGCACTCCCGTTGCATTTTCGGTTCCCACGATGGCCGGGATACCCAACTCGCGGGCGATGATCGCGGCGTGGCAGGTGCGTCCGCCCTGATTCGTCACGATGGCCGCGGCTTTCTTCATGATGGGTTCCCAGTCGGGATCGGTCTTGTCGGTCACGAGAATTTCCCCACTCTGGAACTCTCCCATGCTGTGCGCGTCAAGAATGAGGTGCGCCTTGCCCGTGCCGATCGCCTCGCCGACGCTGTGCCCGCTGACCAATCGCTTCCCGGCCGCTTCCAGCCGATAGGTTCGCAGGACCAACTTTTTCTTGCGTGACTGAACTGTTTCCGGGCGAGCCTGAACGATGAATAGCTGCCCCGTAATTCCGTCCTTCGCCCATTCCATGTCCATGGGCGTGTACGCGCCGTTCACTTGCGAATAATGGTCCTCGATCACGCAAGCCCAGCGTGACAGTTCGAGAATTTCCAGATCGCTGAGGACCAGTTTTGTCCTCTCGCTCGGCGGGACGGGGACGTTCTTCGTGGATTTCGAGCCGCCCATGTCGTAGATGAGTTTCGATTCCTTCGTGCCGGTTATTTTCGAAAGGATCGGGCGAAAACCCTGCTTCAGGGTCGGCTTGAACACCATGAATTCATCGGGATTCACCGCACCTTGGACGATGTTCTCGCCAAGGCCGTAGGAGCCATTGATGAGCACGGCATTCGTAAAGCCCGTCTCGGTGTCGACCGAGAACATCACGCCGGAGCAGGCCAGATCCGAGCGCACCATCTTCTGAACGCCAATCGAAAGGGCGATGCTGAGATGATCGAAGCCATGGCTCTGGCGATAATAAAAAGCGCGGTCGGTAAAAATCGAAGCGAAGCATTTCTTGCACGCCTCCAGGAGCCCCTTTACGCCATGCACATTCAGGTACGTTTCATGCTGGCCGGCGAAGCTGGCGTCAGGCAAATCTTCCGCCGTAGCACTCGATCGGACGGCCACATCCGTGTTCGGGCCGTATTGTTCGCATAGACGAGCGTAGGCATCTCGGAGGGCATGATCCAAATCTTCGGGAAACGAAGCTTCCAAAATCAGCGCCCGAGCTTGGCTCCCGATGTTTTGCAATTGCTTGAGATCCTCCACGGAGAGGCCGGTGAACAGTTTTCGCAACTTCACGTCCAGGCCGTTGAATTCGAGAAAGCACCGGTAGGCACGCGCCGTCGTGGCAAATCCATTCGGAATGCGAACACCTTTGGACACGAGGTGACGAATCATTTCACCCAGCGAAGCATTCTTACCGCCCACGATGGGAACATCGGCAATTCCAACCTCTTCAAACCAGAGCACCGGGGCCTGCTCTTTGCGAGGTGTCAAACCAGAATCCGCTTTCTTTGCAGATATCGCCATCTTCCGCTCCTTTCGGGAGGAATGTTCATCTCCCTTCGCGGTTATCGGTCACTGCTTCGAATGCAACCGCACAATTTCCACCGAGCAGGGAGCATGATGCAAGATTGCGTCGGGTATGCTCCCTAGTAAGAACCGCTCGAGACCGCTCCGGCCGTGCGACCCCAGCACGATTAAGTCAGCATGGCACTCCACAGCAGAGTCGATAATCCCGGCTCTGGCCTCACCTCTGTACACCGTGGTGTCTACCTTGAAGCCAGCAGAGCGGAGTGTCTGACCGGCCCGATTGACCAACTCTTGAGCCTGAATTACTTGGTCCTCCGACACACCGGCAGGGTAACCGAGGCGCTCTACTTGCTCCATCACGTGCAACACCTTTACTTCCCTGTCCTGCGGCCGGTATTGTCTGACCACAGCCTGCAAAACCGCCTCTGAAAACTTAGAATCATCAATCGCGAGCAGAATTTTCATATTTTGCCTTGGCTATAGCGTTCTCTTCCGACGCACGGCTTCATCCAAAGTGCTTAGAGTTCGCAAGATTCCCAGATAGTGAATGAGGCCGTCACGCGACAGCATCCCTATTATTGCACGATGTTCGATGACCGGTATTTCATTGATTCCATCGCGGCCCATTTTTTCGATGGCTGTCCACACTTCTGCATTGGGATCGGCCGAGATGAGCTTCTCGGAAGGAATCATGGTCTGTGCCGCAGTGGCTGTGGGCCAAGAGGAGCGAGGCAATCCAAAAATCAGGAATCAGGAATAGTCAAGTTCGATAGGGATACCGAAGATCCGCCCAATTGAAATCGTATGCCGGAGCATTCCCCCCTCTTTTCCGCCTCGGCAAAAACTGACGCTCTGATCTTTTTGTTTCCTCGTGCTTACTCCCTCCTTAGAGGTCTTTCCGCAGTTACAGATTTGGATGCAAAACAATCTCAGCGCACGGCGCGGAAAAGGCCGGTCTCGGCTTCAATCTGCCCGAATTTGTACCCGATGTACGAAAGAGGGTGTCATATCAAGAAAAGAAAATGTCGCGTAAGATGCTACAATTCGAGAGGTTAGGAGCGCAGGTCCCCGGTAGCTCAACGGTAGAGCCTTTTTGCCCAATTCATTTCTTCAATAAATTTCCGAGGCAAATTTGGATAATCCAAATTATCTCCGCGGTGGGAACGGGTTTCTCCAAATAGTCCATCGCTCCGAGTGCGAGTGCCTGCTGATGGCACAGCGTGTCCTTACACCGCGCCACCACGAGGAAAGGTGTACGAGAGTTGTAACGAACTAAGTGTTTTATTACGCGAAGTCCCTCGAAAGCTAGGGTGCCTTGATCCACCAGAGCCAAGTCGAACTCCTCTCTTTCGACACAGCGCATCGCTGTTTCAACTGACATACATTTGTGAACCTCGAACCCGTGAGCCTCGAAAGGTTCGGCGTGCCGCGCCAAGTCTTTGTTGTCTTCATCGAAAATCAGTACTTTGCGCGTGCCGCTGAGCGTTTCGGCCTCGTCTACCTCCGGTTGCGTTCCTTGTCTCATCTCTGACCTCTAAGGTGGGACCTTCTACGACCACCGTGAGCCATTCAAACTCTGAACTGCGATCCAGAACTACCCGCAGCTTGGCGGCTAACCGGTAGTCGTGATGACCATCAAGTAGGGGAACCGTGACGGTTCCTTTCTCGTAAGGGCACAGGTCGTTCTGTTCTCCCCTGGCCCAGGGCATGTTCGATTCCCCTCAACTGACCCGATCAACAAACTCCTCGGCATCAATCACCCGCCAGTTCCAATTCGTTTTGCAACTGTTGGAACTTCTGCTGGGCTATCTCGCAGTCGAGGAACTTGTCCACCATGTGCTTCATGTCGCCTTGGCTCAGGCCACTGCCTGAGTCGCTTTCCCGGTCCGCATAGTCTCGGTAAGCGCGGACCAAATGATTCTCTCTGTTTCCGCCGGGTTGGGTGGGCAAACGATGGAGTCAAATGCGCCTGCTGCAAGCGCTTTCAAGTAACTATCCCACTCATCCACATGGGAAAGGACGATTACAGGCGCATGGTCTAACGATTTCTTTCCTTCTCTCAAAATCACTTGGAAATCACCATCGGACAGAAGATCGCTGCACAACACCACCCTGAATGCTTTTTGGAACAGCAGCGTGCGAGCTTCCTGCACGTTTGAGCAACAGATCGGACTCAGGCTGCACTTCAGGAGCGATCCGACGACCTTTTCTCGATCCTCTTCCTGATTGCAGATGACCAAGGCAAGATCGATATTTGGCATTCCCCCCCCATTAGCCTAGGAAGTACACACTCAATCCGAACGGGTATTCCTATACGTCGGCAAAGCTCTCGAGAGCTGCACGACTTGGGATCATCAGTGTCGATCCATGTATGGCAACCAGGTGTCTAACTTTAAAGTCGCTCAGCGTGCGTGTAACCGTCTCGCGGGTTGTACCAATGAATTCCGCTATTTCTTCGTGGGTCAGAGGCAGCTTGATTCGAGTACCTTCTTTCGTCGCCTGTCTTCCTGCGGACCATGCCAGTAGAAGCCTCGCGAGCTTTTCGTGTGCGGAGACAGACAGAACCACCGTTCGCAGTTGCTCGCAGGCATCTTGGTACTGTGCGCTCATCTGTCTGAGCACGCTTTGGGAAACTTCAAGATGCTTCGCAACGAATCGTAGGAAGTTCTCTCGGCGGACGAAAGCCACCTGGCATGGATGAAGTGTTTCGGCGGTCACTTCATAAGGGCTTCCTGACAAAGCGGCTATCAGGCCCAGGATCTCACCAGCTTCGGCAACTCTCATAATGAGCGTCTTTCCTTCGCTCGAACTGATTGAGAGCTTCACTTCACCCTCGCATAGGACGAAGACTCCACGCGGGTCCTGCTTCTCCATGAAGAGCAGTGCACCCTTCGGATAGATTGTGGTGGACTTGATCGCATCGAAATCTTTCATGACGGCTGGCGGGAATTCGCAGAAGATTCCGCGTGCTTTCAACTTGCAAGTCTTGCAGCCCTCATTCAATTCCAATCCGTATAGACCCTTCATCGCAGCCTCCTCATTCTCTTCTTATCAAATTTGTTCGAATGGCCTGCATTGCTTCTCTGGCGAAATACTTTGTCATTGGTGTATCCGCCAGAAATTTGGCCCCGGTTTTGTTGTGGATCTCGGCGAGGGGCATTGATGTCCGCCGTGACAAATAGGCGGTCAAGTGGTCTTTGTCGGGCGGACCCGGTGACGGGCCGGCGGAGAAGCGAAGACCGATCCGGTCCCAAGAAGCGCAACTGCCGCAAGGGCCACGATCATCCGCTTCAAGTTAATTCGCATTTTCGATATCTCCAGCCTTGGTTTCCTTTGACGCGCGGGCTGGCCGACGACTGCCTTACAACTACTCACCAGCCCACACATTTGTCTCGCTTCAGCTTGCAGCTGAGAACATACAAGGGAAGGTCACGGGCGGCTATCCCAACTGGAGGGTATTTCGGGGCTGAAAGTTAGCTATGCTCGCAAGAGAAAAAAGGACCCGCTTTCTATCGGCTCTCAGTCATGGCGCAAAGCAGTGCGACCTGGTCCACTTCGAGCTAAGGTCTTTATCAGCGAGCAAACAGAGGCAGTCAGCCCTTTTAACTAATGATTCCTTTGCGTACTGCATAGAGGATGAGCTCGGCGGGATTGTGCAGGTTCAGTTTCTCCAGAATATGACTGCGGTGAGTCTCAACAGTGTAGGGGCTAATGTTGAGAGCTGTTGCTACTTCTTTGTTCGCCTTCCCTTCAGCCAGGAGTTGCAGGATCTCTCGCTCGCGGCTCGTAAGCAAGTCATAGCTATCGACCGCGCCTTTTTGCTTGAGAACGCGGACGTAGTCCTCAGCCAGGATGCGGCTCACTCTAGGGCTAAAAAACGACTTATTTTGCGAAACCGCGTGAATGGCGCTGATCAGATCGGCCGCAGCTGAGTCCTTAAGCAAATAGCCTCGGGCTCCGGCTTTCAAAGCACGCATCACATACGATTCGTCGGCGTGCATACTGAGGATAACCACGGCGATGGTTGAATGCTTATTGACGATCGTCTTGGTAGCTTCGATACCGTTAAGAACCGGCATGCCCACGTCCATCACCACCACATCTGGTCTGAGCGCAGCGGCGAGTTCGACAGCTTCGTGTCCGTTCTCACTTTCGCCTACAACCACCAAGTTGGGCTGGCGTTCGAGCAAAGCGCGCAACCCTGTGCGCATAACAATGTGATCGTCGGCCAACAATATCCGCAGCTTCTTCATGAACTCAGTTCTCCTGATCGGTGGATGCGCTTGGGAGCGGCAGGTCAACTCGGAGGCGTGTGCCTCGTACCGGATCTGAGTCAACTTTCAACACGCCGCCCAAGTGACTCACTCGCTCATTCATGCCGACTATTCCCAAACCTCGCATACGGCTTGGATCAAAACCCTTGCCGTCATCCTCGATGCTAACTCGCAGGTGATTCGGCTCCTGGCGCACAACGACTCGGACGTTCTTTGCGTACGCGTGTTTCGAGCAATTATTCAAAGCTTCTTGTACGATTCTGTACACGCACGTCCTATACTCCTCTGGCAAGTTGTCCGAAACATTCTCTTCCACAGTATCAACAAGCATACCGGTGCGTTTGGAAACTTCACGCGCCTGCCACTCAAGTGCCGCAACCAGACCCAGGTCATCTAACATCGAAGGGCGCAGCAGTAGGGCCATATTGCGCACTTCGTTGACGCAGTTTTCCGCAAGCATCTTGATGTTCCGAAGGCCCTGCCGAAGGATACCTTCTTCGCTGGACATCACTATCAAGTGTTCGACATCCACAAGCAGGGCGCTTAAAGATTGGCCGACTTCATCATGAAGTTCCCGGGAAATGGCGCGTCGTTCCCGCTCCTCGGCGTTGACGAGACGCTTTGATAGTTCTTTCAATTCACTCTGCGCTTGCAGGCTTTCGTGGTATTTCTCTCCAACGCTCTTCTCGAGTCGCCCAGCGTACATGATGGTGGTGGCAGCCAGAATCAATCCAAAGCTGAAAGCAATCGTGGAGACCCTCAGCAAGCGGCGTCGAAACTGTGCAAACACTTCCGCGATCCTTCGGTCGGCTTCCTTTAGGTCGTCGTCATTCACCGCGCTAACTTCTTTCGTAATCGCCAGGATCGCCGCGTGCTCCTTGAGCACGTTGCGATGTGGCACGGAATTACCTAGTTCCTTTTTCTCCTTCGCACTTAATGCGAAAATGGGTCCAATCATCGACCAGTATTCTTCCATTTCCATAGAGAGAACCTGAAATGGCACCCTATCGTCTGTAGGCAGGGAGTGAATACATGCTTTCAAAGCTGCAGTCGTCTCATTGTGAATAGATTGAAACTCAGCCCGGAGCATTTCCTGTGCCTGCGGGTCTGATTCGATCGCGATGTAGTCGCGCATAATGTTACCCGTCTCGTCCAGGCCAGATCGAACCTGTTCGAGCGTACGTTCGCGGTGGAAAAAATCTTGCCGAATCTGGGTGTTGTTGGTTTCGTATGCTCTCAGAGTGTCCAGCGAATCGATGCATATGATCGCCATCAGAGTTAGCAACGCTCCGAACCCGGCAAACAATGCCGCGCGAGACCCCAATCGCCGCCGGCTTTGGACCGGGGAGGCTGCCAGCGTATCGGATTTTTTCTCAGTCATTTGCTCGCCATCCTGTCTGATAGTGTACTCAGGGTCGCTGTTGCTGGAAAGCCTCTTGATTGCGTGAATGCAAAACCGCTTGGTTATCTTCCAAATGTATAACCGATGGCCACACCGTATTGTGGCACCACGTTGCTGCCAAACTGGAAGAAGTTATTCACCCAATGAACGGCAATCTGTGGATGGATGAAGACGCGCGGCATCACGTAGATGCGCACACTTCCAGCTGCATACAATTGGAAGTGGCTGGAACTTAGTAGAAAGGCGTTCGCGGTCTGGCAGCGATGCGAGAGTTGGTTCAACAGCGAAAGTGGCCGAGATTTCACGTATTGGATTGATAGGACAATTCGTTCTTGCTGGCCGAACGATCTGGATCATAATCAACAAGACGAAACCGATTGGAATCGATCGTTTCAGCCTCAGCGCCATGCATCTTTGGCATGACATCCCCTACTCTTACGTCGCAATTTGAACTCCGCGATTCCTTGTCCCGCTCCTCCAGACTTACTCTCGCGTGTCTACGGTTCTGACCCTACTTGTCTCCCGTGAGGCAATCAGTGCGCCAAGTCACATGCAGTTATGATGTCCCGCATATGCGGGTGAATGATGGATTCTGGGTCGGGGCTGAATGCGTTGACCATGCATCGCCATCAATCAGAAAGTTGGGCTACGAATGTGATTTGAATCACAACAGAGAGTGATCAGGACCACAGGCATGCTGGCACCACTGACATATATAGGCATTGTCTTGAAGAGAGGTTAATCGGGATCGACTTAACTCGTTTCTGATCAGATCACTAGGAAGGAGGCAAAGCCATGAAAATCACGCTTTGCGTCACAGGGGTAATGGTGATCGCAGCATTCTTGGCGATCGGAGGAATGGGTGCGCAGAAACGTCCTGCTCTCTCCAAGCAGACTCAGGACAATCTGTCAACTGCGATGCATGGCGAGGCCATGGCTTACGCAAAGTACATGCTCTATGCGCAGCATGCTCGCAAAAATGGCAAGAAGCAGCTCGCTGCCTTATTCGAAAATGCGGCTAGAACGGAACGATTCCAGCATTTCGCAGAGGAAGCCGATCTGGCAGGACTAGTGGGCAGCGATGCAGACAATCTTCGAGACGCGATTCAGGGTGAATCATGACGCTCGCTTGGGAGATTTAGACTTGCGCATGACCTGTGAGGGAGGCGTTGATTGCCGGATCCTGTCTTTCACGTCCGAAAAGTCAGCAAGGTTTATCACATGGGCGATGTCGAGGTCCATGCACTCCGCGGCGTGGACTTGGACCTGTTCCCAGGTGAATTTGTGGTGTTGCTCGGCCCCTCCGGAAGCGGCAAGTCAACTCTACTGAACATACTTGGCGGTTTGGACGTGCCGACTTCGGGGGAGGTCTACTACCTGGACCACAACCTGACAGCTGCTGAGTCCGCTGAATTGACGCGCTACCGACGCGAGCACGTCGGGTTCGTTTTCCAATTCTATAATCTGATTCCGAGTCTCACCGCGCTTGAGAATACGGCTCTTGTGACGGAAATCGCTGAAAATCCACTCGACTCCCACGAGTGCCTCCGGCTGGTCGGCTTGGAAGAGAGGCTGAATCATTTTCCCGCGCAAATGTCTGGAGGAGAGCAGCAAAGAGTGGCCATCGCGCGCGCGATAGCAAAACGCCCCGAGGTGCTCCTCTGTGACGAACCGACTGGCGCGCTCGATTGCCCGACTGGAAGACTGGTGCTCGAGGTTCTCGACCGCGTGAACCGCGAACTTGGAACCATCACCGTCGTCATCACGCACAACGTAGTGATCGCCGACATGGCCGATCGAGTGATCCGGATCAGCAGCGGCGAGATTATCGACATCCATAGGAACGAGAAGAAGGTTGCGCCATCCGAATTGACGTGGTGAACACGGCATGACCGCGCTCAACAAAAAACTCCTGCGCGATCTTTGGCGCATGCGAGGGCAACTCCTCACGGTTGCTCTGGTCGTTGCATGCGGAATCGCGACGTACGTAACGATGCGCGGATCGTACGAGTCGATCGCAAATGCCCAGCGAGAATATTACAGTAAGTACCATTTTGCGGATGTCTTTGCCACGCTGAAACGCGCCCCAAATTCGCTTGAGCCTTCTATTGCGGCGATTCCCGGCGTCTCCTCGGTCCAAACGAGAATCGTCGTCGAGGTGACCCTCGATGTGCCCGGACTGCAAGAACCTGCCTTGGGCCGGCTTGTCTCCATCCCCGAGCACGGCACGCCATCGTTGAACGATTTGTGCATCCGCCGCGGACGGTATATCGAACCTGGGCGGCGTGACGAGGTACTCGCCAGTGAAGCATTTGCAAATGCGAATCGGCTGGATGTCGGTGCGACGATTGGAGCGGTCATCAATGGCCGGTGGGAACCTCTTCGAATCGTGGGCATCGCGCTTTCTCCCGAGTATGTTTACGAGATTCGTGGCGCGGAGGTGTTTCCGGATAACAAGCGTTTTGGCGTGTTCTGGATGAGCCGGGAAGCGCTTGGACCAGCCTTCAATATGGAAGGTGGATTCAATGATATCTCCCTTGCTCTTTCGCCTGGGGGAAGCGAGGCGGAGGTGCTTTCGCGACTGGACAACTTGCTCGAACCTTATGGCGGGCTTGGCGCCTACGGCCGCATCGACCAAGTATCAAACCGCTTTCTTTCCGACGAGATTGTGCAGGACAGGATTACGGGAATCTTTATTCCCACGATCTTTCTTGCCGTGGCGGCTTTCTTGATTCACGTCGTGCTTTCGCGGCTGGTGCATACTCAACGCAACGCAATTGGACTGCTAAAAGCGTTCGGATTCAGCAATGCTTCGGTCGGACTGCACTACCTGGGATTCGCCC
The DNA here is from genome assembly GCA_020073705.1 of Terriglobia bacterium. Taxonomy (GTDB): domain Bacteria; phylum Acidobacteriota; class Terriglobia; order Acidiferrales; family UBA7541; genus Palsa-360. Next base: position 11,474 of record JAIQES010000020.1, read on the forward strand.
TCGCCGCTGTTCTGCTGGGAACTTTGCTGGGGGTGCCGCTCGGTATCTGGCTGGGCCGTGGCCTGTCACAGCTGTATCAGGACTTTTTTCGGTTCCCGGAACTCCGTTTTGTACCCACTCTGAGCATGATTGTTTCGGTAGTCGCCATCAGTGGTGGCGCGGCCTGCTTTGGTGCTTTAAGCGCTTTGCGCTCTGTGGCAGCGTTGCCTCCTGCCGAAGCGATGCAACCTGAAGCTCCCGCGCGCTTCCGGCCCGGAATTGCAGAACGCCTTGGCTTGCAGCGATTTGTACCTCTGAGTGCACGAATGATTCTCCGCAATCTTGAGAGACGCCCCTGGAAGGCAATGCTCTCGACACTTGGTCTCGCTCTGGCTGGCGCGATACTCATTGTGGGTTTCTACTTTTACGATGCCATCGAGCACCTGGTGCGCGTGGAATTTCAGACGGCAGCCCGCGAAGACGTTGGAATCACTTTCAACGAACCGCTTGGTTCGTCAGCTCGTTACTCTGTCGAGAGACTTCCGGGCGTATTCCGAGCGGAGCCGTTCCGGGTCGTGGCAGCAAGGTTGCGATTCGAGCATCGGTCCCGCCGCGTTGGCATCCTTGGCCTGGCGGACGATCGAGATATGCGACGCATCGTCGATCGAGACTTCCACGTGGTTGACCTGCCCCCCAATGGAATAGTGTTGTCAGCAAGCCTTAGCAAAATCCTAGGTGTGTCACCCGGGGATACCCTCACGATTGAAGTCTTGGAAGGAGAGCGTCCCGTACGCCCGATGATCGTGGCTGGCACTGTCGAGGACCTGATCGGGACTTCTGCGTACATGGATATTCACGCTCTGAATCGTCTGATGCGGGAAGGCGAGACAATTTCTGGAGCCTATCTGTCGGTGGACACTTTGGTCGCGCCTAAATTATATTCCTTCTTGAAACAAACCCCTGCAGTAAGCGGAGTCAACGTACGCGAAGCCATGCTACAGAGTTTCCGGGACACGATTGCGCGCAGCCTCGGTATCTCTACCGGTGCCCTGATTGCCTTCGCATGTGTGATCGCGTTCGGCATTGTTTACAATGGCGCTCTGATCGCGCTGTCGGAACGCGCGCACGAGTTGGTATCCTTGCGCGTGCTCGGCTTCACACACACAGAGATCGGATGGATGCTACTCGGGGAACAGGCGATCCTTGCCGGAGTCTCGATTCCGATGGGATTCCTGTTAGGTTACGGAATTTGCGGCTTATTAGTGTACTCCATGCAGTCGGAACTGTATCGCATGCCGCTTGTGATCAGTAGTCGTACCTATGCGTTCGCGTGCATCACCGTGACACTAGCATCGGTCCTCTCCGGCCTGTTGATTTCGCAGAAGCTTCGCAAGCTCGATCTCATCGCCGTATTGAAAGCGAGGGAATGAATTGGAGCGGAAGAAAACTCTTCGGCGTGTCCTCTGGCCTATCGTGACAATTGTGATCGGAGCGATTGTTGCTTTCGCTCTCATGCCGTCTCGTCTGCTGGTCGAAGTCGGGCGAGTGGACACCGGTCCTCTTCAGGTCACGATCGATCAGGAAGGGGAAACCCGGGCCCACGATCGATTCATAATGTCGGCTCCGGTTCCGGGCCGCCTTCTGCGTGTCGAACTGGAAGACGGCGACGCCGTCAAACGGGGTGAAATCATTGCCCGCATTGATCCACTCCCGTTGAGTCAGCGCGAACGACAGGAGATTCTGGCACGCATTGAAGCCGCAGAAGCTGCGGAACGCCAGGCCAAGGCCCGTGAGGCACATGCCCGTGAAGATTGGAGGCAGACTCATCGGGATCAAGAGCGCGCCGAGCGCCTTGCACGTGACGGCGTCATTTCGTCGCAGGCGCTCGAACTGGCGACAAACGCGGACATCACAGCCGCGGAAGAACTCGACGCAGCTAAATACAGCGCTCAAGTGGCCGCCTCGGAGGTGAAGATTGCGCGAGCCGGCCTAGTCGGACTGAATGCAGATGTGGATAAAGCAGGCCCGTTGATCGAGCTGCGGGCGCCTGTGGCGGGACGGGTCCTGCGCGTGATCGAAAAAAGTGAGCGCGTCGTATTGGCGGGTACCCCTATCCTTACGCTGGGAGATTCCAAACAATTGGAAATTGTTGCCGATGTTCTCTCTACAGATGCCGTGAAGATTCAGCCGGGCATGCCTGTTCTGTTGGAAGGATGGGGAGGAGATCATCCGATTCGGGCACGCGTTAGGCTTGTTGAGCCTGGAGGCTTCACAAAGGTTTCCGCTCTGGGTATCGAAGAGAAACGGGTCAACGTTATCTCTGATTTTGTTGATCCTCCCGGACCGCTCGGGGACGGCTACCGAGTGGAAACGCGGACCGTGATTTGGTCGGGTGAGAAAGTCTTGAAGGTTCCCCAAAGCGCTCTTTTTCGCCATGGACAAACCTGGAGCGTGTTTGCGATAGAAGGCGGTCGCGCGAAAAGACGCGAGGTCGAGATCGGTCAGCGCAATGAGACGGAAGCGCAGGTCTTCCGTGGTCTCACGAATGGTGAAGAAGTCGTTCTTCACCCCTCAAACCAGGTTAGCGACAGGGCGCGCGTCCGAACGAGATAGAATTTCAATTCTTGCCGATTATGTACGTCGCGGGGCCGATTTCCACGAGAAGTCCGTTTTCCTCAGCATGTCCAGAACCGCCATAGTAACAGAGAGCACGACGGGGCCAATGAAAATTCCTACAATGCCAAACGCCTCGACTCCACCAAGCAATGAAAAAAACACCAGCAACGTATGAACTTTGACATGTGCGCCTATTACATACGGCCGGACTACCGCATCAACCTGCCCCACCACTCCGGCTCCCAATGCGAGTAGAACGATCGCTTTGATCCAGTGCCCGCTGAGGAAAAGTAGAATAACCGCAGGCCCCCAAACCAGAGCGGATCCAACCACGGGGACCAACGAGGCCAAGGCAGTCACAAGCGCCCATAAGATCGGAGCGGATAATCCCAAGATTCCAAAAGCAATGCCGGTGAGAGTTCCTTGTGCCGCGGCTACAGCCAAGCCACCATACAGGTTCGCGGTCATTGTTTCGGCAATCCCCGCGAAGAGTTTTTCCGTCTGATCCGAATTCAGAGGAAGCACAGCACCGACGCTCTGCAAAATGCTTTCGCCTTCCCGGAAGAAGAAGAAAAGGCTGAAAAAAACCACAACCGTATCGAGCGCAAACGAAAGTATGTTGGATACAGCGGCGGCCCCTGCGGAGAGAAGGTAACGGCTGACCTGTTCTGCGCCGCGCAAAAGAGCCGCTTCTGGGTCAAACTGTGAAAGATTTGCGTAATTTCCAAGCCGCTTCAGCAAATTCTCGCCCAGATACGCCAGATAAGGACTCAAGCCTCCTTGAGTTCCACTGCGTTCACGCAGCGATTGAACCACTGCACTCAACTCCCTACTGACCGATATTCCAAGGACCACAAGAGGTATGGCCACGACCAGCAATACCAGGGTTGTCGAAATTGTCGCCGCTGCATTGGGGTTGCGAAGAAAGGTCCGTATTTTCAAATGAAGTGGATGAAAGACAATGGCGAGCATCACCGCAATCACGAGCGGGACAAGAAACGGCTTGGCGATCAGGTAACAGAGGTATAGCGCGATTGCTGCCAAGACCAGCAAACAGACGACAGCAGCCTGCTTTCTCACTGTCTCGTTCATTTCGGCCGTCATTCAATGCCTATGAACTCAATTTGTGTATTCTGCACAAATACCGGTCAATGTCTAGGCTCTACCATATCACCAGACTGCCGCAACCATGCACTGTGGCACCATATTGCCTTGCCCGCCCCTTGACGTACTACAGCGCGACCTCCGCCGCCAGCGAAAAATCAGTGGCATACAATATATTCTTGAGTGAGATCCGCGTTGTCATGTCGGCCGGGTTCATTATCTACGTCCCCGCAAATTATGAATACGCCAGTGGTTGCGCGATAGATGTGACCTGTCTCACGTTCAAATGTGACTGGAATCACTTTCCAGGTCTGGCCCTCCTGCTAATTTCTTGCCAGAAGTTGGGTTTTGGCTGGAGGCATTCTGAAAATCGACCGCGAGAAGAATCCGGTTATCCTGATCGCCACCCATGCTCTAAAGAAACTCTATGTGATCAACATGAAAATTCGCTTTGGGTTCCTACGTATCTGCAGGCATATACTTCCGCGCGTGGAGATACTCGATTACCTAACGGTTCAATAACATCCGAAACGCTGCGCAAAAGAGCCTCCGGTGGATCAAGCTGTGGGTGATTTGCGTAATTCCCAAGCTGCACCAGCAAACCCTCGCCCAGATCCCCAGGTAAGGACTAAAGCCGCCTTGAGATCCGGTGCGTTCGCGCACCGCGTGCGGCAAACTGAAACCCGATTACTAAGATCAAGACTCCCGTCGCAGTGCAAGCCACTTCTCCAGCTCCACGGCCAGAAAAATGACGGCGGCGGCGACCACGCTGACGGTCAGATCCCAAATGCCCAACGCTGTCGTTTGAAATACCGTCTGCGCAAAAGGGGCATAGATGAGAGCCAACTGAAAGGCGACAACGATGGACACCGCAGCCAGTAGGAATCGATTGGACAGCAAACCGATGCGGAATAGCGAGAGGCGCTCGGACCGAATGGCCATGACGTGCGCCATCTGTGAGAGCGTGAGCGTCGTGAACACCATGGTTTGCCACTGCGGACTGTCGATTCGCCAATATGCATAGCCGATGCCCAGCGACAGAAAACCCATGAGTAAGCCGACCCAAACCACGTGGCGTCCCAAGCCGCGCGCCAAGATACTCTCATCCGGTGGATACGGAGCACGGCTCATGGTATACGACTCGGGAGGCTCGACTCCCAGCGCCAGTGCGGGCAGACCATCAGTCATCAGGTTCATCCAGAGAATCTGCAGGGGCAGCAATGCTAACGGCATTCCTAAAAAGGGACTTACGAGCATGACCCAGATTTCACCCGAGTTCGTCGCCAGAATATATTTGATGAACTTTCGAATGTTGTCATAGATGACGCGCCCTTCCTCCACGGCCGCGACCAGCGTTGCAAAATTGTCGTCCAACAGGACAATATCCGCGGCCTCTTTCGCGACGTCGGTCCCGGTCACACCCATGGCCACGCCAATGTCCGCTTTCTTGAGCGCAGGCGCGTCATTTACTCCGTCTCCGGTCATGGCTACGACATGGCCGCGCCGCTTGAGACTCTCCACGATCTTGAGTTTGTCTTCGGGCGACACTCGCGCGTAGACCTGCGTGGAGTCTACCGCCCTGTCCATTTCCGCTGCGGACTTCCGGTTGAGCTGTAGCCCGGTGAGACATGTTTCAACTCCGTCCTGAATTCCCAATTGACGCGCGACATATTGCGCGGTGAGAGCGTGGTCACCGGTGATCATCACGGGACGTATACCCGCCGCTTTGCAAGTTGCCACCGCGGATATCGCTTCGGGCCGCGGCCGGTCAATCATGCCGAACATGCCGATAAAAGTGAGGTCCTGTTCGACGGCATCCGTTTCACTACGCGATGGCAGCATTGGGAGGGACCGAAACGCCACACCAAGGATGCGCATGCCGTCGGCGGCCATTCCATTGTGGGCGGCATCAAGGCGTTCTCGCCACGTCTGGTCCAAGCGCTCGCGATTTCCGTTCACCCACACCCAGTTGCACAGGCCGAGAAGAACCTCGGTGCTTCCCTTCGTAAACGCCAGTGCTCCAGTGTCCCCTCTGCTGACCAAGGGGAGGATGGCGTCGACAATCCTCGAACCTTCGCCGGCAAGACTGTGAATCGTTGTCATCCGCTTCCGTTCGGATGTGAAGGGCACTTCGCCGATGCGGGGCAAAGCCTGTTCCAGTTCCCGCTTGTCGAGGCCGAATCGGCGTGCTGCGACGAGCAAAGCGGTCTCTGTGGGATCGCCTAGAACTGCCGTCGCGCTCGCATCCCCAAGCGGCACTTGGATCATGGCATCGTTACAGACCGCACCCCCGATCAGCAACAAAGCCAATCCCGAATCCATGAATTCCGTAAACTTGCGATTGTCTTCACTGGTTTCGTTCGTCAAGTGTTCCAGTTTCCGGTCGGCGAGTTGGACCGTCGTGACGGCCATGCGGTTCTCGGTGAGCGTGCCGGTCTTATCCGAGCAGATCACGGTGACCGAACCGAGCGTTTCGACCGCCGACAGGTTGCGGATGAGAGCTCTGCGGCGGAGCATGCGCTGAGCGCCCAGAGTCAGCGCAATCGTCACGACGGCAGGCAGTCCTTCCGGGACGGCGGCGACTCCGATGCTCACCGAAGTGAGAAACAGTAGCTTGAGGTCTTCGCCGCGAATCCAGCCCAGGATGAAAATCAACGTCACGAGGAAAGCAGCGACGGCGACCAATCGTTTTCCCAGTTGGCTGAGTCTCCGTTGAAGCGGCGTCGTTTCCTGGTCAAGACCACGGATCATCCCGGCAATGCGGCCCAATTGGGTGCGCATCCCGGTTTCGGTGACAACGGCCAGACCGCGGCCCGTCGTAACGAATGTTCCCATGTAGGCTATGTTGCGTCGGTCACCCAGGGGCGCGTCGGGGGATTCAATCGCGGTGCTATTCTTGTCGACGGTCTGCGATTCACCCGTCAGGGCGGCCTCTTGTGTCTGCAGATTCGCGCCATCGAGAATGCGGCAATCTGCGGCGACCAGGTTCCCTGCCTCCAGCAGGACGATGTCCCCTGGGACCAGTACCGTGGAGGAAATTTGCCGGACTTTACCGTCGCGACGAACCTTGGTGAAAGGAACCGTTAGGCTCTTCAGGGCTCCGATGGCTTTCTCCGCGCGGTATTCTTGGGTGAAACCGAGCAACGCATTCAGTACGACGATGGTGGCAATGGCAATGGCGTCGATGTAGTCCCGGAGCAAGGCGGAAATCAGCGCGGCAACGATCAGCATCACGACCAGCACTGCCTTCAGCTGGTCCCAGAGAATCAGCCAGGCGCTTCGGCCACGGGTTTCAGTCAGTTCGTTGCGGCCGTATTTCGACAGCCGGCGGTCGACTTCGGCGTGGCTCAGCCCAGCGGCCACGTCGGTCTCCAGTCTTTCGACGACCGCCGCAGCCTCCATTTGATGCCATTCAGTCATGATTTACCGATCGCGTGAGTCAGACCACATCTGTTCGGCCATGGGAGCCTTTAGCTACCGCATTATCCTATGAGAGTGCTGTTCACCAAATGCTTTTTCAGACATGGGAAAAATGCGGTTCGACGGCTTCAAGGGAGAACACATCTCGTGACGCGACTCCTTGACGTGTGTCACCACACTTCTGACGGGTGCGGCTAAGGGCCGTACCGAGGCGAATGGGCCGAGAAAGTCGGACTCGGCTTTGTTGTGCCCCGTGTGCCCCAATCGAACGTAGTGCCCATGGAACAGCACGCGGCGTAATTTGCTACAATTGCGGAGATAGCCATTGCAGTTCCCCGGTAGCTCAACGGTAGAGCATTCGGCTGTTAACCGAAGGGTTGCAAGTTCGAATCTTGCCCGGGGAGCCAACTTGATATCCTGAATCTACACCAGGTTACGCGGTATCTTTCATTTCCGCTTTCGTCTTCAGATGGGTGCAAATGGGTGCAAGATACGTGAATCCTGTCCCCGCCTTCTCTGCCCATTCCCTGCGGCTCTCGATCCGTTGCTTCATTTTCGAGTAGCGATCCGTCACAGATTTGTCCGCATGAGAGTTTTGTAGGCCGCTGACGCCTTGGCCCGGTTGATCCAGGCCGGAAAAGTTTCTAAACCATAGAGGCCCCAATCGGGCGCCGCCAATCGTTTGGCCAGCCGGGAATACGGGAACTGCACATCCCCAACAGTCGTGGTTGACTTCCCGCCGCGTAGCTCTTGTAATGGGTTACTAGAGACCATGAATACGCTGTCCAAAAGCCGCGCGTGAAAAGTCCAGAGACAGCAGCCGCCGGCCGCTTCGCATCGAAACGCTCCTCATTTCTTGTCGCTGCGGGAATCTTGCTGAGCCGCATAGCGGGACTGATCCGCGACAGGGTTTTTGCGCACTATTTCGGGAATTCCGATGCCGCGGACGCTTTCAAGGCTGCATTCCGGATTCCCAACGCGCTCCAGAACCTGTTTGGCGAAGGAGTTCTCTCTGCTTCCTTCATTCCCGTATATGCGGCGTTGCTCGCGCGTGACGAGGACGAGGAAGCCCGGCGCACGGCCGGAGCCGTCGCGGCTCTACTGGCGCTTAGCACTTCCATTCTCGTCCTGACCGGAGTGCTGGCAACTCCTTTTCTGATCGACGCAATTGCGCCGGGATTCTCTGGTGAGAAACGCGAACTGACAATTCGCATTGTGCGCATCCTGTTTCCCGGCGCAGGGCTGCTTGTCCTTTCTGCGTGGTGCCTTGGAATTCTGAACAGCCACCGGCGTTTCTTTCTTTCCTATACCGCCCCCGTGATTTGGAATGCTGCCATGATCGCCACCATGTGGGGATTCGGCGAGCGTTACGCGCAGTTTCCGCTCGCTGTGGTCCTGTCGTGGGGATCGGTGGTTGGCAGCGCGCTGCAGGTGGCCGTGCAACTGCCCGTCGTCGTGCGGCTCCTGCGTGGCCTACACCTCTCGCTGGCCTTTCACCTCGAGAACGTGCGCACGGTCGTTCGGAATTTCTTTCCCGTGTTCATCAGCCGGGGCGTGGTGCAGATCAGCGCCTATGTGGACGCGCTGCTGGCGAGTTTGCTGCCGACCGGCGCCGTTGCGGCGCTGGCTTATGCGCAAACGCTGTATACGCTGCCCGTCAGCCTGTTTGGGATGTCGGTATCGGCGGCGGAGCTTCCGGCAATGTCCGGCGCGGTAGGCGCGGGATCGGAAGTTGCTGAAGCGTTGCGCGTGCGGCTCGATGCAGGGCTCCGCCAGATTGCTTTTTTCGTGATTCCGTCCGTAGCTGCATTTCTGGTGTTGGGCGACGTTATTGTCTCCGCGATTTATCAATCCGGCCGGTTCACTCACACGGACGCAATCTACGTCTGGGGAATTCTGGCCGGATCGACGGTGGGTTTGCTGGCGTCCACACTCGGGCGCCTCTATGCGTCCACGTATTACGCCCTCAAAGATACGCGCACGCCGCTCCGTTATGCGGTCCTGCGGGTCATCTTAACTACGGTTCTCGGATACCTCTCGGCTATCCCATTGCCGCATGCGCTGGGGATCGAAACTCGATGGGGCGTGGCTGGACTTACGATTTCGGCGGGCATCTCTTCGTGGGTCGAGTTCACCTTGCTGCGGCATACCTTGAATCGCCGAATTGGTGCAACGGGTCTCCCTGTCGCGTACCTCGTCAAGGGGTGGACGGCTGCCCTGGTCGCCGCGGGAATCGGCAGGGCGCTGCTACTCGCCGTCGGTCATCGCAACCCGATTGTTGCCGCCATCGTGGTTCTCGGAGCGTACGGGACAATTTACTTCGCCGGAGCTTTTGTCCTAGGTCTTTCCGAAGTCCGAGCACTGCTCAGCATGTTATCCCGCCTGCGTGCGCGCTCCTCATGAGCCGAGAGGCCAAGTCAATTCATCCCCTTGGCTCTGGGTGTTCCGGCGTCAAACGGTTTGCGCGCCGGAGATTCTGGAGGAGCGGCCCTGAGATATTGCGCAGGCCAGGGAATCTTGTGCCCAAGCTCGCGCGCCGCCCGCAGGGTCCAATATGGGTCGCGCAGAAATTCCCGGGCCATCAGAACTAGATCGGCCTGATTCTTGGCGAGAATTTCTTGCACCTGTTCCTTTCTTTCGATCAATCCGACTGCGCTAGTCATCACTCCTGTTTCGCGGCGAATTCGTTCGGCGAAGGGGACCTGAAAGCCGGGACCGGCTACGATCTTCTGGTCGTGGACAAGGCCCCCCGAGGAACAGTCCACCAGGTCCACGCCCAAAGGCGCAAGCTGTTTCACCAGTTCGATGGATTGCTCCAGATCCCAGCCGCCTTCCTTCCAGTCCGTGGCAGAAATTCGTATGAAAAGCGGGAGACGCTCCGGCCATTGCTTACGAACCGCGGAGACGATCTCCCGCGCCAGCCGCGTGCGGTTTTCGAACGAGCCGCCATACTCGTCCGTCCGCTCATTGCTCAGCGGAGAGAGGAACTCATGGATTAAGTAGCCGTGCGCGGCATGGATTTCTACGACTCTGAAACCTGCTTCCAGCGCCCGGCGCGCAGCGCGCGCAAATGCCTCCACGACGCCCCGAATGCCTTCCTTCGTCAAAGCCTGGGGCATGGGGTATTCTTCCGAATGAGCGCGGGCGCTTGGCGCGACAGGCACCCAGGCGCCTTCCTCGGGCGAAAGCGCGCTAGAGCCAACCCATGGATTCTGCATGCTTGCTTTGCGTCCCGCATGAGCAAGCTGAATCCCGGGCACGCTTCCCTGACTCTTGAGGAAGTCTGTGATACGCCTCAGGAACTCGACATGCCCGTCTTTCCAAATTCCCAGGTCATCAGTAGTGATGCGCCCCTCCGGTGATACCGCAGTGGCTTCAGTAAGTATCAGGCCAGCCCCGCCCACTGCACGGCTTCCCAGATGCACGAGGTGCCAGTCGTTGGCAAAACCATCCTGGCTCGAGTACTGGACCATCGGCGAGACGGCAATGCGGTTCGGCAACGTGATGCCGCGAATTGGAAGTGGATCAAATAGGAGTGTCATGGTTTCCTTTGTGAAATTCCCGGCATCGTCCGGTTCGCCAGGATCTCTGGCAGGCTTCAAGGGCTAGTGTCGTTCCAAATAATTAGGAGCGAGTCTGGACGGGGTGTGCCTCCGCCTCCCTGCCGGGGCACATTTTACAGGTTGCAAGGCATCTTTGCGCGAGTTTCCTGGCCTGTGTGGTTTCATTCAGGGTTGCTGCCAAGCGTGGTTTATATCCACACGGAGGATAATGCTCGCGCCCCGTTCTTCCAGCCGCATCCGGAAGGCTTGTCCGTTCTCAAGGACTCCCGCATGCGGAGACCGGTCTGGAACCTCAAAGATTCTGCCGGGCAGGCTGGGATTCTTTCAGTCGGGTTCCTGTGTGACGATGTGCACATCCACGGCGGGGGCGTCGCGCAAGAAGCGGTGAATGGCCGTCATATAGAGATATTTCCGCCATCCCTCGACGGCCGAGCGGCCGAAGATCACCTGCGTCATATGCTTCTCGCGGATAAACTCGGCGGTGGCCGTCGAAACGTCTTTTCCTTTTAGTTTGACCACTTTTGCGCCAAGGCTTTCCGAGAACTGGATGTTGGCTGCCAGTGATTTTTGGTCTTGGTCTGACGTGTCCTGCCCGATATCGACATAGATGGCATAAAGTTCAGCGTCCATCCGGCGCGCTATGCGTGCGGCGCGCGCGATCAGGTACTGCGCTCTTGGATTCGAACTGAAACACACCGCGATGCGCTCGCGCACCGGCCAAAGCTCCTGGATGTCCTTCTGCTCCATGTAGGTTTCCAGGCTACGGTCCACCTGTTCGGCTACCTGGCGCAGCGCGAGTTCACGGAGAGCAATCAGATTGCCCCGGCGGAAGAAATTCTTGAGCGCCTGGTCCACCTTTTCCGTGTGATAGACATCGCCGCGCCTCATGCGGTTCTGCAGCGCTTCGGGCGTCAAATCGATCATGACGATTTCCGAAGCATGTTCGAGCACCCAGTCCGGAACGGTTTCTCTCACTTTGATTCCGGTGATTGCACCCACCGTGGGAGCAATGCTTTCCAGGTGCTGCACATTCACGGTGGAAAGCACTTCCATTTTCGCCTCGACCAGATCCAGCACATCTTCATACCGTTTGCGGTGTTTGCTTCCGGGAATGTTTGTGTGCGCCAGTTCGTCGACCAGCACGACGTGAGGATTCCTTGTAATGATGGCATCGGGATCCATCTCCTCGAAGATGGTGCCCTTGTACTCGATCTTCTTGCGCGGGACCTGTTCAAGTTGGGATGCGAGCTCAGCGATGGCTTTCCGTCCGTGCGTTTCGACAATGCCAACCACCACGTCTTCGCCACGGCTGTGCCGCCGGATCCCTTCGCTCAACATGTTATATGTCTTGCCGACACCCGGGGCATAACCAAGGAACAGCTTCAGAATTCCTTTGATCCTTGGGGCGGGGGAGACCTCTTCCAGCCACTGCTCGGGTGTCTTCGTCATAAAGATATACTCGTTCACTATAGCCGATAAATGCTAGGCTATAAACGTTCCGTGACGAAGAAACTTCCCATCCTTGTCGCTCGCTACGCGGCCACCCTGGCAGCGGTCTGTGTCATTACGTATTTCTATACTCACACTCATCGATTCAACGTTACGACGGTTGCATTCACGTTTCTGCTGGCAATCCTTGGTTCTTCCGCTCTTTGGGGACTCGGGGTTTCGATTTTCATGTCCGTCGCCGCCACGCTTGCCTATAACTATTTTTTCTTGCCGCCTACCGGGACGTTCACCATTGCGGATCCCCAGAACTGGGTGGCCTTGTTCTTTTTTCTCGCGACGGCGGTGCTCGGCAGCCATCTGGCAGCGCGCGCGCGCCGCCAAGCCGCCGAAGCCAACCGCCGGCGGCGCGAAGTGGAGCGACTTTACCGGTTCAGCCAGCGACTGTTGAGTGCGGGGAATCCCATCGAGCTGTTGAATGCCATTCCACGCCAAATTGTGGACACGTTCGAGGTGGGGGCTGCCGCATTGTTCCTGGCGGACAAACAGAAAGTATACCGTTCAGGGATAAACCTGCCGCAGCTCGACGCGGACTCCTTGAAAGCGATCGTCGTGCGCGAAGATCTGCAGATTGATGAGGAGCGGAGTGTCTGCTTCGCGCCGCTCCGTTTGGGTGTGCGCATTCTCGGCAGCATGGGAATTTCGGGACCCGTGCTTTCACGCCAGTCGCTGGAGGCGTTGGGCACGCTGATTGCTGTTGCCATTGAGCGGGCATACGCAACGGAACTGGTCGGCAAGACCGAAGCGACGCGGGAAGGCGAGCGCCTAAAATCTATACTGCTCGATGCCATTACGCATGACATCCGCACGCCGCTCACGTCCATGAAGGCTTCCGTGACGACTCTTCTCTCCAACGCCAAACTTGACGAAGGGCAGCGCAGCGAGTTGCTCAACATCATCGACGAGGAATGCGACCGGTTGAACCGTCTTGTTGGTGAGGCCGGAGAGATGGCTCGATTAGAGGCCGGCGACGTCAGATTGCAGCGTCAGCCCCATCGTGTGGAAGAATTGGTCTTGGCGGCGCTCGATACCTGCAAGAGTGGTTTGGGGACACGGCCGATTCACGTGGAGCTCAAGAATCCGGCTCTGACCGTCAACGCGGACATGGCTCGGGCCAGAGAAGTGCTTGTCCATCTGATCGAGAATGCAAATCTGTACTCTTCTCCCGATGAGCCGATCACGATCAGCGCGGAAGAAAAAGAGGACTTTGCGTTCATCAGCGTCGCTGACCATGGGCCCGGCATCGACGACCAGGAAGTGGGGCTCATTTTCGATAAATTCTATCGTGGCAAAGATCAACGATTCCGCGTCTCAGGCACGGGCATGGGCCTGCCCATTGCAAAAGCCATCGTCGAGGCGCACGGCGGCACTATAGGTATCGTTAGCCAATTGGGGCACGGTTCCGTATTTACTTTCAGTTTGCCTATCGTCAGGGGGGAAACCGAGCGTCGATGAACACAGCAACCATTCTTGTCGTGGATGATGAGCCGCAGATTCGCCGCGTGATGCGCACGACTCTGTCGAGCAACGGTTACGCAGTGGCCGAAGCGCGAAGCGGCGAAGAAGCTCTAGAAGTGCTCCGGAAGGAACGGCCGGAACTGGTGCTTTTGGACGTCAACATGCCTGGTATGGGTGGACTCGCAGCGTGCCGCGAAATCCGCGACACGTCCGACGTCGCCATCATCATGCTGACGGTGCGTAACACCGAACATGATAAGGTGCTCGCGCTTGACGCCGGCGCTGATGATTATGTCGTCAAGCCGTTCAGCATGGAGGAGTTGCTGGCGCGCATTCGCGCAGCCCTGCGGCGCACATCTTCCGGAGAACCGGTCCCCGCATATGTTTCGAATGATTTGGAAATTGATTTCGAACGGAGAAAAGTCCTCGTCCAGGGCCGCCCGGTCCGGCTAACGCCGAAGGAGTTCGAATTGCTCCGTCATCTGGTGGCGAATCAGGGCAAGCCACTCGAGCACCGGCGTCTCCTGCAGGCGGTCTGGGGCCCGGATTATGGAAATGAAACGGAATACCTGCGCGTCTTCATCAACCAACTGCGGAAGAAAATCGAACCGGATCCCGCCCATCCTAAATACATCCACACCGATCCGTGGGTCGGCTATCGGTTTGAGCCTGCCGATTCCTCGCCCGTGACGACGAAGAAAAAATAGAATTTAGTGCAGCGGGTGAACTGGCCCTATTGGAGGCCGGTGAAGTCACACTTCAATTCGCCCCCACGCAGTGGATGAATTGATCTCTGCGGGTAGCAGAACAACTAACCGAGGCGCGATTGTCACCCAACTGTGGCCAGGGCGATGGGAGCTTGACACGATAGGGCGGCTGGCATATGGTTTTGCGCAATGATGAAGTTGAAATCGGAAATTCCAGCTAAGTATTGGTAGAGCTCAACGGAACCACATGGACCGTCGCAGATTCATTTCGATTGCCGATAGAGCAGGGCCGGGCATTTGCTGCCGTACCCGTATATCGTTCACTCTCCTGCGGATTCGGTGGCGGGCGCGTCAACGTCAAGAACGAACTATGAACAAGGCGAATGGAACAGGGAGGCGATCAAGATGCCAAGCGCACGGGGGATGATCAGGCGGCAAGTACGATTTTGTTTTGGAATCGCGTTGGCGGCCGGCCTGCTGCTGAGCCTCCCCGTGGTATGGGCGCAGTATCCTTTGCAATACCCTGCCAAGTCGGAAGTCAGCAAGGACGGAACGGCCATCCTGATCGAGGACTATGCGACTCCGCCATTGTCGAGCGCGTTGATGGGCCACGATTACCCCCCTCCCATCGATTATCACGGGCAGCTCGCACGCGTGGTCTCGATGCGCTCGGAGCCGGCGGGTGCTCCGCTCGCGTCCACGCGATTTTTCGTCGCCGATATGAACGGCAATCTCTATATCCTGGACAAAGCGACCAGGAAGTTCACTCCGTACATCACCTTTGTCGAAATCTTCCCCAGGTACAGCACGGATCGTTTGACCACCGGGGTGGGTGTCATCGCCTTCGATCCAAATTATGCGAAGAACGGCAAATTCTATACCGTGCACACGGAAGATCCCTCCAAGCCGGGTTCCGTCCAGCCGACCAATGCCCATATGCCGAGCCTGAAGCTCGATGGGTACGCGACGACTCCGGTGGTGAAACCTCCGGTGGGCGACGTCCAGAATGAGTCGGTCCTCGTGGAGTGGACGGATACGAACATAAAGAATTCCACGTTCGAGGGGACAGCGCGAGAGATCCTGCGCGTCGGGTTCAACACCGTGATTCACCCCATGGACGATGTTGTGTTCGATCCGCTCGCCAAGCCCGGCAGCGCGAACTACGGGAATCTCTACGTTTCGACGGGCGATGGCGGATCGGGAGAGACTCCGGGACCCATTCAGATCATCCCGCAATCGCTGAACGCCTTGCAGGCCAAGATCCTGCGGATTACTCCGAACCTGGCGTTGCGCCCGAAGGACAGGCTCAGCGAGAACGGCAGGTATCGCATCCCCAGCACTGGGCCTGACCCAAATCCATTTATTTCAGTTGCCGGAGCAAGGCCCGAAATCTTCGCGTACGGATTTCGCAATCCGCACCGCATGGATTGGGACCCGGTCACCAACACCCTACTCGTGAATGACATCGGCCTGCATTCCTGGGAGGAGGTGGACATCGTCACCAGGGGCGGAAATTACGGCTATTCCCAGCGCGAAGGAAACGAAGTGTTGATCGTCCCCGGCGGGGGCAAGACGGGCACGCAATCCAACCCGCAAGTTCCATTTCCGCAACTGGATCAACTCACCGTCGAGGGCCTGGAAAAACCTGTCGCGCCAATTTATCCCGTGGCGGTGTATAGCCATGAGGAAGGCGATGCAATTGGAAGCGGCTTCGTGTATCGCGGCAAGCTGATGCCGCAGATGGTCGGGAAGTATATTTTTACAGACATCACCACGGGGCGTTTGTTTTACACCGATCTGGACGAAATGATCGCCTCGCGGAGCACGCGCGGCAAGCAGGCGCCCGTTCACGAAATCCAGGTGATGTACAAGAGCCCCTACGATCCATCCGGCGAGGGCCCGGTACAACGGCGGATGTATGACATTGTTGCAGAGGCTTATGCTCACAGGGATGGCATTGCCAGCGCGGATTCTCCGCAAGGCGTGCTCCCAGGAGCGCCAGCCACCACGGGCGGCTGGCGCGGCAAGACATTTCTTCCGGGCAAGACGGACCCGTACGGCGTCCCCTACGGCGGAGGCCGCGCGGATGTGCGGCTTTCCATGGGCGGCGACGGCGAACTCTACATTATGAGCAAGAGCGACGGCATGATTCGTAAAATGGCGGCTGTCGTGACGCCGCCGCCGGCCTCGAAGCAAATGGCATCACACTGACCAGGCGGAACTACTACTACACGGCGGGTTATTCAGAGGAAGGCCGGCATTAGTTTTTAAACCTGCGGTACCAATTCTAGGGGCCGAGAATGAACAAATTTACAAGATCGCCCGGAAGTATTCCCACTTCGCTTTTTATCCCATTTGCAACTCATCTCAGAACGGCTCCGAGTTGGGTTACATCTTAAATGGCGCGACCATACTCCCTTCGGTTACATTTTAGACGGCGCGATACGATTGTATGCAAAAGCGCTTATGTGTATCATAAGCCCGATTCGTGCGCCACCGAAGTGGCAGAGTGACTCGTCGCAGAATCGTTGGCCAGACCGAGGTGAATGGACATGAGCGAATTCCTGGACGATCTATACAACGGAATCGTATCGCGACGCTCGTTTCTTGAAAAACTATCGGCGACCGCGGCGGGATTGCCGTTGCTAGCCGGCACAGTCGCCGGCGCAGCAGAGCCGCAGTCGGGCCATTCTCAGGCGGGTGCCAGCGCAGCCACTCTGAAAGGCACCGGCAAGCAAAAAGAGCTCGACATTGACCAACTGCCCGATGAAAACCTTACGCTCAGTCCCTCGAATATCGGCGGCGGTGGACGGATCGAGCGTAACTTCTATCGCCGCTGGATTAAGTTCACGAAGATTCCCACTGTGGAGGGCTATTCCATACTGGACGCGCGCACCCAGGAAGTCTTTCCGTGGCCGGAGGTGGAGGGGCGCGGCGTCTACCTGAACTTTTCTGGAAATGTTCACATGGATGGCGTGATCTACGAAATCCCGCCGGGTAAAGCTCTGGCCGCGCGGCACAACTTCTACGAGCAGAACCTGATAGGATTGACGGGCAGAGGCTATACCATCGTCGGCCAGGGCCGGCACGCCAATAAGGTGGAGTGGGGAGAGGGCAGTCTGCTTGCCGTGCCCTTGAACGCGGTCCATCGTCATTACAACGCTGATCCGGCACATCCGGCGCGTCTTTTGGCGATTACGAGTTTCCCGTTGATGCTGCAAATATTCGGCAGCCTTCGCCTAATCAATGATCTGCCGTTTGAGTTTACCAACCGTTACAATGGCTCGCCCGAATACTTCACCAAGAAGAGTCGGATCGCACAGCGCTGGGATGAGGCCAACTTCGTTCCTGACATGCGCGAGGCGGAACTGGTGGAGTGGTCCGAGCGTGGAGGGGGCGACCGCAGCTTCTTCTGGAAAATGGCTGGGCAGACGTTCCTGGAACCCCATGCGTCGGAATTTGAGATCGGTTCGTACAAACTCGGGCACCGGCATCCCTACGAAGCCATTATCCTGACTCTGAACGGGAAGGGCTTTTCGCTTGCTGGCAAGGATGGCCTGGACGAATCAAAGTCGGTGAAATTAGACTGGCAAGCCGGCTCGATCATTTCTCCCCCGTTCTATTGGTGGCATCAACATTTCAACACCGGGCCAACTCCCGCCAGATATTTTGCGATGACCGAAGGCGATTTCCCGAAGCGTCTCGGCATACCCTTGGACGTCCAGCAAATTGAGGCGAATGAGGAAGATCCTCGAATCAAGCAGCGGTTTGAACAGGAGCTGAAAAAGGCGGGAATGGCGAAGGCAGATGTGCACCACAACCTGGACGAGAGCGACCATCCCGGCCATAGCCATAGTCACGGTCGCGGCCACACACACAGCCATGCTCACGATGGTGAGCACTCGCATGAGGTGTGAGGGCGGCACGGCCGATACGCACCAAACTCCTTGTGTGTTTGGCCACGGTGATTCGTTGTTGGCAGGCGTCTGGTTGTTGTAGCGATGAACCTGATTAACTTTCTCTCCATCTTGGTGCTGGGATTTTTTCTCGGGATGCGGCACGCGACCGATCCCGACCATGTCATCGCGATCACCACGATTGTGTCGCGATATCGGAGTGTAAGTTATGCGGCGGTGATTGGAATTCTTTGGGGCCTGGGCCATACGGTGACGATTTTGGCCGTAGGCGGGAGCATCATTTTATTTGGATGGGTAATCCCAGTTCGGATCGGCCTCTCGATGGAATTTTCCGTTGCCTTGATGCTGATCCTGCTCGGAATTCTCAATTTGACGGGGATTCTCCAAACGCTAAGCGAGCAATTTATTCCGGGGCACGGGAAAATTCATTCCCATTCTCACCGCCATGGCGGGTCCGTTCATACCCATTTGCACGGGCATGATCCGCAAGCTCACCCTCATATGATCGGACAGACGCCCGTGAAAGCGAGCGATACACATTTCGGCTCGATGGGCATCTATCATATGCTGCGCCCGGTGATTGTGGGCCTTGTACACGGCCTTGCGGGGTCTGCCGCCGTGGCACTGCTGGTTCTGGCAACAATTCGAAACCCGAAGTGGGCAGTTGCTTACCTCCTTCTGTTTGGAGTAGGAACCATGGTGGGCATGATGCTCATCACGATAGCGATGTCTCTGCCGTTTGCTCACACCGCGAAGAGCTTTCCTCACATGAACCGGGGATTCAGGATCGCCTCTGGGCTGCTGAGCCTGGGATTTGGTCTATTTCTGGTTTACCAAATTGGATTCGCAAACGGTCTGTTTACCAGCCATCCGATCTGGACGCCGAGGTGACGCTTGTCGCCGCGGAACCCTCGCCGGTTCGCTGTGGTCTCAACTTGACGACGGGTCTTTTTTCCTATCGGATGGATTAGATGATTTTCCGGGCTTTGTTCGCGCCCAGCATGGTAAGAGCTGTCGGTGCGGCCCCGCTCAGTCACGCATGGCTGCATGCACAAAGGAGGAACTATGCAATTGGCAACAGCCGACCCAGGTGCGTCCCTGGTCGGGTACCGTGATCTGCGCGAGTGGCTTGCGGCCGTGGAGGCGATGGGCGAACTCAAGACGGTCCGGGGCGTGCCTTGGGATCGCGAAATGGGCGCTATGGTGGATATGGCCTATCGGGCCAAGGGCAGCGGCAAGTGTCCCGCCATTTTGTTTGACGATGTGCCGGGGTATCCTGCCGGCTACCGGTGTCTCTACGGCATGATGGCTTCGCCTCGCCGCTTTGCTTTTACCGTCGGAGGCATTGACGTAAAGACCGCGCACAACAACATCGAGTACCTAAAGCAATACCGTGCTCGGATGAAGGACATCCAGTACATCCCGCCGGTCTTTGTGGATCGCAGTCCCATTTTCGAAAACGTGATGGAAGGAGACGATATTGACCTATTCAAGCTGCCCGTGCCCATCCATCACGAACTGGATGGCGGTCGTTACATCGGCACGGCGTGTGGCGTCATCACGCGTGACCCCGACACTGGCGGGCTGAACTGCGGCACCTACCGAATCCAAGTCCACGATGCGAAGACGTGCACCTGCTACATCTCCCCGGGCAAACACGGGCGGCTTCACCGCGACCAATACTTTGAGCGCGGCCAGCATTGCCCGGCGGTCGCTGTCGTCGGCATAGATCCCATATTGTTCCTTGCGGCGCGCTACCAGGTCCCCCCGGGACTGTCGGAGTTGGATTGGGTCGGCGGCATGCGCGGAGAGCCGCTCGGGGTGGTGCGCAGCAAGTACACGGATCTGCCGATTCCTGCGAACAGCGAAATCGTGCTCGAGGGCGAGTTCCGCGCCGACGAACGGCGCCTGGAAGGACCGTTCGGCGAGTGGCCGGGCTACTACGCGGGCGGAAAGATGGAGGAACCTGTCTTCCGCATCAAGCGAGTCCTATTTCGCCATCAGCCGATCCTGACCTGCGCGGCTTCCATGAAACCTCCGCACGCTCACCTCTACGAGCGCGCGTTTACGCGCTCGGCAGCGTTGTGGGAAGGTCTCGAAAAGGCTTCCGTTCCCAACCTCGCTGGCGTGTGGGTGCATGAAGCGGGTGCCGGGCGCACGTTCAACGTGGTCAGCATCAAGCAGCGGTACTACGGCCACTCCCGGCAAGCAGGACTGCTGGCCAGCCAGATGGTCCCGGTCGCCTACGGCAACCGCTGGACAATTGTGGTTGACGACGACATTGATCCATCCCGGCTCGAGGAAGTGATCTGGGCCATGGGCACGCGTTGCGACCCCAAGCAAGATCTGGAGATCATGAGCAAATGCTGGAGCAGCAAGATTGACCCGATGGTTTTTGACCAGCACTACTACAACTCCCGGGTGGTCGTTGACGCGTGCATTCCTTACGAGCATCGCAACGACTTCTCTCGCGTGGCCGAAACCAGTCCGGAGTTGCGAGAAAAGATGCTCACGAAATATCGGCGCGATTTCCACGACCTTCTGGGCGAAGAGCTGGTCTGATCTTCACGGGCACAGCAAGGCAATGCCAACAAAAAGGAGCATCGAACCTTGATCATTGATTTCCAGCACCACTACATTCCGCAAAAACTTGCCGAGCAGCATGGGGCGCGCCGGGGCGAGAAGGTAGTCCTTACCGAAGGCGGGACTCCCAAATTCACGATGCACGATCGCGTTTTCGATCTCCAGCAGCAACTCCGCGACTTGGAAGTGTCAGGCATGGACCTGGCCGTGCTCTCCTGCCCGTTGGGCTGGGATGCTTCGCTGGAGGATTGCCAGCGGATCAACGATGAGTACGCTGCGGTGCAGCAGGAACACGGAGATCATTTCGCGGGACTCGCGCACGTCCCGGTCCACGAAGGGAAGACAGCCCTGCGGGAATTGGACCGCGCCATCACGCAGCTTGGCTTGCGTGGCGTCACAATCATGTCGCAAATTAAGGGAGCAACACTCGACGCGCCCGCTTTTCGGGAGTTCTTTGCGAAGACGGTCGAACTCGATATTCCCATCTTCGTGCATCCCGCGCTCGTGCCCCACGGCTACGCCCACGCGATGGATTACGACTTGATTCGGATCATCGGGCGGGAACTCGACCTCTCCCTAGCCGTAACCCGGCTGATCGCGGGTGGCGTCCTGGACGCATTCCCCGCGCTCAAGCTGGTGATGGCCCACTTCGGAGGAGGCATTGCCGCGATCAAGGAAAGATTAGTCAACAAAGCCTATCGCTTTGGCACGCGGCTATCGCGGCCGTTCGACGACTACTTCGGCCAACTCTATTTCGACATGGCCGGGTTCGAGGGAGGCCCCGCCGCGCTTCAGTGCGCCCTGACCGGGATTAAGCCGGAGCGGCTCGTTTTCGCCACCGACTATCCGCAAGATTTCACCGGTGTCGTCACGAATACGGGAAAAGGATCGGCGCAGATTCGCGACTACATCCAGAGCGTTCGCGATTTGCCGTTGCCGGCAGCCGCGATTGAAGCCATGCTCGGAGGCACGGCGGCGCGGCTGCTGAAGCTCCGCGTTTCGTAGGCGGGGCTCAGCACACGGCTGAGTAGACTCTTTCTGAGGCTAAGATTACGCGGCAGCAAGAGAGGCTCGTCAGACGGGCAAGAACGCGCTGTCGGAATCCCGCTGATCTCGCTGGGGGCTGCTCTGGTGGCAAATTTGTTGTCTTGAAGGTAGGAGACGCTTAAGATACGCGAGCCAGAGGTCTAAATCGGGAATTCCGGATAAAACTATAAGCGCTGAACAGCAGATGCGTTGATTGCTCATGCAAGATTCCGATCGAGTAATTAGTCCTATAATTGGAAGTTATTGGCCGCGACTGACGCAATAATATCCGTATGGAGATCAGGAGGTCTCGTGCACGATTTGCGCAATTGGTTGAAACAAGTCGACGAGATGGGAGAGTTGAAGGTCATTTCCCAACCGCTCGACTGGAATGAGGAAACCTCGGCCCTGGATTATATGGTCAGCCAACGCGAAGGGGCGCCGGCACTGTTATTCGAAAACATCAAAGGCGCTGCTCCGGGCTTTCGCGCCTTGTATAACCTGTTTGGGACCAGCAAGGAGCGTATTGCGGCTGCCTCTGGATTTCCTCGGGGCAAGAGCCTTACGGAGTTGATTCAGATAGTGCGCGACGGCTTTGGCACCAAAATCCCTCCCGTGAAGATTCCAGCCGAGCGAGCTGTGGTGAACGAAAACGTGCTCCTCGAAGATAAGGCCGATATCACCATTTTCCCCGCGCCCAAGATGTGGCCTCTCGACGGGGGCCGGTACCTTGGAACTTGGGATCTTTTTGTCACCCGCGATTTGGAGGATGGCCATTTCAACGTCGGCACCTACCGCCAGATGGTCAAGGGCCCCAAGGAATTGTTTGTCTATTGGTCTCCGGGCAAGGATGCCCGGCTGCAAGCAGAGCGTTACTGGCAGCGCGGCCTCTCGTTCCCGGTAGCCGCCGTCTACGGCCCTGAACCGCTGATGTTTATGGTCAGTACCCAGACTCTGCCGAAGACAGAGTCGGAATATGATTACGCCGGAGGATTGGCCGGGCAACCTGTGGAAGTTTTCGAAAGTCCTGTTACAGGGCTCTTGCTGCCTGCCAATGCGGAGATCATTATTGAAGGCATGATGCGGCCTGGAAACAATGCGATGGAAGGGCCGTTCGGGGAGTTTACGGGATATTATGGCCGGCCCGAAGCCTCTACGCCGATCATTGATGTGAAGTGCGTTCGTTACCGCAACAATCCCATCCTCACTTGCGCGCTCATGGCAGACTATCCAGCTTGCGAACAGAGCCTGTTCTTCAGCATCGTTCGTTCCGCCGGGATCTGGGCCGACTTGCAAAAGCTTGGAATTCCGGGCATTCAGGGAGTGTTCGCCTTTCCGGAAGCCGCAGGTGGGTTTGGCGCCACGGCAGTCTCCATCGAGCAACGCTATGCCGGCCACGCTTCCCAAACCGCCGCTCTAACGGCTCAAGTGCCGGCCGGCGCCTATTACGGCAAATACGTTATCGTAGTAGATGAGGACGTGGACCCGACTGACATTCATCAAGTTTTATGGGCGATGACCACACGCTCGGACCCCGCCACCGACATCGATATCTTGCGCTCGACCTGGTCCACCTACCTGGATCCTACCAAGAATCCTCCCGAGGAGCGCCCCTACGGCTCCAAGGCCTTGATCAATGCTTGTAAAGAGCACAAACATTTGAAGCAGTTTTCGAAGCGTTCCCGTTTACGGCGGGAAGTTTATGAAAGACTCGTCAAGCGGTGGAGTGAATTTGGTTTTAAGTTTCCGCCTCCCGTGATTCGCCATTTTGAGGAGGATGAGGCTTCCGCTGTCCGGAAGTAGAATGAATCCGCGCGGGGAGTGATGTAATCCCGGTTGGTATGGGTTGGTAAGGGTGCTAAGGAGCTACTAAGATTCGTCCTTCCTATCGAACAGCGAAAACCTTGTCATTTCGCCGCAGGTTTTGCTTGATTCCAATAGGGTTGCCAGGTGCCGTCCTTATTCGGCGTTGATTGTGGGGGGTCAGGATAGAATCCATGACGATTCGGCATCTGGACCTCCGGCAGACTGTTCTTATCCATAACATCGATCTCTTTAATGATGCCGTTCCAGTAAAGCAGAAGGGCGGTCAGAGCGTAGATATTGTCTGGGGTGAGATTCTTCTCTAGGGGGAATGGCGGCATGGCGCGCTGGATGTAGTCCCAAATCGTCGTCGCATACGGCGAATAGCTCCCTACGGTTTGAACAGGGATAGGGGTGTTGAGTGTGCCTATGCCTCCCACCAAACGCGGCCACGGGTATATGCCCTCTCCGTTTTTTCCATGACAAGCAGCACACTTGGCGGCATAGATCGTCTCGCCTTCCTTGGCAGTTCCGCGTCCGGGAGGGAGTTCCTTTCCGTCGGAACCTACAACACCATCCGAGGGGTGCAATTCTGCTTCCGTCGGCGCCCTCCCCACGTTATAGATAGGGAGCTGCGCCATGGCTGTCCCGCACGCCAACAGAACCATCACCGGCAATAGAAAATTAGATTTTGCCGCCAGAATAGTACGAGTTCTTTGACGGGCCATTGGTGTTGTACAGCGTGTTGTACAGCGCATCTTGGACGCTCCCATCTGGCTTCACTCGCCATGGCAGAATTGGATTATTGAGAAACTCCATAATTGCTGCGGTTTCCCACCAGTGCTCAATTTCCTCGCCGGTATAGTGGGGGGTTACCTGATCGCCCCACAGTTTGGCTAGCTCCAGCATCGTCGGTTGAATGTCACCGTATTCATTGGTGCAGCGAGACATAATCACAGTCTCTGCTCCGGACCAATTCCAGCCCAGGCGAAATCGCGTAAATGCCTTTCGAAACACGGGCTGCTGAAGTTGCGCGTCCTTCCAAGTCCGCCCGCCGTCGGTGCTTACTTCCACTCTGCTGATCGCGCCTCGACCGGACCAAGCCAAGCCGGAAATCTCATACAAGCCGCGCTCCGGCAGATGGTGCGCGTCCGATGGGTAGGTGATTAAGGATTTCGGTCCGACTTGAGATTCGTACCAGCTCGCCTTGCCGTTCGGTTTCAAATTGGTGTAGGAGCTGGTTTCCCGCCCGAGATAGTAAGGTTTGTCCACCAACTTAATGCGCTTCACGTACTTCACGTTGTTGACCCCTTGCCAACCGGGAACGACCAGCCTTAATGGATAACCCTGTTCGCGCCGCAGCGCCTCGCCATTTTGACCGTACGCCACGATCACGTCGTCCATGGCCTTGGCGAGCGGAAAGCTCTTCGCATGCCGACAAAGGTCCGCCCCTTCCGCAACCAGCCAGCTCGCCTGCTTTTGCACACCGGCTCCCTTGAGCAGCAGGGAGAGGGGAACTCCCGTCCATTCACTGGTAGAGACTCTTCCATGCATTGCTTGGATTACAGTCAAGTCGGCCCTCCCTAACTTCTGGTCGTGCAACATGGACTTATAATGCATCAGGCCGCTGTTTCCAGTGCACTCCAAGAAGTGAATTCGGGATACAGAAGGGAGGCGCTTCAATTCCTCCATGGTGAAGACCAGGGGACGGTCCACCATGCCGTAAATCATGAGAGTGTGCTGCCGGGGATCAATGTTCGTGATATGCATATCGTGCTGAACCAAGTAATGATAAGAGGATGGTGTGATGACTCCGATCGAATCCTGAAGCGGGGTCAGGTTTCGTAGTCCCGTGGCGCCATTCCATCCTACACTTGGTATGCGTACAGTGGTCTCGTAGCGAGAACGCCCGCCGTATAACAAATCCTGAATGTTGGGTTCGTCGGGGGTAACGCCCAGCTTGGTAACGCCCATGCTGGTGTTGGGTTCACCGGGGGTAACGCTCGCGAGCGCGTTGCCATTCGCGAACGGTATCGCTCCCACGGCCAAGCCGGCCATAGCTGCAGTTCCCTTCAAAAATCCTCTACGATCAGACATCTTGGAATTCATAGTGGGAACCTCCTAAGCGAATACTTTTTGCGAAGCTAGCGCTAAAATCGATTCATGTCAACAAGTGGGTTGTAAAGTGGGCCGGAATTTCCGATTTCAACTTTATCTCTCCGTGAGACATACGGCAGCCGCCCCCTCTCCTGCCAAGATCAGCACGAGCGAGCACACAGTTCTTGTGAGAATTGCGGATCAGACAGCCCCAGCGGCCCGTAGCTGCTGCATTTCCGACGCGCTCAAGCCCAATTCCTTCGAATACACTTCTTCATTATGCTGGCCGACCGACGGTGCGGGCCGCGCGACGCGCAGCCGCTCATTGTTGATGAGTGCGAAGCCTCCCGGATATTTCATCCGCACACCGGATGAGGGGTCCTCCATTTCCGTCCAGAAGTTCCTGGCGGCAAGGTGCGGATCGCCATAAATGTCCTTGATAGTATGCACCGGATACCCGAGGATTTCCCGCTTCACGGCGCCCTCGTAGAACTCCTGCTTGGTTAGCGCGGAAAGAAAGCGCCCGATGGGGGCTTCGAACGCGTCCACTTCGTCCTGTGTAACCGCGGTGGCATCGAAGTTGTCCCAATTCACCTGCTTGAGCCATTCCGGGGCGGAATTTGTTTCGTCCATCCAGGCTACGAGTTGCCGGTTGGCGTGACGGCCGGCGGCTCCGCCGTACAGGCAAAAGTTGATCCACCCGTCCTGGCAGGGCCAAAACATTCGCATCTTGGCGCCTGTGACGCTCCGGCCAGTTAAAAAAATTCCCGCGCGCTCGGGGTTGGTGCGATTTAGATCCCAAAAGGCAGGGGCGTGAGCGAGAGCCGCCATCACAGCCGCCTGTGCGGAAACGTCCACATGCTGACCTGTGTTCATCAGGCTGCGATAGGCAAGCGCTGTAAGCGCACCCATCGCCGCTTCGGCTCCCACCCACATCGGCGCCTGGGGAACGGTTACGCGCATTGGTTCGCCGTCCTTTTCTCCTGCAAGCGACATCGCGCCGCCCAGAGCCATGATCTCCAGATCCGAACCCGAGAAATTCTGATAGGGTCCATCTTGCCCGTAGGGTGTAATGGAAACCCAGATGAGTCTCGGGTTCCGATGTTTTAGCTGGGCATAACCGAGACCTCGTTCGTTCAGCGACCCTGGCGGAAAAGATTCCAGCAGGAAGTCTGCACCTTTCACAAGGCGGACCAGCAGGTTCTGACCCGCGGGGTTTTCAAGGTCCAGCGTAATGCCCCGCTTGTTCGCATTGAAGGCCAGCCAGTGCAGACTTTGGGGCTCCCCGCGCGCAGGCCGCAGGAGTGGGGGAGTGCTGCGCGAAGGATCTCCTGTGGGAGGCTCTACCTTAATGACGTCGGCTCCCAAATCGCCGAGGATCTTGCCGCATGAGAAACCGAGAGGCCCGGTCAAATCCAGGACGCGATAAGGTGTCAGCAGCAATGCTCACCTGGCAATGGAACACACTTCCTGGCGATGGAAACCAACGCAGGCCCCTTCCAAAGCCAACGATTGAATTTACCGGCCCGTGCGAGCCAATACTTCGACCCAGCCATGCATCCGCTGTTTCGCTCGCTCGACATCGGACTTCGAGAAGAATTTCAAGGGATCAACCCTGTCCACCGGATAGACGGGCCGATGAAAGTCCTGTTCGAAACCATAGGGCACCGTCGCGTCAACACCCATGCCGCCCTCGAAGCGGGTATTCGAGGCGGTCCATTCCCGCTCGCCGGCCGTCATGCGCTCCTGCGGCTGGAACGTCTGCCCAATGCCACCCGGCAGGGGATTCAGAATATCGGTGTGGGGATTTACGCGTGTGGTCAGGCACCACATGATGTCGTCCATGCTGTAGATATCCACATCGGGACTCACGGCGATTGCCAGTCGCATTCCCTGATTGCACGCCAGAATGGCTGCCAGGAAGTTGCGTTGCCAGCCCTCCTCGATCTTGTTGCGCTTCTTGACCTGGATGATGACTCCGCCCCAGTCCGTCATGCAGTAGGGGATGTTGACATCCTGAATGATGCCGGGTTGCAGACGCTCGCAGAGCTCGTAGATGGCCGCCTCACGGAGTGTCGTATCAATGTTGCTGTCGTCAGCGGTATGAACGCCCAGCGGAAAAATGATCGGTCTGCTACTGCGCTTTCGCATCGTAATCGCGGTCACGTGGAACGTCGGCGCTTTGTACGCCTTGCCCATATAGCCGGCCCATTCCGGATGAAAGAAGTGCTTGCCTTGCACGCCTGCTTTTTCTGCTTCGGCCGTTTCGTAGCGCTTATCTCTTGGGTGCAGCAAACCTTCCAGCACATATTCCGATTCGGCGATGGCGTACGCATCCACCGTGCGCGCCTTCACGATCTTCACGGGACTGCCTTGGATAGCGCCGGCGACGCCCACTTCGTCACAACCTTTTGGCAGAATTACGTAGTCAAAGCCCGACCCCGCGACCAGCGTGCACGCCGGAGGGACTCCGAAACACATCGTGAGGGGAATTGGCTTCTCGTCCTTGTAATGTTCGGTGATGATTTGCCACATGTGGGAACCCGGAGAGGCCTGGAAGGTGCCCACGTTCCCCCAGCGAAAATTCATCCGGTTGTAACCGATGTGGCTGCCGCCGCCGAAATAATCTCCGATGACGCAACTGATCCCGCTCCCAACGGTCAGCTCCGGCTCCAGCGCCGTATGACGAATGGCGGTGATGTACTTGTTGACATCCAGATCGTCGGTAATAACCTCTTCCTGGCATGGGGCTTCACTCTGCTGAATTTCGACCGGCGGAACGGGGTGCGTCATCGCGCGGGCAATGTGTTTGGTGCGGTTCTGCGGGCCTTGAAAACCGAACAGCTTATCCACCACGTGGATGTCCGCCAGAAGGTTCGTAATGGCGCGCGCATGGGGCTTTCCTTTCACCTTGTTGAACAGCAGCACAGGGCCCCCGTCCAAGTGCTTCTGCAGGCCGGTGATCTCCAGATCGGGATCCACCTCCACGTCGGTCTTCAGAACGTCGCCCTGCGCATCCAGCCACTCCAGGGCTGAACGGAGGGAAGTAATATCTTTTTTCGTCTCCGCTTTTGGTGTTTCGCTTCTGACTATGGACACGCGCCGTGCTCCTTTTCATCCTGACTTTACTTTGCGGATGCCAACCCACATCTTACAGTTTTCGAATCTATTGAAAAATAGAGAATGACCATGGCCAAGTTCACCACGCTGATGAATCCGAATGCGCCCAGATAGCGGCCACGAAAATGAGCGATCAGAAAACCGATTATCGTGGGGGCTAGCCCACCGATTAAGTTTCCGATCCCCACGAAAATTCCGGTGGCGCGCCCAATTTGCTTTGGGAGCGCCAGCGATTGCATGATGGAAGCGTTCATGGCTCCGTAAATCATAGGAGCGGCTAAAGACGTAACCAGCAAGAGTACGGACGCGATAGCGCTGGAAACAGCCACAGAGGCTAAAATCAGGGCGGCGACCACTGCGCTGGTAAGAGTGCCCACCAGCGCGGGTCGCATCGTTCGATCCGCAAAGTATCCCAGCCCCAAGGACACCACGATCGGCAACGTATAGCTCAATGCCACCCATCCTCCGAGGGCACTGAACGGAATCCCGCGCACCTGCGTCAGATAGGTCGGAATCCAAGTCGTCAGACCGAATAGCGTGGCCACCGCGCCCACATGGCAAAGCGTGACGACCCAAAATTCGAAATTGGCGAGCAGCGACCCAAGCTTGATCGAGCGCCCAGCGTGGATTTCCTCAGGCTCAGTTGCGGGAAGACTAACGATGTGCTCGCGTTCCTCGCGATTGGCACGGCCGGATTGCGCCGGTGTATCCGGGGCCAGAAACAACAGCATGGGCATTAAAACCAGGACTGACCCAGCACCCAGCGCCCAGAAGACCACACGCCACCCGCCTAATGAAATCAGGAGAGTCGCCGCAGGCAGGCCGAGGGCGAGCCCCACCTGATTGCCATTGACCCAAAGGGACTGGATGCGGCCCCGCTCACGAATGGGGAACCAGCGTCTTGCGTATGTATTGCATACCGGCCAAATGCATCCCTCGGTGAGCCCGAGCACGA
The DNA here is from genome assembly GCA_020073705.1 of Terriglobia bacterium. Lineage (GTDB taxonomy): Bacteria > Acidobacteriota > Terriglobia > Acidiferrales > UBA7541 > Palsa-360. Next base: position 41,328 of record JAIQES010000020.1, read on the forward strand.
AACGAGCGGCGTAAAGCTCGCTGACACTATGACTGACCGCGCACCACATGGTCGTCAGCGCCCATCCGCACACACCGAACATCGCCGCGCGACGCGGGCCCAGATGGTCCACGACAAATCCCCATACCAGAAGTCCCCCACCGTAACCGATAAAGAAAATCGTGGATAGGAATCCCATGCGCGCCTGCTGGCCCATAAGCGTCATATCGGAAAGAAACTTTCGGTCGGCAAGAACCACGGCGATGTTCGTCTTATCGAGCTGGTTGACGACGACAAGCATAAACAGCGTCGGCGCGACATACAACCAGCGCGCGGCGGTGCGCTTCGCTCCTGGCATTGATGTCAAGAGAACACGCCCTGTTCCTGCAATCGCTGAAATTCCTCCGGCGGGAGCCCTAGCAACGATTGGAAGACAAACGAGTTGTGTTCGCCCAAACAGGGAGCGGGGCGCCGAATCCCGCCCGGCGTTTCATCCAATTGGTAGGAGACCATGCGATAGTGATGCAGCCCCATTTCCGGATGTTCCATCTCCTGAAAGATTCGGCGGGAGGCGATCTGCGGGTCGGAAAAAAGGTCCCGCATCGTATTCACCGCGGCAGCATGGATTCCGCGATTTTGCAGCAGTGCCATCACCGCATGTGCGTCCATGTCTCGCGTCCAGTCTCCGATCAATTTGTTTAATGAGGTCTCGTGCTGTTTCCGTTGTGAGAGGGAATGAAAGCGCTCATCGGAAAGCCACGACGGCTGGCCGGCGGCGTGACAAAACTTGGTCCACTCCTCGTCATCCCAGCAACTGATCACGCACCAGTGGCCATTGCGGCAAGGGTAACACCCATGTGGCGCGGCAGCGGGATCGCGATTGCCTGCACGATCCTCGACAACACCATTGCCTGAATAATCCAGCAGCGCACTGCCGAGAAACTGCAAGCCCGCCTCATATTGAGACAGGTCAATGTAGACGGACTTATTCGTCCGCCGCTGGTGGTCCAGCGCGGCTAGAATTGCGGCGCCCCCGAACGCTACCGCGATGAAATCAACATAGGGTCCGTAAATAAACTGCGGTGGCCCGTCCGGTTCACCGATGAAGTGGGTAAAACCACACAAAGACGACAGTTGCGTTCCGAAACCCGGATGGCGCGCATAGGGGCCCGTTTGGCCCATGTTGCTCGTGCTCAGCATAACCAGAGAGGACTTGCGCTCGCGCAGCGTCTGATACCCCAGGCCTAACCTGGCCACCACCCCGGGCCGCATATTTTCAATGACCACGTCGGCCCAGTCCACCAGACGGTACGCCAGAGCGAGCCCGTCGGGATGCTTGATATTGAGCGTCACGCCGTACTTGGAGTCGTTAAAAAACGCGAAGCACCCCGAAAGGTTTAGGCCGACTTTGCCGTTCCTATAGGGCGGATATTGCAGGCGAAAACCATCCGGGCGGTCCTGGGATTCCAGATGAACGACCTGCGCGCCGAAATTTGCGAGATACTTGCCGATACAAGGCCCGGCGGCATAGCCGCCAAGTTCGAGAACCTTCAGATTTTGGAGGGCATCTTTCATCGAAACATCCGGAGGCTCCCCGGAAGATATGTTGCTCGCGCTGCATGCGAAGATTCGCGCCCTTCCAACCTGATGAGCCTATGTATAGGGCCTCTGACAAAGGCTGGCTAGTTGGCTGGTTGAAAGCCAAAATCAGTTGGAACGGCACTCGTCGGCATTGCCATTCCTGCCTATTCGACAAGCTCCCGCAAGAGCTTTTTCTGTTCCATGGGATCCGCGCGCCGTTTGTACAGAATGGCGCTGGTAACGTACGATCCCGGTTCATACTCCTCATTGGCTTCGTCGGCCAGCACCTGCTCGACGCGACAGTTGAACTTGGCATTCTGAGGCGAGCAAATCATTTCTCCCGCCAGTTCCTCGACGGTGCCCTTGATGTAGTAAGCGACCCGCTCATCAACGATCACAATCGAAAGCTTGCCATTTCTTCGCATGTTGTTCGTGGTGGTGGTATTGCCATACACCGCGAGCCGGATATTGCGATCATCTTTGGCGATCACTTCAAAATAGCTGAGCATCGCGGGATGCGGCCACCCGCCGGCATCCACTGTGCAAATGACAATCGCCTTTTCGGCGTGCGTCTGCAGATCGCTACCTGCCAGCCGCTGATACAGGTCCGCGGGCAATTTGTTTCCGACGACTTTGCTCATATCTTACTCCCTGCTGTGATCACTACGGTTTCCCTCTTTGTTGCTTTGCGATTCGTATGTGTAATCATAGGCTCATCCAATTGGAACAGCACTAGCGGATTCCGATGAGCGGCCAGTAAAACGGCACGAGCAGCAGCAACACCAGAGACTCCACGATCGTTAAGCACAGCCCCACTCGAAACAAATCCCGGGCCTCGAAATACCCGTATGAGTAACCCGTAACTATTACCCCCGATTGGTACACAAAGATTTTCCCGCCCGCCGCAAACGCCCAGACCAGCCCGAGCGGCAGCACCGCCAAACCATTCGATTTGGCGAAATCCATTAGCGGAGGGATGGACGTAGCGATCGTCGAGAGTTCACTCCCTAAAAAGATGTGATAGACGAACGCCGTCCAATACGGCACGAGCGCTGTAGTAAAGCCATTGGTAATGAGCGGTCGCATCCAGGCGAACATGACCGTGGTCATGGCTTGCAGCGCTTTGGTCTGCATTAACACGATGCCCATGCTGATCGCTGCGCCCGTGAAGATGATCGGGGAGTAGTTGACCCGTTTCAAATCCTCCTCGTTGAGCACTCCGATGCCGGGGACAGCCGCAAGCAATCCAATGCCGATACCAATCACCGCGGGAGAGATGTGGTGAAGCAGATCGGTGGCCCACAACGCGATCGCCACGAGCATCAAGAACAGCGATTTCTTCTCGGTGAAGCTCCACGGCCCCATCTTCTTCAGTTCACTGTCGAGGAACGCTGCCCCTTCCTCCAGGGCCTCGTTCTCCGGCGGGTAGAGCCACAACACCAACCGCCAGGTGAAGAAAATCACGACCACTGCAACAGGGAAAAACGCCAGCAGCCAGACGCTCCAGTAAACCTCAATACCCGTCGCCTTCTGGATCAGACCACGGCCGAGGATGGTAGTGGCGCCGGCCATGACGATCTTGTCGAACATGCCCGCCGTGTAGGTCAACGTTATAAACAGTCCTCGCCCGATATTGCTGCCGGTTCCCAGGCCGAAGACTTGCATCAGCCCGAGCGCGACCGCGGCCATGATGACTACGCAGGCCATTCCCGAAGGCACAAGAAACGTCAGCACGAACGATGTGAGTATCAACCCCAGGAGCAGGCGCGAGTAACTGGCTCCCACGCGCCGCAAGACAAGATATGCCAGGCGGCGAGCCAAGCCCGACTTCGTGGCCATGATGCCGAGCAAACTTGCGCCGAACAGGAACCAGGTCGTGGAATCGGTGAATCCGGAGAATGCGGATTCCAGCCGCACAATCTTGAAGATCCAGAAGAAATAACACCCCAACAGTCCTGTGATTGCAAACGGCAGAATCTCCGAGATCCACGCGATGATCATAAAGGACGCAACCGCCAGGGCGTGCTTGGCCGTTGCCTCCAGCCGAAGAGGCGCAAACCACAACGCCACCGGCACGGCGATCGCCAGCAAATATCCAGCCAGTTTCCGGGGAGACCTCAGGAACCCTCCAGCTTTCCCGAAGTCCTCTGCTGCCGGAACTCCGTTCGCCATCAGAGTTTTCCTTTAGTCTGCACGGATGCCGTCGTGCCTTTCGGATTGGGCTGTGCAAGTATGGCGCCCCACTTCTTTTCGGCCGCGCGGCGGACCTCCGGACTAGATTCCGCTACAGGCGGAAAATCCTTGAGCCACTCGTACGGACGGCATGCATCAATGACCGCGCGTGAACTGTGGCCCTTTTGTCCCTTCGGAATGATCGGATCGAGCACGCCGCTCCAACTGCGGCGAACAATCTCAATATCCAGCTCGGGATTGGATCGCGTTGTGAGCGCCCACAACACATCATTGATATTTGTGACGTCAATGTCATCATCCACTACAATGACATACCGGCCCAAGTAAGCGCCGGAGTGGCAATAGGCGGCGATCATGCCCGCCTGGCGCGCATGGCCCGGATAGCGTTGCTTGATCGAGACGAAGGTCAGCAGCCGGCTTCCTCCCGCCTCGTGACACCATACGCCACGCACGTCGGGCACACCTGCGGCCTCCAGTTCCTGCCACACCATCGCCGATCGCATATAGCAGCGCATGTAGTTGAACTCGCACGGGGGGCGAGTGGGAGGCGCGCCGAGAAGGATTGGGTTATTCCGATGGTAGAGCCGCTTGACCTTCATGGTGGGCTCCGGCCTCATCGAACTGGCGTAATACCCGGTCCACTCGCCAAACGGACCTTCGTCACGATCCTGGCCGGGAATCGCTTCGCATTCGACAACGATTTCCGAGTTGGCCGGTATTGGCAAGCCAGTATATTCTCCTTGAATCACTTGAACGGGATGCCCTTGGAGTCCGCCCACCCAATCGTACTCGGATACACCATGCGGAATTTCCATGCCGCCCGCCAGAAACAACAGGGGATCGTGCCCGAACGAAACGGCCACCTTGCAGGGCTGGCCTTTTGCGAAATATTTCTCCCGCATGATGCGGCCATGTTTCCCCGGGGAGATATAAAAGCCCAACGTATCGTTGTCGTGTACCATCACGCGATACGTTCCGACGTTAACCCAGCCGTCGTCCGGGTCCCGCGTGATATCCACCGAGCCGGTCCCGATATAGCGCCCTCCGTCCAACTCATGCCATTTGGGCGTCGGAAACTTCAACATATCAATCGCTTTGCCCTCGAAGACGTTTTCCATGACCGGCCCGTCTCGGACAAACTCGGGCGGAATGTATTTGACGTCAGAAATGTGGCGTTTGATGTCTTTAACGAATTCAATGCGTGAATAGTTTGTGTCCATGTAAAGCGTCATCGCCAGCCGCTTAAGCGTGTTCAGCGTGTTGGACAGCACGCGGAAACCTGGCGGGTATCCTTTGATGTTGTCAAAGAGCAGGGCAGAGCTATCTTCTCCGCGATGGTGGCCCAGTTCGGTGATCGCTCCGATCTCGACGTCCCAATCGGCTCCGTCAATGTGTTTAAGTTCACCCAGTTCTTCCGCACTCTGCATCCAACCACGCAAATCTCGAGATGACATCCTGGTCTCCTCCCCAATTCGGCCAGCATCCAATAGCGGCTCCGAGAGAATCCGCTGCGCCGGGCGGCGCTTATCTTACTCTAAAGTAGCGGCTAGAGTCTTTAACTCGTATCGCGCCGTCTAAAATGTAACCGAAGGGAGTTTTGAACCCAGTTGATTGCTCCTGGGCCGTTCGTCGCGACAAAAATCGCAATGGGAATCATCAGGTCAGAGAACCAGCGAAGGCCGCGGGCAAAATCCCGCCATGGCACTTCGCCGCGCCGCAGAAATATAAGCGAAACACCGTGCGCCACCACGACCAGCGCACCAAAGAAATCGCTGTAAACGGCCAGTATGCAAACCACAGCGTAGGTTGTGCTTCAGGGATAAACAAAATTCCGTTGTGGCGGCCCAGACGTGGAATGTTGGACTTGGCCGCGATGCGTTTTCTTGGCTGGAGACGCTGGTGCGGAAGAAGGGACTCGAACCCCTACGGCCTTTCGGCCACCAGCTCCTAAGGCTGGCGCGTCTGCCAATTCCGCCACTTCCGCGATGCCGGACAGTATAACATCGGGATCGCCTTGCCATCAGGACGGGCCGCATTGCCACCTGTGGGCCTGTCTCGATTCCCCTCGCCGTAGAATCCGCCGTGGCTTCTGCGGCGGCACTTGTATGCTGCGGGCAGCAGTGATAGCCTTCCGCCTCGTGGTCATCTTTTCCTTTCTTAACGACTCACAGACGGAGAGAGACAATGGCCTACTGCAGCAAGTGTGGTGGTGAAGTGGAATCTGGCGTGGCGTTCTGCCCGAAATGCGGGCAAGCGCAGACGGGAGGACCAATGATGCAAACTTCGCAGAGCGCACAGCCGGGCATGTCCGAAAACGTTGCCGGGTTATTGTGCTACGTGCTGGGATGGGTCACGGGGATCATCTTCTTCCTGATCGACAAGCGGCCTTTTGTCCGATTTCATGCCGCGCAGTCCATTGTCGTTTTTGGCGGGCTGCACGTCCTCAACATTGTCGTTGGGATCATTTTTGGCGCTGGTTTCATGATGATGGGCGGATGGGGGGCTTTCGGGCTAGGGTGGGTGCTGTATAGCCTGATTAACCTCGTCGCGCTCATTCTCTGGATACTCCTCATGGTGAAAGCCTATCAGGGCGAAAAGTTTCAGGTGCCGGTGGCCGCGGGAATCGCACAGAGCTTCGCTGGCAAGTAGCGCGGTTCTTTGCAGCGACAGTCGCTATCCCGCTGCAAGCCCGCTGGGCGGTGGCGGCCGCTTTTTTGCAGCTCGATTTGCACGGCATGGCTGAAGAGTGGGAACTTCCCAAAATAAGACAGTCCTCCCTTTTCGTCTTGACATTCCCCCGGCTCCCGTCCATCTTTTATGGCTTTGCGTACAACGCCGCGTTTTTGAGTGGCATGGAGGCGAGTGAGGGCAGTGGCGGACCCGGTCAATGTTCGTTTGTGTTTTCACGACCGATGCTTCGATGGAGCGGCATCGTCGGCGGTCTTTTATCGTTTCTTTCACGAACGCATCCGGCCCGGCGCGGAGTTTCACTTCACGGGCATGACGCACCGCGCGCGGCAGCCATTCGCGGACGGGCTGTTTGACGGCGACGAGAACGTTATCGTGGATTTCAAGTATTCGAGTTCGCCCCGCTTGACGTGGTGGTTCGACCACCACCAGAGTGCGTTCCTTACACCCGCCGACGCCGAACATTTCCACCGAGATCACAGCGGTCATAAATTCTACAACCCCGAATACAAGTCCTGCACGAAGCTCCTTGCGGATGTAACCAGCGCGCAGTTCGGCTTCGACGTGAAGCCTCTCGCCGAGTTAGTGCACTGGGGCGACATCATTGACGGCGCTCAATATCCAACACCCGAGTCGGCGGTAGCCCTCACCGAACCCGCGACGCAACTGGCGCTGGTGATCGAAGCGGCCCCCGAGAAAGGGCTGGTGCCGAGGATTATTCCGAAGTTATCCGAGCTTCCGCTTGCGGAAATGATAAAGCTGCCGATCGTCGCGCGCCACCTCGGACCCTTGCTCGAACGGCATCGCCGGTCCGTCGATCTGATACGGCAGCATACAGAGGTGCGCGGCGGCGTCATATTCTTCGACCTTAGTGACCTGGATCTCGAGGGATACAACAAGTTCATACCGTACATGCTCCATCCGGAAGCGCGCTACTCGGTCAGCGTCATCGCGTCGCCGACACGTTCGAAAGTTTCGCTTGGCTCAAATCCGTGGAATCCCGATGCCGCGGAGGATAACTTGGCCAGCCTCGCGGAACAATACGGCGGCGGTGGGCATCCGCGGGTAGCTGCGATCTCTCTTGAGCCGAATGACATCGAGCGCGCGCGTCACGTGGCGAAGGAAATCTCGGAAAAGCTGCGCCGCTGACGAAATGAATTTCGAACGCGTAATTCGCACGGAGCGAAGCCCAATCACAGATCGCGCGGCCGTGCTGAGCCCGCAAGAACTCAAGTGGAAAATGCGTACTCGCCACCACATGCCTCGCGCCCTGAGCCAATGGTCTTCTTTTGCGTCTCGCTGGAGAAGTCGAGAAATTGTCGAGTCATGGTAGTATTAAAAATTCGTGGGCCGCTAGCTCAATGGTAGAGCAGCTGACTCTTAATCAGCGGGTTGCAGGTTCGAGTCCTGCGCGGCTCACCACTTGTTTTCAGAAGGTTAGCTTCGTCTGACTTTTCAGAAACAAAAAACTGTGCCCAATTTTGTGCCACACCCGGCTCAAAATCGGTGCCGCTAAGGTCGTCCACGGCCAGGCGCTTCGCTTCCATCCTGATACAATCCGACCATCTCCGAGCGGTAGTAGACAAACTGAATGACGTGAGCGCCCAGCGCCGGAAGAAGTCGCTCGACCGTTGAGTCGTGCGGAGTTCGGTGCTGGCGACCGATGCGCAGTCTTCGGCCCTCAGTACGGCTCCAAAACTCGCGGACGAGCCCATCTCGACGGAGTATGGGGACCGCGTCAAAGCCTCCTCGGTCGGCAGCCGCCGCTGCGTCAGCGTCACTTGATGCATGTTTTAGGAGCCGCCGAGGCGTCATAATGTCTTCGGCACGTACCGTTACATTCATCGTGTCATCAAGGCCCTCTAACTTCTGCCGTTCATCCGCCTTGCCGTGATCGCCTTGGATAGCGCGCGTGGCTCAGTCCGCGGACCAAGATACCACACTGCGGGGCGCTGGCGGTCCCTGGTGCGCCCGCTGCATCGCCCATCAGGATGGCGCGCATAGAGCAACATTCCAGCCCCCGCAGCGTGAGGGTAGAGGGCTTCACAAGCCTGCAAGAATTTTTCAGCATTCTGCTAAACTTTGAGAATGCGTCCCGCATCGTCCACGTCAATGAATGCGGCGCGAGATACCTTGGGAAGCCCGGGCATGAGCATCATGCTTCCGGTTATGACCACCACAAAGCCAGCACCCGCGGACAGCGATACGTCCTTCACATGCAGTGTCCAACCCGTGGGCGCGCCCAGGAGTTTCGGATTGTCGGACAAGGAGTACTGCGTCTTCGCGACGCAGATGGGCAATTGAGCGCTACCCCACAGGGTAAACTGATCGAGCTTTGTCCTGGCTTGGTCACTGATCGTCACATCCGCCGCGCCGTAGATTTTTTGAGCGACACGCCGAATCTTTTCCGTCAGGGATTCATCCAGCGAGTAGATCGGTTGCACTCTGGGCGACGGGTTCGCGGCGATTGTTTCGACGACGCGTTCGGCAAGCTCTTTCGCTCCCGATCCTCCCTTTGTGAATGCTTCCGAGATCGCGCTGACGATACCGTTTTGCAAGCAGAAGTCGGCCAGCCGCTTCAGATCTGCGTCGGTGTCGCCGGGAAAACGGTTGAGCGCGACGATGATCGGTACGCTGAAGCTTTCCAAAATTTCGATGTGTTTACGGAGATTTGCCAAGCCTTGATCGATGCGGCCTTCTCCCTGATTCCGGATGCTCTGAACGGTAGTTACAAGAACCGCAGCTGCAGGCGTGATGCCGGACTGCTGCATGACAATGTCGAAGTATTTTTCGGCACCAAGGTCCGATCCGAAGCCGACCTCATTAACGACATAGTCCGCCAGCCGCAGTCCCATTTCCTGGCAGAGGATGCTGCTGGTCCCAGGAGCGATATTCCCGAAAGGCCCGGTATGCACAAATGCAGGCGTCCCATCGGTTGTCTGCACCAGGTTCGGGAGGATGGCATCAGCGAGCAGGGCCATCATGCCACCCGTGGCCCCCAAGTCTCGTGCGCGGATTGGTCTACCGTCCCGAGTGGTGCCAATGACGACACATTCAAGGCGCTCCCGCAAGTTCCTCCGATCCGTTGCCAGCGCCACGATGGCCATGATTTCGGATGCGGCCGTGATGACGAATCCTGAGCGGCGTCCCGCGCCGTCCTTCTTGCTGTCCAACGCGATGGAAATCCGGCGAAGCGCGCGGTCGTTCATGTCCATCGTGCGCGGCCAGCTGATTCGATCAGGATCGAGGTTCAGATCATTACCGTGGAAGAGATGGGCATCGATGAGCGCGGCCAACAGATTTTGCGCGGAGGCAATCGCATGAAAATCGCCGTGGAAATGAAAATTGATCTTTTCGCTAGGCTCAATTTGCGATAGGCCGCCGCCGGCGGCGCCTCCTTTAATTCCGAATACGGGACCCAGCGAAGGCTGCCGTGACGTAACGACGGCCTTTTTCCCAATCTGCGCGAGACCCTGCGCAAGTCCGATGGCAGTGACGGTCTTACCTTCGCCGGAAACGGTAGGCGTTGTTGCGGTGACAAGAATGAGTTTTCCGCGCCGACGTAAAGAAGAGTCAGCAAGGAGCTCCAGCTTAACCTTGGCGCCGTGAGGCCCGATCTGCTCGAGATACTGATCCGGAAGCTCGAGCTTGCGCGCCACGGTTTGGATTGAGAGAAGTGTTTTTCGCACGTTGCTATTGAGTCTTCCCAGTGGAGTTCATTGCCGTAGAAACTGAAAATATCACACTTGAGGCAGTACTTACCCCGTGCTTGTCGATAGTTGACTCTACACCCAATCTGAGGAAGCGAAATCAATTACTCGCCGCGCTCGATCGTTGGATCGGCGGGTTGTACTGATGGGCGGGTGGGCCTTCGTTGCAATGCACGAATGGCATTTCGCCCCCTATGCGCCCAATGCCACATTCCGATAAGACTTCATGCGCCGTTGGCGCACCACCAGGCATGAAAATGGGTATCGCGCCGTAAGACGTCTATTTTCAGTCGAAGTTGAGGCCATTTTCATAGCAGAGGACTTCTCAGGACTTGGCGTGCACTTAGATTGAAGCCCTCAAGGGACTTTCGTTGATGCTCACACTGCTGAGTGACGTACATCACTGAAAGCTGCGCTAGAAGCGCACATAGATCTGACATGAACGGACTGCTAATGCGAACGGAGAATCCTCGTTTACATATTGAAGGAGGATGCTCACGATCCATGAGAATGTCCATTCAGGTTTTCTTGCTGATTGCCGCTTTTTTCGCGTTTCATCCCTGCGTCCGGGCAACAAAAATTCCACCTCTGCTGCAAGAACTTCCGGATGATCTTGCCCGACTCACAAAAGAGTGTGATGGGGGCAATGCGGACAGTTGCACCAAATTGGGATTGTTGTATTCCGAAGGGAAAGGTGTGGCGAAGGACGACAAGCGGGCCGTGGAACTCCTCCAACGAGGGTGTGAGGCAGGTGATGTGGACGGCTGCTTTGGATTGGCATTCAGGCATGAACGAGGTCGGGGGATAGGCAAAGATGATATCCCCGCGGTTAACACTTTCGTACCTTCCAGGCCATCTGAAACTGAGGGAATGCGCTCTGATCGCAAGGCATTGTTAAGGATGCCTAGTCCCTTGTGGAGGGTTCGGGCCGCTCTAATTTTAAGAGAGAACACATGAAGCATCGCTGGTGGAGAAAACATAAGCGTAGGTTGTTGTCATTGACGCTCTTCGACATCTGGCTTTGGCTCAGCTTCACACTGGTCGTGGGCATATTTTTGTGGATATTCTTTTTCAGGTCCGGTGCCTAGCATGACCCGCGAGGAAATTAAGAACACGTTCAACAACTACCGCATCGAATGGCCGCTCGCCGATGAGGCATGTGGCCAGTGAATTGATCCGGTTCATCCTGGAAACCCTGGCGCAGAGCTGCACGCGACGGAAGTGCGGATGCGGGCCGAGTATCGGGCCGGGGAGTTGCTGAATGCAGGGTCCTAAGCTAGCTGGAGAGGTCTCAACCGGAATTTTCGATTAGACCTCTGGCTTGCGCATTGCATTCGCTACTGGGTGTCACTTGCGGCCATGGCCTCTACCGTGGTCACGGAAGCCCCGATCATGGCCGCGGTCGCTGCGATGATTTTGTTCAATCCGGCCGCGACCTCCGGCCCAATAACCCGCAAAAAACTGCCGTCCATCGTGATGCGGTGCCACCCACAGAGCGCCCACGTACGGTGGTCGAGTCCAATAACCTTCATGCCAGTTGTAGTGCATTCCTACGGGATACCAATAGCCCTCCACCCACACGAACTCAGCACCCGGCCTTGCGGGTAGAACCCCAACCATCCGGGGCGGCGGTGGCGGCCCAATTCTGATTCCTATCGAAACCTGCGCTTCAATTGCCGAGACCGTGGCTAACAGCATCGCGGCAAGCAGTATTGCCTTCATGAAGGTTTTCATATTGCTCAGCCTCCCTGATCCCATCATACGCACAAAGGGGCGCAAAACATTGGGCAGTGCAATTTGCGATTGCGAAAGATATAGCTGGCCGTATGTACAGGCGGTTTAGTTAGGCCCAGCCATCGTGTTATTCGCCGTCAACTTACCGTAGTGGTATCATCCCATCGTGAGCTTGCGTCAACTGAAAAAACGCGAACGGGTTGGCCACCCGCCAGCAACGGGAGGATGAGTCACTTGCAAGAGGAATTGAGAATTCGGGAGAAGCTGCCGGTCCACAGCCCTAGAGACGACAAGGGTATCCGCCCCCATGTGCTCCGAGTCGACGGTCTTGTTGGCCACTGTCTGGAGCTGACCCTAGCCGATTTGGAGCGATTATCCCAGCAAGATCTCACAGACGATTTTACATGCCTGGAGGGCTGGACTGTTCCCAACATTAGATGGCGCGGGGTTCTGTTGGCAACTGTGCTGTCGCTCACGGAACCACGTCTCGAGGCTCGTTATGTCCAGGCAAGTGCGGGAGACTTCAGTGTTTCCTTACCCCGCGACCGTGCCGAACGGGCACTGCTTGCTATCCGCCTCAACGAGGGTGCTGTGCCGTTGGAGCATGGCGGCCCGGTTCGTCTTGTTGTTCCCGGTGGGGAATGCTTCATGAGTATTAAGTGGCTGGATCACTTGGAATTGCGCACCGAACCTGGGGCAAACACCGCCGAGAAAATCGCATTGGGCCGATTACCTGCTCTCAGGCCCCGCGAGTACTAGGGAAGGTTCTATAAAAGCAGTTGACTGCGCCTGCGGCCGGGTGCGCCGACATTTGAGCGATTTTGAACCTTGGGCTCCCCATCCTCTCCCAGCTGTCCGCAACCACCGAATCGCATCTCCCCAACTGAACTTAAGGAAGAATCCGCTGCTCCACCTCCCGAAACGTCACTCACTCCACCGCTGGTGAGAAGATCGGGCTAACTAAAATCTAACGGATTAGAACAAAACAGTGCTCCCTAATTTGCGAATTCGGGTTCAAATGGATCAAACAGCACCTGCGAATCAAAACTTTTTACGGCACCAGCGAGAACGCAGTGAAGACCCAAATATAGTATTTAATTGCTGCGAACCAGAAGATCCGGGCGGACAGGTAGCTTCAGTTCTGATTAGGGGTAAACTCCGCAATATGAATGCGAATCCCACTCCCGGCCAGGTCAGCACAACTCAATTGACGACTTTGGCTCTTTTTGACGACTGACGCGATCTTAAGTCCCTTGATTTGCATGAGGTTGGTAGGGGCGGCGGGGATCGAATTTGCATCTCCAAAAAATAAGTCCTGAGTTGTAAAAAGCGTAGCACCACTGCCCTTCTTCCAATTGGTGTCAAATGGTGTCAAGTTCTTCGTTCGCAAAGACGTGACAAATGTCCAGAGTCCTCAGATATACTGTTGCATCTGAAACTTTGAATTGGAGACATGGATGACAGGACCTAGTCCCGAAAAAGTCATGCAGATCATTACTGGTGGGTGGGCGACTAGCATTCTCGGCGCGGCCGCGCAACACGGCGTGTTCACCGCGCTGGAAGGAAATCCGGCTACCGCGGAGAGCGTCGCTAAAAAGACGGGAATTTCGTCCCGCGGCGCCCAGGCTCTGCTCGACGGTCTGACCGGACTGGGCCTTCTCACCTTGTCGGAGGGACGGTATCAGAACACTCCGGACGCTTCCCTGTACCTCGTGAAGGGCAAACCCAGCTACTTGGGGGCCATGGCCGAAGTGTATCTGCAGGATTTCCCAACTTGGCAAAAGCTGCCAGAGGCGGCGAAGACCGGGCTGCCGAGCGCTCCGGACGACTCGGAAGTAGTGGACAATCCCTTCTGGCATGTGCTCGTTCCCGCAATCGCCGCGCTTTCCTTTCCCGTCGCGCAGATGGCCGCGGAGCGGCTAGGCATCGCCAAGGCGAGTGCGGTGTCGTGGCTCGACGTCGGCGGCGGTTCGGGCGTCTGGTCGGCAGTCTGGCTCGGCGTGAACAAGCAGGCTACGGGCACCCAGCTCGATTGGCCCAACGTCAACAAGATCGGCCGCGGGTTCGTCGCAAGCTTCGGCGTCGCCGACCGTTTCCAGACGATTGATGGGGACTTCCACACGACCGACTTTGGCGCCGCGAAATACGACTTCGCGATCTACGCCCACATCGCCCACATGGAGGCGCCGGCGGATAACATCGCGGTCTTCCGCAAGTTCCGCAAGGCGCTCAAACCGGGCGGAACGCTCGTGGTTAATGACTTCATCCTTAACGACGACCGGACAGGCCATCCCTTCGCGATGCTGTTCGCGTCGCAGATGCTGGTGATGACCAAAAGCGGCTTCACCTACCGGCAATCAGACTACCGCCAGTGGCTCGGCGAAGCGGGATTCAAGTCAGTCGACATCGTGCCGACGCCAACGCCCTCGACGCTGGTCTTCGCGAGTTAGTGCGCGGTATTGCCTTCCGAACGGTCGTCCTCCATCGCGATAGCCGTCGCGCGTGTCAATCTTTTGCGGAGCAAGAGGTGAGTGGTTTCAGAGAAAATTGGTAGGGGCGGTGGGGATCGAATTTTTCCTATCCAGTATTCTCAAGGACTTACAAAACTCTCTACGGAACAGCAAGAAACAACTTAGCATCCTAGGAAACGCTTGTTGCTGCCCTAAAGCTGCCTTGTCGTTCATCCTGCTTTCCGCACCGGCAACAACATTGCAACAATCTTTCCGTGTGCTTCCCGCATCGCGTGAAGATCGACGTTTAGAACTGCAATTCCGAGAATCGTCTCGAGCAACGCACGTAGCCCCTTGAGCGTGATGCTGAAGCGAAAGCTCCCATCAAGTAGAGAAACACTCTTAATGCCGCGCATATTGGGGGTCTGCCGGGCCTGCCGGGCATGTGGTGAAGACTTCCTGGCGCACAAGAAAACATCTACAGGAAAGCACAGAAAGTCTCAATCAGGAGTAGCAGCGTGAAACGCCAGCGGACTATCGTCTATTGGGAGTTCAACATCGACATTCTTGGGCCTGGTCACAAGAGCGTAGCCAAACGTCGCATACGGGCCTGTTGCCATCTCAGAAGATGGCGTCCGGCACCTACTTTGCAAGGGAACACTTACTGCAGAATCCAATCGCCTGCTTTCTGTACGAATCGGAACGAATACCGTGGGTAAGGCGTGTCGCACCCCTCGGACCTGACTACACGTGCCTTGCCAACGAATTTCGTCCCTCCACTAACCAGATACACCTCGACCACGGCATCCTTCTTCAGTAGGGCCGTGCAACCACACAGGAACCCGCTTTGACTGACGTTCTCCGTAGCGCTCATTTCCTCGAATGGTTTTTCGTTGATATCGATTCCTCGTAGCTTCAGCATGACTCGCAAGCGAACGCGCACTTCACTTCTCCGCTCGGGTAGAACCGCGTGCAGCACGTTTGCCAGGCCGGCTCGCAGCGCTTCAAAGTCGATCGGTTTCTCGAAGTACGCCTTGGCGCCGAGTTCCTTGCAGAGTGATTTCGTTGTTGCACCAGCTTCCCCACTCACGATGATGAGAGGAATCAACTGCGTGGAAGCCAAGGAGCTGAATGTCCGGCAGAGCTCGAAACCTGAATACTTCGGCATTCTCAGGTCGAGCAAGATGGCGTTGGGTTTGTCTTGCATGGCCATGGCAAGGGCCTGTTCCGGGTCTCCCGTATCGATGATTTCGTAGCGGTCTGCGAGATTTATTCGCAGGAGACGCCGCATGGCCTCCTCATCATCGACGATCAGTAATTTCTTCATGGTGCGATTGTCTCTTACCTCCTCGATTTGACGTCAGGCGTGGTGACCACCGGGGCATCCGTGCCCGCCGCACTGTTTGTATTCTCCGTCTCTTTATTTGCATCCAATAGCTCCCGGACTTTGCGCATCAGCCCTTCCTCTGTGATAGGTTTGTGGAGTAAATGGATGCCCTCCTCGAGGACCCCATGACCGGCGATAAAACTGTCCGTGTAGCCGGACATGTAAAGCACCTTCATCGCGGGATGTCGGGGAGCGAGTCGTTCCGCCAGTACGCGCCCGTTAATTCCCGGCATCACCACGTCTGTGAGTAGCAGATGAATGGGGCCAGGGTTCTGCGTGGCCACATGCACGGCTTCAGTCCCGTCAGCAGCCGTCAGAACCTGGTACCCATTGTCTCTCAGAAACATATGCACTAGTTTGCGCAGAGGTTCTGCGTCTTCGACCAACAAGATGGTCTCGCTTCCGCGTACGGTCAGCGGCATCTGGTTAATTTCGCGTTGAGTTGTAACGGGCAGTTCGATACGCGGCAAATAGATCTTGAATAACGCTCCCTTTCCTTTCTCAGATTCAACGGTGATGTAGCCACTGCTTTGTTTCACCACGCCATAAACTGTGGCGAGACCCAGTCCCGTTCCTTTGTCTCGTCCCTTGGTGGTGAAAAACGGTTCGAAAATTTGTGCCTGGATTTCCGGGTCTATCCCCGTGCCCGTATCCGTGACGGCCAGCATTACGTACAGGCCTGGGACCGAACCCTGATGTTCCCTCACAAAAGCCGCATCTAGTTCCACGTTCGCTGTCTGAATTGTCAATGTGCCCCCAACCGGCATTGCATCCCGCGCGTTGACAGCAAGATTCATCACGACCTGTTCGAGTTGTCCGGGGTCCGCTTTGACCTGGCCGATAGCCGGGTCAAGGACCAAATTCAGCTGGATGTCTTCTCCGATCAGACGGGGCAGCATCTTTTCCATTTCGGACACCAGCGTGTTCAGGTTCAAAATAGCCGGTTCCAGAACCTGTTGACGGCTGAAGGCCAACAGCTGCCGCGTTAACGACACAGCGCGCTGACTGGCCTGCTCAATTTCCTCAGCGTACTCATACGAAGGATTTCCGGGGACGAGATTTCGTTTCATCACCTGGATGTAACCAAGGATGACTCCGAGGAGATTGTTGAAGTCGTGGGCGATTCCTCCGGACAACCGGCCAACCGCTTCCATCCTCTGCGCCATGCGGAGCTGTCGCTCCAGCACTCGCCGCTCCGTCACGTCTTCAGCAAAGACCTCGATATGCACGCTGCTCTCGTCCTTTACAGGCCAGCCGCTGCACCGCACCGTAATGAAAGAGCCGTCTTTCCGTTTCCATTCCATCTCTACGTCTTTGAAATGCTGGTCTCGTAGAAACAGTTCGTTTATTTTCTGGTGCTCGGCCGGATGACGGTAAATGCCGCTTGCGAGATTGACCGCCAACAATTCGTCCTGCGACTTATAACCCAGCATCTTTTCGAGGGCCGGATTGACCATGAGGAGCTTCCCGGTCAAATTCGCCTTGAAAATCCCGTACGGCGCATCTCCGACCACGGAGCGAAAGCTCGTTTCCGATTGCCGCAGCAACTCCACTGCGCGCTTCCGTTCTGTGACGTCGCGATTAACAATGACTATCTTTTCGGGGTCACCCTTGGAATCGCGGATCACGCTCGCTGTGGATTCCAGCACCCGCCACGTCCCGTCCTTGTGGCGGAAGCGATACTCCATTGGACGGCCCACCCCCGTGCGCCGGGCTTCCTCAGACGCCTCTTTCACGCGTTCTCTGTCTTCGGGGTGGATCTGTTCGAAAGAAGATGAGCTTCTTAATTCCTCCGGTGAATATCCAAGAACCTTCTCGTAGGAAAGACTGTTGTAAATGCGGTTGCCGTGTATGTCGACAACCGCAATCAAGTCGGCTGCATTTTCGCTGATGAGCCTGAATAGCTCTTCGCCCTGGACCAATTTGCGGCGAATCCTGTTGATCTGCAATTGCTGATAAAGGGTGTAAATATCGAATATTAGAATGAGTCCCAGCAGACCCATCACGATTTGCGGCAGAACAAGAAAAGTAGATTGGTCGCTTTTGCGTCCTTCCAAACCGGGGAGTAGAAAGGAAGCGAGTCCAGCGGTCAGCAGCAGTGTGACTGATACCGCCGCAGACCACAGCCACCACTCGTGCCTCTCCATCTTGCGAATATTCATCGAGAGGGTCTCGGGTGACTGGATGTTCCCGACAGGCGTCCCCTCACCGATTGTGAGACTCATTGATGATCACCGATGAGAGTCTGCTTCTTGCTCCGCCATACGTTTTTACGCACACTGACCATAGCTGCCCTCCATATGCACTGGGGAAATTCCAGGTGATTCCATCAATCTCGCTCCATTTCAATCTGCAGGAGGTTCGGTAAATTCGGCAGAACCGCCTGGATTTTCGAGGAACATGCCAGCGGAGCCGGCACTGAAGTGGATCGCCGAAACGCAAGCCCGTTAGGTTGTCTCCAATTTCTTCTGCATGTCGAGTAGGTTGCGCAGCGAAAGATGGATAGGGCCATGATGCTTCTTAGCAACCTTTGCAAGAGTTCAGCTAATCTAGTGTGTTCCAAAATAGCGGTGAGCGGCATGAAATTCCTGGTCTGTTTCTTACAGCGCATCACGCGAGGAGCGGCAGGCCTGATTCCAGGTTTCGGAATGTGTTTTCATTTACAACCGAGCATGAGACCGCCGTGGTGCCCTCATTCGTCCTGAAATAAAACGGCGCCCCCCGATGCGGGATAATTCTTGACCGTGGGCCGCTCTATTTTACGGCCTGAGCGATGGCAATCTGTTCTTGGACCTGCTTACGGAAATCAAACGGCTTGGTAATCATTTTGAACGATTCCTTCGGGCTGTCCGCAGCCGCACACAAGCCGCGTCGTTCAGCCACAACCTTCCTCGGGGCCGCTTCTTCTGCGGCATTTTAAGCTCCTCCCGCCGCCAGATACACGGCCCCCGATCCTCGCCTACCTGCCAATCCCACAATAGGGCCATGATCTTCCGGTAGCCGAAACGGCCATCTCGCTGGTCCGTGAATTTTAGTCCCTGAAAATAGAAAAGCTCTTCATATGTTTGGTCAGAGTTCTTTTCGTTGCATTAACTTGCGGGTCCTCTCTCAGGGCCGACTCATCATCTTCTCTTTTCTAATCAATGATTTGCCCAGCATGGTGCATGTCTCCCAGAAGGCGATAATGAGACTGACCGCGGTGTTGTTTGGCACGACTCTTGCTGGCACTTCGGGAGTACTGTTCGCGACATGACTAGATGCGCACGTACGGTTATGCGAAAACTCTTAATTAAGTTCCACGTGCCGATCTTGATCTTTCTGATTTCCTCCTCTGTGGCCTGTGCAGAATTCTCTGAATTGGTCACCTTGTGCGACGACATTTCGAACGATTGCTGCGTCCAGATCTTTTCGCATCATCGGTCACAGGCCAGCGCTACCAGCCTCCACGAGGTGCTTCTATCGGCTCGAATGCAAGAAAGAGCAGTGTACGCTGAGACTGTTGTTTCCCCGCTGTTTCCTTTTCCTGACACAGGTCCACATACGTCGAACGACCTCCTTCATCGGTTGTGCATTCAGCTCACATAATTTCAGCCCACCCCACCCAATAGTCTGCGTTAGTTGCTAGGTGTCAATTACCGGAATCACTGAAGACCGGTGCTCGGACACTTGCAGATAGTGTATTCGGCGTTGTTTGAGATTCGACCCTTGCTGTTGGATGCAAGACACACTCGGAATGGAGAGGGCAAAATGATGAGCCCTAATGTTACCCACGCGAGAGCGGTGCCCTTGGAGATGCGGCCTTTCGGCTGCACCGAAATGCAAGTCAGTGTGCTAGGGTTAGGCGCCGCCGAGATTGGCTTTGAAAATACGCCCGATCACACGGTCGACAGGATGGTGGGTCAGGCCCACGATACGGGGCTCAACGTCATTGACACTGCTGCGATGTACGGAGACAGTGAGGAAAAGATCGGCCGCGTCCTGCGCGGGAGACGCGACCGATTCTTGCTTTTTACTAAGTGCGGACGACAATTGCAACCCAGGGCGAGTTTGTCTGGATTTCTGGCACGTGCAGATCGCACACTACGACATATGGTGGGTCTAAAGGATGGATTGGACTCGACCGACTGGCATCCGCGTGCACTGAAGCAGAATATCGAGACGAGTTTAATCCGGCTGAAGACCGACCGGATTGATCTTATTCAACTCCACAGCTGTTCAGAAGAGACGCTACGCGAAGGCGATGTCCTCGAAGTACTGCAAAGGGCCCGTCAAAGTGGCAAGGTGCGCTACATTGGTTACAGCGGAGACGGGCAGGCGGCCCTCTACGCGGTTCGGAGTGGCTTCTTTGATGCCTTGCAGATTTCGATTAATATTGCCGAACAGGAAGCGCTCGAATTGATCGTGCCGCTGGCCCGCGAGAAAAACATGGGCATAATTGCAAAGCGGCCGATCGCCACAGGACTCTGGAAAAAGGCTCAAACGGAAGCCATAGATCAGCATATCTGCTTGGAACGACTGCAGAAACTCCAATATGATTTCCTGAAAGGCCCGCAGGATTTTGAGACAGCCTTAAGATTTACAATAAGTGTTCCGGGCGTGAGCACGGCTATAGTAGGGACAACGGACATTGCACACTTTGGCGAAAACATCGAATTTGCCCGGGCAGGCAGCCTAGATCAGTGCCAATTTGACTCGATCCATAACAGGTGGAAGCAAATCGCACAGCCGGAATGCGTTGGACAAGTGTCACTCTGTCCGAAACATGTAGAAGCTATTGCACAACCTTCCGTAAGACGATCATGAAGCAGGCAATATGAAAGAACGCCCCGTAGATTCGGAGCGAGCGGTCGTAGCGGACGACTAAACGCCGGAAGTTGCCGAGCCAGCCGATCGTGCGTTCGATGACCCTGCGTTTTCGGTACCGGCGCAGCGCTCGGCCATCCTGTGAGTTCGTAAACGGCCGCACGCGAATGTGCTAACTCCTGGTTAACCTCCGTGGACAATTCGCTGGCTGGCAGCGATAACGGCGCTAGTAGCTCAGGATGTCTATCGCGATGAGGGTAATGTCGTCTAATTGGGCTGTGCCGGGAGCTTGTTCCGCCCACCGCCACAATTGGCTAAGCAAAGTCTCGAGAAGGTGTTCTGCGCTAAGAGTGTGATTGGCTTCGATGAATTGTCTGAGACGGTCTCCCCCGAAATCTTCCCCTGCAGGGCTCCTGAATTCCACGATGCCATCGGTATAGAGGAACAACCGGTCTCCGGCCTCGAGGGGTACTTGAATGGAAGAAAACGTGGCTTCAGCGAATGGACCGAGAAGCAATCCGTTTTCCGCTAATTCGCGAGCCATTCCCTCTCGTTTACGCCACAAGAGCACGGGGGGATGCCCCGCGCCGGCGTGGCTCACAACGTTCTTTTCCAGATCCACAAAGATGTAGGCGACAGTGACAAAATGAGGCCGGAACTTTCCGCACAACGACTGATTCAATCCAGCCAGGACCCGCGCGGGATCGAAAGCGTGCGGGGATTGAGCGAAGAGTGCAACCTTTAGCATCGAGGCGATAAGAGCCGCGGGCAGGCCGTGTCCTGAAACATCGGCAATCAAAATCCCGAGATGTTTCTCGTCGACGGAAATGAAGTCATAGAAATCGCCCCCCACCGCGCTCATGGGAATATAGCGAGTCGCAATGTTGAGGCCCGCGATCTTGGGAGTGCCGCTGGGCAGGATGGAAAGCTGAATCTCGCGCGCCATTTCCAGTTCGTTGTTGATAGCCATGAGTTGGCGGGACAGCTCTTCCCGGGCTTCGCGAAGCATGATATGGGTTCTAACCCTGGCATTCACAACGGCAACAGAAAACGGCTTGTGAATGTAATCGACAGCACCGACTTCAAAGCCTTGCGTTTCGTCCTTGTCTTTGATCTGTCCTGTCAGGAAAATCACCGGGATGTCGCGTGTTTGGAGATTCGCTTTTAAACTCCGGCAGACATCATAGCCGTTCATCTTGGGCATCATAACGTCCAACAGAATCAGGTCGGGCATTGGCGCAGACTGAGCCAGTCTCAATGCCTCCACGCCGTTTGTCGCGGTGCGGATGCTGTAATCATCTCTCAGTATGGAATTTGCCAACCGGAGGTTGACCGGCTCATCATCAACAACAAGTATCAGTTTCTTGTGTTCCATCGTGCTTATTGTTCGCCAACCCCATTCAGCCGGAATTTGCGATTTGGACCTCTAGTTCGCACATAGTATGCTTCTCCTGCCCTGGACACAACGAATTTGCCACCAGAGCTGGCCCCAAATTTTCACCCCCTGCGATGCGTGAGAAACCTCTCAGCGAGCCCGTAGGCGAACGCAAAATAATCAGTAGCCGCTATCTAAGCCAGCGGCCACGCAGGACAGTATGGCTATCCCGAACCATCTCTTGAGCTTCACAAGTTGCCTCCTTGACAGACGTGCGGCGGCGGTGTTTACTGCGACCTTAACACGCGCATTTCTAAAACTGGTCAGGCTCATCACTCACTTAAAGATCGGAGAGTACCTGCGCTATGAACACCTTCATTCAGGGCCTGCTTTGCATTCTACTGTTTTACCAGTCGGCCACAGTTTCGATGGCTTCGCCTCAGCAAGAAGCCGCGAGGAAGCAAGAACAAGGTTCGACAACTCCGAACTCACAAAGCACTCTCGCAGACGGGACCCCGGTTATATTGCGGATCTCACAAACGGTTTCGTCAGCAGATGCTCACGTGAATGATCGTGTGGAATTCGAGGTTGTTGAAGAAGTCCGGGTTGCGGATACATTGATAATTCCCGGAGGCGGGATCGCATGGGGAACGGTGACGGAAGCTCAGCCAATACGGCGGATGGGACGAGGAGGAACACTCGAAATCGTGATGGACTCGGTCAGACTCGCTGACGGGGAGAAGGCCGCTCTACGCGCCACCAAGAAGGCCCAAGGCGCCGGCTACGCCGGGGCAATGCCCCCAGGGATCGTTGTGACCGGCCTGATACTTTGGCCCCCAGCTCCATTTGTTCTGTTGATGCACGACAAGGACATTACGATTCCAAAGGGAACCGAAGTTATTACTTTTATTAACGGCAATTTCGCGCTAGATATGGCGAAGTTCAAGCCAGCCGCACCAGCGCAGGTAGCCGCTGAAACTCAGTCCAGCGCTAATTTCGATGTCGCTGTTACGTCTACTCCGGCAGGAGCCGACATCGAGCTAGATGGGGCATTCGTTGGGAGTACGCCGTCCACGATTAACGTTGCTGCGGGAGACCACACGATCACGCTCAAGAAATCGGGGTTCACGCCTTGGGAAAGAAAAATCAAAATTTCTGGCGGTAAGATCCAAATTTCTGCCGATTTGCAAGCGAGCGAGGGAACAACCACGCAACCTGCTCAATGACGACATTCGATGCACGCGGCAAAAGTCAGAACCTCAGAGAGCAACTATGCAACAAGACGACAAGACCGGAGAAGTGACCCCCTCAATTACGAAAACAAAGATTAATCTTCGCCGCCCTAACTAGCACTTCTGGTCAGAGCTTCGATTTGCCTTTGAATGTCCGCACGAAGCGATAGCTCGGGAAATAGACTCGCAAGCGCCCATTTCCTGAGCGCCAGATAGCGATACCGCGAACGAGAGTGCTGCCGATTCGGACATGAGGGCCGCGAAGTTTGTGAGATGGGCTTTCCGTGCTTTGTCTGGAACAGCAGGCCAGGCTGCGGTTGCTGCCTGGCGTTGACCCGGGAATGAACATTAGCGTAGGCTGTTCCCAATGTTGCACTCATCCATAACGCATACGCGCGCTTGTGAACGGAGGCAAAAGAAATGGCGAAATCCACGCGGGCGAATTCTAACAAACTGTCGGGTGACCGTCGCAATTTCTTGAAGGGAGCCGTTGCTGGTACGGCAGCTCTGCTGGCACCAGCGGAGATGGCCCAGGCTGCTGCCGCTGGGGTTGTAGCGGCGGATGCCGATTCCAATGGGTCCTTGGCTGTCGAAGTGCAGACCATGGATCGCTCCGGGTCCGACTTCATGATTGACGTCATCAGATCCCTGGGTATCGAGTACGTATGTGCCAACCCGGCCAATACCTTCCGCGCGTTCCACGAATCGTTGATCAACTACGGTGGCAACAAGAATCCCGAATTAATCACCTGCATGCATGAAGAGCATTCGGCTGCCATGTGCAACGGCTACTTTAAGATTGAAGGCAAGCCGGCGGCCATGATTTGCCACGGCACGGTCGGGCTGCAGCACGCCGCCATGGCGATCTACAACTCCTACGGTGACAGAGCGCCAATGTTGATCATGGACGCGAACAAAACGGCCCCCGAGTCCCGGAATAACGGTTCAGACTGGGAACACGCCGCCTCGGACCCCGCAGCGCTAGTCCGGGAGATGACGAAGTGGGACGACAACCCATCGACCCTCCAGCTCTTTGCCGAGTCCGCAGTGCGCGCTTACAGGATCTCGATGACTCCTCCGACGATGCCGGTCTGTCTAGTGACCGACTGGGCTCTTCAGGAGAAGCCAATTCGAGAGAGTAACTTAACCATCCCGAAGCTAAACCTGCCCGCGCCCCCGGTGGGCGACTCAGGCGCAGTCGCAGAAGTAGCCCGACTCCTGGTCCAGGCCGAGAATCCTGTGATCGTTGCTGACCGTGCCGCTCGATCGCAGGCCGGCATGGACCTTCTCGTCGAGCTTGCCGAACTGCTCCAGGCGCCGGTCATTGACAGAGGCGGACGGTTGAATTTTCCAACCCAGCACCCTCTCAACCATACCTACCGCGCCCGCCCGCTGATTTCTAATGCGGACGTTGTCTTGGGTCTTGAGGTAAAGGACTTCAATGATGTTGTCATGTCCACCAAAGACCGTATTGGCGACCCCATTTTTACGCGGGCAACGAAGCCCGGTGCGAAGCTAATCACCATCAACTCCGATGACCTCTTCACGAAGTCCGTTATGCAGACTTTCCACCGATACACGGATGTGGATGTTCCCATTGCGGCAGACGCGCATGCGACTCTGCCCTCACTGCTTGAGGCCGTGAAGCGCTTGGTCACGACCGACCGCAAAACGGCCTATCGGGCTCGGGGCGCGAAGCTCGCCTCGGCGCGCCAGCAGTGGCTCGATCAGACGCGCGACCTCGCGGCGAATGGTTGGGACGATTCCCCGATCAGCACTGCCCGCCTGTGCGCTGAATTGGGAGCAGCGCTCAAGGGCGAGGACTGGTCATTAGTGTCGACAGTTATACATGAGAATTATTGGCCCCTAAAGCTGTGGACCTTTGACAAGCACTATCAGTACATTGGCGGCCCTGGCGCCGGAGGTATAGGTTATGGCGCACCGGCCGCTGTTGGGGGCGCGCTCGCCAACAAGAAGTATGGCCGACTGTCGGTCAACATACAGTGCGATGGCGACCTGATGTATTGCCCGGGCGTATTGTGGACTGCGGCGCACCACCGCATCCCACTCCTGACGGTCATGCATAACAACCGTGCCTACCATCAGGAAGTGATGGAAGTGCAGCGCATGTGTAATCGGAAAAATCGCGGTGTTGACCGGGCCAAGATAGGGACCGCGATCGAAGATCCCAACATCGACTATGCGAAACTCGCAGCGGGCATGGGGATGTATTCCGCGGGTCCGTTTACGGATCCCAATGAGGTTGGCCCGGCTATCAAACGAGCAATCGCTGTCGTCAAGCATGGTGATCCGGCGCTGGTCGATCTTGTTGTTCAGGGACGCTAGGGCGCACGGGGTAAGAAAGGGACCAGACAATGAGATTGAACGTGAAAAGCCTTCAGGGATCACTACTCGACGCAGTATCGAGGTCCGCTTTGGGCGCGCGACTTTCAAACCCAGGGATTGGACTGTGCCTCCTCCGGTTCGCCGGGCCTATCGTAATCGCGGCGATCTTGATGGTGAGCATTAGCCGGCTGAATGCCCAGAGCGCGACTCCCGCGTCAAGACCTGCGAAGAGTGGGGCGGAGTCTCAGGGCGTAGCGTCGAAGTCTGCCGAGACTCCCAGCGGGAATGCCGAAAACGGAAAGAAGCTTTACCTGAGATACGGCTGTAACGCATGCCACGGGACCCAAGCGCATGGCGGAGGGTCTGGACCGGAACTCGGCCCGAATGCTATCCCATTCGAGGCATTCCGTGCGTACGTGCATCATCCCGCGGCTGAGATGCCGCCATATACGGAGAAGGTCGTTTCCGATCAGCAATGGGCTGATATCTATGCTTTCATAAAGTCAGTGCCACGCCCTCCTGATGCAAAGACCATCCCTCTTTTGAATCATAATTAAGGTTAAATAACACAAAGGGTATTTCAAGTTTTGAACAAGATTACTTGCAAGACCACTTAAGGGGTGGTCCTGGCGCGCCGCGCTTGTGTGCCTCTCACTCTGGTGTTGGCCGCGGTAACGGCACTTTCTCTGCCGCGGGAGATGTTCTCGCAGGACGAGGCTGCCGCCGCTCTTTCAATTTCCCGGCGCACGCTATTCCGTCTGATCACAGATATGTCATTTCGCGATTCGCCGCCGCAACACTTTCAGGATTCCGGTCACCAGCATCGCGGGAGTCGGGGGGCATCCGGGAACATAGCCGTCCACAGGGATCACGGCGTCCACAGCACCGACCACCGCGTGGCTGCCCGCGAAAATGCCGCCGCTGCAACCACAAGCCCCCACCGCCACCACGAGCTTTGGCGCCGGGACCGCCTCGTATGTGGCCCTGACCGCCTCCGCCATATTCCGAGTGACTGGGCCTGTTACCAGAAGCATATCGGCATGTTTGGGAGATGCCACGAAATGAATCCCGAACCGTTCCAAGTCGTAATAGGGATTCGTTAGGGCAGCGATTTCTGCTTCGCATCCATTGCAAGAACCAGCGTCCAACTGCCGGACATTCAGGGCCTTTCCCAAGAGACGGTGAATCTGCTCGCGGACGACTCCAGGTTCCGGCCGTAGGGGAGCGATCTCTGTCCGTCTTTCGAGATCCCAGACACGCACCAACTGATCTTTCGGATTGCCGCACAAAGTGAAACTTTTCGCAGCGACCACCGCACCTTCGCCGGGTTCGAAGCACTTTCCGCAACCAATGCACTCCCCGTAGGAGAGTTTCAGGCACGCCCAGCCATCGCATTCCTCGATCCGGAACGCCGCTGTGGGACAAACTTCGACGAGTTTCTGGCTGATGGCAGGTGTCAATTGACTTGCGATGACGTCCGGCATTCGGCTGCCATCACAGTTCCCCAATAATGCTTCAACGGGGATCACACGGTTCGGCTGGCGCAGGCTTCGCTCGATCACTTCAAAGATCATCGGTCACATCCGGAGTACGAAAGATTGAAGCTCTTGTTGATCAGGGGGAAGTCCGCGATGATGTTGCCCGCGACAGCGAAGGGCATCGCGGGCCAATTCTGGAACGAGGGTGATTTGACGTGGCATCGAGTGAGCCGGCCGTCGCGCGCCTCCAACCAATAGTAAAGTTCCCCCCGAGGCGACTCAACCGCCGAGGATCCCTGCAACTCGCCGAGAGTGTCAAGCGATGCCAGGACACTGCCAGCCGGCAATCCATTCACAGCCTCTTGGATTATGCGAGCCGAGATCGCCGCTTCCTCGACGCGAATCCTGGCGCGCGCCATCACGTCTCCGTAATGCGTCACAGGCACATCGAACTGAACTTGATCATAAGGTGCATAGGGGTGATCGCGACGAACATCGAGATCCATTCCACTAGCCCGTGCAACTGGCCCTACCACAGCGAGATCCCTCGCCACATCCTGCCGAAGGATACCCGCTGTTTCAAATCGGTTCTGGATCGAGGGCGTTGTCAAAATAAGCTTGGCGAGATCTGAGAACTCGCGCGCAGCTTCTGCTACTTCTCGGCTGAGTTCAAGCAATTTCCCGGTATCGAGATCGACCCGCACACCACCCGGCACTGCGATCCCGCGCCAGTATCGTGTGTTGCAACACCGTGAGGAGGCCTGGAGCAGAGATTCCTTAATGCGTGTTGCGTAGGAGGCCGCGACACTGAAACCTACATCGGTGCACAGCCCGCCAACATCCGAGATGTGCGAGACGAGCCGTTCAAGCTCCAGTCCTATTAAACGTATGGCAGACGCGCGCGGGGGAATGTCGATCCGGCATGCATTCTCGACGGCCTGGGAGTAAGCAACCGCGTGAGCAAAGCAATTGTCGCCGGAGATTGATTCCGCGATTAGCGTTCCTTGATTGCAGGAACGGCCCTCGAACAATTTCTCTGCGCCTTTGTGGGTGTAGAAGTGGCGCAACTCTAAATTCAGAACGGTATCACCCACGACACTGAATCGGAAATGGCCTGGCTCAATGATCCCCGCGTGGACCGGTCCCACCGCGACTTCCGCGATGCCTATGCCCTGGACCTCCAAGAAGCGGTACTCACGATTCGACCAAGGAACGCTTTCCACCGCGTCCACCATCGGATGCACCCCATCCGGCCAGTTCTCGTGGAAAATCAAAGGGCGCAAATCAGGGTGTCCTGCTATTTCGACACCGTATTGATCATGGAGTTCTCGCTCATACCAAGCCGCTGCCGGCACCCTCAATGCGATCGAATGGATACCCGCCTCAGCTGGCAATATGATTTCTTTGTAGTTCGGATCGCCAGCGTCAAACACGTAGTGGACGCGCTTGTCGCGATTTCGTCCCAGGCTTCCGAACAGTGTGACGAGACGGGCAATGGCGCCGTCTTTTGCCATAGGGGGTGCGATGGCTGCTTCTGATGATTGATTCTTAGACACACGGGCCATTCCAGATTTCTCCTCCTCGCCCGTCATCGCAAAACCGCCATCGCCTCTTGCAGGATGATGGTGAACATGTGAGGGATATGCGCGCCGAAACATAGCAGGGTGACGGAAGCGATCCCCATCACTGTGTATTCGGACGGAATTAGTTTTGAGTTCGCGGGAACTCCATTTGGCTCGCCACACAGCAAGCGGATGAAATGATAGGCGAATCCGCCGAAGACCACGGAAAGGACTACCAGGAACAGGACGGCCAGCACGTAATGTGCTTGGGAGAAAGCTTCGCTCAGGATCGCGAATTCACTGACGAAGAGACTAAATGGGGGCAGGCCAACGATCGCCAGGCTTCCGACCACGAGCGCAGTGCTGGTTTGCGGCAGCGTACGCGCCATGCCGGTGACACCGTCCATGCGCAGCGTCCCAAAGTTTTGGCGGATGTTGCCGGCGCTAAAGAAGAGAAGTGACTTTGCTACCGAGTGATTGAAAATGTGCAGCAACGCGCCGAAGAGCCCCAAGGGACCCCCGAGTCCCAGGCCAATGGCAATGATTCCCATATGCTCGACGCTGCTGTATGCCATCAGGCGTTTCAGATTTCGTTGCACCAGGATGAGCAGACCCGCGACAATCATCGACAGCAGGCCAAAGACAAGCAGCAAGGTGTGGGCAAAGGCGGACGTTGTGGTATGGGAAATGATTGCGTCATACCGTATCAAAGCGTACATAGCGCAGTTGAGCAAGACCGCTGAGAGCAAGGCGCTGATAGGCGTAGGCGCTTCGGCGTGAGCGTCTGGAAGCCAGCTATGCATAGGGACGAAACCGATCTTTGTGCCGTACCCAACGATGATGAAGACGAAAGCGAGCTTCACCAAGTTCGGATCGAATCCCATCTGAGGAACCGCATTCATCAGAGCGGCCCAATCCAGAGCTGCGGCAGGATTCATGCCCGCTTTGACCGCTGCCAGATACAGCACGATCGTGCCGAACAACGCGAAAGCGATTCCCACAGTGCACACCATGAGATACTTCCAGCCGGCCTCAACCGCACCTTCCGTGTTATAGAAACCGACGAGCAGAGCGGAAGCCAGTGTCGTTCCCTCCATCATGATCCACAATAGACCGAGGTTTGCCGACAGGCAGACACTGATCATCGTAAAGAGGAACAAAAAGACGAGGGCATAGAACCACCGTGGCGAAGAAAAACGTCCCTCTCCCATGTGGCGCAGATAACCCGAGGCGTACACCAGCACTAGAGCGGAAATAAACGCAATGTTGATGAGAAAAAGCGAGCTGAGTCCGTCCGCGCGCAAATATCGCCCTGCCTGAAGCGCCCCGTGCGCATGGACACGCCAGACAACGGCCCCGAGCGAGGCAACTTCCAGTCCCCCCACGGTGAGCGCAACGCGAGTGGCAATACGCGGATTTCGGAAACACAGAACGAAACCGGCTCCTAGAATCGTAACTGCTAATGGCAACAGTAGGATCATTCTCAGCCCCGGAGCCGCCGCAGCTTCGATACGTCCAAATGGTCAAAAGTGTCCCGAATGCGGAAGGTGAAGATCCCCATCAGCAGTAGTCCGATCAGAATATCGAAGAAGATCCCAATCTCGATGACCAAGGGCATCCCATACGTTGTCGTCAGAGCCGCCAGGTATATGCCGTTCTCCAAGACAAGCAAACCGAGCATCTGCATGAGTGCCTTGTTCCGGCTGACCATCAGGAAAGCGCCTGTGAGAATCAGAGCCACGGCCGCAGCAAGAGCATCTTCGGGGACGCGCACCGATTGTCCGTACGAATGAACAGCCGCATAGGACAGATAGATCATGGCTGCGGCAATAAAGACCGATTGAGTCGGCGTCGTCGAAGCTTTCACGTCGCGCGGTGTTTTCAACCGGTCTACCAATCGGAAGAATGCGCGGGGGATTAGGACAACTTTAATAAGGAAAACTAATGCGCCAACCACATAGGCTTCAGCCAGTCTTTCCCGAAATCCTGTGGCGAGAACCTCAGCTGTGATAATCGCTGACTGCGCACTGAACAGCAGGATCGCTGTCGAGATGCGACGCGCCACAACCAACAGGAGAATAGTCAGAAATAAAAAAACCGAAAATGAACTCAGAACCTTGCCCGTCGCAATTTCCACCAAACCCATTTCGCTACCTCTTTGCCAACACGGTAAAGATCACTGCAAGGGCGCTCAATGCGGAAGCCACTCCCAGGAAGTCCGGCACGAGATACATGCGCAGCTTGGCCATGCCACTCTCAATCACGGCAAGCACAATCACGAATAGGGCAGCCTTTGCGCAGTAGAGAAGTAACGCCGCGCCGATCCCCAAACCGGACAGGCTTGACGCCATCCCCCACGGATCGAACAGCGCAATCAAAAGGGCCAGCATGGCATGGAGCTTGACTGCGCTCGCCCACTCGATCAAGGCCAAACTGGGTCCGGAGTACTCCAGAACCATTCCTTCGTGGATCATCGTCAACTCCAGGTGCGTGGTCGGATTGTCCACTGGCATTCTTCCCGTTTCGGCCACCGTGACCATCGCAAGAGAAATGAAGGCCAGAATATGCACTCCCGAAATGTTGAAGACGTTCTGCCGGAGCGTCCACACGACGATTCCCGCGATGTCGGCGTGGGCTGCCAGTATGGCCACCGCAGCCAACCCCAGCAAGAACGGAGCTTCGGCTAAACTGGAAACCAACGCCTCACGGCTGGCTCCCATCCCGCCGAACGCGCTGCCTCCGTCCAACGCTCCCAGCGAAAGGAAGAACCGTCCCAGTGCCAGCAGATATACAAGCAGGAAGAAGTCACCACGTGAGGC
Organism: Terriglobia bacterium; assembly: GCA_020073705.1. Lineage (GTDB taxonomy): Bacteria > Acidobacteriota > Terriglobia > Acidiferrales > UBA7541 > Palsa-360. The sequence goes on from JAIQES010000020.1 coordinate 72,665, forward strand.
GAGCAGCGCCGAAGGCTGCACCACGGGAACAAAAGCGGCTACAGATACCGTAGCCCCAAACAACACAATGGGCGCAAAACGAAACACCCACGATGCGGTCGGAGGCACGATGTCTTCCTTGCGAAAAAGCTTGGCGAGGTCCGCGTAAGGCCGCCAGATGCTGGCTCCCTGGCGCCGCTGCAGCCGCGCTTTGAACTGTGCGATGATTCCGCGCACCAGCGGAGCCCCCAAGATGATGATCAGCGCCTGGAAGAAGTTGATTGCGGTTATCATCCCTGAAACCTCAAGAACATGAGCAGAGAAACGAGCGTAAGAAAAATGTACAGCAAGTACACCTGAATATTACCCGTCTGCATGCGTCGCAACTGGTGCGCCGCGGAAAGAATGAGGTCCACAAATGGCCGGTAGAGAGCCTTTTCGTAGGACGTTGTGCGGACCGAGCGATAGGAGATGGTCGCCGGGAAATATGGCTGATCGGCTGGGAGGCTTTCGACCTTGCGATCGGGTTTGTAAACCGTCGAAAAAACGAAACGAATTGGTTTCGAAAACGCTGTCGAGGTGTACTGCATGCGGCTACTCAGTTCTGGAAGCCCGCATGCCCACGTACGAACCATCTTCCTTCTGTGTTTGAGCAAAGCGGCTGCGCCGCCCACTCCGAGGACGAACACTGCCACCCAGGGAATGATTCGAGCGATGCTCAGCGTTTCTTCTGGCACGCCAGCCCCGGGAACCAAAACTTGCGCCAAGGATGCTAATGGTCTCAAGAAAAAACCCGGCAAGATTCCGATCCAAAGGCAAGCTGCGGCCAGCAAACCCATCCCAGCCCGCATGGCCAACGGCGCTTCTTCAGCGTGTTCCGCCTCTTTACTATGTGGACGCCCTAAGAAGGCCACTCCAAACACCTTTACAAAACATGCGGCTGCCAGCCCACCAATCAGAGCAAGGACACCCACCATCAACGGCAAGACAATTTGTGCTTTCGTATTTGTTAACAGCGAGCCAGCCAGGAAACTTCGAAAGGTGAGCCACTCGCTGATGAAACCATTGAAAAGCGGTAACCCGACTATCGAGCAGCAAGCGATCAGGAAAGTTGCTCCGGTCACGGGCATCCGGCGCTGCAACCCGCCAAGTTCCTCCAGGTCTACCGTGTGGGTTGCATTCGAAATAGCGCCTGCCCCGAGGAATAGCAGGCTCTTGAATAGAGCATGATTGAAAGTGTGCAAGAGAGCTGCGATGAGCGCCAAAGCTGCCAAAACCGGCGCCTGATGGGCTAGAAAAACTAACGACGTTCCCAGTCCCAGATAGATGATTCCGATGTTCTCGACACTGTGATACGCCAGGAGCCGCTTGAGATCGTGTTCGGCGATTGCGTAGAGAACACCTAGAAGTCCCGAGACCGCACCCGCCAAGAGAACGACGTATCCAGACCAAGAAGGCCCTCCGCCAAGAAAATCAAAAGCGAAGCGGACAAACCCGTATACCGCTGTCTTCAGCATGACACCCGACATCAGCGCTGAAACAGGGCTGGGCGCAATTGGGTGAGCCCGTGGAAGCCAGAGGTGAAGCGGGATAATGCCCGCTTTGGTTCCAAATCCCACGAAGGCCAACAGGAAAATCAGGGTCCGTATTCCTGCCGGCATGGAGGCACTAGCCGTCCGAATGGACGCAAAATCCAGACTATGCGAATAGGGCAGGAAAAGGAAAAAACTTGCCACCACCGCAGCGGCGCCTGCATGCATCATCATCAAGTAGATGAAGACATTATGACGGCGTTCAGTCGAGTCGCCCTCCATCAGAATTAGCCCGGCGGAGACGAGCGTCATCAACTCCCAGCCCACAAGAAATGCAAAACCAGTAGATGCGGTCACCACCACAATCATCGATAGAACAAACCATGAAAAAAACACCCCGGTCAAAATAGGAGGCCGCATAAATAGCGACGGGAGAGGCTATCGCGCAGATCAACAAGAAAAAGAACGCACTAAGCCGGTCGACCCCAAGCGTGAAGGGGAAGGGCGTCACGCGGGAAAAATCGACAAAAAGACCAAACTGCCGCCAAAAGCCAATGGCGGCGACGATACAGCCGGCGATACTGGCGGCAAGAATCAGTCCGGTTGCAAAGGTCCGCGCGCTTTTCCTGCGGCTCGCTACTAGAATAAGAGGTGCAGCGAAAGCCAGCGCCGCCAAGAGAAAAACGAAACCCGTCTTCATAGAAGCTAGCGCCATTGGACTATTTCAAAAACCAACTTTCTTTCCCGCGATCGACGCCAAACATTACAGTCACGCCCAATTGCTCTGGCCTGTCAGGAAGACTCAAACCTTCAAGCAACCCTGAGGAAGTCGAAAGAAGACCACAGAAGATCAAAGATCCTTCCGATATGCTCGGCCGGCAATCACAGAGGCCGGGGAGGGCAGATTGCTAACCCTGAAGTAACTCTGTCCGCGAATGCACCAGACCCTTCTTCCTGACCGCCCCGAACAACCCGCTGCTAATCGCGCCCGTTCTTGAGTGTGGGTAAAGCAAGCCCTTCAGCGGGACACTGCCTACATCTGCTCAAGCATGTCACGTACACCTACCAGGTGGTTGTTGAATATCTCCTTTGCTGTGTCAAGAAGTCTGAAAAGCGCAGGGTCAGACACCGAGTAATATACATTGCTCCCGGATTTCCGCCCGATCACGATATTGCGCACACGGAGAATCGCAAGCTGTTGAGAAACGTTCGCGGGTTCAATTTGAAGAATCTCGCTAAGCTCGTTCACGCCCTTTTCACCGGCTCGAAGACAGTCGAGCATTCGGATCCGGATCGGATGGGCGAGGGCCTTGAAGAACTCCGCTTTAAAGTTGGCAAGCTGTTGCGGCATAAACGTTCCAAGTAACATGCATACTGTAGTATGCGAATATTCCTATGTCAAATGAGTTTCCTTTAGAATGTAACAAAACAAGCACCTTCGACTAATCATCTGGCTCTTATTTTAGACAAAAGGCTCAAGGTCGCGGGTAACTGCAGGCTAAACTTCCCGCGCCCTAGGATTTTCTTGGACATTGAATTGTGATGAACAAGCGTAAGAAATCACAAGCGAGGTGTGCATGAGCAAAGAGAGAGAACCAGCGGCGCGGAAGCAAACATGGCCAAACTGCTGGTCTCCGAATCCGCCTGGGAGGCGGCCAATATTGCGGTCCAGACTTTCGGTGGCTTTGATTTTGCGGCGGAGTATGATATTGAGCGCAAATTTCGAGAGGTGCGCCTGCACCAGGTGGCGCCAGTGTCCACAAACATGATTCTTTCGTATGTCGCACGGCACGTGCTCGATCTGCCGAGGTCGTTTTGATGCTCCCCCTGGATGGGATCATCGTTGTCACGCTGGAGCAGGCCGTCGCCGGACCGTTCGCGACGCGGCAACTCGCCGATCTCGGCGCCCGGGTCATTAAGATCGAACGGCCGCACACCGGCGATTTCGCGCGTGGGTATGATGAGACGGTGCACGGCATGGCTTCTATTTTTGTGTGGCTCAATCGTTCGAAAGAAAGCCTTACTTTGAACCTCAAACACCCGCGGGCTCCTGAAATCATGTCGCGTCTGATAGAGCGCGCGGATGTGTTTTTGCAGAATCTGGCGCCCGGGGCGGCCGCGCGTTTAGGGCTTTCGGCTGAAGCATTGCTCGCACGATTTCCGCGTCTGATTGTTTGTGATATTTCAGGCTATGGGGATAGCGGACCCTACAGAGACAAGAAAGCATACGACCTGCTGATTCAGGGCGAGGCCGGTTTGATCTCGGTCACCGGCACGCCGGAGGTTCCGTCCAAGACCGGTATTTCCACTGCGGACATCAGCGCCGGAATGTACGCCTATTCCGGAATTCTGGCGGCTCTGTTGCAACGGGAAAAATCCGGCAAGGGGACGCGGGTCGAAGTGTCGATGTTCGAGACTCTATGTGAATGGATGATGTTTCCTCTTTACTACGCCCACTTCGGTGGTGTGCCCTTTACACGCAGTGGCCCGAATCACGCTACGATTTTTCCTTACGGGCCGTTCCGTGCCGGTGACGGCAAAGTGGTGATCATCGGAATACAGAATGAGCCGGAGTGGAAGGTATTCTGCGAACGCGTGCTGAAACGTCCCGAGTTGTGCGGCGACTCCCGGTTCGGCTCCAATTCGCGGCGACTCGCGAATCGCGAGGCTCTAGGCTTGATTATTGAGTCGGCTTTTGCGCAGCTTAAGACAAAAGATCTTTTGGAATTACTCGACGCAGCCGGAATCGCCAACTCACAAATGAACAATCTCGAAGATGTCTGGAATCATCCCCAGCTTGCGAACCGGAAACGCTGGCGTACTGTCGAATCCGGCGCCGGACCGATTCCCGTCCTGCTGCCTCCAGGGATGCCTTCCGGTGCCGAACCGCGCTTGGACCGGATTCCGGAGTTAGGCGCCAACGTCGAAGCGCTCCTAACCGAACTAGGTTACTCTCGGCCGGAGATTGAACATTTACGCGCCGAGCAGGTGGTATGAAGTGTCCTACAACTCAATCTTCTTTCGAGCGGCAGCGACCTCGTACGGCATCAGGGGAAGGATGGTGCGAAAGTCTTTTAGCAGCATTCTCCCGAGGGCACGATCATGCGGGCGGCGCGTTAATCGTACGAGAGGGCTTCGATGGCGTCCTTGCGGCTCGCCAGCCATGCGGGGTAGCTCGCACCCAGCGAGCCCCCAATGACGGCGATCGCGGCGGACCGCAGAATCCATTCGGGCGTAATCAGAATTGAAAGAGTCGGGAACGCGGCTAGAAACAGCACCCGCGTGACATAGCTCATCGTGATGCCCAGAACTATGCCAATCGCGCAGATGAAGGCCGATTCCCCGAGCAAGGCCCGGATGATATATCCCTTCGATGCGCCAATGGATTTCAGAATGCCGATGTCCCGCGTCCGCTCGATCACGGTCGTGTACATGGAAAGCAGAATCACCAGGAAGCCGATCGACACCGCGAGCGCAATCATGCTGTCGATAAAGGTATCGAGCCCCGGAAGGCTGGTCGAGGTCATCAGGGAAAGGAAATCCTTGAGCGGGCGGATTTCGTAGCGCGGGAAGATCTGCCGCATCTGGTCCATCACGGCCTGCGTGTGGTCCGGCCGTGTGCACTTCAGGAAGAAAATCGACGTCTTGTCCCGGGAGCCCGAAAGATCCTGCAAGGTCTGGATCGGCACGAACAGGCGCGCGCCTTTGCCGTGTTCCACAATCCCGGCGACATGGAAATCATGGTCCAGCAGGCGGAATGTTCCACCGACCGCGACATGCTTTGCTTTTGCTGCCCAGTCATCGATCAGTATGTCATCCGCCCCCTCCATGTCGTGCCCTTCGAGGAAAACGAACCCTCCCGAAACGCCACGGAAGCTTTCCGGATCAATCCCGTAGATCACGTCGATTCCGCCCGACGAGCTGAATTGCAGCAGCACGGGAGCGACCGCCTGGACATACTTCATTTCGCGCAGCTTGTCGCCGATTTTGATCGGCATGGGCGCGCCGCTGAACGCCAGAAACACGGACGCCGAGGGCGGCTGTAGCATAATATCCGCGCCAATGCCCTCGATGCGCTTGGCCGTCTCCTGCATCAGGCCACTGGTGAGCCCGACGATCAGGATGATGAGAGCCACCTCGACGCCGACCGCGATTACGCTCACGATTGTCCGGATCGGCCGGCGCAGCACGTTGTTCACAATCAGTTGCCAGATCATGGCTGCGTCCCCGCCGAGTCTTCGCCCACGCGCACCAGTTCGGCTCCCGCTGGCTGAGCCAGCTCAAATTGGTCGGCGGAAATCGCTACGTTTATGCTCAACTTGGTGATGCGAATCTCGAGCTTGTAATCATCCTGCGGACGCCAGATATGAATGTCTCGCGGGTATTGCGTCTGCGCCGCGACAGGTTCGGCCCTGGCGGCAGCCGCCGCTCCGAGGGGCTGCCAGTCCGCATAAGCGATGTCGGAATCGAGCCGTCCGTTCGCCCCATAAAGCTGCACGCGAGAGACGCGCAGATCGGCGCGGTCGAACCAGATTTTCCTCGCGATTTCAAGTTTTCCGCCATCCACCGGCCGCAACACTGTCAGGATGTAATAGCGGTTCGAATCGGCGTCGAACTGTTCAAATAGCACGCTCGCGCTGTCCGCGAGTTCCGGCCAGAATAGGGCTTCGACGATGTGCTGCGGGCGCAGGTTTTCAATCGGCTTTTTCGATGCGCGCGTGAGGGATGTCGCACCCACCAGGAACGTGTTTTTTGACGGAATGTAAATTCGAAACGTTTCGCCGTCGCTTACCATGTCGAAGATATTCTTCGCGACGACCGGCGCCTGCCCGATCACACGCACCGTCGCGGGACGCTCGGCCAAAATGAAACCGGGGACGTCGTGGTATTCTTCGATGACGCCGCTATAAGTTGAGCCTGTGCTGGGGATCAGATCCACGGTCGCCTGCAGGCTGCGCACGGCCAGTGCCTGCTCGTTGTAGGCGGCCAAGAGCTGCCCCTCGCTCGCCTCCATTTGCTTGTGAATTTCCTCTTTTTTTACCTCATGCCTGGTCTTGATCGTTACACACCCTGCCGCCAGCATTGGCGCCAGGGCCACCAGAGCACACCAGATTTGCGGCCGCTTTCTCAGTCTCTTTCGCCCCTCACAGCACAATCAATCAATCTAGCAACCACTCTAGGAGGTGTCAATGAAGCGCCATACCATCGACATTTTCTTCATAAAGTCTCCGGATATTCAGGATCATGCGCCATGAAACCATCCGCTACTGCGGGCGGGCGACTTCGACGGGCAGTCCCGCCACGGCGGGCTTCACGCGGCGGAGAACCTCGCTGGCCCATAACTTTTCGGTGAGCAGTGTCAGGAAACCGTTCTCGAAATCGCAGACCGCGCAAAACACATAATTTCGAAATGCGGCGTGATACGCGTCCACACCGCGGCGGGCCAGTTCGCTTTCTACGCCGGCGTCGCCCGAAGCCAGCAACGAGCCGGCACGCGCGCCAAACGTCTCCCCGGCAAAGCGTTCGAGGAGTTCAGCGAGCGACTCAGGGGCTGGGGCGGGAACCGTGACCAAATGGCCTGACGATTTTTCTTCAAAGGGGATCGCATGCAGGGTGCAATATTCGCGCACGCGGTCCAGATGGGCAAAAAAATCGAGCGCCCACGGCTCCGTCCCCGCCAGCGCGCCAAGCGCGGAGGCCCAGATGTGCGCGGCGTCACTGCCGTGGGCCGGCTCCCGGCTTTCGACTTCCATCAGGTCAAGCCCGACCGCTCTTACATCCACACCCAGATCGAGCGGCTCGACTTCCATCACGTAATGCAGATTTGCCATCGCGCGCTCAGGCATCCGCCGACGCGCTCTTTGCGAACCGCTTCTGGAAATCCGGCGACGCTTTGCGTACCTCGAGCCAGTCGAAAAATGCGCCGGGAGTTTCGAGCCATACCTTGAACCACTGCATGATTTCTTCCTTCTCGGCGCGCTTTTCGGGTTCCACCTTGTGGTTGCGCGCAATCATCTCCGCGCGGCGGTGGCCCAGTCGCGCAACTTCGAGCACACGCTCGGCCGCGGCGTGTTCCCCATCGTTCTTGAATTTCCGGAACAGTTCGTCCAGGCGCACGATGCACATCTCCGCGTCCTCGAACGTCGCGAAATGGAGCAGGTCCTGGAATTCTTCCTCGTATAGCCCTTCGGTGTCCGCCTTTGTGGTCCACACAACACGCATACCAGCCGTGTCCAGCACACCGGCAATGTAATCGGGCGAGGTTTTTCCCGCCGCACCCAGCCGCGCCACCAGTTGGCGCCGGATCTGTTCAACCTCGGCCGGCGTGAACCGCGGCACGGAAAACTCGCGCGCGATTTCCAGGATCATTTCCTTCTTCGTCGGGTGATCCGGACGTGTCATCGGGACCTCGTGGGACTGGATTTGTTCGCGGCCGGCGCCGGGAATGCGCCGCCGTCCGCTCGGCTCTGTGACTGTCCGAGCAAACGGCGGTACCTTGCGACATTCTGATTATGCTCCTGAAGGGTCTTGCTGAAGAAGTGCCCGCCCTCGGTATTTGCGACAAAGTAGAGATCGTCGGTCGGTGGCGGATCGAGAGCTGCGCGCAACGCTGATTCGCCCGGATTGGCAATGGGGCCCGGGGGCAGGCCCTTGTTGTGGTACGTGTTATAAGGGGAGGCGAAATTCAGGTCCCCCCCGTCGAGTCTGCCGTTGTACTTCCCCGCGAGCGTGAGCGCGTACACAACAGTGGGGTCGCATTGCAGCGGCAGGCCGGTGCGCAACCGGTTCTCAAACACGCCGGCAACGCGCGGGAGTTCTTCAGGGAGCGGCGTTTCTCTTTCCACCATCGAAGCGAGTGTCACCACATCCTGCACGCTGCGGTGCGCTGCGAGCGCATCGGCGGATGGCAAGGTGATCCACGCCTGGCGGAAGCGCTTCACCATCGCTGCGGCCATATTCTTTCCCGTCGTGTGGCGCGGGAACTTATAGATCGCGGGGAAGAGAAATCCTTCGAGTGTCGGCGCATCGGGTGCGAGATCGCGGATGAGGGAAGGATCGCGCGCCGCGGCAAGGAATTCGTCGCGAGAAAGAAATCCTTCACCGGCTGCCAGGCCGGCAATATCAAACATCGTGAAGCCCTCGGGCACGACGAGTTCTTTGACGTACACGCGGCCATTCGCCAGCGCGTCAAACACCTCGAACGCCGTCACCGGATGATCGAAAAAATATTCGCCGGCCTCGAGTGTCCGCCGCTTCCGCGACCGGCACAACGCTTCAAATGCGGCCCGGCTTCGCACCACGCCATTTTCGGCGAGCAGACGCGCAATCGCGCGCTGCGATGCGCCATGCGGGATGTCCACGTACACGCCGCCGGCCGGGAATCCCTGGTACGGCTGGAACAGAGCCGTGTACACATATCCCGCCGCGACCATCAGCAGAATCAGAAGGAGAAGCAGGAGACGGCGCATGTCAGTCTCGCGCTCCGGGCTGTGAGCGCGCGCGGTGCAAATAGTCCCGTAGGATGACAGCAGCGGCGATATCGTCGACCGGAGCCTTCCGCCTGCTTCGAGAGTGCTGCGTGCGCCCGCGACGCGATGGCGCCGTCGAGTTTGTTGCGGCGAGAGCCTGTTTGGCTTCCCACGAACTCAGCCGCTCATCCATCATTTCGACCGGAATACCAATAGCTCTTTCGACGCGCGCGGCAAACGCCCTCGCTTCCTCCGACATTTCGCTCGGTGTGCCGTCCAGGTGCAGAGGCAGCCCGACGACAATACGGCGCACCGCGTGCTCCCGTACCAACTCGCGCAGACGGGCGAGATCGCGCCGGCGGTTGACCCTCGTCCAGGTCGCAAACGGACGCGACGTCACGCCGTGCTCGTCCGAGAGCGCCAAGCCCAGCCGCTTCAGTCCGTAGTCGATAGCGAGAATTACACCCGTGCCTGCGGGTCCCACACCAGATTGCAAAGCGCGGAGGAAAGGAAAAGCCATGCACCATTATAACGCGGAAGCGGGATCCGGCGCGGGTAGTGCGCGGACCCGCCCGCGGTTCAAGGGGGAACCCTTCGCTTCGCTCAGGGCAAGCATCCTCGCTCGCCGGATTCCCAGAGCGGCCAGAGGCCCGTGATTCTCACTTGCTGGTCCGGACCTGAGGGAGTCGAAAATTATAGCCCGGGGAAACGGAATATGACTGCAGCTCTCATTTCAGCGCGGTTTCCTTCTGCTCGCAACGCCTTGAGGATGAACAATCGCGTCGGCGACGCGGACGACGCGGGCGATTTCGGCGACGTCGTGGACGCGGACGATGTGCGCCCCGCCGAGAATTGCCGCAGTCACCGTGGCGGCGGTGCCAAGCAACCGCTCGCCCGGAGGCAGCGGCGGCTCTCCCGGCCGGGCGAGTGCTTCGCCAAGGAAAGCCTTTCGCGAGGTGCCGATCACGATCGGGCAGCCGAGGCGCGCGAACTCGGGAAGCCGGGCGAGGATTTCGAAATTCTGTTCGTGGGACTTGCCAAACCCAATGCCCGGGTCGACCAGGACCTGTGATTTCGCGAGACCCGCGTGCTTCGCGCGTGCCAGCGCGGCGCGAAGTCCCGCCATCACGTCGCGGATCACATTGCGGGCGAACGGCCCTCGTTGCATTGTGCGGGGCGTGCCGCGCATGTGCATCAGGATGACCGGCGCGCGTGCGCGGCGCGCGGCCTCGGCCAGACGTGGATCGCTACGCAATGCGGAAATGTCGTTAACGATTTCGGCGCCGGCAGCCAGTGCAGCTTCGGCGACTTCGGCCTTCTGGGTGTCCACCGAGACCGGGATGCGCAGCTTGCCGCGCAAGGTTTCGAGCACGGGCAGGATGCGCGACAGTTCCTCCCGCGCGGAAACAGGCGCGGCGGCGGGACGTGTGGATTCGCCGCCAAGGTCGAGGATGTCTGCGCCAGCGCGTTCGAGTTCCAGTGCGTGGGCGACGGCAGCTTCCGGATCGCGATAAACGCCGCCGTCGGAGAAACTGTCGGGCGTAATGTTCAGCACCCCCATAACCAGCGTGCGCTCACCAAGGACCAGTCTGCGAGTCGGAAGCTGGAGGCAAGAATGTTTGCGCCGGAACATGATCCGAGTCTAATGCAGGAGGAACCACAATAAAACTGAAGAGAAATGAGCGCCACAGAGGACACCGAGAACACCGAGCCTTACGAAACTGAAAATGAACATGATTCATGAGTGGAAAGAGTCTTGGAAAACGTGTCGCCCGCGTGTTCATCACGGAACGCGTAACCCGAGAGGCGCGCAGGGCATCATAGGTGTGGGGTATGATTGCCGGACGGTCTTGAATCCGCACTACAGTTAAGCTGGGCCTGTTTCATGCAGACGAGAGGAGATATGGGCTGAATGGGGATGTTAAAGATCGTTCGAACCATGGCGGTGCTGCTGTGTGCGGCGGTCGTGGGTCTCACCCTTTCCGCAGGAGCTCGGGTCGGCGCGCCCCAGCAAAGTAATTGGACGCTGGAAAGCGTGCTCAAGCAACTCGACATGCAGGCGAAGGAGTTCCACAGCCTGACGGCGGATTTAGAGCGGACGAAGGTAACCGTCGTGGTGAATGACAAGTCCACTGAATCCGGGCAAATCTTCGTACGGCGCGATGACAAGATGCGGATCGAGCTGACGCAGCCGGATCCGCGAACCATTCTGCGGGACGGCGACGATTTCTACATCTATAACCCGAAAATTCACCGCGTCGAGGAGTACAACCTGGGCAAGAAGAAGTCCCTCGTAGATCAATTCCTGTTGCTGGGCTTCGGAACGTCTGGGTCGGAACTGAAGAAGGGTTACTTGGTTACACTGGAAGGCGAAGAGGTGCTCGACAACCGCAAGGTCGTGTTGCTGGAGCTGACTCCGAAATCCGAAGAAGTGCGGAACCAGCTTTCAAAAATCGAGTTATGGATCGACGAATCTACATGGCTCCCGGCGCAGCAAAAGTTTTATGAAACGGGGTCCGGCGATTATTTCATCATCCGGTACAAGAACATGGTGCGGAACGTGCGAATCGCCGATTCGCGATTCAAACCCCGCTGGCCGCATGACACCACTCGCGTGAAACCCCAAGAATGACCAGCAAGCAAGACGTGCATCGGGTACAAGAGACAACCGAAATCAATCCAGCGTATCTCGAAGACGCCTCCGGGCTTCGTGGCCATGCTGAGCGGCTATTCGTTCCAGAAGACGAGAAAGGCGTAGCCGAGGTGCTGCAACGCGCCACGCGCGAACGGATTCCGGTAACCGTCTCCGGCGCTGGCACCGGTGTCAGCGGCGGCCGAGTGCCGCAAGGTGGCTGGTTGATTTCAATGGAGAAGTTTACCCGGCTGGACATCAAGCCCGGCTGTGCTGTGGCTGGTGCGGGCGTGCTGCTGCGTGACCTGCACGCCGCCGCGGCAGCCACCGGACAATTTTACGCTCCTGATTCCACTGAAACCGGCGCCTGTATCGGCGGCAACATCGGCACCAACGCCAGCGGATCGCGCAGTTTTCGCTACGGCGCAACGCGCCAACACGTCCTGGGGCTGCGCGTCGTGCTGGCAGGCGGGGAGGTTCTGCACGCGCGCCGCGGCCAGCCGGTGGATTTTCCCCTCCCTTCGATTTCGATTCCGCGAACCACCAAACACTCGGCCGGCTACAGCCTCCGTCCGGGGATGGATTGGGTGGATCTGTTCGTGGGTTCCGAAGGCACATTGGGAGTGATTACCGAGGCCGTACTGCGCTTGTTGCCGGCGCCCCAAGCACTCCTAGCCGGCGTGGTTTTTTTCGAAGAAGATAACGATGCACTCAATGCAGTCGATCACTGGCGCGCCACAGCCAGCCCTCGCATGATCGAGTATTTTGACCGGCCCTCGCTCGACATGTTGCGCACCCGTTTCCCGGAGATTCCGGCTAGGGCTCACGCGGCCCTGCTGATCGAGCAGGAAATCGAGGACGAAGACGACCCCGAAATTGCCCGCTGGCTGGACCGGCTCAAACAGGACCAGGCGCTCGTGGACGACTCCTGGTTCGGAATCTCGGCGGCAGAACGCGAGCGCTTTCGTTTGTTCCGCCACAGTTTGCCGGATCTGGTGAACGAGACGTTGCGCCGCACGGGCAGCCTGAAAATGGCCTCGGATTGCGCCGTGCCAGTGCCGGGAAGTCGTGGCTTGTCGTGAGTCGCTGGCCCGGCGTGGCTCAGCTCTGACGTTAGCCCCCACAAGGAGACAGGGCGTGGCAACGATGCAGGCAGTGATGCTGACGAAGAAGGGCGGCCCGGAAGTGCTCGAGACGGTGGAGATGCCCTTGCCCGAGCCCGGCCCAGGGGAGGTCCGTGTGAAGGTGCGTGCGACAGGAGTGGGTGCGACTGATGTCACGATGCGCCGCGGCTTCTATCCGTACGCTCCGCCCATTCCTTTCGTGCCCGGCTACGAGTCGGTCGGCGTCGTGGACGCCGTGGGCGCGGGTGTCACGACGCTAAAAGAGGGCGACCGCGTCTGCGCGCTACTGGTGCATGGGGGCTACGCGACGCACGTGGTCCGCGGCGCGGAGCATTGGGTGAAGGTGCCCGGCGGGCTCGACGACGTGCAGACCGTCTCGCTCATCCTCAACTACGTCACGGCGTACCAGATGATCCACCGGAAGGCCCGGCTCCAGCCCGGGCAGTGGGCGCTGGTGAAAGCGGAGACCGGCGGCGTCGGGCAGGCGCTGCTCGACCTGTTGCGGGCACACGGCGTTTCGGCTATCGGCGCGGCAGCCAAGGCGCGGCATGACATTGTCACGTCGTACGGCGCGACTCCCATCGAAGGGCGGTCCACCCCGCTAAACCTCGGCGTGCACGCGGCCCGGGCGGAGGGCGTGGATGCGGCGTTCGACGGTGTCGGGGGGGCACAGACGGGACAGTGCGTGTCATCGACTCGCCGGGGTGGAATCACCGTCTGGTACGGCTTTGTGGGCGCTCAGGGGCTTCCTGCGTTGGCGCGCTCAGCACTGTCATTGTTCGTGGGCGCCCGATTGCGTGGCCGGCGAGGGGCCTTCTACGGAATCACCATGCTGTACCGAAAGAACCCCCAGCCGTTTTTCGAGGACCTGCCGAAGCTGTTTGACCTGCTCGCGCAGAGGAAGATCTCGCCTCGCATCGCCCAGACGCTCCCGTTACTCGATGCGCGTAAGGCGAACGAGCGGCTCGAGGCGGGCGGGATCGATGGGAAGCTGGTGCTCGTCGCGCTCGAGAACAGTCCGGGGGCCTAACCACGGCATCCAGCCGACTCGCTGACGCTCGCTGCTGATGCCGGGTCGTTGGGTTGCTTCGCTAGCGAACTACTCGCAAGCCTGAATGAGGTGAGGGAAATGACCGACGCTGCACAGACCTTCCTGAATGAATCACGGCGGTACCTTCGTGACGTTTACCCAGCAAGCATCGATCGAGCCGTGTCGGCACTCACAGACGAGCAGATTTGGTGGCGACCTAACGAATACTCCAATAGCATCGGCAACCTGATCCTTCACCTTTCCGGTAACGTGCGGCAGTGGATCGTTGCAGGCGTGGGAGGACAGCCAAACGAACGCAATCGCCAACAGGAATTCGACGAGCGCAGGACACTCCCAAAGGACGAACTCGTTGCCCGCCTAATGACTGTGCTCGCCGAGGCCGATGCTGTTCTCGTCAACCTGCAGGAGAGTGAGCTCAGCGAGGCGCGGCAAATTCATGGCTCTGACACAACGGTGATGAAGGCGGTTTACCATGTTGTGGAGCACTTCGCGATGCACACGGGCCAGATACAGTGGATCACCAAGTCGCAGCTTGGTCGTCAATAACGAATGGGAACGCGCTTCGGTACAAGGCGCAACCCAACTAGCGGTTGCACC
>JAIQES010000021.1 GCA_020073705.1 Terriglobia bacterium
CCAGAATCTGGAAGGTGAGATCGCGATTTATTACGGAAACACGAAGTTAAATCACACGGCAGAGTGACATTTCTACGTTGCCGTTAGGGTGACATTTTCATGTTGCTACAACAGTCGCCGGCATGCGAACGCGAAAGGCTGGATACTGCCTCCATTCCCTGTGCGGGCGACAGCCGCGCGGGCTGTGCTATAGTCAGTTGTCCCTTTGCGTGAGCGAACATGGGGAAACTGCGCATTTCCATCGTTGAATTCCTGAATACGGCGCCGCTGGTCTGGGGCTTCACGGACGGACCGCTCGTGGGCCGGTACGATCTTTCCTTTGCCGTGCCGTCGCAGTGCGCCGAGGACCTGCGCACTGGCCGCGCCGATGTCGGCATCATCCCGGCCATCGAGTATCAACGAATGGAAAATGTGGTAGCGCTGCCGGGAATGGCGGTGGCGGCCAAGAACGAGGTGCGCAGCATTCTCGTCATTTCGAAGGTGCCCATCGAGCAGGCGCGGAGCTTCGCGCTGGACACCAATTCGCGCAGCTCAGTCGGGCTGGTGCGGCTGCTCTGCCAGCGGCTCTGGAAGATAGCGCCGGAATTCATCGACTTGGCCCCTGACCCGGACGAAATGCTCGGCCGGGCCGACGCCGCGCTGATTATTGGCGATCCGGCGCTGCGCCTGCGGCTCCAGGTGGACGCGCTCGAAGGAAAAGCGCCGCAGGGCGAGGCGTGCTGTGACGGCGATTCCGGCGAGTTCCCCGTCAAGGACGTCGAAACGCTGTTTGTTTACGATGTCGCGCAGCAGTGGCGCGAGATGACCGGGCTTCCGTGCGTGCTGGCGATCTGGGTTGCCCGTCGCGGCACGGTCACCCCGGAAATGGTGGCGGATTTTCAGGCGTCTAGCGAATATGGCCTCGCGCACATCGGCGAAATCGCCGAGAGTGCGGCGCTGAAGCTCAACTTGCACCCGCGCGCGCTCGAACGGTACCTGACCCAGAATATTGATTTTTCGCTCGACGAGAGAAATCTGGCGGGCCTCAAGCTGTATTATGAGGAGTGCGCCCGTGCTGGCCTGATTCCGAGGGTGCGGGAGCTTGAGTTTATCGATGCGGTAAGCGTCGGACCGAATGATGCGCCGCGCACAGCGCAGCAGAAAGCAGCATTATGAGTTAAGGGCTGAACCGCGATGGGACTGAAACCACAGGAAGCGCTCGACCTGTTTCGTTCCGACGATCTGATCGGCATCGGCATGGCGGCGATGGAAGTGCGCCGCGCAAAGACCGACCCGCGCGTCGTGACCTACCAGATCGACCGCAACATCAACTACACGAATTTCTGCACCGAATACTGCTCGTTCTGCGCATTCTACCGCCCGCTCGGCTCGAAGGAAGGCTACTTGCTCTCGTTCGAGACGATCTACAAGAAGATTGAAGAGATGCTCGAACTGGGCGGCACCGGCGTCCTGTTGCAGGGCGGCCTGCACCCGGACCTCCGCATCGAGTATTACGAAGATTTACTGCGCTCGCTCAAGCAGCGCTTCCCGCAAGTCCATTTGCACTGTTTTTCGGCGCCCGAGATTCTCTGTATTGCGGAGGTCTCCGGGCTTACAGTGCGTGAAACCATCACGCGGTTGATGGCGGCCGGTCTCGACTCGATTCCCGGCGCGGGCGCGGAAATTCTGGACGATGAAATTCGCGCGCGCATTTCGCGCCTCAAGTGCACGTCCGGCGAATGGGAGGACATGCACCGCGTCGCGCATTCGCTCGGCATGCGCACCACCGCCACGATGATGTTCGGCTGCGGCGAGGAATACCGCCACCGCGTCAATCACCTCGAGCGCCTGCGGCGCATCCAGGAAGATACCGGCGGGTTCACCGCGTTCATCCCGTGGATGTTTGCTCCGGAGAATACGCCGCTCGGGAAAAAAGTTCCCCAGGCAACAGCTGTCGATTACTTGAAGACGCTGGCCATCAGCCGCCTCTACCTCGACAACATTGACCACATCCAGTCGAGCTGGCTGACACCCGGGATCAAGGTCTGCCAGGTGGGCCTGCAGTTCGGCGCCGACGACGTCGGCAGCATCCTGATCGAGGAAAACGTCGTCTTCGCCGCCGGGGTGCGCAACCGCACCAACGAAGACGAGCTCCGCCGCATCATCCAGGATGCCGGATACATCCCCGCCCAGCGCGACACCCTGTACCGCTCGTACGCGCTGAAGTAAGAGAAGTCTTGGAATTAAGGCAGAGTTAACGGCGAGGCAATCTTTCGATCGTAATTTCCAATTCTTCGTTTTCGCCGATGCCCAACGGTTCGGCGGGAATCAATACGCCATCGCGGAAGCACGCGCGAATCTTGCGGGGCGCCGAAAGTGATGCACGGGGTTCGATGCGCCCAATGGCCGCACGATTCGCCGGCCCGGACCCGTACGCCGGCTTGACGCCGCCCGTGTTGTCGAGAACCGCATTCGCGAGCGTATCGGCTGCACGATTCTGCTCGCGCGGCACGTACTGAATCCCGAACGCTTCCAGAGTTGCGGCCTGTTTCTTGGCGCGCTCGTGCAGCGGGCGCAAGTCCGGATGCTTCACTTTGTACGTACCCTTCATCTGGTTGACGATCAACTGCGAGTCGCTTTGCACTCGTAATCGTTTGATCCCGTTCGCTATGGCGTAATCGAGCGCCGCGATCAGCGCAAAGTATTCGGCGGCGTTATTCGTGTGCCGGCCGATGTATTTCCCGAGCGATTCGAGCGGCGAGCCATCCGGCCGCCGCAACACCACGCCATAGGACGCCGGGCCGGGATTTCCACGCGCCGCGCCGTCGATATTCGCCGTGTAGGCGCCGTCCAGGCGTCCCGGCGGCGATGCAGGCTCGGCAAACAGCCTCCCGGACGCTTTGTGCGTGTGCTTAATCATCACGATTAGCTATCACGGGTGGATGCGGCGGAGGTCTCTGCCGTGGACGGAGCAGCTGGCGCGGGGCCCGGCGTGTGATCGGCATAGTACAGAATCCGCGTGCACGTCTCACAGTGGAAGAATTCTTCATTTTCGGCGCGCTGCAGTTGCTGGATTACGTGCGGCCGGATGTGGACGCCGCACTGGCTGCAGCCTTCGCCGTGCACTTCGGCCAGCGCGATACCGCCATGGCGCTTTGAGATGCGCTCGTAGTGATCGATTAAATCCGCAGGCACGGCCGCGACAGCTCCGGCCCGAACGGCCTCAGCCGTAGCAAGTTCCTTCTGCGCCGCATTGTATTCGGCCTGAATCGCGTGGCGCTCGACGTTGGCGGCGGCTTCAATTTCTTTCACGGCCGCTTCGGCGGCCTTCACTTGGCGTTCGTACTCCTCGCCGGTTACCATGCGATCGAGCAAGCGGTCTTCGGCCTTGGCTACTTCGCCTTCGGCGTTTTGAATTTCGTGCTGGAGCGCCTTGTAGGCTTCGTTGGTTTTGACCTCAGAGCTCTGGTTGCGGTACTTCTTCGCGCGCTCTTTCCATTGCTCGACGTCCATCTCGTATGTCTTGCGCTCCTTCAGGCTGCTGGTCAGCGCTTCCTTTGCCGCGGTGATTTGCTGCCGGGCCGCGGTGACACGCGCTTCGACTTCCGCCAGGCGTTTCGGGAACCGGCTCAGGCGCTCGCGAATTTCAATCAGGCGGAGATCAACGGCTTGCAGCTCAATCAGGTATTTGAGGTGGGGATGCATCCACGGCTTATTTTAGCACAGGCGCCGCGGCGGGCTCGGATCGGAATTAATCTCTCGCCGCGGTTTTCGCGCGCGCGTTTTCGCGTTCGACTCACCGCCCCCCGCACGGCCGGTGCGGTCTAGTCGCCCTGGTGTATTTCCATCGTTTGATCGATGGTGAAAGTTGGAAAATGCGGTGGCGCGACGCCAACGGGCATTTCCGGAGGTGGCGCGGTATAGCGCGCGGTCACGGTGAAGCTGTTCCCTGAAGGCTCGACAGAATAGGTGTAGCCGCCGCGGCTGGTGCGGGTCATGTTCATCGTGCCGCTTGACACCAACGTTGACAGGTCGGCATACGAACCATTTTGTGCGAAATACATCCGCTCGGCCTGCGCGATGGCCACCAGGTCGTTCTGCACGCCCGTCAAGCTGATGGCTTGCGTCGCCACCATTCCCGGTCCAGGCGTGGCCTGTTTCAAAAAGAACAGGTACCCGCCGACGCTGATCGCGGCGACGATCAGTAAACTAATCAATCCCTTCATGACGCAATTATATGCCGGCGCTTATTCGGTGCGGCGATGGCAGAGCCGGATGTGCGGTTCCGGACAACCCCTCGCTTGGATCGTCAGCGACCATCCCATTAAGTGGGAGGGCTGCGTTTCGGAAAGAGTAGCCGTAGGCCGGAAAAGTGAGCGTTCAGCCACAGCCCCAGCGAGCCGAACTTGACTGGGCGTTGATATCGACGCTACGCTCACTTCGCAGACATCCGTTACGCTATCCCAGGGGCTCTGTTCCGACATCGAATTTTCTCGGGGGAATGATGGTTTGGAAACTCACTCGGCGTTGTCCTTATTGCGGAAGCTACGATGTGTGCCGCTCCAGACGCTACGATAACTTCGAAAAGTTGGTCCTATCCCTTCTTTTGCAGCGTCCGTTCCGCTGTCTCGATTGCCAGGAACGCCACTATAATTTCGTATTCAGCAGGAAAATAAAATCTGAAATTAGCGCGCATGAGAATGCGCCCAGCGCGTAGAGTTCGGCTGGGCATGTGTTGCCGCTCCTGACGCCCGATGCTAGGATGGCTTCTTCCATGCCTACGCAAGATCATACGCGTCCGCGTGTGGGTGTGCCGTGGCGCACGGCTACGGAAGAAGCGGCAAATAGCCGGGCGAATATCGACGATTATCTTCGCGCCGTGAAGCGCGCCGGCGGCGAGCCCGTGCTGGTTTCGCTCACCTCGGCGCCCGCAGAACTGAAGCGCCAGGCCGCAGAACTGGACGCATTCCTGCTGCCCGGCAGCCCCGCCGACATAGACCCGGCACGCTTCCACGCGAAGCGCCACCCGGCCACGGCCGATGCCGACGCGGCCCGCGAACGAACTGATTTCACTCTGCTCGAGCACGCCTTTGCCACGCACAAGCCGGTGCTGGCGATCTGTTACGGGGCGCAGTCGCTCAATGTCTTCCTTGGCGGCAGCCTGATTCAGGACATCCCGAGTGAACTTGGATCGAAGATTTGCCACAGCTCTCGTACAGAACGAACTGCCGGGCAGATCCGGCGAAGCGACTCGATTCACGGCGCGCATTTCGACGCTGGCCGGGTGCTGGATCTCTCCGGCGCGCCTGAGATGAAGGTTAACTCGTCCCACCATCAGGCGATTCTCGAACCGGGCCGCGGGCTGCGGATCACGGCGCATGCGCCTGATGGCGTGGTGGAGGCCGTGGAATGGACCGGCGACTCGAACTGGGTTGTCGGCGTGCAATGGCATCCGGAGAGGATGCCCGAAGACGCGCTGGCAGAGGCGCTGTTCCGCGATCTGTTGTCTGCCGCGAGCCAGGTACGAGCGGCAAAGTAAAGCGCGGTGTCGTGCGGCTTAAGCCGGTGCCGCGTTCGTCCTTTCGCACTCATTTTCGTCCGGAGGCTCCATGATTTCTCTTGCCGGCAAGGCGGCTCTGATCACGGGAGGTTCGCGCGGCATCGGCGCGGCCACGGTAAAGCTGTTTGCCCAGGCAGGCGCCGACGTTGTCTTTAATTATCATTGCAAAAAAGAGGCTGCCGCTGCCGTCGAGCAGGAGGCGCGCAAGCATGGCACGCGCATCGAATCGCTCAAGGCCGATCTCGGCCGGATGTCGGACGCGCAGAAACTGGTCGAGCACACGGTGGCGCGCTTGGGCCACGTGGATATCTTGGTCGCTAACGCGGGAATCTGGAATGCCGAGGACGCGCCGGTCGAAAAACTGGGTGAACGCCAGTGGGACGAAATGATGCGCGTCAGCCTGAAGAGCGTTTATGCCGTGACGCATTTTGCCGTGGAGAAGATGATCGCGCAGCGTTCGGGCCGCGTGATCGCCATCAGCTCGACGGCGGGGCAGCGCGGGGAAGCGTTTCACTCGCATTACGCCGCCGCCAAGGGCGGGATCATCAGCTTCATCAAGTCGCTCGCGACCGAACTCGCGCGGCACCAGGTCCTGGTCAACTGCGTGGCTCCCGGATGGGTCGAAACTGACATGTCGAAACCCGTGCTCGATACGAAATCCGGCGCCAAGATTTTGCAAGCACAGATCCCGCTCGGTCGCGCGGCGACACCTGAAGAAATCGCCGGGCCGATCCTGTTTCTGGCGTCCGATCTGGCAACCTTTATCACCGGTGAGGTCCTCAATGTAAATGGAGGCGCGGTCCAGTGCGGCTGATTTTGCGAGCTACGGTGTGTCTTGTCTTGTTGTTGGGTTTGGCGGCTGCGAAGGGAAGGCCTGCGGCGGCGCAAGGGGATGAAGATCTGCTTCCTGAACAGAGCGCCGCAAAGGCAAAGGCGATTCTGCAGCAGGTGATCTCCGCACTGGGCGGACGCGCATTCTTGAATGTTCGCGATTCCGATTGTACCGGGCGGCTCGCGCAATTCGGCCACAGTGGCCAAATGCTGGCGAACACACCATTCCGCGAATTGTGGCTGCTGCCGGCCAAGAACCGCATGGAATACATCACCAAAGGGGAGCACAACATCGCGGGCTACCTGCTGGGCGCTGACCGCCTGAGCATCGTGCAAGGCGGCGTCCTCATTACGGTGTTTGATGGTGACCGGGGCTGGATCCTTGATAAATCTGGGGTCTCCAGCCAGCCGGAGGGCGTCATCAAGAGTTTCGCCGAGCAGGTAAAGTCCGGAATGAACAACATGCTGCGGTCGCGCATGGGCGAGGACGGCGTGGAATTTCGTTATGCGGGGACCGATTTGGTGGACTTGAAGGAAGCGGAGTGGATCGAGATTTCCGACCGCGATCACCGCGTGCTCCGCATGGCTGTCGAGAAATCCACGCACCTGCCTCTCCGCTGGGTGGTAGCCACGCGGGACCCGGAGACGCGCGCGCGCACCGAAATCGTCACGAGTTACACGCAATTCGTATCGGTCGACGGCGTTCAGACGCCACTCAGCGTCTCGCGCGCGCAAAATGGCAGCCAGGTGTCTCAGATCTTCTTTACAGGCTGCAAGTACAATTCAAACCTCTCCCCACAGCTTTTTACCCCCGCCTCGCTCGAACAGCGCTCCTCCCAAGCCACCAAGAAGGGCTATAAAGACGGCAAGGATAACAAGTAAGGCGGCCAGCGGTTTCCGAAAGCTTCGTAAGATTTCATTAGACCATTCGACAGAATTCTAGGTAGAGTAACGATGTGAGCCCGTCTCCCCCTGGTCTACCTTCGCCCCGTCCTAGATGTTTCTTATGTCAGTAACCACGGCACGAAGTTGGCCGGTGCGCCCCGGGAATCACGCGCCGAAGCTTCGGCACAAGCGCGTAGCACGCCTTACTTTATGTTCTTCCGAATCCACTCATCGATAAACTTGATGATTACATCGCTGTTCTTGTCGAGAAACATCTCGTGCATATTGCCGTGTATGCCCACGTCTTCGAGGCGAACAAAGTCGTCTTTCGCGCCCGCCTGATTAAGCCACTTCGGGATGCAGACGTCAAAAACGCGATGATAGGTGCCCTCGGCGGAGATCGAGAGGATGCGCATGTTCTCCAGGCTCACGAGTTTGCGGACCGGTTCCTTCTGCATGTAGCAAGGAACTTCATCCGGGCGTTCTGATTTATCTTCGAGGTAAGTTTTCAGATCGTCGGGGCTGTTGACAGGCGGGTCGTAATGCATCGGCATATTGGTAATGCCCCACGCGTTTCCAATCTTGCCCGTATATGCCACCTTGGCTGTATCCACGAGGCCGATCTGCGGGCCGCCGGGTTCGATCGCAACCATGCCCGCAACCAGCTTGGGCCGCGCATCGGCCACATTAAAGCCGATTCCACCTCCCTGCGAATGAGTGATCAAAATGACGGGAGTCCCGATCTTGTCGAGCAGGGCGACACCTGCGGCCACGGCCAGTTCAGCCTGAGTCTGGCCTGGTATGAATTGCACCTGGCCCTTGATGAAATTATCGAAGACCGGATCGCCCATCTGGCCCTTCTTTGGAGAGTCGCTGGGCCACTGCGTGTACAGCTTCATCCGGGGGAAATCCCCGCCGGACGGCACCGGAGCCGTCCAGATCTGCTCCAGATCAAGGGCCGTGCGCATCCCCAGTTTGCCGTCCATATCGGGAACGTAGGCCGAGCGTCCGCGCGCAGGGTAGTCTACCATGTAGACAACATATCCATGGTTAACCAAGTAGTATGCCCATCCCGGACGTCCGTCTGGGGTTTGCCGCCAGCCGGTTCCGGTCTGGCCATTTCCGTGGAAAAACACAATCGGATACCGCTGCCGGATCTGCTTTGGCACCATCACTTCGACATACATGGCACCGCGCATGACTTCTTTGCCCGGCGCGCCGGCGTACTCTCCGCCAACGTAGAAGAAGCCCTCTCGCGCAATGTTATCGGTCGAGAACGTTGGGATGGACGAGGGCGGCATGGCGGCAGGCTTCTTGGGATCATCGGCTCGCGCACCGAGATGATTGCTTGCCAGCATCACAACCAATCCGGCGAACAAGACAGCCAGTCCCGCTTTCATAATCCGGGAATTCATGATCTTTTCCCCCTCCTTATTTAGTGGGCCCTCAGAATAGCACAATCGCGCAGAAGGAGGGAGTCGGGGGTTCCCTGTCGTTTAGTTAGAGGGGGTTCGTTGAGTTCGCGTCCTCTCCGAAGACATCGCCCAGCCTGGTCCTGTCGTTAATGTTGTGGATTTCGCAAACCGCAGGCTACTATCATTCGATACAGGAAATGTGCAGGACAGGCACGCCATTGTGCAACGTCTAAGAACTGGAGAGAGTGAGTGCGCGCTAAGCTGATTTCCTTACAGGTCGGACTTCCCAGAACCGTCACAAGGGACGGTCAAGAAGTCACGACGGGCATCTACAAAATGCCAATCGAAAAACGTATCCAGTTGCATTGGCTGAATCTCGAAGGAGACAAACAAGCCGATTTGTCCGTCCACGGAGGTCAGGACAAGACCGTATACGTATATCCCTCGGAGCATTATCTCTTCTGGAAGAAGGAACTATCAAATTCGGATTTGCCGTGGGGCGCCTTCGGGGAAAATTTCACTACGGCGGGACTCCTCGAAGATACAGTTTGCCTCGGAGATCGCTTCACGATCGGCACGGCAGAGGCAGTGGTGACGCAGCCGCGAATTCCCTGCTTCAAATTGAACTTGAAGTTTAATAACGACATCATGGCAAAGCGTTTCCTGGCCAGCCGTCGCACCGGGTTCTACCTGCGCGTGCTTCGTGAGGGGGAAGTCGGCCCCGGCGACGAGGTCGTGCTGACGCATCACGACGAAAATGGCGTGTCAATCTCCGACGCTTTGCGAATCTACCTGCATGACCCGGATGCGAGCGAATTGATCCACCGTGCGCTTCGCGTGGAATATCTTTCCGCAGCCTGGCGCGAGGAATTCCGCCAACAGATCTGATCTCCAAGGCACGGAGCAAACGGGTCGGCGTGGCTATGCGGCAGCCTTCTTCTTGCCGGTTTGCCGTTCGTAGGGAGCGCGTTCAAGCATACCGATTGTACCCAACGAGGCAAATGCCGCCAGCGCGGCGATGCTGTAGGCGGGGAAAGCGGGCAGATGGCTGATGGCCAGGGCCAGCAGGCCGAAAACGGCGCCGAGCGCGTATAAGACGAGGACCGCACGCCGCTGGCTGTGTAAAAGGTTCGACAGGCGGTGCGCAGTATGGTCTTTGCCGGGGGTGGTGAAGGGAATAAAGCCGCGCCGGGATCGTGAAATCGAAATCAGCGCCGTATCGAAAATCGTTGCGCCGAGGATGAAGACCGGCACCAGCCATGCGGTGTGATGACCGCCGGCCATCACTGGACGCAGCTTCAAGGACAGGGTGGCCATCAGGAAACCAAGAAACATTGCGCCGCCATCCCCCATGAAAATCTTTGCAGGCTTGAAATTCCAGCGCAGGAACCCGGCGGCGGCTCCCAGGATCGCAGCAGCCATGGTGCTGACCAGGAGCTGTCCGCTCTCCAGTGCAAAGATGGCAAAGAAAAGCGACGCTACAGCGGCAACTCCGGCGCAGAGACCGTCCATGTGGTCCAGAATGCTGAAGGACGCCGTGATGCCGACAACCCAGACCAAAGTGAGCGCGGTGTCGGCCCAGATGGCAGCGTTCCCCGGCCAAGATGCGGAGAAAACCTGGGCGCGGATGCCCGTGGCAAGCAGAATTACGGCTGCGGCGGGCATGGCTCCGAACAGTTTGATCTGATGATGCAGCAGGCCGCGGTCGTCGAGGATGCCAACGAGCGCGACCAGGGTCGCACCCGAATAAATGCCGATCACCTGGGTAAGGGCCGGGCCGCCCATCGAAACCAGAAGCGCGATCAGGACGCCGCAATAAATGGCCAGGCCGCCCAGCAGAGGCATCGGCTGAAGATGAACCTTGCGCGGCCCGGGATGGTCTACCATCCCGACGCGGAGAGCCAATTGCCGCACCGGAACCGTAAGCCCCAGAGAAGCAATCAAACCAACGGCAAACGCGATCAGTCCCGTGTTCATGAGAACACTGATTTCAGCGCTCGGTAAGCATCCGCTTGAAGATGGACTCCACCTGCGCGCGATCTCTATCCTTGTAATACCAGTCGATGGTGCGCTTCAGGCCTTCACGGAATGGCACCTTGGGCTCCCAGCCTGTCAGCTTCTTCGCCAGCGCATTGTCCGCTACGCGGTTGAGAGGGCCAGTGGGCATATTGGGCAGGAATTTGATTTCAGCCTTGTGGCCGGTGAACTCCATGACCATCTTGGCGGCGTCGATGACGCGGATGCGCTCCATCGTACCCAGGTTGATCGCCGTGCCGTCGTCGATCTTTTCGCCGGCCAGGATGGTCCCGGAAACAATGTCATCGATGTAAGTCCAATTGCGAATTTGCGTGCCATCGCCCCAGACTTCAAACGGGTTCTGCTTGAGAAAAGCGCGAGCAATCATGGCGATGACGGCGTGGTTTTCAACGCCGCGCGGGCCGTACACGGTGAAGTACCGGCAGGAAGCCGCCTTTAGTCCATGCTCCTTGTAATAGGCCTGCAGCGTGAACTCTGCCATCAGCTTGGCCCATCCATAAGTGTTGTCGGCATCGTTGGGACCTTTCGTCAAATCCTCCGTGAGGAAAACCTCTTTCCTGACGTCAGACTGGAGAAAGTTGGGATAAACGCATCCAGAAGAGGCAAAGACGACTTTGTGAACTTTGGCCTTCAGCGCTTCCCAGAAAATCACACCGTCGAGAAAAAAATTGGAGGCCGGTCCGGCTTGGTGCAGATCGACGTAACCGCGGCCGCCGTGATCGGCGGCGATATGAAATACCGTGTGGATTCCTTGCATCGCGGCGCGCGCAATGCCAGGCTCGCGCAGATCGGCGCGAATGAATTCGATGTTCCCTGCCGCAATGTGTCCCGCGATATTGCCGAGATGCCCGCTCGATAAATCGTCGACGACGCGAACTTTGGCGCCGCGCTCTATGAGTTGATCCGCGAGGGTCGAACCAATAAAGGAAGCTCCCCCTGTAATCAAAACTGCCCTGCCCGTCCACATCGTTTCGGCCTTCGTCATTCGCGAACAACCTCCTCGAGCGTCTCCGTGAAGATTCTAAGCTGTTTCACTCTATCATAAGAGACTGCGATCTCCCGGGCGCGCTGCCCCATGTTTCGTATCTGTTGCGAGTCGTGCAACACGCCGCGGAGGGCCTTCACAAGTGTGTCCGGGTCATCCGGATTGGCGGCCAGGCCACAGCCGGAACGGCGAATGATGCGCACCACGTCGCATTCTTCCGGCGCAACCCCGAGTACGGGACGCCCGGCAGCGAGCGTGGGGTACAGCTTGCTCGGGACGACCACGCCTTCGAGGCCCCGCTTTACCGTGACCACGTGCATATCGCCGGAAGAGAGTACGAGCGGGATTTCACTCGCTGGGCGAAACGGCAGGAAGCGAACTGCACGGCATCCGGCGGCCATCGCCTCGATCTGTGATTTCATCGCGCCCTCGCCAATGAACACGAGACCCACACCCTCGTTTTCGAGAGTCTGCACGGCTCGGATCAGCGTCTGCCAAGCACCGTAGAAGCCGAGATTCCCGGCGTGTACCAGAACGAAACGGAAATCGCCGCGAATCTCGCGCGCGACGGGATTGTCTGGTGAGGGGAGAGTCTCCGGAATCGGAATGCCATCACGCGAGATCACGACGCGGCCGGGGTCCACTCCTTTCGCGATGATGCGGTCGCGCATGTCCTCGCCGAGCACGATCACGCGCGCAGCGCGTCGCAGCGCCCAGCGGTGCAGGGCTTCCCATCGTGCCGTGAAGTTTCCCGGACGGACGATCGAGCTGCCCACAGCCATGTCAGGGTACATGTCACGGATGTTGTAGACGAAGGGCCGGCCCGAGAGGCCTGCCACGAGCGCTCCTGCGATGCCTTCAATGGGCGGGTCGGTCATGGCCAGCACCACGTCCGAGCGGATCGCCAGCGCCCGCGGCACCGCCAGCGAGAGATACGTCAGGTAATTTAAGACGCGGCGGCGCATCTGGAAACGCGGATAGTCCGTGGAGCCGACACGCTCGACGACGAGATTGCCGCGGACTTCCCGGCGGACCAAATAACGCGGGTGACGTTCCGTCGGGTCATAGCTCGGGCGGCCCGCGAGCACCGTGACATGGTGTCTCTCGGTAAGAGCGTCAGCCACCTGCGCGGCGCACTTGGCCGTCGCGCTGGTGTCCGGCGGGAAATACTCGTTCAGGAGAAGGATATGCACTAGTGTGTCCGGGGAAGAAGAAAAAAAAGCCTGCGAATGGGACAAGGATGCAAGAACGTGCCGTGGCGGATCAGCGTGGCACCTCGGCCGAGCCGGGCTTGCGCACCAAAATATCGCCAAGGACGAGGACATCCATCTTTGTCCGGAGAAAGCATTCGATGGCTTCCTCGGGGCGGCAGACGATGGGCTCGTTGTCGTTAAACGAAGTGTTGAGCACCACGGGCACGCCGGTGAGGTTGCCGAATTCCCGGATCAGCCGCCAGTAGCGCGGATTCGCCTCGCGCGTGACGGTCTGGAGCCGGCCAGTGCCGTCCACGTGAGTGGGAGCGGGAATGACTGCGCGCTTCTCGGGCCGCACGGAATAGGCCTGCGTCATGAACGGGCACGGATAGGATTTCTCGAAATATTCTCCCGTTATCTCCGCAAGGACCGACGGGGCGAACGGCCGGAACATCTCACGGTGCTTGATCCTGGCGTTCAGAATATCCTTCATATCGGCGCGGCGCGGGTCAGCAACGATGCTACGGTTGCCCAACGCGCGCGGGCCCCATTCCGCCCGCCCCTGAAACCAGCCCAGAATCTTTCCGGCGGCGATTTCTTTCGCCGCTTCTTTGGCGATCTCTTCTTCGGGGAGTTCGGAAATTGCCATGCTTTCACCTCGCAGCCGGCTGGCAGAAACCGCCGCGCGCACTTGTTCGGGCGTGTAGCCCGGCCCCCAGTAGGCGTTCTCCATCACGAACGAACGGGGCTGGCCAAGCACTTGGTGATGGATGAAGTACGCGGCGCCGACCGCCAGTCCCGCGTCTCCCGCAGCGGGCTGGACGAAAATCTGTTCGAACGGCGTCTGGTCGAAGATTTTCCCGTTCGCCACGCAGTTAAACGCGACGCCGCCAGCAAGGCATACGGCCTTCTGCCCGGTGCGGGCATGCAGCGCGCGAAGCATTTTGAACAAAACTTCTTCCAGGCGCGCCTGAAGCGTCGCCGCGCCATCGCGATGCACCTTCTCAACGGAAGCGGCAGGATCGCGTGCAGGGCCCAAGCGCTCGGCCATGTAATCGGAAAACATCGCCCCGAGTTCGGGCGTCTTGCCGGCATCACGCCAGGTCATCTCGGGACCTGTGCGGTGATGCTGAAAATATTCAAGACCCAGACGGAAACCGATGCCCCCGTTTGTGCGGACGATGCGGCGGAATTCATCCATATAGGCCGGCTCTCCGTAGGCGGCCAAGCCCATGACTTTGTATTCGTCGCCGAACTTGCGAAAGCCGAGATACTGCGACACAGCGGTGTAATACATGCCAAGGGAGTGCGGGAACGCGATCGCTCCGGCGATGTGCATGCGGTTGCCCCGGCCAGTTCCCCACATGGTACTGGCGAAGTCGCCCAGCCCGTCCGCCGAGAGCAGGGCGGCCTGCTCGAAGGGGGAGACGAAAAACGTGCTCGCCAAATGCGCCTGGTGATGCTCGACGCGATGGAATTGCGCCCGAATCTTATCTGGTGCGATATCCAAAGCCTCTGCAAGCGCTTCAGGGATTCCGACAAATCGCGCCAGCACTTTCGCTCGTTCCCGGGCAAAGCTCGGCATCTTCAGGGCATACCAAAGTTTCGTTCCGAGGCGCGCCCAGGGATTGCGCGGGATGGCGATGTGGTCGACTTCGGCAAGTGTGATGCCTGCGGCGTCCAGGCAATAGCGGATGGCCGCGGACGGAAATCCCGCGGCGTACTTCACGCGGTTAAAGCGCTCTTCTTCGACTGCGGCGACCAGGCGGCCGTCGGAAACTAGCGCCGCTGAGGAATTGCCGTGGTACGCGTTGATCCCAAGTATGTGCATCCGGAATTGTCTTCTCCCCGCTTTAGGACCGTGGATTCGATACTCCGCCCGCGACGGCGGGGCGAAGGGCCGTTGCATCAGAGCTTGTATTCGTCACCGCGCCGGTCAGGTGGCGGCGCACCCACTCATTGAGCACGTAGAGACTCCAGGGGCGCGACCAATTGGCCTGGCCAATCACAAAATTCTGCCATGCGCCGCGCACGGCGCGTGGGTTCATGTATGGCTGCAACGGCGGCGAGAGGTTGGCCAGATCCTGTGAGAGGCGCACACCGAGCGGGCCCCTCAGCCACAGCTCCCAGGGAAAAGTGAATGTCCGCTTGGACTGGCCCACCACTTCATCCGGAAGCACATCGGACAGTGCTTCAACCAGCAATGCCTTCGGCACACCCGTCCTGTATTTCGCCCCCTTCGGTAATCGCGCCACAAACTCTACGAGCCGGTGGTCCAGCAGAGGGACACGGACTTCCAGCGAATTGGCCATACTGACGGAGTCGGTATCGCGGAGAAGCGTGTTGACCATGTACGACTGCAGTTCAAAGCAGGAAACAGAAGTGAAGGAATCCAGGCGCCGGGCTTGACGTGCCGTTTCCTCCATGCGCTGGCGCCAGACGGAATCCGTTGCTTGCCCGTTACCCCGCTGCTCGACAGACTCGAAGTACGGTGCAAGCAGGCGCCGCACGCGGGAAGGTGTGAACAAGATGCGCGTGAAGTAATACGCATGGGGGAAGTCTTCGGGCGAGCGCCATGCTGCAGCCGCCTTGCGAACTGCGTCCCCGGGCGCAATCTTGACCGCCATCCTGGCGGTCAGGCGCCGCAGCGAAGCGGGAGCCCACCGGCCCATCCCGGCCACAAACTCCGCCCGCGGTGTCGTCGTAAAGGTGGAATAGCCGCCGAAAACTTCATCGCCGCCCAGACCAGACAGGGCCACTTTAAGACCGGCCTGATGCGCGGCCCACGAGACGAAGTAGGTATTCAGACCGTCCATCGTGGGCTGATCCAATGCGCTTACCGCCTCATCCAGTTGCGCAAGCACTTGGCCGGGAGTGAGCAGCATTTCCTGATGGTTCGTCTTGAAGTGTTTGGCGGTCTCGCGGGAAATCTTCGCTTCGCTGAATTGCTGCTCGGGAAATACGACTGTGAGCGTGTGCAGGTCGCTCTGCGAACGGCTGGCAAGCGCCACCAACGCCGTGGAATCCAGACCGCTCGAGAGGAACACGCCGAGTGGTACATCGGCAATCAGGTGGTCGCGAACCGTTTCTTCGAGCAGCGGCCGTAGCTGCCTTGCCGCTTCCTGAAACGTCTTCGGGCATGGTCCTTCCGCGTGAAGCGCGGCGTCGGAAAAATCCCAGTAGCGCTTCGACCGAAGCTCGGATGGGGGTGCATTCGCCGCCAGCGTCACGCAGTGGCCGGGCGGAAGCGAAAACACGCCTTCGACGAGGGTGGACGGCTCGGCGACGGAACCGAACAGAAGATAAGATTCCAGCGAATCCGCCGCCACGCGCGGCGCAATGCAGCCACTGGCGATCAGCGCACGGACTTCGGAAGCAAACAACAGAGCGCCGTTCGCGGACGAGTAGTACAGCGGCTTGATCCCCAGCCGGTCGCGTGCAATGAAAATTCGCGCGCCTTGCGCGGCATCCCCTGAAGCGCCGGAGGAACGAGCGTCCCACACGGCGAATGCGAACATCCCGCGGAATTCGCGCAAGCACTCCTCGCCCCATTCTTCGTAGGCGTGGACGATGACTTCCGTGTCGGAGTTCGTGCGAAACGCATGCCCGCGTCCTTCAAGTGTTCTGCGCAACTGCCGAAAGTTGTAAATCTCACCGTTGAAAACGACCGCGACGTTGCTTACTTCGTTGAATACGGGCTGGCGCCCGCCGGGTAGGTCAATGATGCTGAGGCGGCGCATCCCGAGCGCCGCGGATGGCGTGACGAGCAGCCCGTCTTCGTCCGGGCCGCGATGCCAAAGCGCCTCCATCATCCGGCGCGTAATGGCTTCGGCCAAATCCGTGCGCTCCATTCCGATGACGCCGCAGATTCCGCACATGGGTTACTTGGAGTTGCTAAACAAGACGTCTCCCGCCCTGATGAGTTGATCACGCAATCGCACGCGAACAATGCCGAGCCGGTGGGAACCATACCAACCCAAAAACAATCGTGCCGCCAGCGCAAAGCATAGCAGGAGAATCGAAATAGTCAGCATGGCAAAAGATTCGCGCTCGAGCAACAACGTCCAATTGATCGATTCTTCCCAAGAAGGCCAGATAAAGTTGAGCGCCGGGCGAAGGTAGCGTCCCACCAGGGGAATTCTGCTGAGACGAACGTGAACGGTCCTCTCATAGGTGTAGCCGGAAGGATAGTTTGGAATCACCGCCGTCGCTGCGCGGAAAATCTCGGGGTTCTGAAGTTCTGTCCGGGTCGCCAAGCGCCCGGCCGGAACTCGAAGCATGGCGTGATAGGACGGATCGACGACTATCCACCGAGCATCAAGCAAGACCTCGACGACAACATGTTTGCTAACCCGGGTGTCATCCAACAGGAGGAGGCGGCGCGCGCGCAGGCCGCTGCTCTGCGCAACATTCACGAACGCATTCGTCGCCGTCCCGCAAACTTCCAAAAGTTGCCGATAGTTGAGCGTATCCTCAGGGTTGCGCGCGTCCAGCAAATTTGGATCGGTGGTGCTGCGGCGCGCGGGGCCGTGCTGCATCCACGCCAGAATCGCCGCGACCTTTTGCTCAGGACTGTCGGAGGAAGGGACGATCGCGTCCGAAAAACCCTGCAAATAACTCCGCGTTGAAAATTCCCAACCGGCACTATACAGAACCGCCCCGAGGGAAACGATGAGGAGAACGTTTACGGCATACCAGGACACCCGAAAAAAAGGGTAACGCTTCATCCCCGGTGTTCCTCCGATACCAGATTCTGGTAAAGCGATTCCATCTGCGCGAGCGGGTCCTCCCAACCCAGCGAACGCGCCACCTCCCTGCACCCTGCACGCAAGCGCGCGGCGAATTCGGGATCATCCAAAATTTTCCCGAGTCCCGCTTCGAGCGCCGCGCAGTCGTGCGGCACGACCAGACCGGCGCGTCCGTCCAAGATCGGCGCGATTCCGCACTTGTCGGTCACCAGCACGGGCGTCCCGCACGCAACCGCTTCCGCTGCGGTATTGCCAAAATTCTCATTCTGTGAGGGCAGGACAAACAAATCTGCGTCCCGATAGGCTGCCCATTTGGCGTCATTATACAGCGGTCCGGTAAACAAAACTCCACCGTTCAAACCCATTTGTGCTGCTAAAGTTTCGAGGCCTTGGCGGAATCCGTCCCCTTCATCCGGTCCTGCCACAACGAGCAGCGAGGACGCAGAGTCAGGCTGACGCCGATGCCAGCGCGCAAATGCTTCCAACATCAGGTCCGGACTCTTCTTTGATACAAGACGTCCAAGGAAAAGTACAAGTTTCACATTTGTGGATATATCCCACTGGTTACGGAAGCGGCCAGGCGGGGGAAGTTCCGCCGGGACATCGATTCCGTTTCGGCGAATCATGATCCTGCGGTCCAGAATGCCGCCGTCGAGTAACTCTTGACGTTCCTGCTCGGAGGTCGCAATCAGACGGCTCGCTCCGTGAAGCATCGCACGGCCAAGAACAGCGTGGTACATGCGCTTCAGCCAGATATTCCGCACGATCGGCTGAAACATGCCCATCGGTTCCACGACGTAGGGCCGGGCGATCCGGCGGCACGCGCTGGCGACACAAGGTCCAATCAAATCGTAAAGACCATAAATGTGCACAACATCGTAGGAAGCCAGGCGCTCGCGGCAGAACGCGGCAACCCCCGGATTCCAGGTAAGCGCGCGGTACCGGAGGCGCGTGCGAAGATACACGGATTCCACACCATCTTCGTGCGCCTCGAATCCCCAGCGGCTCGGAATCGCATCCGCAATTTTTAGCCTGGCGGGATCAAAACCCTGATCGGCACTCAGAACTGTCACCGGATGTCCTGCGGCAGCCAGGCCCCGAGCAAGCGCCCTCACTTTGACCGTGGGGCCGCCTTTGTCCAAAAATGGGTAGTAGGATTGCGTTACATTGAGGATCCGCATACACAAATGATTCCCAGCCCAACTCTATTTGAAGAAGACTTGGAAGATGCCCCTCACGAGATTATACTCCCACGATGTCCGGCCTCATTCGAAGCTTGTAATTTTGTTTCTACTTAAGAACATCCTCCATGACCTGAGTCAGCCGCGACTGAAATTGTGCGAAGGTGTATGCCGTCTGGACGCGCTCGCGTCCCCGCGCCCCCATTTCACCGGCGCGCGCAGGATCAACCAGGAGCGATTCGAGGGCGCGCGAGAGACGCGCGATATCTCCATGCGGCACGAGCAAACCAGTCACGCCGTCCTCGATCACGTCCGGTATACCGCCATGGGCGCCGCCAATCACCGGCTTGCCATGAGCCATGGCTTCCAGGAACACAAGGCCAAACCCTTCCCCGCTGCTGGGCAGAGCAAACACATCGCAGTGCGCATAGGATGCGAAGAGCCTTTCTTGCGTGAGTCCGTATAGAAAGCGGGTACGATCCGCAATACCGTGCTCGCGAGCAAGCTGTTCGAGCCTCGGGCGGTCTCCGCCGTCACCAATGAGGACCAGAACCGTATCCGGCACGGCCTGCAGGACGTGCGGCAAGGCGGAAATCAACGTGTCCGCGCCTTTGTATCTCTCGGCAGGATCCCACCGGCCAACGGTGAGGATGATGCGGGCGCGTTCCGGAAAGGCTAGCGGGCGAGGAGGGCGCACGGATACTCGAAGCCGCGCCTCGAATTCGGGGTCCAGTCCCCAGGCAAGCCGTCGAATCTTTTCCGGAGGAATTCCCTGCTCGGAGAGCAGATGCCGCGCTGTATCCCGGCTGGGCGCGGTCACCCTGTCGGCGCATCGAAGAGCCAGTCGGCGCGGCCAGCCGAGCGGTTGCCAGACTTCAATTCCATGCGCGAACACGATCGAGCGAAATCTCCGTGAACGCAGCCTCATCACCGCAACGACAGGAGCGAGATGAGGATGCAGCGCGACCGCCAGCAGCGGCTGGCGGCCCGCTGCGCTCAACGCGGCAAGCACAAATTGCGATTTGCTGTGCGCATATCCGGAAACCGACAATTCGCTCAGTCCAACGCGCACCGTATGCAGCCCCTGCGGATCGTTGAGGCTCAGGAAACGGCACGCCAAGCCGCGTTCGGCGGCAAACTTCGATACAACGGCGGCCACGTGGCGCCCGGCGCGTTGCACGCCGCCGGCCGAAAGTATTTCCGTGAACAATCCGATAATCATTTTTTTCCGCCCGAGCCTCCGCGCCGCCTGACGCGCTGCTCTCCCCTGCTCAGGCGAGCCTGTTCGAACACAGCTTTCATCTCGGCAGCGTTATTTTCCCATGTGAACTTTCTAGCCGTACGCGCGGCATTTACGGCAAGACCACGGCGGAAATCGGAATCATTGAGCAGCCTGCAGATCCATTCTGCGAGAGTTCGAACGTCCTCAGGGTCTTCGAGAATGAGCCCATCCGAATTGTGGGAAATCATCTCGGCGCCGCCGTTGTTGCGTGAAGTGATGACGGGCAAGCCGCAGGCCATAGCCTCTGCGGGAGGCTGCGCGAACGCGTCTTCGAGTGAGGGACCGACATAGGCATCGGCCGCAGCATAGAAGAACTCGACGTCGGGGCGCGGCGGCAGAAATTGTACCCGCCCGGCCAGATGATGCTGCTCGATCAGAACCTTGTACGGAGCGGGATTATCGCGGCCAGCCACCAGGACCATCAGCCGCGAATCCCGCAACAAGCCGGCAGATTCCAGCAAAGACGGCAAGCCCTTGTTTTTCCAGCCATTGCCGATCAACAACAACACGAAATTATTTTCGGCAAGACCAAACCTTGCGCGCGCGGCAGGACGAAGGGAAACGCGCCGCTCGGGATTGAAACGCGAGAGATCGAGTCCCCCATACACGACGCGGACCTGATCCGTGCGGCCATAGTAATGGTTCAGGTCACCGGCAACTTTCTGGGAGACCGCCGCCAGTGGACGGTCAGGACGCGGATACACGCGGCCCTCCAGAAATTGAATCAACCGATAGTAAATACGCCGGTGAATGAGCTGTGGCCAGGTCTTCATCGGATTGCGGGACAACTGCACTTGCTCACGAACACTCTCACGAAGGCGCGCGAAGACCACGTGAACTGAGATGGCGTCGGCATCGAGGCAGTTGATCCCTGGAGAATAGACCACTTCAGGCGCCAAACCGCGGAACCGGGAGTCGCGCCAGCGCCAAAGGTGGTTCGCCAGAAACCACCACAAGTATCCGAACAAGTGAGGCCCCGGCAGGGCGGGAATGCGGTGCCATGTGATCTTGTCGAGGTCCACATCCTCTACACGGTTGCTGTAAACGTGAATTTCATATTCTCCGGCCAATCTCTGGACGCATTCGGCGACGCGGCGTTCCGTGCCATGACGTTTGTCAATGAAGGGGGAAACCACTGCGATGCGGGGTCTGGGCATGGAGCGGCGCGGCCCTACGGGCTGACCTGCATGATTTCGCACCAGCGCTCCAGCACGAACAAGCTCCAGATGCGCGACCATCCCACGGAAGCTTCTGACTGCTCATAGCGGCGCCAGAGATGATCCACCGCTCCGAATTCAAGGACCCGGAGCCGCCGGAGACGCTCCGATGAAAACGCTTCCCGCATGGTGCGATGCATATCGCGCGTGAGCCATCGCTTGAAGGGAAAGGTGAACGTCCGTTTCCGGCGTGTTTCCAGATCTTCCAAGAGACTCTGCGGAAGAAAACGCCTGGCAGCCTCGAGAAGAAGGCGTTTTTGTTGGATGCGGGTTTCGGACGGCACCGGGAGCAAAAACTCAACCAACCGATGGTCGAGAAAGACGGGGCGGACTTCAATGCTGTGCGCCATGCTGGTAGCATCAAGATCGCGCAATAAGCGCGGCTCCAGGTGCGTGTGAATATCCATAAAGGCAAGCTGCTCGAGAAGGTCTTCGTGTTCGACAAATTTTGACCAATATGCCAGATGATGCTCCGCTTCGGCGTGATGGCCATTTCGGCCGAGCGCGGCTGAGAGCAGATCGGCGATATCGCGGTCCAGAAAGAGGAATTTCACGGCCATTTGCGAGGCGACAAATGGATCGCGCGCGCCAACCAAGTAGGAAAGTTTGCGCCAGCGAAACGGCAGCGCCGGCTGGTCCAACATGCGGCTGAATGGCATGGCGGGCAATCGGCGGGCCCAGCGAGCGACAGCCGTGAAACGTTTGAACCAGGCGAGCGATTCGTAGCCGCCAAACAGTTCATCGCCGCCTTGCCCGGAAAGAGCGACCTTGAATCCCGCCTCGGCAGCCAGCTTCGAAATCCAGTAGGAATTCAGGCCGTCCACACTGGGCTGATCGAGGGCCCAAATGGCATGGTCGAGATCGGCGACCACGCGGCCAGCGTCCAGCATGGCGACCTGAAGCGGAATATCCAGCGCGTGGGCGGTCCGGCGGCTAAGCTCGGTTTCGTCGAATTCGGCTTCGCCGAATCCAACGGTCATGGCAGAGAGATTCTGAGCGCCGACGTGGCGGGCCGCCGCGGCCAGGCAAGCAGAGTCCGTTCCTCCACTCAAGAACATCAAAACGGGAACATCAGAGACCAGATGGTTCCGCATGGCGTCGAGAAGGACATCGGCGAGCCCGGCAGCGAGGTGTTCGGGCGGAGGCGTGGCGGAGGCATGCGGGTCCAGCGTCCAATAAGTTTCGGTGCGCCATTCTCCGTCGCGCCAGATTGCGATGTGGCCTGGCTCAAGTGGCATAACACCGCGAATCGCGGTCCAAGGCGGAGGGATGTGGCCGAGTTGAAGAAACACCCGAAGACCCGCCGGATCAAGCTGCCTGGGCACCAGTCCGGATGCCAGGAGCGCCTTAATTTCTGATGCGAAAACCAATTGATTTCCGGAACGATAAAAGTATAACGGCTTGATGCCCAGCCGGTCGCGCGCCAGAACCAGTTTTTGCGCGCGAATATCCCAAATGGCAAAGGCGAACATCCCGCGGAGCTTCTCGACACACCGTTCCCCGTCCTCCTGATAGAGGTGGAGGACAACTTCGGTGTCGGTCGTGGAATGAAACTGATGACCGCGCTTCTCCATCTCCGCACGGAGCTCAGCAGCGTTATAGGTTTCGCCGTTGTAGGTGATCCAGAGATTGCCGTCGGCGCTGGACATCGGCTGACGGCCACGCTCGCTGAGGTCGATGATGGCAAGACGCGCGTTGACAAGCAGGCACGGTCCCAAGCCTTGCACTCCCTGGCTATCGGGGCCGCGATGCGACATGGCCACCGCCATGCTCTCGGCCGCCGGGCGCA
This sequence comes from Terriglobia bacterium, assembly GCA_020073705.1. Lineage (GTDB taxonomy): Bacteria > Acidobacteriota > Terriglobia > Acidiferrales > UBA7541 > Palsa-360. Next base: position 23,103 of record JAIQES010000021.1, read on the forward strand.
ACGCCTCAGCCGAACCCGGCGTCACGATTCCGGCAATTCCGCACATACGATCTATCTTCCCCCGGTCGCAAGCTGCCAGCGCGCCATGCCGCGTGCGTGCTTGGGCAGGGGAACGGGCTGCGGCATCTGGGCCAGCTTTGGCAAACGGTACAGCATTCCAATCAACAACCACAGGTAGGCGTTGTTGACGAAGTTCTGGTACGGTGAAAGGCCCAAATAGAGAAGCAGAACCAGAAGGACGAAAGCATACCACCAGATCGCGAAGCCGATTGGGAAATACACAGTCTGACGGAGCTGCTTCACAACCCGCCATGCAGACCAGAGCAAAGCCATAACCCAGGTGATCCACAGGATGAGTCCCAAAATGCCGAATTCTATCAACAGCGAACCATAACCGCTTTCGACGCCGATGTTGGGCATCGGCTCATTCAGAAAACGCGAAACATATTGCATGCCGAGCGAATTCATGCCAGTACCATAGCCCTCGACCCAGTGCTCGTGCTGAAAAGCCAATTCCAGATTCCGAATCGGATAATCCCAACTACGATTCTGCAACTCGGAGCCCTGCCCTCCAAAGGACAGCGTTTCCGATACGAATGCCCAGTTAGCTCCCAACACAGTTGGAAAAACTATCCCCATTAGAATCAACCCTACAGCACCGATAAAAAAAGACCGGCGAAGCGCTTTCACCAAGCGGTGTCCTTGACCCCAGCGCCAGGGTGCGCCCCACAGAAATGCTGCGGTCATCATCAGCGCGCTGGCAACCACGAAAACGAAAGGCGTCCGGGTACCCGTGAGCATGACCGCGACCGTGACCACGCCGATGCCCAGAAATCCGTACTTGGCGCCGGGGCGGCGGCTCAATAACATGTAACCCTGAGCGCCCATTGCCAGAATCCAAAGCAAAATCAAATACCAGGAAAAGCGGCCCGCACTGACGAACACGGAGCTCGTCATAGAAGCCGCTTGATGGGTGAGTGGTGAAAAACGCGTCGTGTGCGTCAATCCGTACAGCTCTGGCGCAATATTGTCCGGAGTCAGGAATTGGATGCCCAACACAGCTTGGGCAATCCCCAGCCCGGCAATGACAGTTCCCGCAGTCATATTGATCACAAGGAAACGTTCCAGGTCCGCCGGACTATCCATCATGGCATACCCGAGGAGCATCAGTGGGGCATAGTAGAAGTACATCTTAAACCCCAGAATTCCGTAGAGAATGCTCGCCGACCATGGGTTGAAAACCTGAATGACCGCAAACCAAAAGAAAATGGCCAGCGGCAGAAGGAAGGGGATCTTGAACACTTCCACCTGATTCTTGCGTTTGGCGGCGTAGAAAGAGAGATAAGCAACACCAATCAGGAAGTCCTTGGCAAAATAGACCGTCATACTGTTGCCGAGGTACTTCCGCGCCAAATCTTCGAACAGGAGCCAGATCAAGAAAAGGAGAACTCCGGAGCGCCAATCATTCAGGATATGCACAACAATCGCCACAACGACCAGGCTGAGTCCAAACATGATCAGCGTCTGGTCCCGACCGGAAATGATCCAGCCCGCAATTTCCCAGATGAGCCCGAGGACAACAAGGCCCATCACAAGGCCCGAGATTTGGCGCTTGCCCCTTGCAGACCCCATGGTCAGCTGCATATCAAGCCACTCTTCCCCATCAGTGTCTCCTTGGAATTATGCTCGGCACATACAAGCCCCACAATGACCAAACTTGCGGGAATTTCAGTAACGGCAACGGTTAGGCCGGTCAATTTTTCCCTTGCCGCTGGCGGGACCTGGCGGCCAATTCCAGGGCATCCACGATGCCATCCACATATTCACGCGGCGACCAAGTCTCCATGCGCTTGCGGGCTGCCGCTCCCATCCGGATCCGCTTCTCCGGGTTCGAGAAAACGTCGCGAAGAACCGCAGCCAATGCATCCACATCCCCTGCAGGAAATATGCAGCCAGTTTCGCCCTGGCGCACGAGGTCGTATTTCGCGCCGACTCGGTCGCTGACGGCGACCGGGCAACCGCAGAGCATTGCTTCGTTCACCACGAACCCGAAAGGTTCGTACAGCGAGGGAAGTACGAGCAAGTCTGCGGCGCAATAGACGGACGGGAGCTGCGACTGGTTCACAAATCCAAGAATGCGCACACGTTCTGAGACACCAAGCTCACAAGCGCGCTGCTCGATCGAGGTTCGTAACGGGCCGTCGCCGGCGAACACGAGATAGGAATTCTGCACGTTCGCGCGGGCGAAGGCTTCGAGCGCGTCCTCCGGCCCTTTCCAGGGTTGCAGCTTCGCGCAAAAAAGCATCACTGTCGCGGAGGCGGAAATCTGCCAACTGGCGCGCACGGCATCGCGATCCACTTCGACCGCGCGCCTGGTCCACCAGGCGTTGTCCACGACGTTTCGGACCAAGATGATCCGCTCTTTCCGAAGCCCCAGTGATTTCAGATACTCAACAGTTCCGGAGGATCCTGCAAGTACGACAGCCCCAAGTGCATAGATGCGGCGCACTAGAAATTTTTTGAACCGCTGCTTCCAACGTGACTGTGTGGCCCAAGTACGGAGATTGTGCCCGTCAGTCGTAAACAAGATGGGCACGCCGTACCGCTTTGCGGCGAGGATCGCGAGCCAGGCGCTCGCATAGAAATAGCCGCTGACAAGGATGGCATCGAACTTCCCTTTGCGGACCAGCTTCCACAATCCGGGATTGAGCAGGCCGAAGAAACGGCCGACTCCAGGGCGCGGCGACCGATTCGGGACGCGAACCCAGGGATACCCATCGAGCTGTGGCTGATCCCAGGTAACTTCGACGCCGAAACCGGGATCCACTCCTGATTCCGCACCTTGCATGCTGCAATAGGCGACCAGGATTTCTAAGCGCGGGTCTTGTGCCAGCTTCTGGAAAATTGGCGAGGAGTACTGCACGACGTGCGAGGTCACGATGAGCAATCGGGGGACGGGTCTTGCAGCTTCACCTTGCACTGGGGTGTGTGACATCCCGTGTTCGACTGCATCGCCAGCGAGAGACGGCAGTCCACCCTGTGCGAATGTGAACCCATTGAGTTCCCGGCGGTCGATTCCTTGTGTAGGTTTACGACCAGTCTCATCCCCTCTTGAGGCTGGTTTCATCGGCTTTCACTCAGCCACGATCTATGAATTGAGCACCCAGCGAGGGTTGCCAGCAATGGATCGAATAAGGGAACTCGCAACCGTGTATTCATGGTCAGCGGAAGGTGAAAGGCAGTGAGCACGGCGGCATAAAGCATTAAGGACTTCGCCATCCGTGGATTTGTCCTGCACAATCGTGACCATCCTAATACCGCGAGGACAAGCGCGACCCAATAGACCGCCACGCCTGCCTTTCTTGCAAGGCGACCGCGCCGTGCCAGGCTTTGAGTGTAGAATACTTGATCGGTTGAGAACCAGAACGCCGAAAACTTTTCCGTGAATAGCGGGAGAACGCGCCATCCCGCGTGCCACCACAGCATCGAAGCGACATGCCACGCCTGACTGTTTAATGCGGCCTCATCCCGCAGGCCTGCTCGTGTTGGTTTATCTGTTTCCACGTCCCGAAGTCCCCATCCCAGTGCATTTCTAATTGGTTCTGCCTCGCCTGGCTGCGTTCTGCCGAGCGGCATCAGAATGCCTTCGACTGCGGCAAACCCGCCATGCGTTGAATAGGTAGCTTTGCCATGGAATGCGATTGCGTTGTGAATGAGCCACGGAGCAAGGACAATTGTCGCCGCTATCAATACAACTGCCGACCGCCGCCATGATCCGGTATCCTTCAGGCTAAAGATGAGCGTGACAAGGGCCGCAAATGGGATCAACGGGAGCATGTTGAATCGCTCTAGGGCTGCTATGCCCGCCAAAGTCCCCAGTGTGGCGAGCGAGAATATTTCTTCTGTTCTTAATGCAGTGTCAAGTGCTAATAGGAACGCAACTACAAGCAGGGACGCAAAACATTCGGTCAAGATTTCCCCTGAGAAAAACAGCGTGGTAGGGAACAGCAATACGATAACCTCAGACGGCAGTGCGTAATCGTTCCCGAACCATCGTGCAGCCAGTTTTCCGCAAATGAGCGCCGTAGCAATGCACGCTGCAAACTGCAGGATTCGTAGAAGGACGGGCCAATGAATCGGAGAAACGCGCATCAGCAATGCTAGGAGCAAAGGATATAGCGGGGGACGGAAAGCGGTAGGCTCATGCGCTAACGTGTAGCCATCGCCTGCAATGAGGTTTTGAGCTATCCCAACATATGCGCCAGTATCACCGCCGGCACTCCATGGCGTATTGATTCGGTTGCCGGCAACAACCATTACTGCCAGATGGGCGAGTATTGCCAGGATTAGCGCACTGCGTAGCATCCACTTCATGATTTATCACTATTAACTTGAATTTCCGATTTCAACTTTATCTTTACATAGAACCATGCGGCAGCCGCCCTATTCCTGTTCCACCTCCGGAAGGGCTCTATGTGTTCAGCTCACGCATCATCACAAGCGACGCTTATCTTCTACAATCTTATCGCCGATTTTCAAGTCGGAAATCCGGGCTTAGATGTCATCGGCCGCTCGAAAACCCTCATGAGGCAGTTTCGCTGGGGTATAATTTCCAGCGTCGAGACGAAATATCAAGGACTATCATGTCCAAAGAGAATATCTTTGATTTCAAAGCAAAGTTCCGTTTCGCGCGCAAGCTGATTCGTCACCGTTTGCAGCGGCAACCACGCGTTTGCCCATACTGCGGGCCTTCCTCCACCTTACGGCTGATTCATCGCAAGAAGCTGATCATGGACATTCTCCAGTGCGAAACTTGCCACCTGATCATCCGCTGGCCGACCGACACTCCACAGGAACATGACCTGTACTACCAGCAAGAATTCGCTGAGGATTCGCCCCAAGTGATCCTGCCCACCCCTGAAGAGCTACGAGCTCTTGTGCAAAACGATTTCCTCGGATCACCTCTCGACATCAATCACAAAATCCGCGTGTTGAAAGCGCTGCGTCCCGCTGGGCGCGTGCTTGACTTCGGTTGCTCCTGGGCCTATGGAACCTACCAGTTCCAACGGCACGGGTTTGATGCCACGGGCTTCGAGATATCGAAGCCTCGGGCTGACCACGGCAGAAAAAACCTGGGTCAGAAAGTGATTGATTCCTATGAGGAATTGCATGCGCTTCCACCAGCGAGCTTCGATATCATTTTTACGAATCACGTTGTGGAGCATCTCCCGGGCATCCGTAACTCGCTCTCCCTGCTGGCAGGTCTGCTGTCGAAGGACGGTTTCGTATTCCACGTGTTGCCGAACTTCACTGGGAAAAGGGCGAAATCGGGATTTTGGTTGAAATGGATCGGCGAGGATCATCCGATCGCCCCTACGATAGACTTCTTCGAATACGCCATTCCCCGCTCCGGGTTGCTGTCTCCTGTATTTGGCTCGAGCCCCTTTGACGAAAACCTGATTGCAGCGCTCACGGGCCAACCCGGCGCGATGCTTTCGACCGATGGCGACGAATTGCTCGTCTACGCGCACAAAGCTGCCTTCTGAGCGCACCCGGCTCAGCATGACACCCAAAGCCGACACACCTCGGTTCAAATCCAAATGGACAGACGTCCGTGCTGCGAGATGGAAACTCTTATTCAGGCTGGCTCCCTGGATTCGCGACCAACTCGTCACTCTGCTCGGCGGGGCGTTCGTCTAGCGATGCAACCTCATATTTCCATTCGGCCAGCAATTTCAGACACGCATTGTGAATTCCCCGGCCGTGCGTCGCAAGACAGATGATGGGACGATATGCCCGAATTGTCTGCGCGCAACCTAGCAAACAATCGTACTCCGCGCCTTCGATATCGATTTTCATGAAGTCCGGCGGGCGAATCTCATGCCGTGATGCCAGCGTATCGAGCGTCACTGTCCGAACGTGAATATTGCCGGCTGCGGAGAGATGCCCTGTATAGCGGTCCGCGGAGGGGTCAAACGCCGCTTCTCCATCGGACGAACTCACAGCAGACTCAATGATCGTGCAATTGCCGACTCGATTCAATTCCATATGTTTTCGCAGGTTGCGCAAATTGGCCGGCAGCGGTTCAAACGCATAAACGTGTCCTTTCTCACCGACCAGGATGCTGGCCAGAAGGGAGTAGAACCCCGCATTTGCCCCTACGTCGTAAACCACGTCTCCCGGCTTGATCGCTTTCTGGAATTGCCGCTGTTTGTCATGTTCATAGCTTCCCAACCAGCAGCCGTGATTGCCAGCTCCGACAATCCATTTCTTGCCTCGCAGAGGGCCTTGAAAAATGGGAACGACCGCGCTCCGGGGAATCAAACGCAACGGAACGCGCAGCAATTTGCCGATCAAGGTCTCGCGAGAAATACCCGAAAGATTAGCCAATGATGCTCTCATCGCTCGTAGGCGTAATTCATGGGCCTGGCTGCAACTCTCCCGCCGCCCCTGCAACGGCTCCGTCACTCGATACTCCGCCAGGTTCCCGCAGAGCAGCACCAAATCGGGCCGCGATTGCGTTCCAGGAAAAATATTGCTCCTGCGCGCGGCGGCTGCGCTGGCAGAGCGCATTGCGCAGCGCGTTGTCGGAAAGCACTTTCTCGAGGGCTCCGGAGAGTGCCTCACGGTCACCCAGGGGAACGGGAAGAATCCCCGCCTCAGTAATGGGCCAGCCCATGTCAGGCCCTGCATAACACACCACCGGCAGGCCGCAAGCAATTCCCGCAATGGCGCTGCCCCGGCGGGTGGAGATTTGGCCGCGAACGAACAACATCACATCCGCGTGCGCCAGAGTCCGGCTGATGTCGTCCGGCGAAAGCAGTCCGAGCGTTTCGACCTCAACATCCGCGCCCACGAATTCCGCCCGCAGCGCCGATTCGGCTTCTCGCGATCCGCGACCGAACACGATGAGGTGTAGCTGTCCCACGGCCCGGTTCGCCCGCTTTATAGCGAAGCTAATATCGGCTACCTCAGGCAATGTTCGCGTCCCGCCGGTCACGCCATACACGGCGATCGTTCTCGCCCCATGAGTGTGTGCCCAGGCACCGGGCGGCGGCTCCGGACAATTCGCGCCAACCGGGATGAAAGCTGCTTTGTCGTGATGAGGCGGCAGCCACGAAATCTTTTCGATCGGAACGGCGAAAATGGCGCGTTCCGCGCGCTTATAAAGGCTCTCGAATACATGAAGCTGGCAATAGTGCCGCGCGTGGTCAATCCATCGGCTGCCGCCGAGTGGCTCAAAATCGTGGAACACAACCCCGCAATGCACGCCGCTTTTCCCTAAAGCATCAAGAATCCTGGGAGCCTGCAGCGGGAAACCGCGTCGCGACCATGCCAAAGTCGTGAATTGGAGCAGAACCCAACACCCGTGCCAGGCCACGGATTTCTCTTGCAGGTCCGCGAGCGCGGCTCGCCAGCCTCGCTCCAGCCAGTCCACGCGGAACGTTTCGAATTCGTAGCCATAGCGCCCAATTGCTCCGCCGAGCCATGCGCAATAGTCGGCTACGCCGTCGGTGGGCTCATCGCGCCGGCCCACCAACGCCACGATTCGCTTCGCACTCATTTCCCCACCGGCTGCGGCATTGCCAGAACATGCAGGGCATCCACGGATTCAAGACCGTATCCAAAACGGACGAAATAATCCCGCATGAACCTTTCGTTCGCGTCCGAATGCATCTCACAAAGGATCAAGGGATGCTGAGCCTCAATGAGCTTCTCCGCGCCGCGGAACGCTTCCACTTCCGCACCTTCGATGTCGCACTTGATGGCGTCCGGGGCCGGCGCGCCCCTGACAAAATCGTCGAGTGCAATACAGCGGGTGGGCGTCCCAGCCGATGCGTCTTCTCCCGCGACGAATTTCCCCACGCCGCGGTCCGGCGACGACAGATCCGCAGCGACGAAATTCACATTGCCGCTGGCCGACCAGATTCCCGCCTGGACCACAGTGACGTTCGCGAAACCGTTCTGCGCGATGTTGCGGCGCAAGCGGCCCACGATTTCAGGGTCGGGCTCGAAGCTGATTACTTTCCCTGTCGCGCCGACCAGACGCGCTGCGAGAAGCGAGAAAAAACCGATATTCGCTCCGAGATCGTAGAACACCATGCCGGGCTTGAGCTTCTCCGCCAGAACTTCCTGAATCGCGGGCTCCACGTCGCCGTGCAGGTATTGCTGGCCGGTGCGAGGGTTCAGTTCGAGCCACAGTCCTTGCCCGGGACCCCGTTCGACGCGAGCCCACACTTTTTCATCGGACGGAAGAATCCGGTGGCTCAAGCGGTGAACGAGATTTCCAAGAATCGGCACGTTCCGGAGAGAGCGCAGCGGCGCAGGCAGACCCAGCAGGAGAGATCCAATCCACCTGCGCGGTGCGGTCATACTATTTCTCCACCATGTAGCTCCCAATAACCAGTGCGTCCATCCCCGAACTGAAGAAGGTACGCACGGCATCGGTCGGAGTGTTCACGATCGCTTCGCCGCGCAAATTGAACGACGTGTTCATGACGACGGGCACGCCGGTACGCTTGCCGAACTCGTTAATCAAATTCCAATACAAGGGATTGATGTCTTTTTCCACCGTTTGCGGCCGTGCGCTGCCGTCCACGTGCGTGACCGAGGGAATGATGCTGCGCTTCTCAGGCCTTACCGGATTAGTGAGGATCATGAACGGAGAATCGCATGCGTGCTCGAGATATTCTCCAGCGACTTCCTTCAGCATCGAAGGCGCAAACGGACGCCACCATTCGCGGAACTTGACGGCATTGTTCACCTTTGCGTTCATCTCTGGATCGCGCGGGTCGGCCAGGATCGAGCGGTCACCCAGCGCACGCGGACCGAATTCCATGCGCCCCTGAAACCAACCAATGATTTTCCCGGCGGCGAGCATTTCAGCGGTCGTCGCGGCTACATGGTCCAGCTTGGTCGCGCGGAGCTTATAGGTTCGCAATGCTTTTTCGATTTCAGAATCGGAAAATTCCGGACCGAGATAAGCGTGGCGAAGCGGATTCATCGGCAACCGGCCCCCGTTGTCCATGTAGGGGGCGAGAACGGCTCCCAAAGCTACACCGTCGTCGGAAGCGGCGGGCTGAATAAAGATCTTGTCGATCATTCCCGAGGCTAGAATTTTTCCGTTGGCTTTCGAATTGAGCGCTACTCCGCCGGCCAAACACACGTTGCGGCACTTTGTCTTTTGCGTCGCCAGCTTCACCAGCGCCAGCATGGCCGCTTCACATGCATCTTGGACGGCAAACGCGACGTTCTTGAAACTTTCGTCGATTTCACTTTCAGGCATGCGTTCGGGGCCAAGCTGCTTGGCAATTGCCGAGGTGCCGTTGCTACGCTCGAGCAGCAGCGGCGCATTGACGCGATAGGACTCATGATTCAGTGAGATGAATTCGTTCAGATTCACGCCCGGCTTTCCGTAGGGCGCCAGGCCCATGACCTTCCATTCGTCGCTATTGGGGACAAAACCGAGATATTGCGTGAACTGCGCGTAGAAAAGCCCCAGTGAATTCGGCCAAGGAATCGTGAGCACGTGATCGAGGTGTCCATCGTGGCCATACCAGATTGAACTCGCTTCCCAGGCGCCGCGCCCGTCCATCACGACCACCGCAGCGTCGTCGAATCCCGAGTACGCGTACGCGCTGATGGCGTGGGCCAGATGGTGATCCACGAAACGCATCTGCGCGCGCGTCGGTCCGAAAAGGGTGGTGAAGCTGCGGAATCCGCCGTTCTGGTGCGCCATGCTGGCGTACAGCCGCGCGGAATTCAGCACATTCAGATACGTGATCGGATACTGGCCCCGCAAAAAACACTTCAAATCCGTGGCGAAGACTTTGCCGGGAGCCGGCCAGCCCTGGCAGATAAAATCGAGCTGATCGGGACGCACCTTCGCGAACTCCAGGCAGGCGCGGATGGCGTGGCGCGGAAAGCCGGCATCGTGCTTGATCCGGCTGATGCGTTCCTCGGCGACAGCAAACAGCAGTTCGCCGTCACGCGCAATGCATGCTGAGGAATCGTGCATCTGCGAATAGTTGAAACCTAACGTGATCACGGACGCCCGCCAGCCTTCCCAATAACTGATTCCACCAATCCAACACAAAACCGACGGTCACACTGCCAGACAATATATCTGTCAACCTCAACCGAGGAATACTCTAACCTGTCCGGCAATACGCGAGAAGATGCCCGAACGCAAGAATAACTATTCCCAATCAATTGCAAGCCATGTATCTGGATGACCGAACCCGTAGCCATGCGCAGAGACCCATCTAAGGCCCCGGAAGGACCAGAAAAAAATAGCTTGTCGCGCCCACCTGCCTCCAACCGTCCGCAAGAAGCGTCGGAGGGACATCCTTTGCAACGAGGGCTTTGGCGCCCGATTTTGCGAGAAGATTCAGAACCTGGGTTCTCAGTTCCGAACCGGCTCCCCAAAAGCTGGCCACGCCGCCCTGATAAACTTCTGCCACGATAGAAACCTTGGCCAGATACGCCCAATAAGGATCCACGAACCCAACGACGGCGATTTTGTCTCCTGACGCGATTCCTTCATGAATTAATTCACGCGCGACTTCCACATCCTCGGGAACGTGAAAGGATTTTAACCGGATGACGCTGTGTCCCATCGACCACGCAATTTGAACATCAAGGAGCAGAACGATGGTGAGTATCACGCAGCGCAAAACCCTAGTTCCAACCTCGGTTCGGGGAATGCGTACCACCGAGAATGTTCCTGCCCATAACAAGATCAGGAAGCCACCGAGGAATCTCGACTCCACATGGATGAGCGCATACGCCGCCAATCCGGCAAGCGCCGGAATCCACAAAAAACCAGCCGACCAGAAACGTTTCAAAAAGTCACGAAGTCGATTCCCCCACAGTAGAAGCACAACAAGTCCCGCCAGGAGACTCCCCAGCCGCGTGGAGAGTTCAAAGTAGTCATCGAGCCCGAGCCGGAAAGCATTTAATTGTCCCTTGAGTTCGAAATGTGGGCGGACACCGTCGTACCAATATGACGGGTCGCTCCCCGGCGGATACGTGCCCGTGACTGGAGACGCATATTCATAGACGGGCGGTGTCTCAAGAATTTTTCGAGTCGGATGTTTGGGTGTGCCGGTCCCCGGCGGTTCCCCTTGCCAATGGACAAATAAGTTTACGCCGTTTACGTACTCTGCATAGTTGATTCGCCCGGAGTCACCAAAGGTAAAACGCCCCTTACTTCTGGAGATCAGAAGCAAAAACGGCGCGGAGACGGCGGAAAATAGGATCAGCGCCAATAGAAGACGAGGGATGGCTCGCCGTACATTTCCGACAGCGAAAGGCGCAGCTGCCAGGAAGATAAAGGCCAGAGGGAACATGATGGCTTTCGCGAGATAACCCAACCCCAGGACGATCCCCAACGCGGCGAACCGCAGCCAACCGTCTGCCCCGGCGGCCACGCGCACGAGGATTCCGGCGGCAAGAAGAATCGATGCGAAAACAAGGACGTCGGGAGTATCGAGACTTGGCGGGGTCAGGTACAACGATATCCAAAAAAACAAAGTGTAACCGGTTGCCCGCAGGGCCCAGATCGGCAGGGGGCCTTCCTCCCGATCATCACCTGCGGCCTGTAGCGTGTATTTCAGAACTCCCTGGAGAAAATATTCAAAGCAATACAGCGCTAGAACCAGGACGAGGCAGTTGAAATATTTGACCGCCGCCAGTTCCCGGAAAGCAGAGGGATGAAAAATAGAGAGCCAAAATGACAGGAGAACAGGATATCCAGGGCTCCAATAGGCATTCACGGCCGCCGTCCATTGGCCCTTCATACATGCCGAGGCGATGTCGAGGTAATTGATCCCGTCCGGAGAGAGTGAATACCGGTAGGATAGGGCCTCCACGAGCCAGCATAGGATCATGGACGCCCAAAGAGAATAACGAAAGACGGGCCACCCTTCTTCCGCGCGCCTATCCAGGCCCTCCCGTTTCAAATCCTTCGAACTCGCTGTGGCGGCGGAATCTGTCTGCATAGATATTATTCCCAGTCCTGCCTATCCTCCAAAATACGCGCAGTTAATCAACAGCCATGTATCTCCCGGCATTTTCAAAGTCGGGATAAGACAATGCATCGGGAACTTTTGGCCCCTTGCGAATCAAGACTTTCGCGCGATCGCCCGAGCGTTTCCGACAGACTCTGGATCGGCCATACTGGCCTCCGGCCGCTGCGCGGTCCACTCATTCAATAGATCCGCTTCCCCTCGGCAACCCAGAGCTATCACAAACGAGGCGGCTGGGGCGAATCAGACGGGCCGAACTGAAAAAAGAACACGCCAAGACTGTAACGCGTTGAGTCGAGCATGAAAAGGGGCGTGAGCGGAACGATAACTGCTCTCAAGACGCGTAGACGGCCTCTCTTGCTTGCGATTGTCGCACGATGTATCCTCACTTTGCGAAAAGTAGCAGTGCCCATGCGTACATCTTCCGAAGATTTCACCAAGAAAAACATGCAGGGTGGAGGGATGCCGGTAGAGATTGCACGGTCTCTGTGGCCTCGGCTGGTGGAGCTCTGGATTTTCGCTGCAATCGTCGTTTTCTTCCTTGTCCGCGTACTCGGATCGCGCACCGCGCAACAACTGCTGAATAGCGTCAGACACCACCACCTCCCATGAACATGCTCCTGGCGATCGTTGCGAATATCGTCCTTGTAGTTTCTGCACTGGGTTTCGGGAGTCTGGTTCACCGGCTGTTTTTAAGGAGTTTCTCGCAACTAGATCGTCTCGCCCTGACTTTGCTGGCAGGCCTCGGATTGCTCGGAACAATTTTGTTCTGCGTGGGTCAGGTCTGGTTTTCACGTTCCGCCATACTTTTGGTTTTGCTTTCGGGCGTGCTGCTCGCCTTCGGCTCCCTGGCAAGTGCAGGCCAGGAGTGCTGGTCGGCTCTTGGAAGGGTCCATCTTCCTGTTTTCCCCGCCGCAATCATTTTCAGCGTTCTTCTGGTGACCGCAGTCGGTGGTCTTGCCCTGCCCACTGGCGACCTGAGCACCAACGACACGATTGCATACCATTACCTTGGACCGAAGGTCTGGCTGCGTGAAGGTGTGATTCGACCTGTCCCCGACGAGGTTCTGACCTATTTCCCTGTGGTTGTCGAAACCCAATACGCGGCACTCATGTCTGTTGGGGGGAAACGCGCTCCCGGATTTTTCGCGGTGGTCAGCCTTGCTTCGGTTCTCCTTATCGCCGCGAGTTTGGCGATTCGCCTGGGTCTCGACCCCTCCGGGGCATGGTGGGCCGCCGCGCTAATCGCTGCTATGCCCGCTGTCTACCGGGGAGCTTATGGAGGGATGCTAGATGCCCTATTCGCCGGTTTCGTTCTTGCCGCGGCCCGCATGGCTTTCGACGCAGAACAGCCGGGGCATTACGCATTGTTCGGAATTTTCTGCGGCATCTCCATGGGGACGAAATACACGGGAATCATTGCCTGGGCGCTGTTGATTTTCTGCTCGTTTCTGTTCTCGGTTTGGGTCTGCCGCCGCCAGCTAACGACGATTTTGAAGTCTTTGGGAATCTCCTGTGCCGTAGCGATTGCGATCGCCTCTCCCTTCTACCTGCGAAATTGGATTTTTTACGATTGTCCGATCTATCCCCCTTCGCCCTTTTTACTACATTTTTTTACTTCCAAGAACATGTTGCCTGCCGTCATGCAAGGGCTGTTGGAAAATATGGGAAGAAGTGGGCAAGGGATGGGCGGGGGCTTCGTGGACTTTCTGCTTCTTCCATTCAACCTAACCTACCACACCGCGAACTATATTGGAGGAGCGGGCGGAATTGGACTTGTCCCCTGGGCGTTGGGCCCGTTCGGACTGATCGCGCGCCGGCGCGACGCTTTCACAAAGGGTATGTTGCTATTCGCTGTGTTGCAGGTTGCCGCATGGTTTGTCACGGCCCAAGTTTCACGCTACGTGATCCACATCTATGTGATCGGCGCCATCTTCGGAGTTCTCGGTTGGCAATATACCGCCCGCTCGGTATCACGGAATGCGCGGGTTCTGTCCGCGGTGGTCATCGCGATCTCCATACTCTATGGAATGTTCATGATCTCTTCCGATAGGGTGGAAGACGTGCATGCCGCCCTGTCGAGTTCCTTTGAAGCGAAGCGAAGCTTCCAGGAGACGCCCCACCTCGCGAGCTTCGACTACATCAACAGTGAACCCTCCGTCAGAAAAGTCCTCATCCTCAATAAAGGAATTGCGGCATATTTCATCGATAAGCCTTACATCAAGCCGTTCGGGAGATGGGGAGAGCAGACGTTGCCGGGCGCCACCGATGTGCCGAAAGTGATGGCCCAGCTGGCCAGTTTGCACGTGACCCACATTCTGGATGTGAAATCGGAAGATGGTTCTTTCCAGTTGCCCGAGCATCCTTCCGGTCTCACACTTGTCTTCGAACAAGGGGATCAACGAGTCTACCGCGTTGACTAGATCAGCGTTCTGAAGTTTCCATGATCTCTGACCGAACGGCGGATTGTCCGCTCAGGAAATCCGCTTCTCGCCCGGTCCTGCGCAGCGCGCTTGCGCAGGCGGCCTCCACGCCGCGAACCGTTCGCGCCCAAGTAAATCGCCGCATCGTTTCTTGGGCCGCGTGCCCCAACTTGGCTCGCAAGTCGGCCTCCTGACTCAATCTCCAAATGGCGTTCTCCAGGGCCGCGGAGTCCGCCGGGGGCACCAACAGACCATTGAATTCATGCTCGACCAGATCGATCATCCCGCAAGTCTCGGTGGTGACGACGGCCATGCCGGAAGCCATCGCTTCCTGAAGCGCGAGAGGGGTTCCCTCCATGATGGAAGGGAAAACAAAAATGTCGTTCTGCGCAAACAGCGCGGGCATTTGGTCCGCAGGAACCATGGAGATCACGTGTACGAACGGACGCAGATCAGGATCGAAGAAATTCCTGACTTGCGCCGCATCGGACCCGCAACCGGCAATCGTCAATCGCAGCCCAGGCAGCCGTCTCGAAAGGCTTCGCAGCGCGTCGCGAATGTAGAAGATGCCGCGCTGATCCAGCCATGTGCCCGCATAAAGCAGGCGCGCGGACGGAGCGTGGGAATACTCCCTCGGGATGAAAAACCGCTCCTCGACGCCATTGGGCACATAGGAGACCTGGCCGGGATCGAGGTTGTACTTCAACTGCAATACGGTCCACGTGTCACGACCGTAGCAAATCGCGTGGTCCGCCGTTTTGATGGACAGGTAAAACCGCGGGAGATGATAGAGCCGGTGCCAGAGACGATTCTTGAAATCGAAATGGAAAGCCTTGCCCTTCTTCGCTTCCCGGCCCATGCCGTAGATGCGCCGTTCTTCGAGGCCGTGAAGCGTCATCACGTAAGCGGGGCCATTTTTTCGCGTCCCTGGCAGGATCCGATGCAGCGGGCCATACACGCAGCCACCGGGCGCGTGAATATTGACGACGGAGAAGCGGCCTGGATCGCGGCGGATAAATCGCGCCAGCTTGATCGCAAACCCCATGTCATCGAACCGCCCCGGTAAATGGGAAGTTGCCGGGAGGTCGCCCGCGAACAGATATTCCACGCTGTGACCAAGTTGTTCGAGACCGCGGCCAACCCCGTACGCGATCCCGGCCGCGCCGCCCTCGCGGCGCTTTGGCACGTTCGCGGCGATCAGGATTCTCATCTGGCTTGCCCGCGCTTTCGTCCGACCAACAGATAATGCAGCGCAAACGGAAGCAAACAACGCCTAGTCGCGCGGCTCGTCTCAAGAAATTGCAACCTTACGGGGCCGCGGCCCCGCACCGGAATCTGCACTCGCTCATGCCAGCGATCGTATTCTTGAACGAGATTCATACGCCCGCCTTCCATTGCCGGACGGTGTGCTCGGGTTGCGGGATGGGCAGCAGATTCTTCCGGGCGCGCAGATAAAATTTGTTTGTGGCGACGCACCGCCGGGCGCGATAGAACAGGCGTGGTGGGAGGACGAGTCCGGGCAGCAAGGTCGCGCACTTGAAAAATAGCTGCATCCAGGAAGCGCGCTCGTGCAAGATTCGGTACATTGCGAATTCGGTCCGCACCGTCTCCCACGGGGAGCCGCCATCCACCATGAGCCGCAACTGATTGGCTTCAGCGGCAACGGATTCGGTAACAATTTCGATGGCTGGGGCCGGCAGTCCCCGTTCGCGGAGCCGATGACCCAACTCTTGCGCCAGGCACGCGAGGACGCCCTGCTTTCGCCGCATGGCATCTTCCTGAAATCCGGACGTTTGAAAAAGATTCGCATCGTGAATGCGATAAAACGTCAGCGCCTCAGGCAGGATCAAAGTGGTGGCCGAGGCCGCCGCCAGAGTGAACAGGTATTCGTCCGCTTCGAACCGGAGCCGCTCGGGTACGGGAAGCAGGCGGGGGATTACGCTGGCGCGAATGGTCATACGGCTCGTGCCAAGAAAATTCTTGCGCAGGCGGAAGGTCCGCGCATTTTCGACTGAATCCACGCGGAACCGCGACGCCTCTCGCAGCACTTCGGTATGCTGGCGTCCGTCGGGGAAAGCCTCGGTTACGCCGTGGCCCACGATGCCGATTTCCCGATCGCGCTCCATCGCCTCGACCACGCGGCGCAGTTTCCCTTTCGCCCACCAATCGTCCCCGTCGAGAAACGCGATGATCTCGCCTTGGCACTCCGGGATGCCCGCGTTGAATGCAGAGGCCTGGCCACCGTTGGGCTTTCGCAGCAATCGCACGCGCGGTTCGAAGCGCCGGACGATTTCCGGTGTGCGATCGGTCGAGCCGTCATCGACGACAACAATCTCCACGTCCGCCATGGACATGTCCTGTGCGAGCACGCTGGTGATGGCCTGCTCGATGAACCGTTCGTGGTTGTACGTGTCGATTAAGACGCTGACATACGGCTTTGACATGGCCTTGCTGCTTTCCTCGCTCATCTAATCAAAACGCGGGCGGTTGCCGCATCTTTCCAGCAAACTGACGATAGAAAACTACGAGCCCGGTCCGGTCTTTTGAAAAAGATGGTACGGATTCGTGGCAACCAGGTGATACCGGCCCGAGGTCATGATTTCGGGCATCAACTTATGAAGGCTGAATTCGCCCAGAGTGGAATCATCGAAAAAGATAAATCCGCCGGTTTCGAGATACGCATCGGAATTCAGAAAGTCCCTCTTCGCGTATTCATATGTGTGGTTACCATCGATGTAGCAAAAGCTGAATTGGCCGCCGAGACGGAAATTCCTGCCCAAAATATCCGCACAGTCTTTTTGGTCCTTCCATGCGGCGAAAAATACATCCGCCGTCATCTCAAAAGTAAATGGCAAATCGTCGCCGCTGAACATTTGAATGTTGCGAATGTATGAATCTCTTACGAAAGCTCTATAATCGGAAAAGAGAACCGGCGAATTCGGAATCTTGGAGCGCCCATCTACGTTTTCAAATTCCCACTTGTCGCACGTAATGAGCGGATTTTTCGCTCCGTGCTTGCGCTTGAGGTGTGTGATCACATTCGTGGAGAGCCCGCAAAAGGACCCGATTTCAAGGATCGGCGCTGCACTGGGAAGATGGCCGATAGCGTAATCGATGGAGTGGAGATTCCCCCTCTCCAACATCCCGGCGTTCGCGTAACCCAGCCAGGAAATGTATTCATCGTTGATGAGACGGATCGTTTCCGGCGGGTCAATGATTCGCGCCGCCTTTCTCAGCGCCCGTCCCACCAATTTCTGAACAGAACTCATGGTGTCCTCATCGACAATTAAGGTCTCAATTCTCTCTTGGAGCTGCGGGGGTGCCATGCTGCCGCAATCCAAGTCGATGCCGCACAGGCCGGGTCAATTTAAGAAGACCAAACCAAACCGCATTGCGAGCCGCTGTGGCCTTACGTTTGGTTTGCACCACCCAATGATGATAGTTCGGACGCAGGCCTTGCGGGGTAAGCCGATGCGTTGCGTTTTCCATAGTTGCAAAACAACGCCCGCCTTCCAGTAGCGCGTAATTCTGCTGTGCTTCCTCGCCCTGCCAGACGCCGGCCGCGCCGTCGGGATGATAGGAATAATCGTGGTTCTGGTGCACGGCCTGGACGACGGCGGTAGCATCCACAACGCGCGCACCGGAATCCCGCGCATGCCATACCAGCCAGTTGTCCCAGCCGGGGCGGCCAATCACAAACGGAGGCGTATTCTTATAGTAGAGGCCGCGCGAAAAGGTGAAGTAGTCAATCCATTGCGGCGGGCGCTGGTGATTCGCTTCGAGCGCAAGGCGCCGCACCGTCGCTTCCCAGTCCGCAGCGTAAAAGTCGACCGGCGCGGTGATGTCGGTGTCCCAACGCTGCCCGGCCATCAAGAATCTGCCGCCCAGAGCAGTCACGCGTTCAACCGCGACGCGAAAATCCGAAAGGAGAATAATGTCGCAGTTGATGTAGCAGAGGCAGGCGTGGTGCGCGAGGTCCTGCGCCCCGTCGAAAATAGGAGAAAGGTATTTGGTGCCGTGCGCGTTGCGCTGCACTCCGGGCACGTGGCGAATTCCAAGTTCCCGCGCGGCTTGGGCGGCGCCTTCTTCGTCACCGAACAGAATCACTTCGGCCGCGGGGTGAATGCGCTTCCAGCTCTCGATGGAGTTGCGCTGAATGATACCGATATGTCCGCGAAACGGCTTGGGTGTGGCAAAGAAAGTAATCATCGTCGCCTCGGGCTACGTTCCGACTTTGTGGCTGTGTTCGCGCTCTGCGACGGCCATTTCTTCGAGTATGGAATCGAGGCTGCGCGTTACGCTCCAGCCGGGATAATGGCTCTTCAGTTTCGCCAGATTGGAGATGTAACAGATGTGATCGCCCCTTCGCGCCTGTTCCGAGTAGGTCCAAGAGATTTTCCTCCCGGTCAGCGTTTCTATTCGCGCGATGGCTTCCAGCATCGAGATACTGTTGGCGCGGCCTCCGCCAAGGTTGTAGACCTCGCCGGGCCTCGGATTGCGCGCAAACTCCTCGAACGCGCGCACCACATCAAAACTGTGGATGTTGTCGCGGACCTGCTTGCCTTTGTGGCCGTATACGGTATAGGTCCGGCCGGACAGAGCGACCTTCAACAAATAGGAGAGAAACCCGTGCAACTCAACGCCCGAGTGCGACGGCCCGGTCAGACATCCGCCGCGGAATATGCCGACGCCCATGCCGAAGTACCGGCCGTACTCCTGCGCATAGATGTCGGCGGCAACTTTGGAAGCGCCGAACAGAGAATGCATCGTGCGGTCAATGCGGCAATTTTCGTCAATGCCTTCAAAATCGGCTGGATCCGAGTAGTCGTAGCGCGTTTCCGTTTCGCGCAGGGGTTTTTCGTTGGGAGCATCACCGTACACCTTATTGGTGCTCATGAAGACGAACGCGGCTTCGGGGCAGTGCTGGCGCGTGGCCTCGAGAAGATTCACTGTGCCGAGCGCGTTGACTTCGAAGTCGAGCAGAGCGATGTCAGCCGCCTTGTCATGCGACGGCTGCGCGGCACAGTGGATAATCAAGTCGAAGCGATACTCGCGGAACAGTGCCATGATGGCGTCGCGGTCGCGAATGTCGAGCGCCGTGGAAGTGAACCGTTTCGTGGCGCGTTTGAGCCGCTCCAGATTCCACAACGTGTCCCCCGGCGGGCCGAAGAAAACGCGGCGCATGTTGTTGTCCGCGCCGATGACGCGATGGCCTTGCCGGTCAAAATATTCGACTGCCTCGGAACCAATCAGGCCGCTGCTTCCGGTTACGAGGATGTTCCAGGACTTCACTGTCCCACACCTCCCAAGGAAGAACCTAAACAATACATCATAGCTGCATCTCTTATGCGGTCACCTGCGAACGGATGTGTTCAACAGTTCCGCCAATCCCATCCAGCAATCCCACTTGGGGCGTCCAGTTGAGCACGTGGCGCGACGAGAATGCTTCTATAGCGCCTCAATAATCGCAAGACTCGATTCTTCAACGTTCACCCGTTGTGCTGTCGCCATTCGCGAAGTTGAGCGACTGCGCGCAGTTGATCAATGGAAAAGCCATCGCCAGCCAGGACTACCCACCCGCGTTTTAAGCCGACTTCCTCAGACGACGGCAACGCCGGAAAGAAAGGAATGAACCCGAGGTGGGCGATAGGGTTTAAGTACTCGAGGGACAGCTTTTTCCCCCCTCCGTAGTCATCAAATTGGTATCCAGAATCATCTGGCACCTGAAAATCGTCTATCATCACTACTGGTCGGGTCCAATGACGGAAGATTAAGTCAACCTCTTCCCGGAGCGGCAGGTCATCGTGCCAATGCGCATCTAGATAGAAGAATACTCTATCCTTAGGCACGGTCGAATCTTGGATCAGCCGACGAAGGAACTGCCTGCTATCCCCGAGACAAAAATGCACGTTGGACCGGGCCCAGAGTCGCAACTGGGCGTAGCCCAAGTATCGCGGGTTCACTTCGCTGGAATAGACGGGACAGCCGGCATCTGCAAAGAAAAGGGTGCTTTCGCCTCGGTATGTGCCGGTTTCGACGACTGCGTTGAAAGAGCAAAGCCGTTTCAACTCCTCAAATGCGTTCAAGCGCGCCCGAGAACCGTTCAGTGGTCCGCCGAACCCCGTAGTCGGCTGGCGATGGAAAATACAATCTACGGCACCGAGCCAACAATCGACTCGTTTCTCACCGAAAGCCGCTGAGAGTAACTGTCGAATGAAGTGAATCATCAGATTATCTAGAATTCGTATGGCTGGGCGGCACACCCTTTCATATAATGTTGTTGCCTCACCCCACAACCGACATCCCGCGCGGTCTCCAGTCCCAGCTGTGTTCTCCATGTGGCGAAAGCTTCCCACATGAGCGTGATTCTTGCTTCGTCCAGTGCCCGGCAATCCGCATGTCAAAAACTCGATTTTGCGGCAATGGGGGCCTCCTCTGCATTGCGAATGGTGAAATCACAAGGCACGTTCAAAACTCCGTTCCATTCGTCCCTCGGGTGCTGGAAAACTTTGGTCGCAATGTTCATTTCCGGCAGACAATCCCACAATTCGAGAAGTTCCTTGTCTTCCCAGAGGCTTACCTGCCAAGCGTACGCGCCCGGGCGTAGTGGAAGTGTCGGGAACGTATACGTGAAGGAATGTATGCCGGGCTCTAGGCGAACGTCGTCCTTCGCCCAAGCCCACATTAGTTGGCGATCCATGTTGAACAAGGCGACACCGTGATGGCCCCGCTGGACCGGTTGATTGACTTGCACGATAAATCGGATCTTAACCGGGCCGAACGACGTCAACATATGCGCCGATTCACTTCGTGGCTGCAGAATCTCCCAATTTAGGAAGTGCACTTTCTCGCCGCGATCTGCGTCATTGGACGCAGTTCCTGATGTCATGGCGGCCTCGTAGGCGCCGACAATTTCAGCAGTCGGACCGGCCTGCCGGATCGTGCCGCCGTCCATCCAGATCACCTTTTCGCACAGGCGGCGAATCTGATTCATCTGATGGCTAACGAAAACGATCGTGCGGCCCGCATGAGCAACTTCGCCCATCTTCCCAAGACACTTCTTTTGAAACGCCAGGTCGCCTACGGCAAGGACTTCGTCCACCAGCAAAATCTGCGGCTCGAAGTGCGCGGCGACCGCGAACGCCAGCCGCATCTGCATTCCCGTGCTGTAGTGCTTCAGCGGCGTGTCAATGAAGTCGGCGACCTCGGCAAACGCGACAATGTCGTCGAACTTGCGTTCGATCTCCTTCTTGCCCATGCCCAGAATCGCGCCGTTCAGATACGTATTCTCGCGGCCCGTCAGTTCCGGGTGAAAACCCGTGCCGACTTCCAGCAGGCTGCCAACGCGGCCTCGGATTTCCGCGCTGCCTTCGGTGGGCTGTGTGACGCGGGAAAGAATCTTCAGCAGGGTGGTTTTCCCGGCGCCGTTGCGTCCAATCAAGCCGAGCACTTCGCCCTCGTGCATATCAAAGGAAACGTTGCGAAGCGCCCAGATGTGGCGCGGCCCGGCGTCAGAGCCGTTGGCGCCATTCGAACCAAACCAGCGCACCGGCGCCGTCATCGCGTTCGTGAGGCGGTCGCGCATGGTGAGGTATCGCGCACGCCCGCCAATCCGATAGCGTTTGCCCAGCGACTCAACATGGATGGCAATATGACTCATGGGTCAGACCACATCCGCCATCGTGCCCTCGACCGCGTGGTAGTACACCAGCCCGCTAAGAACCAGCAGGACAACCGCTGCGGATGACGCCGCCATCAGCATGCCTGGGGGTTGCCCGTGTCCGGTCAGCGCCCAGCGAAACCCTTCGATGACGCCCGCCATCGGGTTCAATCCGTAAAGCCAGCGCCATTTTTCCGGCACTAGAGAACTCGGATAGGCAACTGGCGAGGCAAACATCCAAAACTGCACCAGGAAGGGCAGGACGTAGCGGACGTCCCTGTACAACGCGTTCAGGGCGGAAAGCCACAGGCCGACGCCAAGAGCGGTCAGGACCGCGAGCAGTGTGAAGACCGGCAGCCAGATCACGGCGCTGGTCGGCACGATGCGGTAATAAACCATCATTCCCAGCAACACGGCGAACGAGATGGCGAAATCCAGCAGTCCCGATAGAACCGAAGCAATCGGCAATACGACACGCGGGAAATAGATCTTCGTGATGACCCTTTGCTGATCGACAACGATGTTCGTCGCGCCCTGCATCGCAGTGGCGAAATACATCCATGGCAGCAGGGCACAATAATAAAAAATCGGGTAGGGCAGTCCCTGGGAAGGAATTTTCGCCAATTTGCCGAAAAACAGGCTAAACACAAGCATCGTCATCACGGGCTGGAGAACCGCCCAGGCTGCACCGATCACGGTCTGCTTGTATCGAACCTTGATGTCGCGCCAGACGAAAAAATAGAGCAACTCCCGGTAGGCCCACAATTCGGCGAGATCCAGCGCCAGCCAGCCGCGCCGGGCTGCAATGTGCACGACGGGAAACTCGCGTGTCTGCGCAACCGTCGCCATTTGGATCTGAGTGGCAGCCACGATTTACTCAGTCCTCCCCCGTCCGGAGACCTCTCTGCTGCTCGATGTCTTCCTGTTCAATGTGCTGCATCATGTCCTTACGATGCAAGAAGTAGGTTTCCAAACTATGCGTCAGCCGCAATGGCACCGCGACAAATTGATTGTGCGCCATCTCGCGCCACGAAATCTCCCCGCGCGCGGGAACCATGTGTGTGCCCCATTGTAAAATGAATCCTACATTCCATAGGGCAAAAAGTCCTAGCAAAGCAGCTTGTGTAACATAGGCAGCTCTCAAGGAGCGGAAAAACTTACTCATTCGCTCCAGGAATAGCGCCAGCCCGAGGACGAAAATTGGCGTCACAGAAATAAAGAAACGATTCCCGAACGAGGATAAACCATCCCAGTAGGGATAACACGAGATGACATAGTAGAAGGCCACGGCTCCTAGCGCACAAGATGCCTTGACTGTCTTCGCGCGGGTGGAAGGCAGGAACAACCCCAGGAGGGCAATGCCCAGTAGAGGAGTCCAGCTTAGCAAGCCGTGATCAGAGGAGAAGAGAACTGAAAAGCGATGGGGAGCGCGCCAATCCCACGGCAGCATTGAATAGGAACCGAACCGAAACATTCCGCCAAAGATGATGCGACGCGTAATTAGCGTCGGCAAAACTGTAATACACAAAGTCACCAAAAAAAAAACGTTCCCGGAGAACTGGCGCAGAGCTGCCGCTTTGTCCTTCCACCGCAGGACTCTAATGTAGCTCTGGATCGCTTCTACCAACGGGACGAGGAGGAACACGCCATTCACAAAGTAGACATCGAGCATCAAGCCCGAAATCAGGCCCAGCAGAAGCCATTGCCCCAACGTGCGGTCCGGGCGAGTCAGGTCCCAATACCAGAGAAATAACGCGACGGTGAAAGCAGAATGCGCATGCGACCAAAAGGGATTGAAGTACATATAAACTGGCAAGGAACTGGCCACCCAGACGCCGAGTGTGGCCATCAACGCCCACCCGGCATCGGTATACTTGCGAGCTAACGAGTAGCAAAGCAAAAGCCCACAAAAACCATACACGGCTGTGCCGACCGCCGCAGTGCCCCGGTAAGGAAGTGAAAAACCATCTGCGGGGATATTCCCGCCAAACCGATCCACAATTAGAACTGTCGCATGAGCAAGCAGCATGAACGGAGCCCAAAGCATTGCAGGCCCCACACTGAACAAATTGCTCACATACCCAACTCTGGTGTATTGATCCGGAAGGAGATTACCGTCTGGAGTCAACCGCGATTGCGAGAATCTAAGATTCGCGTTGCGCCAATCCATTTCAAATCGCAAGTTGTGCTGGATTAAAGGGGCTCGTGCGTAAGCATAATATCCCACGCCATCGCCATGCACCAAGGGATTGACAAACGGCAACGTCATGAGAAATACAGCAGTCAGGATGAGTAGATGGGACCGAATCCGGGCATCGGGCGCACCGCCCGTTCCTTCCGTGCCTGGCACAGTTGCCGACATGCTTAGCTCGCCGCCCCGCGAACAGCCGATTCTGGTCGGAAGGATTGTAAAGACACGTGGTCTGTTTCGAAACCCGGCTTTCTAAGCACGGCGATCAAAGAGAGGGGAGGAAATGGCAAGAATCTGTCTATCACCCGGAACAACGGTGTCAAGAAGTTCAACGTTTTGATCTGCCACAAGCCGAAGGTCTTCCTTCGCAACAGGCGCCCGTTCAACCACCAGGCAGGAGAACCCGCGCGATTAAATGACAAAAGGGTTTCGACTTGAAATCCGGCCTGGGCGGCAAGTTCTGTGAATTGGGCTCGCGTATAGCGGCGCTGATGCCCCAGAACCTCATCGAGTGTGCCAAATAATTTCGGCCCGCAAGGCACAAGCACGATCGCGCGTCCGCTCTTCTCAAGAGCTTCCCAAATGTTTCGCAGCGCGCCAAGATCATTTGCCAGGTGCTCGACCACATTTAAACAGATGACAGTGTCAAATCTCTGTTCTGATGGATAGGAGTCATGCATCTCGCCGTCTGTGTAGCCCACGCGCAGATAAGGATGATTGGGAATCAAGTTCTGCAGGTAGGTCAGATAAAGCGGGTTGATGTCGCTGGCCCAGTAGAGTTTGCGAGGAATCAACTGGAGGGTCAGGTTACCCGTTCCAGCGCCGATCTCGAGAACCCGCTCGCCGATGTATGGCCGAATCACGTCGGCCATCCATCGAGTGAAGCGCGGTGCGCGATTCAACCTTCCTAGAATCTGGCTGCCATATTCGTCTTCGACATAGACATGGTCGGAGCATGCAAAGCGAACGATTGCGGCAAGGGCGCGAAAACCGTCCTTCAATCTTATCTTTTTCCCTTCCTGATAGGTTCGGCCAGAGTATCGAATCGGCACCTCAAAAATTCGTGCGCCACGCTTGGCGAGTTTGATGGTTATCTCAGGTTCAATTTCAAAACCACGGCTTACGAGCGGAATGCTTTTCAGGAATGCAGTCCGCACCATCTTGTAACACGTCTCCATATCAGTCAGATTGAGATCTGAAACGATGTTGCTCATCAGCGTAAGTAAACGGTTACCGATCTCATGTCGAAAGAAGAGTACGCGCCGGTACTCGCCCGCCAAGAAACGAGAGCCAAAAACGGCGTCGGCGTGCTCCTGGAAGAAGACGTTGGCCATCTTGATCAGATCCTGCGGATGATACTCCAGGTCCGCATCATGGATTACGGTCAACTCCGTGTCCGCATACACGAGCCCCGTGCGAATCGCAGCAGCCTTTCCGAGATTGGACTCATGGCGGAGGAAAACCCACTCGAGCTTCTCTGTCGGCGCGTCCGCGAGTGAATGCTTAAAGTTCTCCAGGGCCGCGGCTGTTTCATCGGTCGAGCCGTCATCTACCACAATCACCTTGACGCGGTCCAGAAACGGCGATTCGCCGAGTGAGCGGAGGCGAACAATACTGGGCACGACCAGATGTTGCTCGTTATAGACGGGAACAATAACCGAAAGTGTTGTGCTCGACTTCATGAGCGAGTTGCGCGGTCTCTCTTCTTGGTCGAAAATGTTCGAGCCGCACACCACAGTTACTTCATGCTGAGGCGATGCCGACCGTCACATGCGTTGTGGCGGCGCGCTTGCCGCGAAGGTGGGATGCAACTCGATCCACGATTTCCGGCAACGTTGTCCTGGGACGGAAGCCGGTCAGCCGTTCCAGTTTGTCGAGACAAGGAACCCGCCGGAACATGTCCTCGAATCCGGGCTCATATGCCTCGTCATAGGGAATAAACTGGATGGGCGAAGAGCTGCCGGTCCGCTCCTTGACCATGTGAGCCAGGCCTTCGATCGTCACTTCGTGGTCGGTGCCCACATTAGTCACTTCGCCAACCGCCTTGTCGGTCGCAACCAGCCGGAGAATCGCTTCGACGGAATCTCGCACGTCGCAAAAGCAGCGCGACTGCCGGCCCGTGCCGTAGACCGTGATGGGCGCGCCTTCCAACGCCTGGCCCACAAAATTCGGCATGACCATCCCGTAACGCCCCGTTTGCCGCGGTCCCACCGTATTGAACAACCGTGCAATCACGACCGGCTGCTTCTTTTCCTTCCAGTAGGAGAGAGCCAGGAATTCATCCAGCGCCTTTGACGCGGCGTAACTCCAGCGGCCCTTGGTAGTCGGACCGAGCACCAGGTCGGCGTCTTCATGGAAAGGCACATTGATGTTCTTTCCATACACCTCGGAAGTCGAGGCGGTAAAGACAAGCTTACGTTTCCTGCAGGCGGCCTCGAGCACCATTTGTGTGCCGTTGACGTTGGTTTCGATTGTTCGCACCGGGCTTTCGACGATTAGCTTGACGCCGACCGCCGCAGCCAGGTGGAAAATGACGTCGGCCTCATCCACAAGCTCCGCCAGCAATTGCCGGTTTTCGAGAGGCTCAAGAAAATAGTGCATCCGGTCATACTTTTTGAGGTGGCGGATATTTTCCATACTGCCGGTCGAAAGATTGTCCATAAGCAGGACTTCGTCGCCACGCTCGAGCAGACGCTCGGCAAGATGCGAGCCCACAAAACCTGCACCACCAGTAATTAAATAAACCAAATCGGATCCTCCATGCAGCCTAGTCTTGGCCCAATTGAGACTCTGAATGCTCGGCTCGATGGGACGACTTGCGCGACTTCTTGCCGTCTTCCTCCCGGCCATAACCTCCGTAGGAATAGGGATAATACCGATACGAGTAGTAGTAGTCGGGCGAACTGGCATCCACGGCGTTCAGCACTACACCGAGCATGTGGCATTTCACGCCCCCCAAGAGATCCCGTGTGCGTGTAAACGCTTCCTTCGGCGTCTCGCCGCTGCGCACCACCAGCAACACGCCGTCTACAACAACCGAAAGAATAACCGCATCCGTCGCAGCCATAATCGGCGGAGAGTCAATCACGACAAACTTGTACCGGGAACGGAGATCGGCGATGAGTTCCATCAGCCTGTGCGAAGACAATAAGTCAGCTGGATTGGGCGGAATAGGCCCGGTCGGAATCGCCGCGAGGTTCGTGATCGCCGGGTGTGGCACGGTGATCAGATCCAGCGAAGATACGCCAGCCAGATAGGAACTCAAACCGGCGTGTTTGCCGTCAACAAGACTCAGCGCCCGGTTAATTCCGGGTTTCCGCAGGTCGGCGTCAACCAGCAGCGTCTTGTCACCAAGTTGCGCGAGCGTAACTGCCAGGTTTACTGCTGCGGTCGTTTTCCCTTCACGCGGCAACGCGCTGGTCATCAGAATGACCTGCGGAGGATGATCGGCCTGCGACAGCAGCAAAGACGTCCGCAGCGCGCGAAACGCTTCCGACATCTGCGATTGCGGCATGTTATGCGACATCAGCTCCGCCCGGCCTTCCTTACCGGCGATTACCGGGGACTTCAACAATTTCGATAATCGCCCGCCGCGTTTCCCATTGGCGCTGGAAAGGGCCGGCACAACCGCCAGCGTTGGCAGCCGGGCCATCGTTTCGATGTCGTCCGGCGTCTTCACGGTGTTGTCCATATACTCGCGCAGAAGCGCCAGACCGATCCCACCGATCAGCCCGACCAGGATGCTCAGCATGATGTTTCTCGTCTTGTTCGGACGCGAAGGCCCGGTCGGAATCAGCGCAGGGTCAACCACTCGAATATTCGAAGAACGCAAACCCGCGGTAATACCCGCTTCCTTCAGTTTCTGAAGCATCCCGTCGTACAACTGCTTGTTCGCCTCGGCTTCGTGTCTCAGGATGTTGTACTGCACCAGCTTCTCGGCCATCTGGTTGGTTTCCGTCTTCTGCTGGTCCAGCGCCTGTTGCAGCAGAAGTTCCCGCTGCCGTGAGCCGCGATACTGCGCTTCCATCTGGTTGGCGATATTCGTCTTCTCACGCACAACCAGTTGATCGAGATCCTTCAACTGCGCCTGCAGCCGGACAACCTTGGGATACTTGGGGCCGTACTGGTTGACAGCGTCGGTGTACTGAGCGCTCAACGTGCTTTGCTGTTTGAGAATGTCTTGAATGACGGGACTTTCGCGAACGGCGGAGATTGCATCATAATTCCCCGCTTGCGCGAGCTGATAAACCGCCTCTTTGTTGATCCGGTCCGTTTGCGCATCGGTCAGTTGCTTGTTTAGGTCTGCCAGCTTTTGCGAGCTAATATCGTTCTTCTCGTCGATCGTCCAGATTTGGTTTTCTCGTTCATAAGCAAGGCGCGCGTCTTCGGCGTTCTCCACCTTAATCTTCATTTCATTGAGCTGTCCGGCAAGCCAATTCGAAGCCTGCGTCGCGGCTTCGAAACGGCTTCGGAAATTCTGCTCGATGAAATTGTTAATATGGGCATTGACAACGCGCGCGGCCAGACTCGGATTGGTGGCCTCGAATGTCACATCCAGCAGGCGGCTATTCGGCACCCGTTTGACGGCCAGGCCGCCGAGAAATGCGCCCAGGGCCGCAGGCCGCTGCAAGCTGGCATCACTTCCCGGCTCTGCGGGTTTTACCGGCTTTCCCGGGTGACCACCGAATTGCGGCAGTTGATCCAGACCCA
Organism: Terriglobia bacterium; assembly: GCA_020073705.1. Classification (GTDB taxonomy): domain Bacteria; phylum Acidobacteriota; class Terriglobia; order Acidiferrales; family UBA7541; genus Palsa-360. The sequence goes on from JAIQES010000021.1 coordinate 52,116, forward strand.
TGGATTTAACGGTCAGCATCGCCAGAGTCTCGCTCTGGAGAATCTTGGACTGCGTCATGATGTAATCTTCCAAATCTTCATACATCTCGTCCGCATTCGAATCAGAGAAATGAATCGGGGCGCTCTCGCGGTCAATTTCAATTCTCGCCGTGGCTTCGTACACAGGCTGCATCCGGACAGTGGCGATCGTGACGATCGAAACGATCGCCAGCAGGAAAAATAGAATCAGCCACTGATGCTTGCGCACTACGATCAAATAGTCGAGCAGGTGAGGCTCGCGCGGCATCAGGTCCATAGCCAGAAACGGTGAACGGTTCTGGAGCGAATCTGAGGCGCCGCCGGTAGAGCGTTGACGCGGTGCTAAATTGTTTGTCTCATCCATAAGATCTTCGTTTGCTCCACGGCATCAAATCGAATTCGCACTCCTCGTGGCGGTCTATAACTTGCCCGCAGTGACCAGAGTAAGGCCGGTCGTGAGTCCAATAGCAACATTGCCAGCGCGGTTCAATGCCTTTTTCCCGGAACTGTCCGGAACAAAAAGAATGTCACTACCCTGCAACATCACGTCTTCGGTCTTGAGGTGCATGACTTTGCTTAAATTGACTGGCACTTCATCCCGCTTGCCAGTGTCCGGATTCTTACGCAGGATGATCGCCTGTTTCATCTTGGCACTCCCGGTTGGTCCACCGGCCAAAGAAAGCACCTTAAGGGTGGTCATGTGGTCACGGTCGTTCTGCATCACGAACCCACCCGGATGGTTCACCGCACCAACTACATAAATAATTCCGGCCCGCGGCACGGAAATGACGTCACCACCTAGAACCGGAACATTAAATCGTGAATCACCCGACTCCAGCAGGTCCGTCAAACTAATCGAAAACGTTTGAGATTCACCGGAAGCAGTTCCCGCATGCGGGTCCCCTGCATCTGGTGATGACGAAGGAGGGCGTGTGATAATGACGGTAGTCCCGGCATCGTCTGCGACACCGCCCGCTTGAGAAAGCACTTGCAGCAGGGTCATTTGACGAACCGCCTGAATCACCATCGCGGACCTAACCGCTCCAATCACTGTAATCGGCTGGCTTCGTTGCTCCTTCAGCGAAACAGTGACCTGTGGCGTCGATACCAATCCGTTGGTCTGCAGTAATTCGGCGAGCTTGTCCTGGAGTTGGAAAGTCGTCAGCCCGATGGCGCTCACCTTCACGGGAATCAACGGCAGTGAAATGAAACCGGTCTCGTTAACGCGAACCTCCCGGGAGAGTTCGGGCACATCAAATACCTCGATGCCCAATAAATCGCCACTTCCAATAACGTAATCGCCTAGCTTGGCGGAATTGGCAAGCGCGAGTTGCGCAATACGATCGTTGACCTCCGCCTTAGCCCCGAGCTTTGGCGACGGTGGTATTTGATTTTGAGAGAAGGCTGCTGGAGCTGCCAGCAGAAAAAAGATCGCCGCCCAGCTAGACAAACGCACTAGCGGGCAGTATACACCCTGCCGTTGTTGAGTCATCAGATAGATTCCCCCACGCGATAGCCATTATACAGACACTTTTTTCGTGTCAAGCGTGTTTGTTCGAGGGAAAACAGAATGTTTCGCATCGGTACACCGCGTTGAAACATCGTGTCAACGCCCTGGCCGTGCGAAACGTTAGGAGATTCATCGCCTGCGCTCAGGGAGAGAAGATGGAGTCAAGGACGTCGCGAGCGCGGCCTGCAAGAGAAAAATCAGGGCGTTCGAGGGAATATGGAAATTGAAATCCACGGTTGCGTGTACAAGCAGGCCGAAACAAGCAACCAAGGCGCCGGCATGGTAGGCGAGGTTCGTCGCCTCTCGATCCACGGTAAGAGTCTTCCAGCCAGTCCAAAACAACAAGACCAGAAATGCCAACCCGCACAGCCCACCGATCACGCCTATCTCTGCCAGGGCCTCTGCGTAATCATTATGGCTGTGATTTACCACTAGGCCGTCATATATGGTCTCATAGAGAGGAAACACTTCCTGCAGCGTACCCAATCCAGTTCCTGCGATTGGGTGATCGAGGAAAATCCTCCAGGTCCCATGCAGCATTTCAACCCTGCGGCTTTCGCTGACCTCCAGGCTTTTGTAGCTGGCGAACCGCTCAAGCGCCCGGCCAATGCCCAGCCACGACACAAGCACTGCGGCCAGAATTACAACCAAGGCCGCCGCAGCCAATTCTTTTTTTTCTCTTCGCCGCAAAATGATCAAGATGGCAAGCAAGCCCATTTCAGCCAGAAAGCTCATGATGCCGCCCCGCGAAGCCGAAAGAAACAACGCCCCGATGGGAAGCAAAGTGAACAAAGTGACCAACGGCAACTGGTCGCGCCGTTCGGCTCTCAGAATCAGGATGGCAAGGCCCGGCGGGATCAACAATTCCATCAGGCCCGCGAAGTGATTTCGATTGACGTAAGGACCGAAAGGAATCCCGCCGTAGTGCAGTTCGCGCACCCAGTATAGTTTTCCGTTAAATGTGAAGTGCTGCAAAATGGCAAACAACGACACCCCAAATCCAAGAACAAGCAAGAACCAGACAAATCCATGCCAGTGCTCGCGTGTTCGATAGGATTGCACACAAAGAAAAAACAGAGCTAGCAGTGCGGAATACTTGAGCAGCTCCATGCGAGTCAGGAACGGATAGACCGTGATACCCACTGCCAACTGCAGAGCCGCCACCCCCCACAGACCGAAAAGCGGCCACAAGAGCGGATTCCAAACGATTTTGTACTCGCTGCCAATCGATGATCTCCATGCCCACACAAGCAGCAGTACGGCTGCGCCCGCTTCCAGCACCGCTTCCGACCAGGGCTCGACCGCACCGTGTGCAAGCACGGCGATGGTGACCAGCGCGCAGATGCCGATGCGTATCGCCTTCATCGTGATGATCCGGCGGGAAGAACAGCCACGTCGTCCACCCACACCGTGCCGTTGAGTCTGTTATCAAGGCGCGCGCTGGGCAGCCGCCGAAGCAGGATCTGAATCAGGTGCGTCTGCGGACCGGTCGTGAACTCGACCTCCTCCAGCGTCCATGGTTCGGTGCCCTTTTCATTTGGAGTCAGGACATCCAGATCCTGCGGCCGGCGCGGATCGCGAATCTCAAACCTCATGCCGCTATCAGTCGAAATTTGATCCGTGCGGAGGAAACCTCGGAAGCGATACCGCGTGCCCGGCGCAACGAGCACTATTTGATAAAGATGCTCGTAGGAAAGATTCTGCGTCCCATCGAAAACGATCCGCGCCGAGCGTGTACCAGAGTGTTTTTCACTGGTGTCGAAATCGAAGTCGGCGCCTGGGATGTCCTGTTGACGCCAGCCGAAGCCGCCACCGGAAAGATCTCTCTCGAATCGCCCATCAAAGACCAGTGAACCTCCCTCCGATGCGGGCGAGGAAACTTTTTCGGCTGCCGTCGCCTCGCGCCAAACCGAACCGGCCTCTTCGAAGCGATCCTGATTGACCAGCATGTTGGTAAACGCAAACAGTTTCCTCCAGTCGATGGAGGGCTTTTGCGCGATCAGGTGATTCCACACGGCAAGAGCTGCCGTACCCTCTTGCGCCTGGACCAGAAAGGAGAGCGCCTCCCAATCTCCCGCGGGTGTGTTCGGCAAGACTTTATCGAGCAGCACACGCACGTCGGGATCGCTGTGCCAGGAACGCGACACCGCAAGAGGAAGCAGTTTTGGGTCCACCACGACTGCCCGGTGAATTTCCGCATAGGCTTCCGGCAATCGCTGCTGCCGGAGAAGGAAATTCCCATACTTCCAGGAGACTTCCGCTGAAATCGGATAATTCTCCTGGGCCGCGCGATAGTATTTTTCCGCCTCTATGTCGTTTCCGGACATCTCGAGCGCGCTCGCCAGATCGAGTTTGTAGAAAGCAGATCGGGGATTGAGTTGCACGGCACGCCGGTAATAGGAAATGGCCAGCGGGAGATCGGCATGGTCGAAATCAAGATGGCGGTAACGTCCCAGGCGGTACCAATTCTCCGCGTTTGCCGGTTCGATCTTGGAGGCGCGGGACCAATCGTCCGGTTTCGAAGATGCGCCGTAGTGGCTGGCCCGCTCGTGGTTCACGGCTGCATAGATAAGCCAGACCGCGACTGCCGTCGTGAGGGCAATCACAGCCCAACGCCGGGTGGGATTGGCGAATGGTTCAGGCATCCGCAGGTAATCTGCTACGACTGCCTATCCGTACGCAACTGAAAAGCGGGAAAAACTGCCTCAGGTCGCGCATCCGGCAACAGGGGATGCAGGCGCGAGGAGAAGGAATCACTCGCCGCGGCTGATCGAAGACGGCATTTCCCAATCCGGCAGGTCATTTGGAGGCAAGACTCAGGACCCATCCTTTTGCAAATTACCGGCCGAACGCACCGCGTATCCCCGCGTTGCATCGTTCGTTGACGGTTCCTTGATCCTCCAGAGGTAGAGAGACGTCCGGATTCCATTGGGGAACACATCTTCCTCAAATTGCTCCGGAGGCCAGCCATAGATTCGGAAATTTCGCGAAACGATTCGCGCGCCCGGTTGAAGTTCGGAACGCAGCCGCTCCCGCAGCTTCAAATTTGCATCCGCGCTTAGATACATTGTGACGACCGTTGCCTCGGAAATATCCACGCTCTTGGCATCCTGCTGGAGAAACCGCACCAGGCTCTCGACTCCATGCCGCCGGGCATTCGCTTGAGCCTCGGCAATCCGCTCGGGGTTGATGTCCACCCCCACGGCACAGATGCCGTATCTCTCCGCTGCCGTTACGACAATCCTTCCGTCACCACATCCCAGGTCATAAAGCACATCGCCCGGCTGGACGCCCGCAAACTGAAGCATGTGGTCAACGACTTCTTGAGGTGTCGGATCATATATGGCAAGGTCCGGCTTAAGCCGCCGCCGAAGACCCCAGCCGTACTCCCGCAGCAGCCTCCAAGGACGCACAAGCACATAAAGGGGAGCCAGCGCCCTGGGCAGGCGGACGCTCTCGCGATCGCGCTCTGTAGGGCTCATGGCAAGCCGCACCAAATGCTGCATCCCAGGCCCGATTCGATCCCGCGACCGCAGCCGGAATACGGCGCGGGGCAATACCCCGGGGCTTGCATCGGAGTTCCCCTGAAACTGTTCGCGCACTTTGTTCGCGAGCCAGCGAACGCTGGAGTCCCGCTGAGCCTTTTCCAAGACGGACTGCGGCAGCGATGCCCCCAGCAGATCGTGCGCCAGATAAAGTCCCAACAAGAGCACGCGCGTGGACTTCATTTCCGCGGCGATCTGCATGGCCAGCGCCCAGTCCACCGGCTGCGCCGTGATGAGTTCGGCCACATCGGCGATCCACGCCAGGCGATCCCAGAAATGTTTTGTGCCGTGAACGCACAACATCACCAGCGTGTCTTCGATTGAAAACGTGCGCATCTTCCGCCCGGCGATTTCGACGGTGATCAATCGGCGTCTGATTTCGTCGAAGTCCAACGGAGTGGGGAAATACCGAAGTGTGCGCTCCGTGTGCAGTTCAATTTGAGCGCGCGTAGCTTCCCGGAAGAAACCGTACTGACCGGGCGCGGGACCGCTCCGGCCCGCCTGCCGCTCTTGCAATCCAAATTCAGCGCGAAAACCGGCGGATTCCAGCAGAGCCGTTGCGCGCGGAATGTGTTCCTGTTCCAAAACAAAATCCAGATCAATGAACGTCCGCTGCGTAAGGTTCTGATAGGCGAGCCAGCTCAGGATGGGCCCTTTATAAGGAATCAACAGGCACTGTTCGCGCTCGAAGATTTTGTGGATACGCAAGAGCTCGGAGAGAAGAAGCAAAGCCAATCCCGATGCTTCCCGCGCGCGCTCCCGCAAACTTTCCAGCCAAATAGGCGGCACGAGTTCTTCTCCGGCGAGGCTCAGATTTTCATAAAGGAACGGCGCAACGTGGTGCTGGAACGCAGCCGCCACGACGCCGGACCAGTTCAATCTGCCGCGGAGAAGTGCGCGGATGCGTTCGGCAGCCGTTTCATCCGGACGTTTACGAGCAGCGCATAAAATCAACTCTAGTTCCGGACTTAATCCTTCCCTCCACTTTGGATTCACGCTCATCGCGACACTTATTCTGGCAGGATTCCGGATTGTCAGAGGAGGAAAAATAGGCGCGTGTGCCGAAATCTGCCGGCAACGATAGGCAAGCAATCGGCGCCAGGCCGTGACGAGGGCGGAAACGCCGCGTCTTTTTGGGAGGGTCTGACCCAAGTGGGTTGAAAAATCAGGCGCCCAGCGCGCTGCTTTCGGTCACTCGGGCGGTTAAATTCTGCGCGGCGTGTTGCAAACCCTGAATTTGGACCAACTGCAAACGCTGCGGCTGCGGGGACGCTTTCCTGGCTTCGAGGTACTCCGATGAAATCCCGGTCTTCGCGTAAGACTTCTCGCAGTCCTGATAAGAGGGTCCGCGCATGTCTCCTTCCAGGTATGCAAGCCCCGGGCAACGCGTGCAGGTCGCGCCATGGGCGCACTGGGAGCAGGTTGGCATGTCACGCAATTTGATCGACCGGACCTCTTTGAGCTGGGGAGAATCGCGCCAAATGTCGGCAAACTTCATGCGCCGCACGTTGCCGCTGGGAAGAGGAAACTGCACGCACGGATAAACATCCCCATAAGGAGAAACATAACAAGCCGTGTGGCCCGCGCTGCATGGCACAGCGTCCAGGGCCTCCGCATCCGGACCTTGCGGAGGTGCGCAAAACTCCTCCGCATTACCGGTGAGGGCTTCGTTCTGAAATACCTCCCTTAATGCGGCCTCGTCGACGTTCAAACCAAGTATGGACCGGTCACCATCCATCATGGGTGTGATCGTAGGGTCGATGATGAACTGCGCGCCCAGTTCGGCGGCCAACGCCTTCACGCCGTGATAATCGTGGACGTTTTGTACCATCAGCACATTGGCCATGATGACGTGTATGCCGTGCGCCCGTAACCGGCGTATGGCTTCGATCGACTGCGCGAGCGATCCTGGCAGCTTGGTAATGGCGTCGTGAACCTCGGGGCGATGCGAATAGATACTGACCTGCACCGATTCCACGCCCAGGGAGACGATGCGGTCTGCTTCCTTCTTCCGTATCAAGATCCCATTGGTCTTGAGCTTGATGCAGAAGGTCCGCGCGCGGGCGTACTCCAGAATCTCGAAGAAATCCCGGCGCATCATGATTTCGCCGCCGCTGATGGTCAGATAGAAAACGCCGGCATCGGCCATCTGGTCAAGAAGGTCTTTGATTTCCGCCGTGGTCATCTCGCCGTGATCGTGGTGATCGAGATAGCAATGGACACAGCGCTCGTTGCAGCGATAGGTCAGGTCTAGTTGCACACTGAGCGGAATGCCCCTCTGGAGCGCCTTGCCGACCATTTCTTCGACTAGACTACTCATGGCGTCTCCCTTGGCAAACTGGCGGGCTGGGCAATCGGCTTGTCGGAAAGCAGCAGGAGGCCATGCTTGGCCAGTTGTTCGACGAGGACTTCCGCATCCTTCAAGGCCACTTCCGGCGTGATGTCGTATTGCGCGCAAACCTTCTTCGTGACAATTTCCTCGAGCGGAGTCGCGCCGTCCGCCGCTTCCCAGATGACCGTGGCTACCTCGTCCAACGTAAATAGGGTGGAGTCGGTGGCGGACATGACCATCGTTTCATCGCCCAGCACGCGCGAGGCGATCGCCGTGCTTCGAGCCACATAGCGCTTTTCGCTCATACAATCAGCTCCCACACGCGCGAATCCGGCACAAACGTCAGCCGCCGCACGGGCACCCGGCTGACAAAATCGCAGGCCGCGTCGAAGACCAGCTTCACGAACTCAGCATCCCGCGCAAAGAAAAGAATATTCCCAAGCAGGCCGCGGACGGCATCGGTCCCGGCGACAGGCTCGATCTTATTCTCCGAACCTTTGGCGAGCAGGTACAAAGCCTCGATGGGCGCGCGCAGGTTTTCTCCAGCGTGGGCCAGTTCGCCGAAAAATGGCGTGCCTACCGCAAAATATCGGTCATCCTGCCGCGTCACATAGGAAATCTCGTCGGTAAGCAAGGTGGCGTCTGGAGGAGCCAGTCTTGCCATCGTGGTCTTCCCGGCGCCGGAGACGCCGGGAAACAGGAATGCCCGGCCGTTCCGTATGGCGCTCGAAGCGTGCACCAGGAAACCACCCTTCCGGGCGAGCAGAAGCGTGTGCACGATGCGCAGCACGGAATCGAGCGAGTAAGGGTTGCTGGTTTGCTGGATGCGCCCGCGCGACGCCGACGGATTCCATTCGGCGCGGAAATCTCCGCGCTCCATCAGCCAGCGGCCGGAATCCCATGTCACTCGAACATCTTCGTCCCTGGGTTCGGCGCCCGGCGGTGCCAGCTCAATGTCAAATTCGAAGCCGGTGTCGTTCGAGGAACTCACGTAACCCGCGTAGCGTTCGATAATCAGGCGAATGAAGGCAGGGTCGTCGCAACGCAACCGTATGGGCAGGCCGCCGATCTCGACCACCACATCGGAGCGCTGCGCTGCCGCCATCACACCTGGCATTCGAGTGCCCTCTCAGGATGTCCAACAGCCCTTTCGGTGTCATTCCGAGGAACGGAGCGACGAGGAATCTCTCTGCCCTGTTGGTGTGACAGAGAAAAGCCTTCTGAGAGATTCCTCGCTGCGTTCGGAATGACAGTCAATGGATCGCTGTTCGATGAACGGTTCGAACGGAATCTTCCCCAAAGCGCAGCCAGCCGCACGTACGCATACGTCGCGTAATCGGAAGTCTGTAGAAGACGGACAATCACTCGTTTCCGTCCACTCGGCTGGGCGATAGATTCGATCCGCCGGTTGCCGCGCTCGACGGAAATCACGCGTCCGAGGAACTCGGAAGACGAAACCGGGGGATCGTTGTGGCATAGCCGGTCGCCGCGCGTGATCAGGCACACATGGTCGAGACGTTCCGCGCTGCGCACCACTCTGTGGACGAACAATCGCCCCTTCTGCGAGAAAAGCACGATTTCTCCAGGAGAAATTTCGCGCAGGCCGGCGCGTCGGATGGAAATCAGATCACCTGGAAGGATAGACGGCGCCATGCTGGTGCCGAAAACACGAAGGCGCACTTCGCCGAATGTGCGGACAACTTCGCCCGCAAGGCCATTCGCCAGTGCCGCCGGCACATTCCCTCTTCCATTCATAGGCGCGCGTCCGCCGAGGGCTAGGAAGCTTTCCTGTTGTTGTGGCAACTTTCCTGTGTAGAGAAAACCTTACCGCACGCCAGCGCCGATACTTCGAAGACAGGTTCGAACCGGAACGATGGCGCCTTGTACACCTTCTTGGGCGTAACCGCCGCTCCGGGCGTCTTGTCTCTCGATGATTTGTCGATGTTCAAGTAATCTGCCCCCCTTCTTCTGCCACTTTAGTGCCGATTGCTGCACGTAACGCACGTTCCCCCGAGAGCTGGAACTGCTGCATCAAATTCTTGGGGGGAGAGAAACCAGATGCCGGTGGCTCCAATCGGTCGTCAGGTGGACCGGCCGGTTTTCCGGGGCCTTGCCGTCCCATCCCTTGAGATCATGTCCTCGGTCGCCCTGTCCCTGCGCGAGTGTCCCGCGCGGCGCGATTGCGCGGCCAAGTAGAATTTGGGTCAGCCTGATGCGCCAAGAACTGTTCGGTTTCATTTTCGTCCTCACCGAATAGGTTTACGGCAAAGTCTTATTAGAACAATTTAATCCACGCCGATTCATTTGGGCCCAGGCCGCTACACCCTCAGAAGTTTTTGCGCTGCTGTCAAGGCCGGGAAATCCAATCTCACGCAAAACCGATTTCCCATGCGACGAAAGCGTCCACACGTCCCAGTAATAACCTCAAAGAGTGTAGGGGGCCGGGCAAGAAGTTTCAACACCCAAAAGGCACTAGGTTCCAATCTCACACTCCCAAATGATCCAATACTCACAGTGTTTCGCTCCGGCACACATACGCACTTCGCCATGCTCAAATTTCGGCAGGGCCTTGCCACCGCGCCAGAGTAGGTCTTGCTCCGGCGCGCTGGCCGCGATATAACGGCTCGACGTGACCAAACCTGCGCTGTGCGTCGAGAATCTCGAAAAGTATTTTCCGCCCGCCCTGGCCGGATGGCGGGCCCTGTTACATCCCGTGGCGAAGCTGACCGTACCCGCCCTGCGCGGAGTTTCCTTCGATATGAAGCCGGGTGAAGTGCTGGCCCTTGTCGGAGCCAACGGCGCCGGTAAATCCACACTCCTGCGCATCCTCACGACGCTGCTGCTGCCCACGCGAGGACGCGCCGAAGTCTGCGGTTTCGACGTGGCTCGCGAGCCCGCAAAGGTTCGCCGCCAGCTTGGATATCACACCGGCGCCGATGCGTGCCTTTACGCGCGTCTGAGCGGGCGCGAAAATCTCGAACTATTTGCGGAGTTCAACAACATGTCGCGCGCCGATGCGTCCCGGCGCATCGGGGACCTCGCTGAACTGCTCGGTCTGGGCGCGCTGCTGGACCGCCAGGTGCGCACGCTTTCGACCGGGAACATTCACCGGCTGGGCTTGGCGCGCGCGATGCTTCATCAGCCCTCGGTACTGCTTCTCGATGAGCCGACCCGCAGCCTCGACCCACTGGCCGCGGCGGAATTCCGGCGCTTTCTTCTTCAGCATATCGTCGGCGAGCTTGGCACAACCGTCTTGTTCGCTTCGCACGCGCTGGCCGAGGTGGAACAGCTCGCCAAACGGATTGTGGTGCTCGACCGGGGACAAATGTTGATTTGCGGCACGCCCTCGGCGGTCAAGGCCGCGGCTGGCGCTGAGACGCTTGAGGGTTCGCTCGAAATTCTGGCGCACGGCCCGGAGGTGCAGGCTTTGTGAGCGGCCAAATTCATTTTCGCAGAACGCTTCGCAAGATGGCGGTGCTGTTCCGCCGGGATTTCGCCGTCGCGCGCAGTTACCGCGCCGCTTTCCTCCTGGAGCTGTTCGAGACGCTGTTTGGCGTGGCCGGCTTCTATTTCCTCTCGCGATTTATCGAAAGCCCGCAATTGGAGCGGGCGTTGCCGCAGGGCGGAACTTATTTTTCATTCGCCCTGGTCGGACTGGCGTTCTTCGACTACCTGAGCGTTGCCCTCCATACATTTGACAACAGTTTGCAGGACGCCAGGCAAAACGGCACGCTCGAAAATCTGCTCGTCACGCAGACCTCGCTTCCGGTGATCCTGGCCGGATCGAGCCTGTATCCTTTCGCGTTGTTGTCGTTGCGCACGGTGATCTACCTCGGCTGGGGTGCGGCATTGTTCGGTTTTCCGTTGCGCGAGGCGAACTGGCCCGGCGCGCTGTTACTTCTGGCCGCATCCATCCTTGCGTTTTCCGGCCTGGGAATCCTGAGCGCGAGTTATTTGCTGGTCTTCAAGCGCGGCAATCCGTTGAACTGGGCGGTGATCGGCCTTTCTTCCGTAGTGGGGGGAATGATGTATCCGGTGTCGGTGCTGCCCTCATGGCTGCAGCAGGTGGCGCGCCTGGTGCCGGTCACCTACGCTCTGGAAGGAATGCGCGCAGCGCTGCTGGGCCATGCCACTCTGCGGGAGTTATGGCCGTCACTGGGGGCCTTGCTGGTTTTCGCGGCTATCCTGCTGCCGGCCTCCTTCGCAATCTTCTTCTTGGCGCTGCGCCGGACAAAGATTACCGGCACGCTTACCCATTTCTAGCGGCGATCTCAAAGCACAGCAAGATCCCGGGCAACGAACACACGAACCCGCTCAGGCAAGCCATAAAACTTGAAGGTGAAAACCGGACAGGGAGATGGAAGAAAAGTCACGCATCTTCAGGCCGGGATTGCCGACCCGAAGATGCGCCAGAAAAATCGAGAGTTACTTCTTGCCTTTCGTTGGCTTTGGCTTTGGAGCCTCCCCGACTTTCGTGGAAATGCCGCCGACTCCCATGGCCTGCAACGATTCGAGCCCCTGCTTGGCCTGTGCGCCGATGGACCCGTTCGGATCGAGCTCTATTGCCTTCTGATAGGCTTCAATTGTGCCGGGCTGAATCACCGGGGTCATTTTATCGCCCTCGGTCTTGAACTCCATGGTGTTGACCAGGGCGACGCCCAACAGATACCAGCCCTGCGCATTCTTTGGATCTAGCGTCGTGGCCTTCTGCAGCGGTTCGATGGCTTCCTTCATGCGGTTCGCCTGATAGAGGACGACTCCGAAGTTGCGCCATGCGAGCGCGGCATTAGTTGGGTCAAGGTCGACGTACTTTTGATAGGCGGCCCTTGCCTCGTCGACTTTCCCGAGCTTGGCCAGGTCGTTTCCCAGGTTGTTGTAGTTGCTGGCCACATCAGGCTTCAGTGCGATGGATTTCTGATACGTGTCGGCCGCTTCCTGCCACTTGTTCATGCTTTCGTAAGCCTCTCCCAACCGGGATAGGACGATGGCTCGGTTCAGATCTTCCGGCTTCATCAATTGCTGGGCGGCATCCAACTCGGTCACGGCCGTGGTGCCAGCTTTTGCGATCTTTTCTTGAATGGGAGCTTGCTGGTCCTTGGACGTCTGGGCAAGTTGAGCCTGGGCCGCCTTCAGATCATTAATGGCTTGCAGACCCGCATCGTAATGCGACTTCAATGCCTGAAACCCTTTCTCCGCCTCCGCCCGCTTCACGGCTTCTTCAACGGCGCCCTTTTCCTTCTCCAGGTTGATGTCAAAAGCAGGCACATTCCCGCCGGCAAGCTTCACGCCTGTCTGATAGATAACCTGATCTTTTACTTTCAAGTCGATGGAGTAGCTTCCTGCGGCAAGGCTGCCTGCCGAATAGTGTCCTTTGGCGTCCGTCTTGGCCTCGATGGTCTTATTCGACGCGACATTCGTGATGACCAGAGTGACATCGGGGTAGGGCTTTCCAGCGGTGTCCGTCACGGTGCCTTGCAATTCGCTAGCGCCCTGCGCGTAGGCGGCAGTGGCCAGCCACGGCGCCAGCGGCCCGGCCATTAGCGAGAGCATTACTGCCATCCAGAATGCCTTCGTTCGGTTCCTGATCATGATATCAACTGCCTCCTAAGCAGCGCAGATCCGCCGGGGATTGTCCGTGCGGTGTTTCTATTATCTCTCAACTCGGGCCCGATAGGCGATAGGATCGGTTATACCGGCATCGGCAAATGCACTCAAGCGCAACCGGCAACTATCGCACGCGCCACAGGCCTCGTCTTCAAACTGGTAGCAGGACCAGGTTCGATCGAGTGGCGCGCCCAATTCTACGCCGCGCTGCACGATCTCTCGCTTACGCATAGCGATCACCGGCGTGACAATTTCAATTCGCGTTTCCGGACGCGTTCCCTCACGCACCAATTGCTGGAATACGCGGTAATACTCCGGCCGGCAGTCCGGATAGCCCGAACTGTCTTCCGCAACGGCGCCGATAAACACAGCGCTGGCGCCGATGACCTCTGCCCAGCTTACCGCAACCGCAAGAAAATGGGCGTTACGGAATGGGACGTATGTGGACGGAATTTCGTTGCAGGAAATTGGCGTCCCTGCTTCTCCCTCCGGGACCGCGATTCGCATGTCGGTCAGCGCCGAACCGCCGATTTTCACGAAGTGATCCAGTTGTACGGCCAGCCGCTCGCTCACGGAATAAAAATCCGCGATCTCATCGAAGGCCCGCCGCTCGCGGCGCTCGGTCCTTTGACCGTAACTGGCGTGCAACAGGGCAATTTCATGCGTTTGGCGCGCCATCGCTGCCGTAACGCAGGAGTCCATCCCGCCGCTCACCAAGATCACCGCCTTGGGTTGCCTGCTCATCGTCTCGGGTGACTGCCTCCTCTTCTTCGTTGGATGCCATTTCAGACCCCGGCAACTATACGCCGCGCGTGGCCGGATGCCAGATGAATTTGTGCAACTGCACGCCGAGCCGCACGGGCAGCCCGTCAGCCAGAATCCATTCCGCGAGTTCTTGTGCTTTCATCCCGGGCCATGAACCTTTCGGGTCCGCGTGCACTGGAGAAAATACCACTTGATGGACGCGTTGGGCCAGCCCATGTTGGAGCGTGAAATCGCGCGCAAATTCATAATCGCGGCGGCCGGAAACCACGAATTTAATTTCATCCTTGCGATCAAGCGCATCTAGATTTTCCACACGGAATGTATCCGGCTCGCCTGAATCGGGACACTTTACATCCACAATTTTGATCACTCCTCGCGGCAAATTCGAGATGGTACGCTCGCCGCTGGTTTCGATGAGCACGGTATAACCACTGTCCAATAGCCTTTGCGCCAAAGGAATCACATCGGGCTGCAGCAGCGGCTCGCCGCCGGTCAATTCAACCAGAGAGATCGCTCGCGTGGCTCCCATTTTCCCGGATGCTCCATCTGCCACGGCGGCGGAGAATTCCTCGACGCGCGCGAGGATTTCCTCGACGCTCATCTTCGTGCCGCCATGAAACGCATACGCCGTGTCGCACCACGTGCACCGCAGATTGCATCCCGTGAGGCGCACGAATATGCACGGCAGGCCTGCGCGCGTGCTCTCCCCCTGGATGATCCGCGCGCCCTCGGGCATTGCATTCAGTTGCCGCGTGGTTTCGTCATAAAAATACTTCGCCAGATTCTCCGCGGAAGGATTGATGACATCAAACGGCGCCTGGTCATTCAAGAATTTGTGATCCATGCCGGAGATCACATCGCGCATCACTCGCTTCAAGTGCGCAAAATCATATAGCAGGCCGATGGCATCGAGCTGAAGTCCCTCCAGCGTGACCTGCACTTTGTAATTGTGGCCGTGCGGGTTCTCACACTTCCCCTTGTATCCGCGCAGCGCGTGCCCTGCGGAAAAACTCTCGTCGACGCTGACTTGAAACATCGGTTTCCCTTTCGCGGGCAGGAAAAACTGCCCCCCGCGCGATCCTCCTTGAAAATGGAAACGCATGCCCTCACGGACACAAGAGCCTTCTAGCTCGATTTCTGCATGAACCGTTCGACTGCGGCGATGTCCCGGGTGGTGGCGTACGCCGGAAGCGATTCCAGGAAGATTTTACCATATTGCATGCGCTGGATACGGTTGTCGAGGATGGCGAGCACGCCGCGATCGCTGCGCGCACGAATCAGCCGGCCGAAACCTTGCTTCAACGCCAGAACCGCCTCGGGCACCTGGTATTCCGCGAACGGGTTGCGGCCATCCTCCTGCAGCGCGCGGACGCGCGCTGCAACAATCGGGTCGGAAGGCACGGCAAACGGCAGCCGGTCCACAATCACGCAGGAGAGCTGCTCACCGCGAACGTCCACGCCCTGCCAGAAACTCGACGTTGCGAACAGCACGGCGCCCTGCGTGTTGCGGAACTTTTCGAGCAGCGCCGAACGCGGCGCGGAGCCTTGAATCAGCAGCGGAAAATGCACGCGGGTGCGCACGCGCTCATACTGGTCGTTCATCTGAACATAACTAGTGAATAGACAGAACGCCCGCCCGCGCGAAATTTCGAGCAGCCGGATAATCTCCTGCGCCGCGCGTTCGGGGAACGCAGGGTCGCGCACATCGGGCAGCGCCGCGGGAATGTAGAGCAGCGCCTGCGTGGCAAAATCGAATTCCGATTCCAGCACGCGCTCCCGGGCCATGTCCACGCCGAGGCGCTGCTTCAGAAAATCAAAGCGCCCTCCGACCGCCAGCGTCGCCGAAGTCAGCACGATCGTTTCGAAGGACTCGAACAGCCGCTCGCGCAGCAGCGCGCTCACGTCGATCGGAGTAGCCGCAACAAACACGCCCTTGGCGCGGCGTTCGAACCAGTACACGAAGTTGCCCTCGCTCGATTCGAACAAAAAGTTCAGCTCGGCGCGCAGTTCCATCCCGCGCCGGGCGATATTCAACAGCTCTTCGGGCTTCGCCGGCAGCGAGGCGATGCCCGCTTCCAGACTTTTCAGCGCGTTCAGCAGGGCATCATACGCCTCGCGGTTCTGCTCGAGGAACCCCGCGCGCTGTGTCTGGTCGAACGGGAAGCGGCCTTCGCGCGCCGGGAACGCCTCAAAAAAACTTCGGGCGCGCTCGCGCATCCGCGTGACCTGCCGCAGCAGGCCCGCGCCGCCGGTTCGCGTCACGCGCACGGCCAGCTCGGCATCGCGCGCCAGCTCTTCGAATCGATAGTTCGAAATCTGCCGGCCGAAATATTCGCTGGCGACGTCCTCGATCTCGTGCGCTTCGTCGAACACGACTGCGCCGTACTCCGGCAGAACGCTGCCGAAGTCGTCCTGCTTGAGCGCCAGATCGGCGAAGAATAGATGATGATTCACAATGATCAGGTCAGCCTCGGCAGCGCGCTGGTGCATCGCCGTAATAAAGCAGCGATTGAATTCCGCACACTTCGATCCGGAGCAGGCGTCCCGCCGCGCATCGAGCCGCTGCCAGAGGTCCGAATCATCCGGCAGAAAGTTGAGTTCCGCGCGGTCGCCCGTTTCCGTCACTTTTTCCCAGTCGTGAATCTGCTGGAACCAGTCGAGTTCATCGAGGCCCTTCAACACCGGCTGGCCGGCCATCCGGTGAACCTTCTCCCGGCACAGGAAATTGCCGCGGCCCTTCATCACCGCCACTTTCAGCTCCGGCGCGAAATGCTTTTGGATGAACGGGACGTCCTTTTCGAACAGCTGCTCCTGCAGCGACTTCGTCGCCGTCGAGATCACCACGCGCCGCCCGCTGCGGATTGCGGGGATCAGATACGCCAGCGTCTTGCCTGTGCCGGTACCGGCTTCGACAATGACGTGCCGTTTTTCGCGGAACGCGGCTTCCACCAACTCCGCCATCTCCAGCTGCGATGGCCGGTGCTCGTAGCCCTCGGGCATGCATTTTTCAAGCGCGCCGCCGGGGCCGAAAATCTCGGCAATGGTCGGCTGTTCGGGTTGCGCCAATTCGGATTTGACCGATGCGGCGGCCACTTCCTGCCTGCCCGTCCGACAGGCGGGCGTTTCGCTCTTGGATCGCTTAGGCATGAGGAGCGGATGAGAAGTCTCGAAAAACCGCGAGCCAATAAAATAGCACAACGCAACAGCATTCGCGTCGCTATCCACATTTGAGGGCAAAACCCTCGTCAGCCTGATCTATATCCGGACCGACATCCAAAAATGGCACGATCTCGCTGTGAGACGAGGAATAAGCCTCTTGGAGTGATGAGTCTCAGTTTCAGTGATCGGTAAAACCCAGAGCCCTTCCATCGACATCGAGCCGAGCGACACATTTCCATTGCAGTCGAGTAGAAAAAGAAAAGCCGGATGCCTCGCCGCCAGTGACCGCAGAGAATCGCTCTTATTGTTTCTTTCTTCGTCGGCGCTTTGGCTTCCTACTTCTTCGCTCCAAGAGTTTTGGATCAATATCCAGAATTCTTCTCTGCATACCCGAAGCAAGCCATTCCAGGCAGGTTCCCAGATTGTCCGTCCAAGATTCATTTGCGATGCGTGGGACTGGCTGGAATATTTCGATCAATCTGGCGTTAGGACTACGTGGAATCAGCCAATTGCCAACAGTATAGAGAAACCGGTCCCAGTCGCGAGTGGATGGGTGCATATTCACGGCGAGAACGTCGAATTCATCAAAACGATATGGCCGAGTCTCTTCATTTGTTTGCAGGTCAACCCCACCACGTGTCTTTTGTACTTCAACGACGTACATTTCTGACGGGTAGTGGCGATTGGCCTGTGAAGCCAGCATGGGCTGTTGTTGCCTCATTCGTTGAAGTTTGACTTGGATACGGACTTGCTTTGGTTCCAGGGTCGTCGAACGGATCAAGAAATCATACGGACGATCATCCGCGAAGTTTACCGCCTCCCAAGTCGCAAGCTTGCCCAGCACATTACGCTCAAAAACGGCTTCGGCAATGATGCCCCGGACCCCGCGTTTCGTCAGGTCCGAGGACCGGGAGATGGCGCTCAGGATGATTTCAGCGTCGACACCCCATTCCTGTTCCAGCGGGTGTCGCGGCAGACGCTCTTTGAGGTAATCGAGAAGGATGATCCTTTCTTCATCGGTGCACTGTGCCAGAAATTTCTTGGCAGCCTCAAGAGTTTCGCTCACTTGGGCCGCCTTCCCGGCTGCTCGGGTTTGTAATTCTCAACTTCAAAACGGCGCAAAAGGACTTTCCCTCCAATGCTTAGAGTTCGAAAACGGCCTCTCTTGATCAAACGAGCGATGGCTTGCCGGGATACACCACGTATACGGGCGGCCTCGGCCTGGGAGACCCAGTCGTCGGCAAGAACTTTTTCTTTTGAAAAATAGGTTGACACTGTGAACCTATTTCTGATAACCTCTCGTTCCGCAAGACGGCACTATCATGACATCAACTGTGGCAATTCGGCCAAAGGAACGCGACAATACCTGGTGAAAGAATATGACATCCGGCACAGCCACAAGACAGCGGCAAAAGGATGCGCTTCGCCCTCACCCCGCGAAGCTGATAGAGCGCCCCCCATATTTTGTTTCGGAATACGGAGCTGCGTTCGTGGGCGACTCTTTAGCATTGCTCCGCTCGCTGCCTACTGGGCAAGTCAACCTCGTTGTGACTTCGCCACCTTATGCCCTCCACTTCAAGAAAGAATACGGTAACAAGAACAAGGAAGAGTACATCAAATGGTTCTTGCCTTTCGCATCTGAAATCCGTCGCATTCTGAGCGATGATGGCAGCTTCGTCCTCAACATAGGCGGAAGTTATAACCGGGGAACTCCAACCAGATCAATCTATCATTTTAAGCTCCTGGTCGCTCTGGTCGAAGAGATCGGGTTTCATCTCGCCCAAGAGTGCTTTTGGTATAACCCCGCAAAGATGCCGATGCCCGCGGAGTGGGTAACCGTAAGGCGTATCAGGATTCGCGACTCCGTTGAATATGTCTGGTGGCTATCGAAAACACCTTGGCCAAAGGCCTCGAACCTTGCTGTACTCAAGGAATATAGCGAGGACATGATCCGGCTTAACCGCAATGGGGTGCGCGGAACCGTACGGCCATCCGGGCACGTAATTCGCAAATCGTTCGACAAGATTCATGCGGGCGGGTCCATCCCTGCAAACGTAACACAAGCAGAACTCAATGATGCTCCCGAATCGATGCTCAAGATGGGAAACAATGCGGCGAATGACACTTACACAAAGCGGTGCAAGGAAATGGGGGTCAAAATTCATCCTGCGCGATTTCCTGCCGCCCTTCCAAAGTTTTTCATCAAGCTGCTTACCGAACCTCAAGACCTCGTGATTGACCCGTTCGCAGGTTCGAACACGACGGGAGCCGTGGCCGAAAGCTTGAAGCGTCGGTGGATTGCATGCGAGGCCATAGAGGAATATCTCAGGGCAAGCACATTCAGATTCGAAGACGCCGAAAAGCAGTTCGATCCTCGTCAGGTCAATCTCTTCGAGTGATTCGAGCGGTTGTGCCTAGCACAGTGGGAACCTCGGCATACCACTCTCAGATCGTAATGCGCACGAATCGTTGAAGCCTGCGCTGCTTTGCTATACTCGCGTCGATGGCAAAAGACGCCGCTGCGAAAAAACTCTTCCTCGTCGATGCGATGGGATTCATCTTCCGCGCGTTCTTTGCGCCGATGGCGCGGCTCAACAGCCCCCAGGGCATTCCGACGAAAGTTCCCTACCTGTTTTCGAGCATGCTGCGCAAGCTGGCGAAGGAGCACGCGCCGGACTATCTGGCCGTTGTGTTCGACACCATAGAGCCTACTTTCCGCGACAAGCTCTTTGACAAGTACAAGGCGAAGCGCCCGCCGATGCCCGAGGACCTTGCGGTGCAGTTGCCGTACGTGCGGCAGATGTGCGAAGCCATGCGGCTGCCGATCCTGGAGTTTCCCGGTTTCGAGGCCGATGACGTGATCGGCGTGCTGGCGAAGCAGGCCGCGAAAAAAGGGCTCGAAGTCTCCATCGTCACCAGCGACAAGGACATGATGCAACTGGTCGGCGGTAATGTGCATGTGCTGCGTCCCGGCGCGGGGCCGAACAAGGCCGATCTGGTCGTGGACGAAGCGAAAGTCGAAGAGCTGATGGGCGTGCCGCCGGGGAAAGTCGCCGACGTGATGGCGCTGATGGGCGATTCAATCGACAACATCCCCGGCGCGAAAGGCATTGGCGAAAAGGGCGCCAAGGAGCTGATTCGCCGCTTCGGTTCCGCCGAAGCGGCGCTGGAACATGCAGCGGAAGTCGAAGGCAAGCGCTACCGCGAGGCGCTCGAAAACAGTCGCGACGCGGTCCTGATGTCGAAGCAGCTTGCGGTCATCGACACCGGCGCGCCGGTAAAGCTTTCGCTCGACGACCTCACGCGCCGCGACCCGGACGTGGAAGCCCTGCGCGCTCTCTACGTGGAATTGGGTTTTACTTCTCTGCTGCGGGATCTCCCCGCGGCGTCCACCGCTGGCGCCGCCGCGGGCGATTCCGCGACGCTCGAATCGGCCGCTGCCCTCAAGAAATTTCTGGACGCGCACCCGCGCGATAGCGAACTGGCCCTGTGGCTTACGTTCGCGGCCGGGGAGCGCGAGACCGACGGCTTCGGCACGCGCGTCGCTGCGATCGAAATTTCGCCTCAGGCCGGCGTCGCGCGGACCGCGCAACTCGACGAGAAAGGTGAAATGCTTGCCGCGCTCGGCGAATTCCTGCGCGATCCTGCGCGGCCGAAAATCGTGCACGATCCGAAACTCATCGAGCTGCTCGCCGGGCCAGTGGCTGGAATCCGCCACGCGACGATGCTGTACTCGTATCTGTTGCGCCCGACCACATCGAAACACACTCTGGCCGACGTGGTGCTGCGGCATGAAAACGTCACGCTCTCCGGCGCGCCGGGCGAACATGCCGGCCACCTGCAACGCCTCGCGCCGCTGCTGCGCAAGGAAGTCGAGGCCCAGGGGCTCGCCGAACTCTACCAGACCATCGACCTTCCTCTCGCGCCCGTGCTCGCCGCCATGGAGCGCCACGGCGTGCGCGTCGACCGCAAAGCCCTTGCCGCCATGTCCGTAACGATGGAGCGCGAAGTGCGCGCTCTCGAGAAAACCATCTGGGACCTCGCCGGCTCCGAATTCAACGTCAATTCGCCGCAGCAACTCGCTGAAATCCTGTTCGACAAAATGGGTCTCGGGCTCGGCGGAAGACGCCGCTCGAAGCCCCGCTCGACCGCAGCCGGCGTGCTCGAAGAGCTGGCGCTCACGCACGAATTGCCGCGCAAGGTCCTCGAATACCGAGAAATCTCCAAGCTCAAATCCACCTATGTGGATGCCCTGCCCCGGCTGATTCACGCCGACACGGGCCGCCTGCACACCAGCTTCAGCCAGACAGGAACCGCAACCGGCCGCCTGAGTTCTTCCGATCCGAACCTGCAGAACATTCCCGTGCGCTCGGAGCTGGGCCGCCAGATTCGGGCCGAATTCATCGCCAGCCCCGGGAACACGCTGCTTTCAGCCGACTATTCGCAGATCGAGCTGCGCATTCTCGCGCATTTTTCCGAGGACCCGGTGCTGGTCGAGGCGTTCCGCACCGGTCAAGACATCCACTCGCGCACCGCGCAAGAAGTCTTTGGCGTGGGCCCCATGGCGCAGAACGCCGAGCATCGCCGCGCCGCCAAGGCCATCAACTTCGGCATCATCTACGGACAAACGCCGTTCGGGTTGGCGGCGCAACTCGGCATCGACCAGAAAGAGGCCGCGCGATTCATCGCCGCCTATTTCGCGCGCTATCGCGGGGTGAAGAAATACCTCGAGCGGTCGCTCGCCGAGGCGCGCACGGCAGGCTTCACGCGCAC
Organism: Terriglobia bacterium; assembly: GCA_020073705.1. Taxonomy (GTDB): domain Bacteria; phylum Acidobacteriota; class Terriglobia; order Acidiferrales; family UBA7541; genus Palsa-360. Next base: position 73,822 of record JAIQES010000021.1, read on the forward strand.
GCTGTTCGGACGCATCCGGCCTGTCCCGGAAATCACGTCGCCGCAGCCCAACCTGCGGAATTTCGCCGAGCGGACGGCTCTCAACACGCCGCTGCAGGGCACGGCAGCTGATTTGATCAAGCTCGCCATGATTGCGATTGATCGCCAGCTCACCGACGAAGGCTTGGAAGCGAAAATGATCCTTCAAGTCCACGACGAATTACTGTTCGAAGTGCCGCACCAGGAGATGGATCGCCTGCGCGCTCTGGTCCGCTCCGCGATGGAAGGCGCGCATGCGCTCACGGTGCCGGTCGTCGTGGACATTAAGGCCGGCCCGAATTGGCGCGACATGAAGTAGGGGTTAGGTTTCAGGTGGCAGGTTCTAACGGACTGCGGAAAAGGGGGTCACGGTGTCATTCCGAGCGAAGCGAGGAATCCCTCTTTGTTAAAGGTCCAAGAAAAGAGATACTCCTCGGCACGGGGCATGCCTCGGAATGACAATTTCTTGAGCTTTTCCGCAATCTGAGAAAGCAGATACCTCGTTTCCTCCTGTGTTACTCTGTTTCTCGGTGGCTCTGAAGCCATCCGGGAGGGTCTTCGATGAAACATTCGCCGGGTTTTCTGGCCATCGTCAATGATGCAAAAACCCGCGTGAAGGAATGGGACTTTCGCGAAGTGAAGAAACGCCTCGACGCCGGCGAAAAAATCACGCTGGTGGATGTGCGCGAAGACAACGAGTGGGCTCGCGGCCACCTGCCCGGCGCGATTCACCTCGGCAAGGGTATCATCGAACGCGACATCGAGCAGGCTGTCCCGGACAAATCCGCGACGCTGGTCCTGTATTGCGGAGGCGGCTTCCGCTCGGCGCTGGTGGCAGACAATTTGCAAAAGATGGGCTACAAGAACTCCATTACGATGGATGGCGGGTGGCGCGCCTGGACCGAGGCAGGACTTCCCACCGAAAAGACGGAATAATATTTTTCCGTCGTGGGCTTGCGTGTTTCGCCGACTGCGATTATCTTTTAAGGGCTAAATGGACGTCTTGAATCTGCTGGGGCGTGGTCCAACCGGTAGGACACCGCACTGTTAATGCGGATGGTGTAGGTTCGAATCCTACCGCCCCAGCCAAACTTTCCGGCTTCGAACGGGCCAGCATTCCTCGGGATCATTCCCACCAAATGTAGTGCATGAAGCCAGCGGACGCCCCGAGTCCTCTGCGTCCTCTGGGCGACCTCGGACGCTTCTAGAATCGCCATTCCTCGCTGCCAAACGCTGTAGCTGCATGGGAGAGTATTCATAGCGATGGCCCCTCTTAAGCAATGGCCTCTCGAAGTAGACCCAAGAAAGGCGGGCAAGCATGAATAACAAAACCCCAGAAAGCAACGTGAGTCCGATTGTCGAGAGGCTACTAAATGAAGGGGTTGCTTTATAAGCTAGGCCAAAGACGAGCCCGATCACGAGTTCGTGAAGAAGATACAAACCGTAGGCCAGAATTCCGAGTTCGATGAGCGGACGGGATCTGAATAGTCGACTGACGAAACCGCGCGAAGTCACAGCGAGCAGTAAGACGGAGAGATAGAACAATGCAATCAAGGTATAGCCAAATGACACTAGCACGAATGGTGACTCGAATATGTTGATATTTTTGTGGATCATCTGCAAAATGCCGACTCCCGATATTACTGTGGCCGTGCCGATGATCCCTTTGTGTGCGACGAGCCAATCCCAGCAAGCGCCGCTTCTTACTGCGCACGCTGCCAGCACACCTAATAGAAGCGCGTCCATCCGGCAGGGAGCTAGTAAGTACGTTGCTTTTGATCCATATACAGGACCAAGAGCAAACCACAATGCGATGCGAATGAGCGGAGCGAGAAGTATTCCAACGCCGAGCACGTACGGCAATGATTTGCGGCTGGCAAACCTGATAACAAAGGGTAAGGTCAAATAGAACTGTTCTTCAACAGCTAGAGACCATGTTATTCCCGCAATATTCCCGGCACCAAAGCCAGCGCCGTCAGCCTTCGCCATCCAGAAGTTTTGTCCGAAAGTGAGATAGGCATACCACGGAACCGATCCGTCATACAACCAGGCGTGCGTGCCTATATGCGCATAAAAGATAGCCGCACTCAATAGGCAAAGTGCGCCATACAGCGGGAGAATCCGGCAGGAGCGCCGAACACAAAACACTTTAAAGTAATTGGCGGAATCTCTTGCATCAAGCAATATCCCGCCGATCAAGAAGCCGGAGAGAACAAAGAACAAATCTACTCCGGACCATCCGTAGGACAATAGGCCCTCAAGTTTGTGGGGCAGAATGGTACTTTTGCTATGGTTATGGACCCAATGGTAAACGACGACCATGAGAATCGCCGTGCCTCGAAGGCCGTCAAGTTCTGGACTGCGTTCCTTGCGGTCAAGCATTCTGCCTTCCTCATTCCGGGTGTGTTTTGCATCCAATCAGCAAGGGCCGAATCTCAAACAACGCCGAATAAGTTGTCTGCAAGTGTCCCGGCACCGGTTTTCAGTGATTCCGGCGTTTGACACCTACGAACTAATCCAGACTGTTTGGCGGGCGTTGGCTGGGATTATGTGCGCTGAATAGACAACCGATGAAGGAGGTCGTTGGCCGTACGTGGAATTATGATAGTAAACAATGTGGAAACAGCAGTCTCATCGCTCACTGCTCTTTCTTGTGTTCTGATCGATAAAATCACCGTGTGGACGCTGGCAACGCTGGCCTTCGACTGTTGAGGATTCGAAAAGACCTGAAAGCAATAATCGTTCGAAACGCTGTCGAACAAGTTCATCAATTCAGGGAATTCCGAACTGGCCAAACTGCAGGAAAGCAGGCAGATCAAGATCGGCACGTGGAACTTAGTTAACAGTTTTCGCATGGCCTGTACCCGCAAGGCGGTCATCTCCCGAACAGTAAACCTAGCAGCGATGTCAGCAAGGATCCTGCCAAACCACACAGTATTATCACTGTTGTCCGGGGAAGAGCACGTGAAGTGGGCATAAGCGGCTGACTGCTTGTGAGATAGGCAGCTTTTTGGCCGGGAACGATTTGAAATCAGCAAGCTTGGAAACGGAGCTTGGCGATGGCGGCGGAAGTGGCAACAATGCGGGATGAACTCGGGCCGCTCCATATTTGCGCAACTGATTGCCCATTTTCCCCACAAGAAATTTCAAGAATGCCTCGCCCGCTTCGCCGGAGACCGCTACGCGAAGAACTTTTCCTGCTGGAACTGGTATCTTGCGACGGCTTTCGCCCAGCTCACCTATCGCGAAAACCTGCTGGCTACTGCGGGTCGGAATAGAGTGTGCGCGTGCTTCCGCCGATGGGTGTTGTCCATTGGGTGTGGTTTGGGGTAGGCGGCGGAAGTAGTCGGGGGGAAGATTGCGCCGGCCCAGCCCTCAATCCCCTAAAGGGATCCTCGGCGTATCTTCCCCCTTCGGTCTTCCTGCATCGCACGCGTTAGGCCAAACGTAATGCACTGAAAATGCAGTGGCTTTCCGTTTGGGACCGGGTAAAAAAGCCACGCTGCGAGAAAAATTTCCGGGAAAGACGGAGGAGAGGCGCAGGGAAAAGTTTTTTCCTATTGCTCCGCACCCGTTTTTCTTGACCCAAACACGCCACCTTGCTACCGTTGTAAGGTTACAATGGGCGTATTTTGCGCGCAGGGTGTTTAGCCGACTGTGGGAGCGGCTTTCGGAACATGGGACTGGCCAAAATTGTGATTCGCGGGGCGCGCCAGCACAACCTGAAGAACATTGACCTCGAAATTCCGCGCAACGCGCTGACTGTCATCACAGGGCTTTCCGGTTCGGGCAAATCGTCGCTCGCCTTTGACACGATTTACGCCGAAGGCCAGCGCCGGTACGTCGAATCGCTGTCCGCCTACGCGCGCCAATTTCTGGACCAGATGGAACGCCCGGAAGTGGATTCGATCGAGGGCCTCTCGCCCGCGATCGCCATCGAGCAGAAGACCACCACGCGCTCCCCGCGCTCGACCGTCGGCACCATCACCGAAATCTACGATTACCTGCGCGTCGTTTATAGCTCGATTGGCACGCCCCACTGCCCGAACTGCGGCCGGCCCATCTCGCGCCAGTCCACCGACCAGATCGTGCGCGCCATTTTGCACGGCGAGCTTGCCAAGACCGGCGACCGGATCATGATCCTTGCGCCCATCGTGCGCGGGCGCAAGGGCGAGTACCGCCAGGAACTGGAAAAGCTTGCGCGCGAGGGCTTCGTCCGCGCCCGCATCGACGGCAACCTGTGCCCGCTCGATGACCCGCCGCGCCTGGACAAGCGCAAGAATCACAACATAGAAGTCGTCGTGGATCGCCTGCTGGTGAAGCCGGACATCGCGGGGCGGCTCGAACAATCCATCGCCACGACGCTGAAGCTGGCGAAGGGACTTGTGATCGTGGCGGTCGTCGGCGGCACCGAGCAGGTCTATTCCGAGAAGATGGCCTGCAGCGTTTGCGGCATTTCCGTTCCGCAACTTGAGCCACGCTCGTTCAGCTTCAATTCGTCGTATGGCGCGTGCCCCGCGTGCAACGGTCTCGGCTCGAAGTACGATATTGATCCGGCAAAGGTGATTGTGGACTGGTCGCGGCCGTTGTTCGAAGGAGGACTGGGGCCCGGCTCGGGTTCCATGTTTCTGAAGCGCAGCCTGGAGCTGGGCGCGCTGGCGCACGGTTTTGATCTCTCAACCCCGTTCGAAAAATTCCCGCTCCGGGTGCAGAATCTGATTCTCTACGGCAATCCTTCTTGGAAGACCTCGACGAATGACAACGGGCGCGGCGCGGCCACCGGAAAGCACGGTTTACCCCGAGCGTTCTCCGCGAGGGGCGCAAAGGTAATTTCGGGCCTGCACTTCCAGGGCGTGATCGGCTATCTGGAGCGCAGTTTCGAGGAGTCCAATTCGGATACATACCGCGAATGGATCACGCAGTACATGTCGCCTGCACCGTGCGCGGTCTGCGGCGAACGCCGTCTGCGTCCGGAAAGTCTGGCCGTGAAAGTGGGCGGCCGTTCGATCTCCCAGTACACGGCGCTCGCCATTTCCGGCGCGCGTCCAATGGTAGACGAAATCCGCAAAGGCCTGACGCAGCGGCAGCTCGACATCGCGGGACGTGCGTTGACGGAGATCGCCGCGCGCCTTGATTTTCTGCTCGCGGTGGGACTCGGCTACCTCAGCCTTGACCGGTCCGCCGCGACGCTTTCGGGTGGCGAAGCGCAGCGCATTCGCCTGGCGACGCAGATCGGCTCGCGCCTGCGCGGTGTCCTTTATGTGCTCGACGAGCCTTCCATCGGTTTGCATGCGCGCGATAACGGCCGCCTGATCTCCTCGCTCGAACAACTGCGCGATCTGGGCAACACCGTGCTCGTCGTCGAGCACGATGAAGAGACGATCCGCCGCGCCGACTACGTCGTGGACCTGGGTCCGGGGGCCGGCGATGCGGGCGGCCAGCTGGTCGCCACGGGCCGCCCGGAAGAAATCGCGCGCAACGCCGCTTCGCTCACGGGCCGCTATCTGAGCGGCGATCTAACGATCCCCGTGCCGCCCCAGCGCCGCACGCCCAGCGGCAAGGTGATTCGCGTGCTCGGCTGCGAAGCCAACAATCTCAAACACGTGGATTTCGAACTGCCGCTCGGCCTGCTCACGGTCGTTACGGGCGTTTCCGGCTCGGGAAAATCAACGCTGGTGAACGACATCCTCTACCGCGCGCTGGCGCAGACGCTGTACCGCTCGATGGAGCGCCCCGGCGCGTTCCGCGAAATCGAGGGCGCTGCGCAGATCGACAAGGTCATCGAGATCGATCAGGCGCCCATCGGCCGCACGCCGCGTTCGAACCCAGCCACCTATACCGGCGTCTTCGCTCCCATCCGCGAGCTGTTCGCCATGCTGCCCGAATCGCGCGAGCGCGGCTACCGGCCGGGCCGCTTCAGCTTCAACGTGAAGGGCGGGCGCTGCGAGGCCTGCCAGGGCGGCGGCCTGCGCCGCATCGAAATGAATTTTCTCCCCGACGTGTACGTGACCTGCGAAGTCTGCCGCGGCCGCCGCTACAACGCCGAAACACTGGCCGTGCGCTACAAAGGCCACTCGATTTCCGACCTGCTCGACATGCCGATCGCCGGCGCGCTGAAAATTCTCGAAAACATTCCGCAGATTCGCCAGAAACTCGAGACGCTCGTGGACGTGGGACTGGGCTACATCCAGCTCGGACAATCGTCGACAACGCTTTCCGGCGGCGAGGCGCAACGCATCAAGCTCGCGCGCGAGCTTTCGCGCCGCCAGACGGGCCGCACACTCTACATTCTTGACGAACCCACCACAGGCCTGCACTTCGATGACGTGAAGAAGTTGCTCGATGTTCTAAATCGCCTCGCCGACCTCGGCAACACGGTCCTGATCATCGAGCACCAATTGGACGTGATTAAACAGGCCGACTGGATCGTCGATCTCGGCCCCGAGGGCGGCGAGGGAGGCGGCCGCATCGTCGCGCAAGGCACGCCCGAACAGGTCGCCCGCGTCAGGAAGTCGTACACCGGCCAGGTCCTCGCCCGCGTTTTGAACGGATCAAATGGGAATCACGTGTAGCTTCTTCCGTGACGAGGCCCAGTTCTCGAAAAATCCGTGACACATTAAGGGTATGGATTCTTCGGAATGTTGTCTCATCCGGCTTCAATCGGTGCTGGGCTACTTGAGGCTCAGTGTATAGCAGACCGCCGACACATTCTCACGCCGGGTCAACTAGACTTATCCGACTCAAGCATCTTTTTCACGATGTCTGTGGCACTTGATAGGCCGCGGGGAGTCAATACATATGCAGTGCTCTTGTCTCCTGACACCTCAGCCGAGAAACTTTTTAGGGACGTCGCAAAATTGGCTGCGTCATATGCCTTATAGTGCAAACATGCCTCCTTGAGCTGCTCATGCGTGAAACGAGCTGCACCACTTCCAAGGTAGGCCGCAATCCCCTTTAACAGTAAAACAGAATGCATTCTGTCCCTCTTGCTTTTTCCAGGGATCGCTTTTGCGATCAAGTCGATCTCGTCTCCTCCAAGACTAAAGATTGCTGAGAGCGTCTGAGCCTTCAGGCCATTTCGGGTCATCCATTTCTTCGCCACAGGACTAATGCCTTCGAGTCCATCCTCCTCAGCTTTTGGGCCTTCTGGTGTTCCTTCGATTGCGATTGTCGCCGGTGTATCCTCAGCTTCCTTGGGGTGCCCTACATTACCTTGCTCCGGTATTGGGGCATTAATCTTTAGCTTGCCCCGGACGTAGCTTAGGACTCGGGCCTGAGCTTCTGGAGCTAATTTCTCCAGAGCTTTATATACTGTACCAATCGCAGCAATCTCCGGTTCCTGTTCTGTCATCTTTTTCTTGCTATTCATCTAAATCCTCCGCTCCTTCAAGTTTTTGGCCATAGGGACGCCCATTCCTGTTTGAAAAAGTCGCTTGCAAACTCAGCAGCCATGAAGGCGGCATATTCCTGCCACGAATCTGATTTTTCTGCCGCAAAATCGCATACAGCTTTGAATGATGCGGCACGGGGCTTGGGTTCGGGTGACTCGAGAACCGCGCGGTATACCCCGTACGTTTCCATCTCGACACCTATCAGCTTCCTCCAATTCTTTTGAATCTCAAGTATCCGCTTCTCGTCGTCAATGACTTGGTCCGCAGCACCAACGGGACCCAGATGAAGGCGATTGGGTCCTAGAGGAGTGGCACTATGCCATCGACTGCGAATTCCCTCGAAGAATTCATTAGCATTGCGATACTTTTGGAGTACGCTGCGAAGGCGGGGATTTAGCCCGATCGGATATGGATCTGGCTGGAACTCCCGAATCCCATTTTCGAGAGCGACTTTTCCAGAGTTGTAGTCAACACTGGGATCCGCAACTAATATATCGCCGAACTGCTTACCACCAGAGCGTGTTCCGGCGGCTATCCCAATCATGGCGACCAGTCGAGGACGAAATTGGAGGACAAGTTGTGTGGTGGCGATCGCAGCTGCCGTAAGCCCCATGGATGTGGATGTGGTAGCTATGACTCGCAGTTTCGTGCCGTCCACCGTAGTCATGGTGGCTTCACGGTAGACGTGCGTGTGACGAGCATCACCAACTTCCTTCCAGGCATTCTTCCCACCAAGTGCTGTTAGCACTGCGGCAAGCTCCGGGAATTCAAGTGCGCAGATAATGCCGATGTCTGACTTGAAGCTGTCGGCGTCTGGGGCCTTGGATAGAGCGAGACCACTTAGCAATCGAAGATGTTCGATGCCCTGGTCCGTTAGAGACCAGCGGAGGGGTGGGCCTTTGTCCATCGGGCTCGCGTATGCCGTGTACGCGCGGAGGCTCGCATGCACATTAGCAGGGGCCTTCACTCCCAGGTGTAATTTGAGCAAATTGGATATATCTTTCGCGGTCACAGGAGAAACGTGCGCGTTTAGAGCGAACATTGCCCCAAGGATGACATACTGATCAGTCCGTTCCTTAGGCTTTACGGCACTTATTAATGTTGAAATATCAATCATTCCGACAATCTCGTTTGACATCCATGTGGGGGATAGGCTGACTTCAAAACGCGAAAACGTCAAGCCCTGGAGAATTTTACAACAAAACCAATTAATCTTGGTATTTTTGGCGCAGTCGAGGTGTGAGCCGAAGCATCAATTGCACGCGCTCCACTTCATTCAGCCAATCCCCAAGCGTGGCGTTGAGTTCTTCTTTATCGGGCGCGACGATGCCGGTCGGGCACAGCGGGCCAAGCTTGCGGTGGGCTATGGCGCGATAGCGGCTGATCGTGCGATCACCGGCCGTGGCGCACCATTCGTTATCTTCTGACAGAAATTGAACGACCGGCACGCGACTGCCGCCGTTGATGCGCAGCTCGGGGACCAATTCACCATCCCTGGGCCGCTCGATAAAACGCAAATCAATTTTGCTGGGATTGGCTTCGGCGATCCGTTGAATCAGCGGGCATTGTTCAACGCAATCGCCACACCAGATCCCGCTGAAGATCAGAATCTTCATATCCCGCACAAAGCCGGCGACAAGCTGCTTCTGGATATCGGTCAGCCGGGCGGCATCATATACCTGGGTCCAGCGGCGTTGCTGCTCGTCGGTTCCAGTCTGGAGGTAGCGGTCGTATGGAAGCGCCGATGCAAATTGATCCGAAAGGTAAGAAGATTTCGTCATGGCGTTGAATTATACACTTGTCGCAATCTCAATAGACTCCCCATCTGTCTAACTCGGGATAAATGCTCTATGCAGAGTAGCGGGGTTCACGCGACGTCAGCAAATTGGTCGGCCCGCTAAATTAAACTATTGCAAGGCACGTCCGAGCAGGTCGCCCGCGTCTTGAACTGCTCAAACGGAAACCACGCGTAGCTTGGTCTCCGAGTCGGATCAAATCCAGCCGATCAGAGGTCATCGCCTTTCGTTTCGCGTGTCGTGAGCAGCCCGACGAGTGTCAAGACCGCTGCCGCCGAGAGGTAGTAACCGACGTATTGCAGCCCGTAGGTCTTGGCGAGCCACGTGGCGATGTACGGTGCCAGCGAAGCACCAAATATGCCAGCGAAGTTGAACGCCAGCGAGCTGCCAGTGTAACGCACCGAAGTCGGAAAAAGCTCGGATAGCACCGTGCCAAGTGGGCCGTAGCTCAGACCCATCAAAGACAGGCCTACTGCCATCGTCATCACCGCCCCGGTTGTCCCGGCGAGGAACATCGGCGCCATCATCAGGCCGAACGCGCCGATCGCTGAAGTCACCCAGAGGAGTGTGCGGCGACGGCCCCGTTCGGCCATAACCGCGCCAATCGGAATGGCAAGCGCGAGGAACACGATGCAGAACAACTGCATCACCAGGAACTCCCCGCGGCTATAGCCGAGCGCGGTAGTGCCCCAGGACAGCGTGAAGACCGTCATCAGGTAGAAGAGCACGAATGTCGCGAGCGACACCAGGGTGCCCACCAGCAGCGCCCCGGGGTGGTTACGGAACACCACCAGCATCGGCACCTTCACTCGCTCTTGCCGCCTGAGGGCGTCGCGAAACACGGGAGTCTCGGTAATCGCCAGTCGCACGTAGAGGCCGACCAACACAAGCGCGGCACTCGCTAGAAATGGAATGCGCCAACCGAAGGCGAAGAACCGTTCGTCGGTGAGCCACTTGGAGAGCGCCAGGAATACGCCCCCGGAAATGAGGAATCCGAACGGCGCGCCCAGTTGCGGAAACATGCCGTACCAAGCGCGCTTCCCGGGCGGCGCATTCTCGATCGCGAGCAGCACCGCACCGCCCCACTCACCACCGAGACCCAGGCCCTGGCCAAAGCGACAGAGCGCGAGGAGCAACGGCGCGACTACGCCGATGGTCCTGTAGGTCGGCAGGGCGCCAATCGCGACCGTCGAGAGTCCCATGGTGAGCAGCGCCGCAACTAATGTCGTCTTGCGGCCAACGCGATCGCCGAAGTGACCGAAGAGCGCCGAGCCGACCGGTCGCGCGAGGAACGCAATTCCAAACGTTGCCAGCGAGGCGAGCATCGCGGAGGCTGGATCGGACGAGGGGAAGAACAACCTGGGGAAGACAAGTACTGCTGCGGTCGCGTAGATGTAGAAGTCGAAGAACTCGATCGTCGTACCGATGAGACTGGCAAACAGCACTTGGCCTGGCCTGTTGACAGCCACGCCTGCGATAAGGCAGTTCTGGCTAATCGCAACACCGATGTTGGGAGGCTCGCGCAATGGTCGCCCAGTTTACCTCATGCAATGCATTGCGAGTACAGCCAAGCTTGGGGACCGGCGCGTCGAGGGAGGAACCCGCTAGTGAAGGCCGCGTGTCGCAGGACAGGTTCTGAGTAACGCCGCAGTGCTGACAGGTCCGATCAACTCCGGAATGGTTGGCTACTCGGAAACAATCCCCGCGCCACGCGACCCCTTCTCTGAACTTCTTTGCAATATCGCGAACAAGCGAGACGGGTGTACTATGGCGCTGTTTTCGAAGCCAAGAAGGAAATTCTGGTTTGGCAGCGCGGAACTTCCGTTCGACCGCTCGTCGTAAATTCAGCGTAACCTAGGCGCTGGACTCCTGGAGGATTTATGTCTCGCAGCAGGACCGCTTTCTTCCTTGCAGTTGTAGGTCTTCTGATGGTGACGATGACCACCGGTGTTCAACCGCAACGCCCGCAAAGCACTCCCGCTCGTCCAGCACAGCCGTTCCGCTTTCATCTTCAAGAAGCGACGATCGACGACATCCATCGCGCCATCCGGGAAGGGCAGATCAGTTGCCGGGGATTGGTGCAGCTCTACGTCAATCGAGCGAAGGCCTACAACGGCGTCGCCGACGAACTGGTCACCCAGGATGGAGCGCCCATTGCTCCGCCGACAGGCGTGGTTCGCGCGGGTTCGCCACTGAAGTATCCGACCAGCACGGTTGCCATATCGACGCTGCTTCCGAATTTCGATGCGTACGCGGGACCGCCGATCGAGTTCGGCCGAATGGAAGCGACCGCCTCGGATCCCACGGTACAGCAGCAGTACGGCATGACCATCGGCATCCCCAACGCGGGCCAAGTGAATACGCTGGGCACGCTCAATCTTCGCGGGGAGCGTTCGGTGACCTGCAAGGGCGACCGCGACCGGCGGCCCTCGGACGGGCCGCTACCGCCGGGTTCGCCGGCCGTGTGCGAGGAGTTTCGCAAGCAACCCGACGCGCTCGAGCGCGCCGCGGAATTGGACGCGCAATACGGCAAGAATCCCGACCTCAAAAAGATGCCGATGTATTGCGTCGTTTTCTCATTCAAGGATCCCTACGATACCAAGGACATGCGCAGCACCGGCGGCGGCGACGCGCGCTACGACATCGACTTCCCGGCGCGCGATCAGACGCTGGTGGCCGAACTGAGGGCGAAAGGCGCGATTATCTACGCGAAAGCGCTCAACACGGAGTACAACGGGCGCGCCGGCGATCCAGGCGGCCGGAACAAGCCCACGAAGGTCTTCGTCTCCACGGAAGGGTACCAGCGCAGCAGTTGGGCGGGAAATCCCAGCGATTCTTACGACACCACGCGCGCCGCGTCGCTCGGGTCGAGTTCCGGGTCCGGCGTTTCAGTGAGTACGAACCTAGTGGCCTGTAGTCTGTGCGAAGAGACCAGCATGTCATGCCGTGGGCCGTCCAATCACAATAGCGTGGCTTTGATTTTGCCGCACAAGGCGATGCTCTCGTACCACGGAGGCGCCATCGGCGCTGATATTTACAATGATCGCGCAGGCATCATGTGCCGCCACGTCAGCGACTCGGCGAAAGTGCTCGATGCGCTGAAAGATCCGGTCAACGGGTACTACGACCCGCGGGACGTCTTCACCACGGTTCCGCGGTCGAGTGTTTTGAATAAATCGTACGAGGCCAGCGCGCCCAGAGCCATTACACGCGGCGCCCTCAAAGGCATGCGCATCGGAATCGTTCGGGAATCAATGCTGACATTTCCCGGCGTGAAAGCAGATGAGCCGATCTCGGAAGCGGCCAACAAGGAGATCAAGAACATACTAGGCGGATATCTGGGAGCAACGCTGGTCGAATCGGTTGATCCGATGTGGCCGGATGATCCCAGCATCGAGAATATGAAGCCGTCGTACACGGATGCGCTGGCGCAGCTCGTGCCCATCTTCTTTCCCGATATTCTTTTCCGGCTGACGCGCGGCGGCCAGCCCGAATTTCCGGAATTCGCGGCGATGATCAAGCCGACGGAATTCGCGCCGGGCAAAACTTTCGGATCGGGAACAATGGCCTCGATTGATTATCTTGAGGCCTTGGCCGACGGGCGCGTGCCGATTCCCAAGAACCTGAATATCCGCGCTATCGAGGAGGAAGCGCTGCCCAACGCCTTCAAATTTCACTTCACGCAGTACGCCATGCGGCGCGCCGCGGATTGGAAGGCCCGCGGTTTCATCGAGACGCTCACCAGCTTCGGCATGCTCAACGAACGCTCCAAATTTTGGGGCGACGACCAGCGAGCGGCGTTCCAGAACTGGGCGGAAGTCGAGGATATGCGGAATCCGCTGGGGCAACGACAGGGAATCGACGAGCACATCCTGATGCGAGAACTGCTCCGCCGCGTGGAGATGAAGGTGATGATGGAGAACCACCTCGACGTGGTGGTTCGACTGCACTATTCGCTCCCTCCCGGCAAGATCGGCTTGGCGCCGCAGCCGGAGCCTCCCGGCGATACGCGCGGTGAACTGCGCATGGGCCCCTTCGCGGGTCTCACGGAGGTGCTGATTCCCGCGGGATACGTGCGGACTGTCTACGACCCGGTTTTCACGCTAAGCGCGGACAAGAAGCGATACATCCCCACGAACAACAACACGCCGACAACGATGCCCGCTCCAGGCCTTCCCTTTTCACTGGTATTTCGCGCGGAGCCGGGCAAAGAAGACGTCATCCTGAAGGTAGCGTCGGCCTACGAGGCGGCGTCAAAACGCCGCGTTCCTCCGCCGGAGTTTGGACCGCTACCGGGCGAACCGTAAGAAGCTTGGAGCTTGCAACAAAAACTTGAAGCGCAAAACTCTCGCGTCGATCATCGAGCAGGCAGGGCTAACCACGGACGAATTTAGCGATCGGCTGTAATTCTTCATTATTGGCCCTTTGTTCTGCTCGCGCCCATTGCCCGAATTTCTCTCCGACTTACGCGAGGAAGTCATTTCTCGCACTGCATGAGCGGTGAATCGGCAACGTGCGGCCTCGCATCCGATTCATGCTTTGGCAGCAGCACCTGCTAAATTGCTTATTTCTTACCGGTAAGTTCTCCCACCAGCCGGTTCGCCGCGTACACCTTCCGCAACGCTTCGAGGATTCCAGCCGAGTGCACGGCTACGGCGCGGGCTTGCTGATCGGAGTAAATATAATCCAGCACCAGCGATTCGATATTTCCATCAAAGATGATCCCGACCAGTTCGCCCTGACGGTTGATCACCGGGCTGCCGGAGTTGCCGCCGGTTATATCGGCGGTGCTGACGAAGTTGAACGGCGTGGCGAGATTGAGCTGCCTCTTGCGCTCCTGCCAGATTTTCGGGAGTTCGAATGGCTCTTTGTTCTGATGCGCGTTGGCGTGCTCGTATGTGCCGCCCAGCGTTGTAGCCCAGGGAATCTTTTGGCCTCCTTCCACGTAGCCTTTGGCCTCACCAAAGGCCAGGCGAAGCGTGAAGGTAGCGTCCGGATAGACGCTGGAGCCATACACCGCAAACCGGGCGTTGGCTATCTTGCTGTAGGCCTCGCGCTGTGGCTCCTCTACCTGTTGCTCGAACGTCTGACGGATCCGGCGTGAGGCTGGGTCGATCAGTCTTGCGAGCTGAATCATGGGATCGTTCGAATCGTTGACCGCCTTCAGGCCGCCTTCAGCCAGGCGCTTGCGAACGGCAACGTCTTTGAGCTTCGTGCCGGAGACCAGTTCCGCGGCGCGGTCGCGCGGTGATTTGCCGGCGAGCACTTTTTTCACCATTTCATTGTCCGCGCCCATCATCTCGACCATCATTCCCAGCGAGTCGGCCAGCTTCACGGTTTCGAGGTCTTCGTAAATCGGCGCTTCGGAAAATAAATGCAGCTTGAGTGAGTCAAGGGCAGCTTCGGAATACTCACGGAGACGCTCGGGGTTAGGCTTTGCGGTTTCCACCGGCAGCCGCAGCAGCGTGATCGCGATATCGAAAAGGTCGCTATTGAGAGCTTGCGCGCGTTTTGCAGGACCGTACCCGACCAGGTTGTACTCGTCGCGAATTTTCACCAGTGTTTTTATTGTCGCGGCCACCTGATCCCAGGCAGCACCGTAAGCCTGTTGCAGCTTGGGATCCTTTTCGACGGCGCCCTGCAAAGATTTCTCGGCAGCGCGCTTCTTTTCTATGATCGCGGGGTCTTGCAGGCCGGCCAGCATGCCCAGGAGAGCCTTGCGGCTGTTTTGTATACCGAATAGCTCGTCTTCGGCGCGACGTGCGTTTTCGGTGCTGCGTTCCGAGTAGCCTCTGAGGAGCACCTCACGTCTTCGCAGAACATTAAGTGCTCCTGGAAGCGAGTAGTCGCGCTGGTATTCAATATGTGCCACGGTGTCGAGACGCTCGGTCCGGCCCGGGTTTCCGGATACGAAGACCAGGTCCCCTTCTGCAGCGCCCGTTTCACTCCACTTCAGGTAATGCTCCACATGCACTGGTTTATCGTTTTCGAACGCGCGGAAGAAGCAGATGTCCAAGTCGTAGCGCGGATATTCGAAGTTATCCGGATCACCGCCAAAGAACGCTATGGCCTGCTGCGGCGCGAACACCAGGCGCACATCGGTATAACGCTTGTAACGGTAGAGGTGGTACTGGCCGCCATTGTAAAGAGCAATCACGTTGCTGCGCAGCCCTGTTTTGTCGCGGGATTCTTTCTCGATGGTGTTGATGGCCGCCCGGCGGGCCGCCTCCGCCGCCGCGGAATCCATGCCGGGTTTAACCGCGCCAGCCACCTGGCTCGTCACGTCCTCGATGCTCATCAGAACGTTAAGTTCCAAATCCACGCACTTCGGTTCCTGGGCGTAACTCAGGGCCGAGAAACCCGTCTTGACGTAGTCTCTCTCCTTGGTGCTGATCTTCTGTAGACAATCGGCGCCCACGTGATGATTGGTCATGATCAAACCATCGGCGGAAACGAAGGATCCGGACCCGCCGCTGTTGAACCGCACCGAAGATTTCTGTACATGCTCCAGCCAGTCGGGCGAAGGACGGAAATGATACTTGTCCTGGAGGATCTTGTAGGGTGGGTTGCTAAACAGCCACATCCCTTCATCAGCGCGAGAGAAGGGAACGCACATCGCGCAGAGCGCGAAAAGTGCCATCGTTCGAATTAGTTTCATGGAATCGTCCTGCCTCGACATCAAGGATATGACGGTCTTTGATATTAGCATTATCTTTGCGCGATCGCATGCGACCTGCCCGGTTGGAGTTATCCAAACAGACGCAGTCCGTAGTAAGCTGTGAACCAACGGGGAACCCCTGGGTGGGAATCCCGACTGAATTGCCATCAACAAGGATGCTGCCCTTATGCCGCAAGGGCCTTTTATCGGCGGGCCAGTCGACTTGGCATCCTTGCCAAAGAGGCTCGGACCATGCGCCGCGCATCCTCTCAACTAGGGAGCCTCCAGAACAACGACCGCGTTGCCATCGTCGGCGGTGGACCTGCCGGTTCGTTCTTCGCCATTCATCTTCTTCGGGAAGCCCGGCGTCTCAATCGGCGCATCGACGTCGTCATTGTGGAGAAGCATGGTCCGACTGAGTTGGGTCCCGATGGCTGTCAGAGCAGGGGATGTAGCTTCTGCGCGGGCGTTATCTCACCGAGGTTGCATGAAATACTCAAGCAGGATGATCTCGTGGTTCCAGACGAGATCATCCAAGGGCGCTTCGACTACGTCTGGATACAGGGCCAGTGGAAAAACTTCCGGCTCCGAGTTCCCAAAGACATGCAGATGTACTCCGTTTTCCGGGGCTCTTTACCCAACAGAAGGAGCAGCAGACCGGGAGGGTTCGATGGGTTTCTGCTCGGTGAAGCGGTCAAGGAAGGCACGCGCATCCTGTATGGCGAAGTTGATGGCATCGCCTATACAGCGACTGGAATGCCCAGCCTAACAGTGAGGACACAATCAGGAGAAAGGGTCTCGCTCGATGCCAGCTTCGTGTGCATCGCTACCGGAATCAATGCACATTGTGGTTCCGATTATCGTGACGATACTCTGATTGCCTCGGTCAGGCGGATGAATCCGGCGTTTGTTCCAGGCAAGTGCCGAAAGGCCTTCATCTTCGAGCTTGACGTGGGCGAGGACTATCTCGAGCGAAATCTGCACCGAGAGCTATACTTCATCGAGTACGGTTCGAAGCACCTTGCTCTCGAGCATACCGCGCTCATTCCCAAGGGCAGGTTCTTGACCATCGCCATGATCGGCAAGTGTGTCGATCAGGCGGTCTTGCCACGAGACAGTCAGAAGATCCTCCACGATTTTCTGACGCTGCCTCAGATCGACCGTATCTTACCAGGCATCGAGGCGGCTCCCCTCGCCTGTGCCTGTGCGCCCAGAATGACCGTGACCCCTGCCAGATCCCCCTATGGCGACCGGTTTGCCGTCATCGGCGACGCGGTCGGGTCGCGGTTGAACAAAGACGGCATATTCTCGGCCCACGTGACGGCGAGCCGGCTCGCGCAGGCCGTGCTCCACGACGGAATCGACAAGCACGCTCTCGCGAGAGAATACGGCAAGGCCATCAAGTGGCTGGCGGCAGACAACCGCTTCGGACGGATGGTGTTTGGCGCGAGCCGAGTGGCGTTCACCAGGCCGGTGTTCAGCCGCATCATGTATCAGGCGTTCGCCACCGAGTCTAAGGTGCGGGATGAGGGCAGTCGGCCCTTGAGCGTGGTGCTATGGAAGATTGCCAGCGGCACGGCCGACTATCGGGAAGTGTTACGAGAGATGTTCGGATACGGCGTGTTGCGATCTCTTCTCGTCGGTGCGGCGGTCACGCTGAGGAACGTGACGTTTGAGGCGATCTTCGGTCTGAAATGGGGGGAGTACGGAAGATACCCGACGGTGGTGCTGAAGGAGAAGCGCGAAGCCTTCAAGGAGAGTCTCGCGTCGAGCCTGGGGACGGAACTTGACGAGTCGCCTGACTTCGAACGGATGTACGTGATCAAGATCCGAGGTTCTGAGGAAGAGATCATGGAGGAACTGGGCAAGTTCGGCCACCGGAATGCGCGGTTCCTCAGCCTGCGATTCGTTGAGGTTCGACAGATCCAGGGGGTGCCGAACCAGGTCGGATCGGTGATTCGGTACAGGATACCGCTCGTCGGCTTTGGCGCGGAACTGCGGCTGACGAAGAAGGTTGGCTTCGAGACCTTGCTGTATCAACTCGACGAGCGATTTGCGGACCATGGAAAATTCATCTTCAACGTCGCACCGACCAAGGACGGAAACAGCAGGCTCTCCATTTGCGCGACATTCGACTACAAGAAAGGTAACGGCGTCGCGGGCCGGGTTCTATGTGAGGGTGCCAGGTTGTTGTTTCCGGGATTCGTGCACGATATCGTGTGGAACCATGCCCTGTGCACCATCAAGGAGGAGGTTGAACGGAAGTATGACTACACCCCCCAGACGGTAGCCGGCCTATCGAAGCCCACTTCTCCATCCTGCCCGATCATCGGGCCATGAGGCACAAAAAACGCAACTCAGCAAAACAAGAAACATCGCTTGCTCTAGGTTGCATTGGCCCAATCTTCAAATCGTATACGGGCCAGGCCCTCACACGCGTACTAAACGGCTCGAACGGGCATCACGTGTAGCCGACATTGACTGATTGTTTGGGCTCCCTCCCAAGTTCTTTCCGCTCAATAGAGGGATTTCGGTTATGGTAGGGTCAGCGGCGGATGGATCGCTACGATGCCTGCAAACGTCGAAACCGTGTTGCGTACGACACCGCTCTTCGCGAATCTCTCTCAAAAAGAGATGGACGCATTAGTGGCCCGAGTGAGCAAGAGGCATTTTCAACGGGGAGAGCTGCTATTCGGCGAAGGCGACCCTTGCACAGGACTATTCCTGGTGGCGTCGGGCAAGATTCGCATTTTCAAGTTGTCTCCTGCCGGCCGTGAACAGGTACTGGGTGTCGAAGGGCCGGGCAGTTCATTCGCGGAGGTTCCGGTGTTCGATGGTGGAAACTATCCGGCTGCCGCGTCGGCATTGGAGGACACCGAGGTCCTTTTCATCTCGCGAAAGGATTTCCAGAGTTTTTGCCGCGAACATCCAGACGTGGCGCTCAAAGTGATTGCCGTGGTCGGATCGCGGTTGCGACGCCTGGTCGGGATCATCGAAGATCTCTCATTTACGACCGTTCGACACCGGCTCATCGCCTTGATCTCCCGTCTCGCTGAATCCGGAGGCATACGCTCAAAAGAGGGCGTACATGTGGAATTGACGATGAGCCATCAGGATTTAGCGGCGGAATTAGGGACCGTGCGGGAGCTGATTTCACGCAACCTGAGCCGCCTTCAGGCGGAAGGGTTCTTGGAAGTATCCGGCCGCAAAATCATTGTGAAGGACCTGCCCGGTTTGAAACGCGAGCAAGACGCCAGCGAGTAATCCCCCCCGCCCGAAAAAATTCAGGAGATTACCGTCCCAGGAGTAACTTAAGTCACTGCCTGCTTGCGAGAACCGCCGTAGTGTATTTGCGGAAGAGGAGGAAATTATGAACTTCAACGGTGCAACAAAAGTAAAAGAGATCGCAGTGGCGGATCCTCGGGCGAAGCAGATTTTGGAGGAGTCGGGCGTGGATTACTGCTGCGGGGGCGACAAGTCTCTGCATGAGGCGTGCATGCACGCCGATGTGTCTGCCGAGGAGATTTTAAGCCGGCTGCGGAAGAACACCGCATTGGCAGGACCCGATGACGGGAGCTGGATTTCGGCGCCTTTGGCGGATCTGACGCTGCATATCAGAGAACGGCATCACCGGTACGTTCGCGAGGCGATCCCGCGCGTGGAGGCTTTGCTCACGAAAGTGAAAGCGAAGCACGGAAAGAATCACCCTGAAATCGCAGACATCGAGAAGCTCTTCGTTGATTTGGGCAAAGAGATGATCATGCACATGCAGAAGGAGGAACAGATTCTGTTCCCCTACATCGACGCTCTGGAACGCTCGGCCAGCGGAAACGGGACGCTCGAACCTCCCTTCTTCCAGACGGTGCGGAATCCGATTCACTCCATGATGAAAGACCACGATTCCGCCGGGGAACTGGCGAGAAAGATTCGCAAAGCCAGTTTGGAGTACACGCCTCCAGCAGACGGGTGCGCGAGTTATCAGGCGCTCTACCTGGATTTGCACGAGTTCGAAGCGGATCTTCACCAGCATATACATCTGGAAAACAACATCCTCTTTCCACGCGCCGTAGAGATGGAAAGCGCGGTTGTTTAAGCAGAGGAGAGGCGATGTCGATTCCACTTGTAGCATCCGCAACAGGGGCCGGAGGCGAGCGCCGTCCTGCCCTTTCTCCCGCTGAGATCATGGCGATCGCTCGCAGCCGTGAGGTCTCCCTGTCCCG
This sequence comes from Terriglobia bacterium, assembly GCA_020073705.1. GTDB lineage: Bacteria > Acidobacteriota > Terriglobia > Acidiferrales > UBA7541 > Palsa-360. The sequence continues at coordinate 93,905 of JAIQES010000021.1, forward strand.
CCTGCTGATGGCTTACATCAGCACGGGGCTTGTTTTCATGTTGCTTCCCGGGACTTTCCTCGGCGTGTGGAATCTCCTCCAGATCAGCGGACGCGAGAGCGTGGCGTCCATTTCTCCCGCATGGTTGCAGGCTCACGGTCATGCGCAAGTGTTTGGCTGGATCGGCAGCTTCATTTTCGGTATCGGTTTCTACTCGATTCCGAAGTTGCGCGGTGCGGCGAAGCCGGCCTTTGGCGCGGCGTGGGCTTGCTGGGCGATGTGGACGGCCGGAGTGGCGTTGCGCTGGGCCGCGAATGTGTACGCATGGCAATGGCGCATGCTTCTCCCCGTTTCAGCCGTACTGGAACTTTCTGCCTTCCTGATATTTTTCCGCGCACTTTCGCAGCACCGCCCGGAAGCTTCGGGTAAGCCCCGCCTCGAACCATGGATATGGATCGTAATCAGCGCCGGCATCGGCCTGCTTCTGGCGCTCGTTGCAAATCTTGCCGGTTCCATTTACGTTTCGTCGCGAGGCGCGAGCCCGGCCTTCCCCCATTTATTCGATCAACGTTACCTCGCGCTGCTGGCTTGGGGATTTCTCGTTCCATTCGTGTGGGGCTTCAGCGCGAAGTGGATGTCCGTATTCCTCGGTCTGAAGCCGGTCCGTCCCAAGCTGCTTTTCGGCGCGCTCGGTGCGAACGCGGCCGGAATCCTGCTGACGTTCCTGGGATGGACGCCCGTGGCGACGGGACTTTTCGTACTTGGCGCGGCGCTGGCGATTGTGGGGCTGCGGATGTTCGAATCGTCGCGTCAAGAGCCGAAGACCCGCGGCGTACATGCTTCGTTCCCGGTTTTCATCCGCCTGGCCTACGGCTGGCTGCTGGTAGCCGCGTTACTTGGGGCAGCCGCCGCTCGCTGGGACACCTCCGGCGGAATCTGGGGCGCGTCGCGGCACGCGCTGACGGTCGGCTTCATCGCCATGATGGTGTTTTGCGTGGGCCAGCGCATCCTGCCTGCCTTCGCGGGGATGCGGTTGCTTTGGAGCACGCGCCTGATGTTCGCCGGCCTGGCGTTGCTCACGGCCGGCTGCCTGTTGCGCGTTTCCTGCGAAATTCTCGCCTACCAGGAATACGCAACTTGGGCGTGGTCTGTTCTTCCGGTTTCGGCATTGCTGGAGTTAGCGGGCGTCACGGCGTTTGCGATGAATATATTTGGCACGTTTATTCTCGAACCCAGCCACGTCCAGAAGGAGCCGCTGGTGGTGAAAATGGTGTAAACACATTGGAGAAACAATTTCCTGGCGGTTTTTTGTGAGTTCCAGCCTCAGTCGTGAGACCGGCGCCAACAAACAGAAGCGATTGTTCCGGGCTCCCGAATCACTCCTCATGAGCCGGCTTCCCGGGAACCTGCCCAATACCCCCATTCCGTAGACTTGCGCGCGATGAAGAGTGCCGCTAGAGTGCTGAAGGCGCCTTTGCGCGCCGCTATGATTCACGACGATTCCAACCCGTCTGCAGCAGCGCCCGCCAGGGAGCCATCCAACCAGACATCGGAGGAGGCGCCGCCGCGGGTCGCAGGTCCTGCCGCGTCCGCGCCGGAAAACCTGCCGGGATTTCCGCCCGCGCCGCAATTCGACTCTTCGGTTCCCATTGACTTGCGCGCGCCATGGGGATGGCTCGACGTGGGGCTGTTCGTGGTCTTCGGCGTGATCAGCAGTCTTGTGATCACCTGGGTTCTGGTCCTGGCCGCGATCGCAATCTTCGGGGCAAATTCGAACGATTTCGCCGGGCCATCGATAAGTACGGCGAAGTCGGTCGTTCTTCTCATCAACCAGGCTCTGTGGGATGGGTGCGCCATCCTGTACCTGTTCGTGATGTTGCGTGCGCGGACACCGGCGCCATTCTGGCCCGAGATCGGCTGGCGCAAACTCCGTTTGGGCGTGCAAACGTTTCGTGCATCGGCAATGCAATGTCTGAGCGGCGGCGCGATGCTGGCGTTGGTTGTTTCTTTTGCGAGTGGCTTTCTCAACCCGCAAAGCAGATTGCCAATCGAACAGATTTTGCAAGCGCGGATCAGTGTGGCGCTGTTTGCCGTGCTGGGCGTGCTGGTTGCGCCGCTGGTGGAAGAAACGATTTTTCGCGGCTTCCTATATCCGGTCATCGCGCGACGTTTGGGAATCGCTGCGGGAGTGATTGTCACTGGAATCCTTTTCGGTTCGATGCATGCCGCGCAGCTCTGGGGCGGGTGGGGCCAGATCGCCCTGCTGATCCTGGTCGGCATTGTGCTGACTTGGGTGCGTGCGCGGACCGGCACCGTTGCCGCCAGCTATTTTGTGCATCTCGGCTACAACGGCCTCCAACTGCTGGGATATCTGGTCTATACCATGGGCGGGGCGCGGCATTGACGCACGGCCCCGAGAGCAAATTCTGGAATTCGAACGGAGCGAACCCCAAACAGAGATGAATGTCGCGCAACCCATCGAATGGACCGACAAGGGCGTGGTGATGCTCGATCAGCGGCGCCTGCCGGGCGAAGTCATCCGCCATACCTACGCCGACTACCGCGACGTCGCAGCGGCAATCAAAGACATGGTGATTCGAGGCGCGCCGGCGATCGGCGTGGCCGCGGCGATGGGCGTCGCGCTCGGCGTCGAGCGTTCCAAGGCGCGCACGCTCGAAGAACTTCGCGCGGAGTTCCTTTCCATCTGCCAGACGATTGCGGGCACGCGGCCGACTGCCGTTGACCTGTTCTGGGCCGTTGAGCGCATGAGCCGGAGTTTCGAACAGCTCGCCGCCGCGAACACGCCCTTGGACGCGTTGCGGCGTGCGATGGTTGAGGAGGCGCGCGCGATCCACGCCGAAAAAAAGGCTATCGACGAAGCGATCGGGTGCTTCGGCGCGGAATTGATGCCCGCCACAGGCCAGGTGATGACGCAATGCAACGCTGGGGCGCTCGCCACGGCGGGCATCGGCACCGCACTTGGCGTGATCCGCGTGGCGGTCGAGCAGGGTCACAAGCTGCGCGTACTGGTTCCGGAGACGCGGCCGTATTTGCAGGGCGCGCGGCTCACCGCCTGGGAACTGCGCGAAGGCGGCATCCCGCTTACGCTCATCACGGATAATATGGTGGGACATTTTATGAAGACGGGCAGCGTCGCCGCGGTCGTCGTCGGCGCGGATCGCATCGCGGCCAATGGCGATACGGCCAACAAAATCGGAACCTATCAGATTGCCGTGCTGGCCCACGAACATGGCGTGCCGTTTTACGTCGCCGCGCCGGTTTCGACTTTCGACCTGACCATTTCCTCGGGCGAGCAGATTCCGATCGAGGAGCGCTCCGCCGACGAAGTGACGCACCTGTGCGGGGTGCGGATCGCCCCCGATGTGACCGTCGCGAATCCGGCCTTCGACGTTACGCCCGCGCGCCTGGTTTCCGCGATTATCTGCGAGCGAGGCGTCGCGCGCGCGCCGTATGTGGAGTCACTACGTCGCCTGGCGGGCTCCAAATAAGTGTCTTGTACGACTGCCCCTCAGGGCGACACGCGTCTTATGTCCGCCTGAAGGCGTGCGCTACACAAACTCAAGAGCTGCTTCAACCGATCTTTTCCGTTCGCGTGCGTTATCGAAAACGATGTATTCTCTGGCGGTTCGGCATCATCATACTGTTCTAACGGCAGAAAGATTCGAGGAGGCCACGATGAAACGCTTTGCGCTCGCCCTGGTGATTTTCATAGCTGCGCCGCTGGCCCTATTCGCCCAGCAAGCGGCTCCTGAAATTCCTTTTGATTCCGTTCCCAATTTGCTGAAGCTTCCGCCGGACCTGTATCTCGGCGAAGTCTCCGGCGTGGCGGTCAATTCCAAAGGGCACATCTTTGTCTTCTCGCGCGGCAATACCACTGGTCCGGCCTATGCCGCGAGCGCCGCGCAACTTCTGGAATTCGGCCCCGATGGCAAGTTCCTTCGCGAGATCGGCCACAACCTGTACGCCTGGTCGTTCGCGCACACGGTGAGGATCGACAAAGGGGACAACATCTGGGTTACGGACAAGGGTTCGGACATGGTGGTCAAGTTCTCCCCCGATGGCCGCGTCGCGATGGTGTTCGGACGCAAGCAGGAAGCCGCCGACGAGAGGACCGGACCACTGAAGCACCCCAACCCGCCGCTGCCCCCGGTGGACGGGATGTTCAGGCAGGTGACCGACGTGGCATGGGATGCGGCCGGTGATACCTTCATCAGCGACGGCTATATCAATTCGCGCGTTGCAAAGGTCGACAAGAACGGCAAGTGGCTCAAGTCATTTGGTGAACCAGGCGACCAGCCCGGACAACTCAACACTCCGCATAGCATTGCAACGGATGCGCAGGGAAATGTCTATGTGGCTAACCGCGGCAACGCCCGGATCGAGGTGTTCGACGGCGACGGCAAGTACCTCCGCCAGATCAAGATCAATGAGCCGTTTGATTATGCGAATGCCCTCCCGGCCATCGGCAACAAGCCGGGTCCGAATGCGACAGGAACACAATCGCCAGGCGCACCTTGGACGGTTTGCATTACGCCGGGACCGAACCAGGTGCTTTACACCTCGGATGCGTTTCCGGGCCGGGTCTACAAGCTCAGCTTGGACGGAAAGGTTCTAGGCATGCTTGGCGAGTCCGGCAAACAGCTCAAACAGTTCGGGTGGATTCATGAAATCGCGTGCCCATCCGAGAACGAGATCTATGTGGGCGAATTGCTGAACTGGCGCGTGCAAAAGCTCATTCTGCATCCGAAGAAGTAGTTCCGGTGCCGCGCTGCTCCCGGCGCTGCCGGTCATCCAGGAGCGGCGCGAATGGCGCCTCGGCCACTGTCTTTGATTTGAACTTTGCAGTCGTTCTAGGGTGTGGGGATCGTCGCCGAAACCTGATTCGAATATGTGCTCTCCACGTTGCTAGAATCGACCGACGTAATGACGTAGTAGTACGTCTGACCAGCCTGGACGGTGGAGTCCGTATATTGAGTCGTTGTCACCAATGTGGAATTCAGCTTCGTGTACGGCCCACCTGAGACCGTGGAGCGGTACACGTTGTATCCAGCCACAGTGGATGTGCTGGCAGTCCAATCCAATGTCACGGAATGGGAAACCGGCTGGACCCCCGTCCCCAAAAGAGAAATTGTCGCGGGCGAGTTGGTGGCATTGCTGGCCACGGTGACGCTCCCCGTTATGCTCGCTGCTGCCGCCGGAGTAAAGGTCACATTCAGCGTCGCGGTTTGCGCCGGAGTCAAAATCTGTCCCGTGGAAACTCCGCTCGCAGTGAATCCGGCTCCGGAGAGGCTGACATTCGAAACAGTGACGTTTGAATTCCCGGCATTCGTAAGTGTCACACTCAGTATGCTGCTGCTGCCGATGTTGACATTCCCGAAGCTCAGGCTTGTCGTGCTGGCATTGAGCAGGAATGTTGCGGCGTTCACCGTGAGTGTGGCGGCGCTGCTGGTCACGTTGCCTGCACTGTTCGTCACTGTCACCGTGAATTGGGCGCCGTTGTCCGAAGATGTTGTGGCCGGGGTCGTATAGGACGTTGAGGTCGCGCCACTGATTGCCGTCCCATTCTTCTTCCATTGATAAGTGAGAGTGGCCGTGCCTGTTGCGGCTACAGTGAAGGTCGCGGTCTGGCCCGCGGTGACGGTCCGGCTGGCTGGCTGCGTCGTGATGGACGGAGCTACGTTCACGGTCAGTGTAGCGGCGCTGCTGGTCACGTTGCCGGTGCTGTTTGTCACTGTCACCGTGAATTGGGCGCCGTTGTCCGAAGATGTTGTGGCCGGGGTCGTATAGGACGTTGAGGTCGCGCCACTGATTGCCGTCCCATTCTTCTTCCATTGATAAGTGAGAGTGGCCGTGCCTGTTGCGGCCACCGTGAAGGTCGCGGTTTGGCCCGCGGTGACGATCTGGCTGGCCGGCTGCGTCGTGATAGACGGAGCCACCGGTCCAGCAGAGACGGTGAGGGTGGCGGCATTGCTAGTCACATTACCTATGCTGTTCGTCACTGTCACCGTGAATTGGGCGCCGTTGTCCGACGATGTTGTGGCCGGGGTTGTATAGGACGTTGAGGTCGCGCCACTGATTGCCGTCCCATTCTTCTTCCATTGATAGGCGAGAGGCGCCGTACCTGTTGCGGCCACCGTGAAGGTCGCGGTCTGGCCCGCGGTGACGGTCTGGCTGCCCGGCTGCGTTGTAATGGAAAGTGCTGGCACGCCGGTTCCGCTGAGGGAAAGGGAAAGCGGCGAATTCGACGCGTCACTGGCTGCAGCGATGCTGCCAGTAACGCTTCCGGCCGCTTGCGGCGCGAATTGGACCTGGAA
>JAIQES010000022.1 GCA_020073705.1 Terriglobia bacterium
TTATTCTCGCCAAGAGCGGCATCATTAAAGATACCGATGTCATGGATAAGAACAGTCTGGTGGAAGTCCAGATGCCGAATCGTCATGGGTTCTATCCTGACCCTCCACAAGACAAGCCGGATGATAAGGACGGCACTTGGCTACCCCTTTGGGAGCACGCACCTGGGGCGAAACCTGGGGCGAAACCTGCGGCGAAACCTGCGGCGAAATGACAAGGCCTTCGCTGTTCGATAGGAAGGACGAAACCCTAGATCGCTGTTAAAAGCTTCCGAATCACTAATTCGGTTCGGTTGGGAAATTAGCGCTAATATCATCGCGCCAGAATCTGCGCGTGGCGTTTCACCTTCTCTTAACGCAGCCACATAGTCGGATAATACCACTCCTATAGATCAACACGGAGTTGCGATACCCGGTTTGCGGGCACCACGTCCTTGATGCCTTTCAAGGGCGGGACTCTTGGTTTGATTTCCTATGCCCAAAGTCCCAGGCGGGAGAATTCAGACAGGAGTTCGCCGGGCGAAGTGAAGTGGAACCCAGTCATGCCCAGACTGGCTGCGGCGGCGGCATTTTCTCTTATGTCATCGATGTACAGGGCTTCCTCGGGGGAGGCGTCTACTTCGCGCAACGCGTGGTAATAGATCGTAGGAGCGGGCTTGCATGTTCCGACTCGGCAGGAATAGACGCGTGCAGGAAAATGGCGGACAAATGGAAACGTGGCTTCGATGTGAGCAACGTGGATAGGGTCCGTGTTCGAAAGCAGGGCCAGGCGATATCTCGTTGCGAGGCGTTCAAACAGCGATTCCGGCAGAATCGTCACAGGATCGAGCACGCGGTTCCAACTCCCGCAGAATTCCTCGAAACTCAATGACAATTGAAATGTTGCGGAGAGATGCTTGTGCCAATTCCTCGGTGTCATCCGGCCTTCCTGCCAATCGGCCCAATGTGGATCGCTCACGAGCGCCTTCCACACCTGGTCGGGAGAAAGGCCGGCATGTTTGCCGAATGTGCCAAACGAGCGAGCCAAATCGACGTGGATAATGACGCGGCCAATGTCGAATATGATCGCTCGGGGTGGTTCGTGAATTGGACCGCCAAGAATCGGCACGGCTATTCTTGCTCGGATTGGACGACGGGGACAGCGGGAGCAACTCTGGGCGCCCTGGAGGACCTCGCGCGCAGCACGCTGATGATCGCCGGAAGCAGCGAAAGGAGAATGACAGCGCCGATGACGTAATGGATACGCCCGCCAATGTTGGGGATGATTGAGCCCAGAAAATAGCCAGCCAGGATCATGCTCCCCACCCACAGGATGCCGCCAGCCACATCAAATACGAAATAGCGCCCGTAGGGCATCCAGGCAGCGCCGGCCACCGGCGGACAGAATGTGCGAACGATGGGCACGAAACGCGCGAGGATGACGGTCTTGCCGCCATATTTTTCATAGAACTGGTGCGCACGATCCAGATGCCGCCTTCGGAAGACCAGGGAATCCTTGCGGCGATAAAGAGCCTGCCCTGCTTTCCGGCCGATCCAGTAGCCGATCTGATCCCCAACAATCGCGCACAGAGGAACAAGCGCGAGTAATTCCGCAAGGTGTAGGTGCCCGGTAGCGGCGAAGACGCCTGCGGTGACCAGCAGCGAATCACCGGGAAGAAAAAATCCGACGAAGAAGCCCGTCTCGATGAAGACGATCACGCATACTAGCAGCGTGCCGCCCCACTCAATCAGGCCCTGGACGTTGAACAGGAAGTGAAAAAAATGCTCGAGCGATCCAATCATGAATAACTGTCACCGTGGCGAGCCGAGTCTCCCGACGGAGGCGCAAACAAGCTCCACCCTATACGATAACAGAAAAGCAACGGATCTTCGCTGGAGAGTTGCCACTCGAAAGCCAACATGACAATGAACGCTCTCAGTTGGTGGGCAGTCATCATGACACGAGACGATTTTCCACTTTGCCGAGTGTTTCTCCCGCACCCCGTTGTGGGGATCGCCGTGCGAGCAATTCGCGAACATACGGCAGTGCGAGGCGCATCGCCTCGGCGCCCGCGGCATGAGCTTCCTCAACGCGCGAGAAATCATCCCAGTCGATCTGCTGAACTTCGGGTTCGAGAATCACGTCTGCTTGCCTGGTCCAAGAGGGGGTCATCTTCTTATTGTGCGAAGTCTGCGGATACCGACTGAACACTTGAACGACGTTGCTGGATGAAGACGCGCTGCTCCCGCTCAAGCCCACAGCCACCCCCAGCACGCAGCTCGCGTTCATCCGTGCAGCTACCAAGGTCGGCACGGGAGTCACGATGCAGCCGTCAGCGAGCCTGCGGCCTTCGTGTTCCACCGGTTGGAATAGCCCCGGAAATGCGCAGGTGGCGCGAATGGCGACATCCAGGGGGCCTCTGGTGAAAATATGCGGCGCACAGGTGTCGAGATCGGTAGTGACAATCGCCGTCGGGATGGAAAGTTCCTCAACTCGGGTGGAATGGAACCATTCGCGAATGAACTGGCCGATACGGTCGTTGTTGGCTATTTCCGGCCGCGACTTGCGAAAACGGATGAAGTCGCGAATCCGCACGCGACGCCCGAGTCTGCAGAGTTCGTGGATGGGAATCCCGTCAGCATACGCAGCGCCGAGCAGGCTCCCAATACTGGTGCCGGCGATCGCGGCGATAGGAATCCGTTCCTGTTCAAGAATTTCGAGGACACCCAAATGTGCGAACCCGCGGGAGAAGCCGCCGCTCAATGCGAGCGCGACGCCTGCTGTATTATTGGCACACGATTGCCCGCGGCGGTACAACGGATCGCCCGATTGATCCGCCGAGTTGGCCCCTGGCCCGCGCAGAACTGTCATAAATTCAGTCTGACTGCTTGATCGGGAGATAACAATAAAGCAGAAGAACTAGGCCTCAGTACTCGGGTACCACATATCAGGCTGGGAAAGATTGTGCCGCAACCGCCAACAGTACTTTTCTCCTATGGCTTTGAGGCTTCTGTACCATTGTGGAACACGAGCGCGGGATGAAAAATGACAAGTGTTCGGATGCAACTTAATCGACCTGAGGGGGTCATTACCATGCCAAGCCCTTACACATCGTGGGTGGGCCAGGCAGTCGTCCTGCAAGTGGCGACTGGGGATTTGCGCGTGCCGCTACGTGGAGTCATTGTCGGCGAGTCGGAAGGCGCAGTTCGGTTTCGCATCGGAGATGGCTGGGACATCGATATCTACAAGCCGATGATTCTGGCCGTGGAGCAAGACAATTGGGCCAGCATCATCATGAACTAGGCGTTATTAATGATGAGCGAGCCAACTCGAAAAAATATTGACGAAGGCCGGGCGGCTGTTTTGCTTGGCTTGACCAGAGATCAATTGCGGCAGTTATGCGAAAATTCCGGCCTGGGGTGTGAGGAATCCGGCAAGACCTCCGGGCATCGGGTCTTTACATACGAGGAATTATACCGGCTTTGCCGCTTAGTAATGCAGTCTGCGGAATAGCCAAATCTGATATTGAATTTACTCCGGCCCCGCCTCTGTTTCAACCCCCAGGCCCCGGGTTTGCATCCCCCTGACGAACCCGGGGCCTTCTCCTCCCAAGATGTAACCCTCCTGGAATTAGCCCTGTGCCCGCAGAAGCGTGGGGAATGACGACGAACATTTGCGTGATGCCCTCAGTGCTCTTTGCCACCAGGGGCGCATAACTCCTAGCGTGGCCAGCCCGGCGGAGCATCCAGATACGACGCATCAAGATCGCCTAACGAAATACAGCCGAGCAGCTTCATGGTCCGCTCCAAATCAGCGCGTAAGATCGCCAGAGCTCTCGCGACACCCACTTCTCCAGCGGCGGCGAGTCCATAGGCATAAGCGCGCCCGACCAAAACTGCGCGCGCTCCCAGGCAAATTGCTTTAACGATGTCGCTGCCTCGACGCACGCCCCCGTCCATTAACACTTCGGCCCGGCCATCCACAGCCTTCACGACTTCCGGCAGCGCTCGCAACGTCGCTGATACGCCGTCAAGCTGGCGGCCACCGTGATTGGAGACAACGACGCCTGCCGCTCCTACATCAATGGCCCGGCGAGCGTCGTCACCCGTGAGGACGCCTTTGACAACAATAGGGCCCGGCCACATGACGCGCAGCCACTGAAAATCCCGCCAAGTCACAACAGAATCTGCCAGCGCGGCGGCAACGTTGATCAGCGACATCGGCCCGTGGCCCGGAATGACAATATTGGGAAGCTTATGGATACCGCCGTCTAGTAAGAAGGCAGTCAGCCATTTTGGGTGAGCAAGAAATTGCGAAAGATGGGGAATCATGGCGCGTATGTCGCCGCTCATAAGTTCCCCAGTCCCGTTCCGGATGTCACGCTCGCGCATCCCTGCCGTGCCTGTATCGATGGTGACGAACAAGGCTGAGAAACCCGCGAGCCGAGCTCGTTCAATCGCAGCCTCAGCGGCCTCGCGTCCACCCACCAAATAGAGTTGATACCAGACCGGCCCCGATGAAGATGCTTTGACGTCTTCCAGCTTGTGCCCGGAAATCGTCGAAAGAATGTACGCAGTCCCCGCACGGCCAGCTCCTCGAGCGGCGGCACGTTCGCCATCAGGATGCATGAGGCGGCTGTAACCTACCGGGGCAAGGATGGCAGGGAAAGATAGTTCGGCGCCCAAAACTCTCGCGCGAAAATCACAATGCGGCACCGCAACCGCATTCCGCGGCCGGAAGGTCACGGTTTCGAACGCGCGGCAATTCTCCCGCAGTGTGACCTCGCCCTCGGCACCTCCGTCAAGATAGTCGAAGACCGCGGCCGGCAAACGACGGCGGGCCAAGCGCCGCAAGTCATCGATGTTAACGACATGGGGTGGTGCGACAGCTCGTGTTAGTCTAGACATTTCACTCCCGGTCCGGCCAAGCGGCCGGACTCGATGGTACGTCGTCCATGTTGCTTTATCATGCTGGCACGCATTGTACTCTAGCGTCACCTCCGGAAAAATGAAACTCCAAACCCCCGCCTTTCTTGAGGCGGTGGCTTTTGTTTGCTGTTGCTCCCGTTCTTCACGCCAGTTACAATCCGTCACACAGACGGTCGGAAGCGGTCAACAAGGAGGTCTCCAATGAGCAGCGATTTTGACATCGGTCAACGGCTGGGAGACTACGAAATACTCGGCGTGCTCGGTGCCGGAGGCATGGGCAAAGTCTATAAGGTGCGGAATGTGATCTCCGACCGCATCGAGGCCATGAAGGTTCTTCTGGCGAACCTCGCCGTCCAGAAGGAGTTGGCCGACCGTTTCCTTCGCGAAATCAAGCTCCTCGCCAGTCTCGATCATCCCAATATCGCCGCGCTTCGCACCGCACTCACACTCGATAACCAGCTTGTGATGATTATGGAGTACGTGGAGGGTGTGACGCTGGCGTCGCGCCTTCTGCAAGGAACGATTCCGCCCGCCGATGCCGTGAACTACACGGGCCAGGTGCTCGGCGCGTTGAGCTATGCGCATCGTTTGAACGTGATCCACCGCGACGTCAAGCCAGCCAACATGATGCTCACTCCCCAGGGTGTCGTGAAACTCATGGATTTCGGCATCGCTCGCCCGAACGACAAAGCCTCGATGACCGTCACCGGCACCACGCTCGGGTCGCTCAACTACATGTCGCCCGAGCAGGTGAAAGGCGAGCCGGTCGACGCGCGCTCCGACTTGTATTCGCTGGGCGTGTCGCTCTACGAGATGGTCACCGGAAAGCTTCCGTTCCGCGGCCCCAGCGACTATTCCCTGATGGCAGCGCACCTTCAGGAGCCGCCGCAGCCTCCCATCGCCTTGCGCCCCGATCTGCCCAAGGGGTTGAGCGACATCATTCTCATGGCCATGGCCAAAGAACCCAAGGATCGATTCCAGTCGGCGGAGGCTTGCCAGAATGCTTTGAAGAGCGTGCTGACGAGCCTCGGCATACCAGCCGCCATCCCCGTCCCTGCCGTTCGAGCCACAGGCGCGGCACTATCCTCAGCGGCGCCACCGCTTGCAGTTGCGAGCGTCGAATCGCGTCCGTCGGTCGCCGCCCCGCCGCCAAGCAGCCGCCGGGGCCTTTACATGGCACTGGGCGGCCTGATTGTCGTCGGCATTCTTGCCGCTGCGGCTTTCTATGTGCCGCGCAGGATCGGGACGCAAGCCAACACCAGTCCGGCCAACTCATCGTCATCCTCGCAGACCGTCACCGAGCCGGTCGTTGCACCTGCCCCTACTCCGTTGTCCGAGCCGGCTCTTTCACCAGCGCCGTCGCCCACTCCAGCCGCGACGTCGCAAGATAATTCCGCTGCTGCACAAGAGAAGCTTGCGGCCGCCAAGAAGGCGCAGGAAGAGGCCGACGCGAAAGCCGCTGAGGAAGCGAAGCAGAAGGCCGCCGAGCTTGCCGATGCGGAGCGGCAATCCGACCAACTGGCCAGCCGCGCCGCTGCGATTTCGCAAAGCCTGGACAATTTGCAGCGTGCGCAAAGCGCCCAAGGATTTGGGCTGCGTGGAGATATCGTCCAATCCCAGGCTCGGATGCAGACGAGCTTGTCGAGGGCGCAAGCGGCGCTGGAGGAAAAGGACGGCGCCAAGGCCAAGCCATTCTTGGATGCGGCGGAGGTGGAAGCCTCCAAGCTCGAGAGGTTCCTGGGACGCTAGCCTTATCATTGCGGCTTTAGCAGGCTGCGGAAAAACTCTTTGGGATCCCCTCAGGGGTTGAAACCCCTGAGGGAAATGCAGGCTTTATGTCGCGGCTGATGGTTCGCTTGACCTCGCCACAAGAGCCGCGACCCGCACGGCTTCGACCATTTTTCCGCAAGCTGCTAGGATTTCCGCGCGCGACGTGGAGCATACCTGGTTTTCGTTTGACACGATTCCCCCTTATGACGACACTAGGCAGCCGATTCCTGTAATTTGACGACCTCTCTGTTACCGGAAGGTCTATGACGCTGACGCTGCTCGACTGGGCCGTGATCACCGGGTACCTGCTGCTCATGCTCCTGCTCGGGCTTTATTTCCGGCGGCGATCGAGCCAGAGCACAGAGGACTATTTCGTATCGGGGCGACAGGTCACTTGGTGGCTGGCAGGAACGTCCATGGTCGCGACGACGTTCGCGGCGGATACGCCGCTGGTGGTGACTGGCCTGGTTTACACGCAAGGCGTGGCGGGGAACTGGCTCTGGTGGAGTTTTCTTCCGTCGGGAATGATGACCGTGTTCCTGTTTGCGCGGCTGTGGAGGCGGTCGGGGCTGCTCACCGATGTGCAGTTCGCTGAAATGCGCTATGCGGGGAAGCCCGCGGCATTTCTGCGCGGCTTTCGCGCGGTCTATCTCGGTCTATTGATGAACTGTCTCATTCTGGGTTGGGTGACCAAGGCCATGACGAGCATCGTGGGTTCGGCGCTCGGAAAGAGTGAAACCACAAGCCTTGCCATTTGCGTGTTGTTTTTGATTCCTTTCACGGGTTTTTATGTTTCGCTTGGCGGGCTCTGGGGTGTGTTGTGGACTGACCTGTTTCAGTTCGTGCTGAAAATGGCCGTCGTCATTGCGGTCGCGTATTACGGTGTTGCCGCCGCCGGGGGAATGCCAGCAATGCTTGCGAAACTTGCGGCGATGCGGGCGGCGGCGGGCCCTGGGGCTTCTAACATCACCGGAATGTTTCCTGACTTTTCGCGCGGGCTCACGGCCGAGGCAATTTGGACGCTGCCGGTGCTGACCTTTTTGGTGCATCTGTGTGTGCAGTGGTGGGCGTTCTGGTATCCGGGTGCGGAACCGGGCGGCGGCGGATATATTGCGCAGCGGATTTTCAGCGCACGGGATGAGCGGCACGGCCTGCTTTCCGTATTGTGGTTCAACATAGCGCACTACGCCCTGCGTCCCTGGCCGTGGATCCTTACAGCGCTCGCGGCCGCCGCGCTATATCCCGGATTGGAGCATCCGGAATCGGGCTACATGCTCGTCGCGACCACATACATGCCACACGCGTTGCGCGGGATTTTGATGGCGGGATTCATGGCCGCATTCATGTCCACGATTGCAACGCAGCTCAATTGGGGCAGTTCGTACCTGGTGGAGGACTTCTACCGGCGGTTCATTCGGCGCGACGCTGGGGAAAAACATTACGTGAACGTTTCGCGGATCGCGACTCTGCTGCTGGTGGCTGCGTCGGCATATGTATCGGCCAAGCTGGCCACGATCAGCCAGGGTTGGGAAGTGGTGCTCGAGGTCGGCGCGGGGACCGGCGGCGTTTACCTACTCCGCTGGTACTGGTGGCGCATCAATGCATGGAGCGAAATTTCGGCGATGGCGACAGCCCTGGTCATGACGCTGGCGCTGCACAAGTGGCCCATTTTCGACGGCAGTGCGCCGGTGATCTTCGCGAAGACGACGCTCACGACCACGGCGGTAACAACGGCCGTCTGGGTTCTGGTAACACTGCTGACGCCCGCCGAGCCGGACGACGTTCTGCTTCGTTTCTACCGGAAAGTCCGGCCGCACGCGGCCGGATGGCGTCACATCGCCGTGCTCACTCCGGAGTTGCCACAAACCCGCGACCTCGGCCGGAATCTGCTGGCGTGGGTGCTGGGCTGCGCGATGGTGTATGCGACGCTGTTCGGCGTCGGTAAACTGTGCTTCGGTCAGGTCCGCACAGCAACCGTGCTGTTGGGATCGGCCGTTGTTTGCGCGGGGCTGCTCTACCGTGATATATCACAGCGCGTAGGCGCTGGTTCCTCGGAAGGTGCGGATGCGTGACAGTGGCGTGCCGGGGCTCTCGGGTAAGGGCCAAGCTCATGCGGTGACAGCATCCTTCCTCGGATGGACTCTCGACGCATTTGACTTCTTCGTTGTTGTCTTCCTAATTGATAGGCTCGCTGCAGCTTTTCATGTAGGGAAAACAGCGATCATATCTTCGTTGTTTGTGACACTGGTGATGCGCCCTGTGGGCGCGCTCATCTTCGGTCTGCTCACCGACCGTTTTGGCCGGCGTATCCCTTTGATGACCAATGTGGTTTTCTTTTCCGTGGTTGAGCTGTTGTGCGGATTCTCACCCAATCTTACATTCTTCCTGGTGATGCGTGCGCTCTATGGTATCGGGATGGGCGGGGAGTGGGGCATTGGGGCGTCGCTGGCGATGGAATCAGTTCCGCCGCGGTGGCGGGGGATTCTCTCCGGGATATTGCAGAGCGGCTATTCGGTCGGGTACTTGCTTGCCGCAGTGGTGGCGCGTTTGGTCCTGCCGACTTGGGGCTGGCGGCCGATGTTCTGGCTGGGCGGCCTGCCGGCACTCCTGGCGTTCTATATCAGCTCGCGTGTGCCCGAGTCGGAAGCGTGGAAGCAACATCGCGCGCCATCGACAGGCGCAGTCCTCAAGATCGTCGCCACTCAGTGGAAAAGCTTCCTCTATCTCATGCTGCTGATGACGTTCATGATGTTTCTTTCGCACGGCACGCAAGACCTCTATCCAGATTTCCTCGGCAGCGTGCACAAGCTAGCCCCGGCAATGCAATCGTATATGGCCATCCTTTACAATATCGGTGCCATCATCGGTGCCATCGCCTTTGGAATGGTTTCAGAAAGGGCCGGCCGGCGGCGCACCATGATCATGGCATTGGTGCTTTCATTGACCATGATTCCGTTTTGGGCGTTTGGTGGCTCGCTCGTTGTGCTGGCAATCGGCGCTTTTCTGATGCAGGCCGGAGTACAAGGCGCGTGGGGAGTTATTCCCGTGCACTTGACCGAGCTTTCAGCGGATGAAACGCGCGGGTTGGTCCCAGGGCTCGCGTATCAGCTTGGGATTCTCATTGCCGCACCAACCAATACGGTTGAGTTCATGTTGCGAGAGCATGTGGGCTACCAGTGGGCGCTTGCGGGATTTGAAATCGTCACCATCGCTGTGCTTATCGTGACCATTTCGCTCGGAAAGGAACGGCGCGGGCGGAGCTTTCACCGGCCCGCGGTGCCTGCTTCGTCTTGAAGGATGATCGACGTACGCAAAGAAATCGCCGCTGCCCCACTGGGTCGTCATCATTTCCTGATCGGGTCGCTGATTGCCCTCATCGTGTTCTTCGATGGCTACGACACGTTCAATGCCGCCTATGTGATCCACTACGTCATGAAGCCGTGGCATTTGCTCGAAGGCCAGGCGGGGCTGCTGGTTTCGAGCGGCATGTTCGGCTTCCTGGTTTCTTCGGTCTGCCAGGGAAAACTCTCGGATAGATACGGACGCCGCGGAACGCTGCTCGGCGCCTTGTGGCTCGCCAGCTTGGGCAGCATTGCTACTGCCCTGCTTGCCAATTCGTTCACCAGTTTTTGTGCGGCTCGATTTCTCACCGGGCTTGGGCTGGGAGTGTTATTGCCGGTCGGCGTGACTTACATGAAGGAGTGGGCGCCGGCCCGCCTCGGCAATACCTTCTCCACCTGGGGTTGGACACTCGGCTTCAGCTGCGGCGGAATCATGGCATCGGTCATCGGCGTTTTCATGACCCCTCGCTATGGTTGGCAGGCGCTCTACTATGTGGCGTCGCTTTCAGCAGTTCTGGCTGTAATCTGTCATTGGGCCCTTCCGGAAACATTGCCGTTTCTGGCGCTGCGAGGCCAAATGCGAGAAGTGGCGCGGGGCCTCGCCCGTCTGAATCCCGCTTCAGCCTCCCTCTACCTCGATCCAGCTGTGGGGTTCGTACTGCCGGAGCCGAACGATCGAATCGCATCCATTTCGTTTCTGCTTTCCGAGCGCTACCGTTCCACCACACTGGCCGTATGGGCAGCCACGTTCTTCGTCCAGTTTGGAATCTACGACCTCACCGGGTGGGTTCCTAGCACCATGATACGGCGTGGCGAAACGTTCGCAGCGAGCTTCGGCTTCGGCGCCTTGATCCTGTTCATGAATTTTGCGGGGTGCCTGGTGTGCAGCTACGTCGCGGACCGCGCCATTAAGGCTCGGTGGACCATGTTCATCTGGTGGTTGGTGGGCGCGCTGGCCATGTTCCCTATCGCATTCGCAAATCTGCACTGGCTCAATTTGGCCTGTGTGGCCGCCGGCGGTTTCTTCATTCTCGGCGGCCAAGGCGCGCTCAACAATTTCACTGCAGGATGGTACGATACCGAAGTACGCGGAACCGCGGTCGGCATGATGTTGGGCATCGGCCGGGCCGGCGCTGTTCTCGGGCCGTTTATTACTGGCGTTCTTCAGCAGTGGTTCGCCAGTTCGCGAGTCCTGTTTCTGGCCATCGCGATCGCAGTTCTTTTGGGCGCCTTCGCAATTCTATCCGCCGGGGCGCCTTCTCGAAGAAGTCATCTATGAACAACCTTGCTGCATCGAATGTAGAAGCGGCTTGTTTTCCAGGTGGAGAGGAAAAAAGGATGCCCACACAATACCGAGCCGACCATGTCGGAAGCTTTCTGAGACCGCCTGAGCTGTTGGCGGCACGCCGGAATGCTTCGGTGAATGCCGCACAGTTGCGCGCCATCGAGGACCTTCATATCCAGCGTGTACTGGCGAAGCAGAAGGATCTGGGATTCGAGATCTTTACCGACGGCGAGCTCCGCCGGCGCAATTTCATGAGTGATCTTACGGATGCGGTCGAGGGATTCGACCTGGGCGACGCCGTCTCGCGGGCGTGGAAAGCCGGAGACGCCGGGGAGGCTCCGGTCAGCCGCGTGACGGGGATCGTGACCGCAAAGCTGCGGCAGGTCCGCCCGCTCACCGGGCATGAGCTTCCGTTCCTGAAGAAAAACAGCCCGGGCGCCATCAAGATGACGCTGCCGAGCGCCACGCAGTTTCCGGCGATTGCCTTCAAGAGCGGCGTGACGGACAAGGTGTATCAGGACCGCTCCGCGCTGCTATGGGACATCGTCGGCATTATGAAGACGGACCTCGCCAAACTTTCCACCGATGGCGTGAGCTATATTCAGATTGATGCCCCGCGCTACAGCTATTTCATGGATCCCAAGTGGCGCGAGTGGATCCGCACGGAGATGAAGGTCGAGCCGGATGCGATGTTCGAAGAATCGATCCGCGCCGACAATGCCTGTTTCGAAGCGGCGCGACGCCCGGGCGTTACCGTGGCCATTCACCTCTGCCGCGGCAATAATCGCAGCCACTGGTACGCCGAAGGCGGTTACGACGCCGTCGCCGAGAAACTGTTCGGCACGCTGGCGGTGGACCGCTTCCTGCTCGAATACGACGACGAGCGCTCGGGAACATTCGAGCCGCTGCGCTTCGTGCCCCGCGGAAAGACGGTCGTCCTCGGCCTGGTCAGCTCCAAGCTGACAAAGCTGGAAAGCGGCGACGAACTCATCCAACGGATCAAGAAAGCCTCCCGATACGTTCCTTTGGAGAACCTTGCGTTGAGCCCGCAATGCGGCTTCGCTTCCACCATGGAAGGGAATTTGCTTACTGAAGACGAACAGTGGGCCAAGCTGCGCCTGGTCGTGGAGACCGCGCGCCGCGTATGGAGCTGAGCATCCGCGGAAATCAGTAAACGTTTTCCAATTCGCCAAGATCTTCATGGCGCAGGAGCAACACATGCGCGCCGCTATTGACGCCGCAGATGCCGCCAAAGCCTCCTGGGCAGCGACACCTTCCTCCGACGGGCGGCAGGAGGAAATACGGCTCGAAAGATAAAAACAACAGTGTTCATGCCTCGAAAGAACTGAAAATTTCCATTCGCTGTTCTGTCTGGTTTCACATCGCTACGTCTGGCAGTCCGGCTTGTACCTCTTGATTGACATGACCAGCCTTCCTCCTCGTAAGAGATTCTCTCTCACTTCGGCTGGTACAAGAATCCCCGGTCAGGTCACTACCGAGGTGAGGAGAAGCGCTCAGAGCAGTCCGCTGGCGTTATTTCGAAGGGGTCTGGGTCAGGAGCTCGGACACGCGTAAAGGCCCTTGGGCCACACAGCTAGGAGGTATCACAGGCAGAGATGGGGTCAGGCCACCCTCGAGATGCGTGTCAGGTCAATCACCTGCAAGCGATCACCTGCCCCAACGCGCCGCATGATTCCGTGGATGTGGTTCTTTACAGTTTGTTCGGAAAGGTTTAAGTGCGATGCAATCTCCTTATTCGTCAGCCCTTGAGCGATCAAGGGAACAATCTGTTGTTGTCGTCGAGTCAACCCGAACTCGAGTTTAATTCGCGCGCTTGGAATAGCAGTCCATTGCCGCGAAAAAGATCGGAATAGATATGCACAAAGATGAGGAGGGCAGACAGCTTGCCCTTGGGCTACCGCTTGTACCCCGGACACGACCTCTGCGGCGGAAGCATCTTTCAGTATGTAACCCATGGCTCCAGCTCCCACGCATTCCAGAAAAATCTCTTGATCGTTATCCATACCAATCAGGACCATCTTCACATTTGGAACTTCACTCGCAATTTTGGATATAAATGTGCTGTCCGACAGCCGCGCAATAACGGAATCCAGAATCAGAACGTCAGCGCCTGTGGCATTAACGGAGGAAGTAGTATCAGGGACGCACGGGGAGACACCGCAGACATAGAAATCTCCTCTCTTGCTGAGAAGTCTGACAAGAGCCTCACGCAACAGTCGGTTCGCTGCCACCAAGAAGACGGATGCCTTATGGTGCTCCATTTTACCCTCAGAGGAACACCTAAGTAATAGGCCCAGGTGATCTATATCATGAAATTACGTTGGCAGCACCAATCATTTTGTTATTCATCGGTTACACAGACCTGAGGCACACGTTTGCAACCCGGCTGGTGCGAGCGGGCGTGGACCTCATCACCGTTCAGCACCTTCTAGGGCATGCTAGAATTTCTATGACTGCGCGCTATGCACATTCGCTTGCCGATGATAAAATAGCCGCCGTTAGGCGTCTGGATTTAGCTGCTGTTTGTTCCTTACCGGACCCTAATCGGACTCCGGTACCAATCTCGACTGAGGCTGGTAACGGAAATAAAGTTTTACCTGCCATGACGTTGGGCCTGTAGCTCAGGTGGCTAGAGCGCACCCCTGATAAGGGTGAGGTCGACTGTTCAAGTCAGTCCAGGCCCACCAGATTTTTCAATCACTCAGCAATTGGATTTCCTCGCGCATACTGTAGTCCGGCGCGGGTTTCGGAGAGGTATTGATGTCGAATTCTTGGCCAGGTAGCGTGTGTCCGAAGTCTCACGTACCCTGTTCCTGACTGGTACCCCCGTACCCTTGACCTGCTGGAAAAACGTCCCTTATAGTCGCAAATGTGCAGAAATTTTGCGGGACGAGTGTCATTTTGGTGATATGTGGTTGCGCATGTCCCGAATGATTGGTGGCCCATCTGCCGCTGATACGGATTTGTTTTCATTGTTTTGCAGTGTGGGCTTTCGCAGGCCTCTCTGGAGCGCACTGCGAATTTCCTGCCCGGTGGTGGTGAGCCTGAGTTGATGACGTCAGACAGCACTATTGCGATCACCCTGCTGATGGCCTCAGCACTGACTTCCGGGTTCTTTGCCTACATGCACAGCTTGAGGCGTCAGGCATACCTGATGCTGTGGAGCGCCGGCTGGTGCCTGCTGGCACTGCACTACCTAAGTCCCGGGCTTGGACCCTGGGTGGCCGTCGCGCCATGGCAATCGGCGGTGAACCAGTGGTTGCTGGCTGCGGCGGCGCTGTTGTTTTTCAGCACGGCGCGAGTGTATGCGGAAGCACAGCCATGGGTCCGTCTTCAGATTGCGGCGGGAGCTTTCTTCATGCTCTGGACGGCCGCGTTCTATCTGCACACCGTCAATGTTTCCCCGCAACTGGGTGTCGGGGTGGTGTTGTTCGGGGTCGCATGGGCGTTCTTTCAAGAAAGCCGCCGTCAGGAGACGTTTGCCGATTTACTGCTGGCGATCTCGTTCCTCAGCTGGGGCGTGATTCTGATCGGAGAACTGCTGCTTAGCCCCGGCGTGGCCGATTCGTTGCGTGCGTTGGAGATTCTGCCGCAACTATTTGCCGCGGCGCTGATGGTGGTGGGACTGTATGAAGAAGAAAAGCGCCGCGTTGAACACAACATGCTCGCGCTTTCGAATGTAAACCTGGCGACGTCCGGTTTTGTCGGCGCGGGAATTCAACAGATGCTTTCGCTCGCGCTCGAACGAGTGCTGGGCGCTGTATGCGTGCCAGCCGGAGCGCTATTCCTGCACCACGGCAGCCCGCAAGGTCCGACCTCCGTGGTTGCCGTAGGGCTGACGGAAAACTTCTGCGCTGCCTCACAGGAAGAGGGGTTGGACGATCATTTAGTGGACCTGGTGTCTCGGTTGGGCGGCCTGGTCGTATTCCGCGACTTGGGCCGGGATGCTTCCTGGGCAGCGCTAGAAGGCGATGAGGCCTTTCGGCGCTTCCGCCAGCTTGCCATGAGCCAGCGCCTCCGCACGGTCGTCGGGATCAGCCTGCAAGCCAAGGACCAGCCGTTCGGTGTGCTGTTCCTCGGCACGCCCGAGAGCCGGCGATTTACGGCAGCCGAGCTGCGTTTGCTGCTTGCGTTGGGTCATCAAATTGGCATGTCGGTCGAGAACAGTTACCTTATCCAGCAAACATCGCGCCGCTCCGAAGAGCTTCATGTGCTTAACGAAATCGGCCGCGCGCTGAGCTCCACCCTCGATCCGGAAGCGCTTTTTGAAACCATTCTGTCTGAGATGAAACGTTTGGTCGAAGTCGACTATTTCTACATTGCATTGCATGATCCGGTCCGCAACGAAATCCGCTTCGAGGTCGATGTTCGTGACGGCGTGGCCCAGCCCAAAAGGTCCCGGCCTTGTGGTGACCAGCACTTGACCGAATATGTGATGGGCACGCGCCAGCCTCTGTTGATTCGCGAGAATTACGCGGAAGAATTGCGCAAGATCGGCCTGAACTCGCGGGTTGAGCACGGCTGTTTCTGCGGCGTGCCTCTGTTGCTCTATGAACGAGCCATCGGGGTCATGGCGGTGGGGAGCCCCCGGGAGCGCGTGTTTGACACCGGCCATTTGGAGATGATGCGCGTGCTGGCGAGCGAAGCGGTCATTGCTCTGGAGAATGCGCGGCTGTTCCGCGAAGAACGAACGGACTCGCGCCACCTTTCCCTGCTCAACAACGTTTCGCGCAACGTCATTGCGACGTTCAACCCGGATGAAATGCTTGCTAAGATCGCCGAAGAACTCGAAGAAGGCATGGACTATTCTCACATCGGCATCGGGCTGTTGGATTATTCGAACCAGGAAATCGTCGTCCAGGCCGAGGCCGGTCGCCGCAAGGGAGCCCGCGGACGCCGTCTGGGATGGGACGGAAATGTGGTGGGCCGCGTCGCGCGCACCGGGCAGATGGCTGTCGTGACCTATCTGGACTCATCAGACGTCCCATGCGAGCCGGTGCTCGAAGGTTCCATCTCCGCCATCGCGCTACCGATCGTGTACGCGGACCAGTTGCACGGCGTATTGTACGTTGAAACCGATCAGTGCTCGGACTTTAGTCAGGAAGAAATCCTGTTCCTCGGCACGCTTGCGGACCTGATTTCAGGTGCGCTCCACAATGCCTTGGCCTTCCAGAAGGCGCAAGAACAGGCTATCACCGACGGATTGACCGGAGTGAAGACCTATCGGTTCTTCATGGAAGCGCTTTCGGCCGAATGGAAACGCTCGACGCGGGGCGGCCGGTCGTTTTCGGTGGTTCTGATGGATCTGGACCGTTTCAAGTTCGTCAACGATTTTTATGGTCACTTGGATGGGGACCTCCTGCTTCAGCGCGTGGCACACATTCTGGATCAAAATTGCCGCCGCTCGGACGTGGTCGCGCGATACGGCGGCGACGAGTTTGTCGTCCTGATGCCAGAAACCGACGCCGAGCAGAGCCATCAGATCGCAACGAAGCTCCGCTCGTGGATTGCCGCCGATCCCGTGCTGTGCGAGAAGAACGTCACTTCCAGCTTCGGTGTGGCGACCTTCCCGGTGCACGGATCGACACCGCAGGAATTGATCCAGGTCGCCGATGCCTCGATGTATCTTTCCAAGCATCAGGGCGGCAACGCGGTCTCCTCCGCGGATCATTTCAATCCGGACGACTCGAAACAGTGGAAGCGTGACGTGCTCGAAGCCTACCTTGGCGTTACACTCAAGCGCTTGTTCGCCACCGGACCCGATGCCTTCGTGGAAATCTATGGCCGGATCGAGCAGTTCGCCAGATCGCTCTCCGAAACTGAACACACGATGTCGCGCCCGGATGGCAACAGCGATCTGAAAAACTCTGCGTCGTCGTTCGAGCCCTTACCACTTGCCGTGATGGACACTCTGGTGTCGCTCGCGCTGGCCGTGGATGCAAAAGATCGGTTCACTCAGGGCCACTCCCAGAAAGTGTCCGGTTATTCGGTCTTGATCGCGGAAGCCATCGGCCTCAATGGCTCGGAAATCGAGGAAATTCGTCTCGGAAGCATGCTGCATGATGTCGGCAAGGTTGGTATTTTGGAATCCATCCTGAATAAGAACGGCCCGCTCAATCCCGAAGAGTGGGAGGCGATGAAAAGGCACGCAGAATATGGAGCCAAGCTGCTCGAACCTCTGCGCGGCACTGAACGGATCCGCAAGATAGTCGCCCATCATCACGAGTTCTTCGACGGGTCGGGCTATCCGGATGGACTGGCCAGCGGACAGATCCCGCTGGGCGCTCGCATCGTCGCCATCGCCGACGCGTACGACACGCTCACTTCCGAGCGCACCTACAAGAAAGCCTGCACCCCGGAGGAGGCGTTCCTAGAGCTCGAGCGCTGCGGCAGCGCGCAGTTTGATCCCGAACTGGTACGCATGTTTGTGTCGTGTTTGCGCCATCGGCCGAATCCTCTAATTGAGCCCGTTCTCGCCCCCGAACGCGAAGTCCTCAGCTAACAACCCTTCTTGGATTTCCACGACGCGTTCTCCGTGCTAGTGCCGTTCCGATTGCCTGCCGTGCATCGGCTATGCATGCCTTCCATAAGAGCTGTCACGGAGAAAGAGAGCGGGCTTGTTTCGCCGGCGGCGATTGCGTAGAATCGCGATTCTTCTTGCTGGGGGAACCGAACCAGCCTTACGGAGAACAGAATGTCCAGACGTATCGCGGCAAAAATTACCGGTGTGAGCGGGTATGTGCCGCCCCGGGTGATGTCCAACGCCGAGTTCGAGAAGCTCGTAGAAACCACCGACACGTGGATCCAGGAGCGAACCGGCATCCGCGAGCGTCACGTCGTCGAAAAAGGTGTTGCGACGTCGGATCTGGCGACGGCCGCCGCCAGGCAGCTCCTCAAGTGCAGAAACGTGCCGGCGGAAGAAATCGACCTGATCGTGGTCGCCAGCGTAACGCCGGACATGATGTTTCCGGCGACCGCCTGCCTGGTCCAAAACAACCTCGGCGCCACGCGCGCGTGGGGCTTTGATCTTTCTGCGGCGTGCTCCGGGTTTCTCTACGCGCTGACCGTCGGCGCACAATTCGTCGGCTCGGGAACGCAGGGAAAAGCGCTGGTCATCGGTAGCGATGTCATGACTTCCATCCTGGATTACCAGGACCGCGCGACGTGCGTGCTGTTTGGCGATGGCGCAGGCGCGGTCCTGCTGGAGCCAACCGACCGCGACGATGAGGGTATTCTCGACTTCGTGCATGATGTGGACGGCTCAGGCGGGAAATTCCTCTATATGCCCGGCGGCGGCTCGCTCCACCCATCCTCACATGAGACTGTCGACAAAAGGATGCACTATATCCACCAGGAGGGCGCTCAGGTCTTCAAGTACGCCGTGCGGCGTACGGCTGAACTTGCGTGCGAGTTGTTGAAGCGGAACGGCTTCACGAGCAAGGATTTGGCGCTGGTTGTACCACACCAGGCCAACCTGCGGATTATCCGCGCCATGCAGGAACGGCTCGGCGTGGACGATTCGAAAATAATGATCAATATCGAACGCTACGGTAATACCACGGCAGGGACCATACCCCTTGGATTGCGCGATGCCGTCGAACAAGGCAGGCTGAAAAAGGGAGATCTCGTGCTGCTTATTGCGGTCGGCGCGGGATACACTGCGGGGGGCATCCTACTCCGCTGGGCCTATTAATTTCTCAAACTGGGATGAGCACAAAGTGTGGGGGGCTTTTTTAGATCCCGCGAATTTGGGCGGCGCGGGCCTTATTGCGCTCCAAGTGCTGGTCCACGCGTACCGCGACGTAGCGTGAGCAGGTAGCCATCTCACCGTTGGCCCAGTTGGCCATTGCAGGGATCAGACTGCCGAGCTTCTCAACCACTGAGTAGTAGGCCCGCACGGGGCGGAAAGCACCGTTGGAGCCACGTAAATTCTGGGCTAAGTCATGTAGGCTCAATATGCTACGGAAATCTCGGGCGCCGATTTCCGGAGCGGTGATGCCGGCTGCTATGCGGACGCGGTCGGAAATATCTTGCACAGCAACTCTAGAAATCATGGCGCGCCAATAATAAAGTGCGAACCTGACGAAGACTGCTGCGGAGACCATGAATAGAATTGCGGCGATCATGACGAAGGACCCTTTTCCAATTACAACATAATGTCTCCGACCGCACGGCACAATGGACCTCGTGTACCACTCGACTTTCCTACGAGTACTGCATGACCAAATGAACCGATGATTTGCAAGAAATACCATTTGGAATCCAACGTTTGTGACCTTCGCAGCGCATCAATCATAATCACTTTATTTCAAGAGAAATATGCATGCGCCGCAGATGATTGTGGTCGCCAGACGCGCCACGTTTAGCCACTCTCGATAAGCCCCATCGAGAACTGTTTGACGCTGATCGAGGATGAGCGCAGTTCTCCGCAGTGAACCCTAGCTGGCGGCCGCAAAGCCAAGCGGAGTGGCGATGTTCCTCGTGGTACCAATGGAAGAACCCCTGCGGGAAGGCCCGGATGTCCACAGGGCGGTGCTCGGCTGTGCAATCGAGAGCTGATACGGGTAAGATAAGAATTGAGGATAACGGATGATGTTTCACGAAGCCTTAGTGTTTCTTGGAGTTCTGGCAGCAGCCGCGGGGCTTTCGCTCGCGTTTCTCTCGCAGCGGTACTGGTTTGCGCGTGCGTGGAGGTTCGCGGGGCGCATTCGCCGGCCGGCATGGCGCAATGGGTTACGCGCCGCCGTACTCGCGGTGCTGGCGGCGGTCGCACTCGTTGCTCTTGGCGGCATTGCGAGAAACCTGCGGGACACAATTTCCCGCGGCTCATGGGTGACGGCATTCTTTGGCCTGTGGCTGGTGAGCTCGACCTTTGCGTACCTGTTCATCAAGCTCGTTGCCGGCGCAGAGTGGTCATGGCGGCGCTTGCGTTCGGCGTTTTCGGCCACGCCGCCCATTCCGGCCACCTCTGCCGCCGGGGCGGAGACAATCGATCATTCGCGCCGCTACTTCTTTCAGGCCGCAGGGTTCCTGGCTGGTGCGGTGCCTTTCGTAAGCGCTGCGTATGGCTTTGTGGCTGAACGGCTGCGGTTCGAGGTCCGCCAGGTCGAAATTCCCATTGCGAATCTTCCGGAGGGACTCGACTGCCTGCGCATCGTGCAGCTCAGCGATATTCACGTCGGTTCGTACATGCCGGTCCAGCAGGTGCGCCGCGCCGTGGGCATGGCCAATGAGCTGGGCGGCGACCTGGTGGTTGTCACTGGGGATTTTCTGACCGGGAGGACCGACCCGCTCGAGGACTGCATCGCCGAGCTTTCGCGGCTGCGCGCGCCGTTAGGTGTTTGGGGCTGCAACGGCAACCATGAGGTTTACGCGGGAGTCGAAAGGGACGCTGCTGCATTGTTCCATCGATTCGGAATGAAGCTGCTTCGCCAAGAAAACGCCGAATTGCGCTGGCAGGGAAGCGCATTCAACCTGATCGGCGTGGATTACCAGCGCCAGCGTGAGTCTGGCGGCATTCGGGTGCCGATGCTGGCCGGTGTCGAACCGCTGGTCCGCCGCGACATTCCAAATGTTCTGCTCTCGCACAATCCGAATTCCTTCCCGCGCGCCGCCGAGCTGGGCATTGAGCTGTCGCTGGCGGGCCATACGCACGGTGGCCAAGTGCGCGTCGAAATCCTCGATCATCGCTGGAGCCCGGCGCAATTCCTCACGCCGTATGTCGCGGGCCTCTACCAGCGGCCTCTGTTCGCACCGGAATATCTCGACGACACGCAACCTTTCTCTCAATTTGCCAATACTCCGCCGAGCTACATCTACGTCAATCGCGGCCTAGGAACCATCGGCGCGCCCGTGCGCCTGGGCGTTCCGCCAGAAATTGCGCTGCTGACCCTCCGCCGAGTCTGATTCGACCGCGCTACTCACAAGCGATGTGCCGGTCGCGCGCAGGTGGGTGCGGGTTGCTGTGCGCGCGGGGCAGTGCGATAATTCGATATTGAGAGAAAGACACTTTTGAGTGCGGAGTGCCTTCAGGGGGGAAGCATGGAAGTTCGAGACGCTTGGGTTGAAAAACGATTGGCGGAGAGCGCTGCCGCGAACGGATCGCGCAACGTGTCTCAGATGCATTATGCGCGCCAGGGCGCGATCACCGAAGAGATGGCCTTTGTCGCTCGGCGCGAGAAAATCGAGCCAGAGCTGGTGTGCAGCGAAGTCGCGCGCGGCCGCGCCATCATCCCCGCGAACATCCATCACAAATCGCTCGAACCCATGGGCATCGGCATCGCGTTCAAGTGCAAGATCAACGCGAACATCGGCAATTCCGCGACGACATCGAATATCGAGGAGGAACTGAAAAAGCTCCACCGCTCCGTGCATTATGGCGCCGATACGGTGATGGATCTCTCGACAGGCGGCGATATCCCCACGATTCGCAAGGCGATCATCGCGGCCTCCCCTGTCCCGATCGGCACCGTGCCGATTTACGAAGCCCTCTGCCGCGTGAAGCGCAATGAGGATCTGAGCGCGGACCTGATGCTCGAAGTGATCGAGGAACAGGCCGAGCAGGGTGTGGACTACATGACGATCCACGCCGGCGTACTGCGCGAATTCGTGCCGCTGGTCCGCAACCGCATCACGGGCATTGTCAGCCGGGGCGGCGCGTTGCTGGCGCAATGGATGAACGCGCACAAGAAGGAAAATTTCCTGTACGAGCGATTCGACGACATTTGCAAGATCTTCAAGAAGCATGACGTGAGTTTTTCGCTGGGCGATGGATTGCGTCCCGGATGTCTCGCCGACGCGAGCGATGCCGCGCAGTTCGCCGAGCTGAAAGTGCTGGGCGAATTGACGAAGAAAGCGTGGGAGCACGACGTCCAGGTGATGATCGAAGGCCCCGGTCACATACCGATGGACCAGATCGAGCTTCAGGTGAAGAAGGAAATGGAGCTGTGCCACGAGGCTCCGTTTTACACGCTCGGGCCGCTCGTGATCGACATCGCGCCGGGCTACGACCACATTACCAGCGCCATTGGCGCGGCGATGATCGGCTGGCACGGCGCGTCCCTGCTTTGCTACGTTACGCCGAAGGAGCATCTGGGCTTGCCCAACGCGGAAGACGTGAAACAGGGCGTGATCGCCTACAAGATCGCGGCGCACGCGGCCGATGTGGCGCGGCACCGTCCCGGCGCGCGGGACCGCGATGATGCGCTCTCCTACGCGCGCTTCCTGTTCGACTGGAACAAGCAGTTCGAGCTTGCGCTCGACCCCGAAACCGCGCGCGCGATGCATGACGAGACGCTGACGGACGACTTTTACAAGGAAGCGAAGTTCTGCTCGATGTGCGGGCCGAAATTCTGTTCGATGAACGTCACGCAGCTGGCTGAAGCGCTCGACGGCAAGGATCAGTCCCAGCGCCAGCAGAAATTCGTCGAACTGCTCGCGAAGATCGGCCAGTAGGAAGCCGGATCTTCAACGAAAGCCCCCGGCGTGGGCCGGGACCTCTATTGCAAAGTCTCGAATTTTCAAATGTCCGAATCTGACTCCAACGAGAAGTTGCGCGTGGAATTCAACCGCTGGGCTGAAAGTGGTTGGGGCGAGGGGATGGAAGAAGATCACCTGCCCATCACGCTGCCGGTTCTGGATCTGATGCAACTGTTGCCGGACGACAACGTCCTCGACATGGGCTGCGGCGCGGGTTGGCTGGCGCGGCTTCTCTCCGAGCGCGTGCCGGAAGGCCGCGTCGTCGGTATGGACATCTCCGATGAAATGGTGCGCCGCGCGCGAAGGAATTACGTCGCTTTCGACAACACGATGTTCGTGATCGGCGGCGCGGATGAGATTCCCTGGGACGCCAATTTCTTCACGCGAGCGATTTCGGTCGAATCCGCTTACTACTGGCCCGATCCGGCGCGCGCCCTGCGCGAGATTCTTCGTGTGCTGCGCGAAGGCGGGTCGGCGTGGGTCCTGATCAACTACTATCGCGACAATCCACATTGCCATCAGTGGGCTGAGCAGTTTGCAACTCCCGCGCACCTGCTAAGCGCCGAGGAGTGGGCCGCGATGTTCCGCGATGCGGGCTTTACAAACGTCGCGCATCGCCGCATCGCCGATCCCACCCCCGTGCCCGAATCTTACACGGGCCGGTGGTTCCGCGACGCCGCGCAACTTCGTGCCTTCCGCGAAGCGGGGGCCTTGCTCGTCCGCGGAACGAAGTGACGAGTGCAATCTTGAATCAGAACGAGGATCATGCTTCAATATCCCGGGCGTAAGCCACACTCAAAATAGCGCCTATTCCGGTGGCGCGCGAAACCGCTCGGGGGGAGCCGAAATGAGAAAATTCGTTGGGGTTTTGGTGCTTGCTTTACTGGCTTTACTGATTGTTCCTTTTGTCGCAGCTCAGTCTCCGCAACAAGCATCGGGCAGGGATCTTTCATGGGTTTTTCCTGTCGCCGACAAGGTTCAACCCGCAGCAGCAGAGGATTCAGCGCCAAGACACGTGCCGGGCAGCTCCAAGGCGTATACGCCTGCGCAGATTGACGATCTCTTCAATCCGCCAGACTGGTTTCCCGAGGAGCACGGCCCGCTGCCGTCGATCGTTGCGCATGGAATTGCTGATAAGGCGCCAGCTTGCGGCTCCTGCCATCTTATGTCGGGGCTTGGCCATCCGGAATCCTCCAACCTTGCAGGCCTGAACGCCACATATCTCATGCGAGAAATGGCCGATTTTAAGAGCGGTGTTAGAGAAGACAAGGCACGGATGAACAAACTAGCCAAAGAGGTATCGGAAGAGGACTCGCGTGCGGCGGCCGAGTGGTTTGCTGCCTTGGAAGCCAAGGTTTGGGTGAAAGTCGTCGAAAGCAAAACCGCGCCGAAGACTTACGTCACTAAGTCACGTATGCGTCTCCCACTGCCAAGCGGCGGTACCGAGCCGATCGGCAAGCGCATCATCGAAGTGCCGGAAGATCCGGCGAGGACGACCAGCCGGGACCCACATTCCGGCTTTATCGCTTATGTGCCGGTTGGCAGCCTGGCGAAAGGTAAATCTTTGGTGGAGAATGGCGGCGCGGGCAAGACGATCCAATGTTCTATCTGTCACGGCAAGACTTTAAAAGGTCTGGGCGAAGTTCCCAAGATCGTAGGGGTTTCCCCCGAATATATTGCTCGCCAAATGTACGGGTTTCAGACCGAAACCAGAGCCGGCTCGCTGGACGTGCTGATGAAACAGGTCGTTGAGCACCTGAACGATGACGACATCCTGGCGATATCGGCTTATCTGGCATCGCAGAAGCCGTAGGAAGAAGATCCGTCTGCGTCATCGGATCAAAATGGCATTTATCGTTGCCGGTTAGAGGGCACATCAATAATCGGGCGCGGCTCCCGCTTCACGGTTAGATGGCATTCGCCGTTTGACTCGCCCTGCCAGGGATGGATATACTCGCGACTCTTACGGGACCAAGAGGAGATACATGGGCGTCCTCGATCAACGCTTCGAAAAGAACTTCATGATTTCTTCGGTGGACTATGTCTTCAACTGGGCGCGGAAGTCCGCGATCTGGCCGCTGACGTTCGGCCTGGCGTGTTGCGCGATCGAAATGATCGCCGCGACCACGTCGCGCTTCGACATTGCGCGGTTTGGCGCCGAAGTGTTTCGCCCCTCTCCGCGCCAGTCCGACCTGATGATCGTGGCCGGCACGGTAACTCTGAAGATGGCGCCGGTGCTCAAGCGCGTCTGGGATCAGATGCCCGACCCCAAGTGGTGTATCTCAATGGGGGCGTGCTCGAGCGTAGGTGGGCCCTTTAACGCCTATCCAGTGCTGCAGGGCGTGGATCGAATCGTTCCCGTGGACGTTTATGTCATTGGCTGCCCGCCGCGGCCTGAGGGCTTGCTTTATGCCCTGCTGAAGCTTCAGGACAAGATTGACCAGATGTCCCTGGCCAAGCGGCCGACCGAGATTCGGCTGCACACAGGCATGGTTGAGGATTTCAAACGCAACGTGATGGTTGCGCAGACGCCTTCGCCACGCTAGGCCGATCCTCTGGCGGCTGGAACCACATTCAAAATTGTGCTGAAGGAGCTGGCCGATGGGTTTTGTACGCGCCGCAAGGAAGGACGAAATCCCTGCGGGATCAATCCGTGAATTTCAAGTTGACGGCTTGACGCTGGCCATTGCGAACGTCGGGGACAAGTTCTACGCCATCCATAACACCTGCCTGCATCGTGGTGGGCCGCTCGGACAGGGAGAACTCCATGGTGTGGCTGTAACGTGCCCCTGGCACGGCTGGCAGTACGATGTGACCTCAGGCAAGCTCGTCATGAATCAGGCAATTGGGGTGAAAACCTACGGCATAGAAGTGCGCGGTGACGACCTCTGGATCGATGCGGAGTAATGCTTTTCCTCAACCGTGTCTTCAATTTTTTCGTAACCAACTCTATAGTAAGGACATCTGAGAAGTGTCAGAGTCTCGGTGGACCATTCTTGCTGAGTCTTAGCGCCGGGCTTGTGCATCGAAGGTAAAGGATTGATGGGTCAGACTTTACCACTCGACAAATTAAGGCTGCCAATTTTTACGAAATTTCTACAAATCAGCCTAAGTCCCGTGTATAGTGTCCGCCCGGCTAGATTTGGGTAAGGCACATTTGTTCTTGAAGGACGTACAGTTTGACGACGATTCGCCCACCAGAAAAGCGGAACCACTGGATGTTTTCAGTGAATCCGCATCAGTATCATTGGGATACGCTTTTTGTGAAGGGTAAGGAGATGTGGCGAGGGGCGGGCACGCGCCCGGACGCGCTTCGCGCGCTCAAGCAGGTGCGCAAAGGCGACCGCGTGCTCTGTTATCACGCCGCCCCCGAGCGCGCCCTCTACGCGATTGCGGAAGTTACCCGCGATCCTTACCCGGACCCACATGACCTGGAATCGAAGATGCTCGTGGCCGACCTGCGCGCGATGGAGCGATTACCCCGGCAGGTCAGATTAGATGAGCTCCGGGGCAACCCCGCAGTGCGGAAGCTGAAGTTCCTGAAGAACGTCCGTTTGGTCATCTCTCCCGTCACAGAGGAAGAGTACCAGGAGATCCTGCGCATGGCCGGCATCGTCGCGACTCCGGGCCTCCCGCTGCCGTAATCCAGCATTCCTGCCTATAGGTTTAGATTCTTCAAGCCAGGACCGTAGTTCAGGACATGACTGTGATATTTTCGATAGGGCCCGCGAATGCCTGAACTTCCCGAGGTCGAAACTGTCGTACGCGGATTGCGCGCATCGCTGCCCGGCCGCATCATTCTCGACGTTCGTCTCGGCAAGACGGACTTCATCGATGACCCGGTCGCGCTGGCGGAACAGTTGCCCGGCGCGCGAATCGCGGACATCTCGCGTCTTGGCAAGTTTGTCTGCATGGAGCTTGTGCCCGGTGGGCCCGCAGCCAGTTCCGAGGCACGCCTCCACCTGATCGTTCACCTCGGGATGACCGGCCAGCTCACCACACGCCATCCTGCCGACCCGGTCGCGCCGCACACGCACGTTTTTTTCGCGCTCGATGATGGCCGCGAACTGCGCTACACCGACATCCGGCGTTTCGGGCGCATCCTCCTAATTCCGGAATCCCGGATTGCCGTGTTTCGAGGCCGACTCGGATCCGAGCCGCTCGAAACCACCCTGGAAGAATTCCGCGCACGATTCGGTTTGCGGCGCGCGCGAATCAAGGCCCTGCTGCTCGATCAGGGTCTTCTCCGCGGTGTGGGCAATATCTATGCTGACGAAAGCCTGTTCCGCGCGCGTATTCATCCGGCCCGCATTGCTGCCCGTCTTACACAAACTCAGCTTGCAACGCTCCATCGCGCTGTCCGCGAGGTTCTTACGGCCGCGATCCGTTTGCGGGGCTCCTCGATTTCCGATTACGTGGATTCTGACGGGAATCGTGGCGAATTTCAGCGGCGCCATCGCGTCTACCGGCGGGAAGGAAAGCCCTGTGTTCGTTGTGGGGAAAAAATCCGCCGTGTGATCGTCGCGGGGCGAAGCAGCTATTTCTGCCCGCGTTGCCAGCCCCCGCCCCGGGCGCAAAAATCACGGCACCCGGTCAAAAGGACGTGAAAGTGAAGCTGGGGAAGCTTAGCGCGCAGCGGCGGCTTGGACGCGCATCGCCGGGCGCAGCAACGGCGCCGAGGCTGCGAAGATCATCTCGCCCCATACTCGGCGGTCCCGCCGGTCGAGCCACAGCACGCGGTCATGCAGCGCGCGGAACGGTGGCTCGGACAGCATTTCCCCGATCAGGTCATGAATACGCTCCTGGAATTCGAGGTTTTCCGAGCGGAAGCCGTCGGGCGGGATACCGTCCGCCATCGGCGGTACGTAGACGAGCAGGGAGTAGCTTTCCATCCACCACCTGAGCCATTGCTCGAGTTGCGTCTGCCGTCCGAATCTATTGACTAGGTAGCAGTAACCGTCCAATACGGCGCGGTCGCAGATGAGATGCGGCGAGTGGGAGGTGGCTTCCAGTTCGCTGGCGATCTGCGCGTGCAGTATCCAGAGCTGC
Organism: Terriglobia bacterium; assembly: GCA_020073705.1. Classification (GTDB taxonomy): domain Bacteria; phylum Acidobacteriota; class Terriglobia; order Acidiferrales; family UBA7541; genus Palsa-360. The sequence continues at coordinate 27,850 of JAIQES010000022.1, forward strand.
CCTTCGAGCGTTGCCCCCTCATTCACCGGGAACGGCGACCGCCGCGCCACTTCCGTCACCAGCTCGACGTCGAAGTCAGCCTTCTTCAGGAGGGAACAAATTTCGTAGGCGAGTGTGGTCTTGCCAACGCCGTGTGTGCCGATCAGTGCAAGTTTCAAGGTCTGGGCTACCTCAAGACTCAACCTTCTAACACAGTTTGACGCAAATGCAGCTGTGGAAATCGTTCTGCAGAATCCAGGCGCTTCGGGTTAGAATCGCGCGCTCGGAGGAATAACTTGCGCGCCGTCGTCCAGCGTGTCACTCGGGCTCGCGTCACCGTGGACGCTCGCGTGGCCGGGGAAATTGAAACGGGCATGTTGGTTATGCTCGGCGTCGGCCGCGAGGATTCCTCGGAATCCGCGCTGTATCTCGCGGATAAAATTGCCAACCTGCGCATCTTCGCCGACGATGCGGGCAAGATGAACCGGTCTCTGCTCGACATGGGTGGGTCCGCATTGGTCGTCTCCCAATTCACGCTCTACGGGGATACGCGCGGCGGCCGCCGGCCGTCGTACATTCAGGCCGCGCCACCCGAAGACGCGAACCGGCTTTATGAAGAGTTCGTTCGATGTTTGCGTTCGTTGGGAATACGGGTTGAAACCGGCGTCTTCCAGGCCCGTATGAAAGTCGAGTTGGTCAACGATGGTCCGGTAACGATCCTGCTCGACTCCGAGAAAACGATTTGAGGTGCGCAGCCGGATGCCTGCCCCCGATTATACCGGATTGGCATTTCTATCTTGAAACGATATAATCGTGATTGAATGAAAGGCTCCATGAGTTTGGTCGAATTCCGTGCGCTGGCGGAATTCCGCTATCGGATCCGGGTGTTTTTGAATGGCAGCGAGCAGGCGGCCCGCGTCGCGGGTCTTGAGCCGCAACAATACCTGTTATTGCTGGCGCTGCGCGGGCTTCCGCCCGGCTGGAAGGCTACGATTCGAGAACTCGCCGAGCGCATGCAGCTTCGCCATCACAGCGTCGTGGAGTTGGTTGACCGCCTGGAGCGCCGGCAGTTGCTGCGAAGGGAGCGATCGAGAACGGACCGCCGGCAAGTGATCGTGCACCTGACGGCTCGCGGCGAAAAGATTCTGTCGCGTCTTGCCCGGCAGCGCATTGCGGAGCTTCGTTCGGCGGCGCCAGCTCTGGTGCGCGCGCTCACTGCGGCAATTCGGTCGGTGCGGGCGAAGATGCCGAGCCCTCTGGGCATGGGCGAACGCCAGTCATCGGCCAAATAAAATGCCAGGCGCGAGGCGCGGCAAACACATCTATTTTAACCCGGGCTTGCCGTTTCCGAAGTGAAAAAGAAAATCCCGAATGAACTGCGAAAGGACTTTGCGTGGATGAGTGAAACTGGCGATCTGCCTGCCGTCTTGTGGTGGAAAGCACCGCTGCGCTGGTGGGCTTCACACTTCGCGCAACGCGAAGAGAGGGTGTTGCTGGTCCTGAGCATATTGATCGGCGCCCTTACGGGTTTGGCGGTCGTTGCGTTCATTCTCCTCACAGAACGGCTCGGGATGCGGCTGTACCCAGTGGGCAGTGCTGCCTGGCGTCGCGTCCTGATCCCCGTCGGGGGCTCGCTGGCCATGGGTTACTTGTTGTTCCGCTATTTTCCGGATGCGCGGGGTAGCGGAGTACCCCAAACAAAAGCTGCGCTCTTTGCCCGCGAAGGCGTCATTACCTTGCGCACGGTGTTGGGAAAATTCTTTTGCACTTCAGCCACGCTTGCCAGTGGAATCCCCTTAGGACGGGAAGGACCTTCCGTCCAAGTCGGCTCCGGCATGGCTTCGGTGCTGGGCCGCCGCCTTGGACTGCGGCCCGAGTACGTGAAGGCGCTCATTCCGGTCGGAGCATCAGCCGCGATCGCAGCGGCGTTCAACACACCCTTAGCCGCTGTTTTGTTTTCGCTCGAAGAAATCATGGGTGATCTCAATGCGCCCGTGCTGGGCTCAGTCGTACTGGCATCAGCAACTTCCTGATTGGTACTGCGCCTGATGCTTGGCAACAATCCTCTTTTTTCCGTTCCCCAATACGAGTTGGTCCATCCGCTGGAGTTCGGAATCTATGCAATTCTTGGAGTGATTGGCGGCCTAGTGTCAGTGACGTTCACCAAGCTCTTGCTAGGCATGCGGGAACGTTTCCTGCGACTGCCGGCTTGGACCTGCTGGTTTCAGCCTGTCGCGGGGGGCCTGGTGGCAGGGCTGATTGCGTGGCGCCTGCCACAGGTCCTGGGCGTGGGGTATGGATACGTCGGCGATGCCTTGAACGGCAAGATGGCCTTCGAATTGATGGCTTTGCTGGTTGTCTTTAAACTTGTTGCAGTGACCACGAGTTATGCTTCGGGCAGCGCCGGCGGTATTTTTGGCCCCAGCTTGTTTATTGGGGCAATGTTGGGGGGCACGGTTGGAAGTGTGGCGCATCACTTTTTGCCGGCTTATACAGCGGCGCCTGGGGCCTATGCTCTCGTCGGGATGGGCACACTTTTCGCCGGCATCGTGCGCGCTCCAATGACGTCCGTACTGATGATCTTTGAGACCACGCATGACTATGCCGTCATCGTCCCGTTGATGATTTCGAATATGGTGAGCTTCTTTATCTCCTCCCGGATGCAGCGGCAACCCATCTACGAAGCCCTGGCGATACAAGATGGAATCCACTTGCCCGGTGCGGAGACGCACCGCCGCCACGGCCAACGCCAAGTATCTCAAGCGATGCGCGAGGCCAAGGAGGTTATGCAGTCACACATGACGGTGCGGGAGGCCTTCGAACGAGCGCAAAAAACCGAATTTCACTCCTGGCCGGTGATCGATGAACGAGGCGTAGTGGGCATTGTTGGCCTAACCCGGCTCGAACAGGCCATCGCTCACGGCGAAGGGATCAAGCATCTGAGAGACCTAGTCGGCGCGCTGGATTTTCCCCACGTCCACGCGGACCAACCGCTTCATGTGGCGCTCGAACGTATGGGCGCAGCCAAGCTGGATGTCCTTCCAGTTGTTAGCCGAGCGAGCATTCATCATCTGATGGGAGTTGTCGTCTTGCCGGATGTTCTAAGTTCGTATGGGGTTAAGGGGCGCGAATCAGACCGATCGCCAGATTCCGTCTAGTGTCGTTCCAACTAATTTCGGGTAATATCCGGCCATGTAGAGCAAACGGCTAAAATCCTCCTCCGCCACCGCCGCCGAACCCGCCGCCCGAAGATCCGCCACCGCCGAAACCTGAGCCGCCGCTGCTCCTGGGCGCCGACACCATGACGGAACTCGCGCGCGTCGTCATCCTGTCCAGGCTGCTGACGAACAGCATGGTCTGAAATCCGCCGCCGTAATAAGCGCCCTGATACCAGGATGGCGGCTGCGTGTAAATGTTCCGAAACGCGCCGACCCATTTTTTCTCGACGCCCAGCGCCATGGCAAACGGCAGAAACTTCTCGAACGTCTCCGGCGTCTGGCTGATCCGGTCCATGCGGTCGGCTTCCACGTGCGTCAGAAAATCCTCGAAGCCGAGTACGCCTGCCAGCGCCTTCGCGCCCGCGGCTGTCCGCGCCGGCATGAACCAGCCGAACCCGATGACAATCGCAGCCGAAACGAAAGCCGCGATGGCAAACGGCGCCACCGCCATTCCCATTTTTTGTGAAAGCGCGTTACCGATGAAGAACAGCAGCACGCCAATGGCGATCCCGCCGCCCACGAATCCGTTTCGCACGTAGTCCGGCCGATGCTGGAAGTCGCCGCGCTCCATCAGGGCGTCGAAGATGCTGTCTTTGATGCCGGGGAGATTCTTGTAGAACTGATTCTGTAAGGCGGAAAGCTCGACGTCGGTCTCGGCTCCATTCGCGAAAATACCCGCGAGTAATACCAACTCATGCGCCTTCAGACCTTTCCACTCCGACGGCTTCTTTTTCATGTGAAACACGTACTCTTTGTTTGAGTAGAGCCCCAGCATGTGGTTTTGGTCTTTTTCCTCGATCACCAGGTAGCCGCGCACGGCCAGGTCCACGATGGTTGCTGTAATATCGCGCATGCCCGCGTCGTCGTCCACCAGCGTGCCTGCCTCGGCTGGGGTCATCCCTTCGGGCGGAGCGTATTGCACTGCGACAGGGCCGGCTCGCGGATCACGGCCTCGCGTGTACCACAGCCAGAACATGAAGAGGAAAATGGGAACAGGAAAAAATACCGGCCAATTGCTTTCGAGGAATTGATTGACCAGCTCGCTTGTCCCGGGTTCTTTCACAAAGCCCTTGTCCCAGCCAACAACGACGGTCAGCCCTTCGTGGAAGGCGAGCGGCTGCAGCATGGACACGTTCACGCTGTTTGCGGACGTCACCACGTCGGCGTTCTGGGCGCGCGAACCGTATGCCCCGGTGAATTCAAGCGCCCGGATTCCAGTCACGCCCGGCGGCAGAAGGATCTGCGCGCTGGCGTTCTCGATCGGGACGTCCCATTCGTCACCGGTCACGTTCCAGTAGAGTTCGTCATGGTCTTCAAAGAATTTCAGGCCGTTGCTGACGCGGTAGTGCAGAACGATCGTGCGGACGGCATCGTTTGCATCATCGACGTAGATCTTCCATTTCAGATAGTGCCGGTCGCGCGAGGATTCGACTTTGAGCGGCTGTCCGGCGGCATCGGTTGCGCCCTCAAATTTCACGAACAAGGTGTAGTTGAAACCCTGCGGCGTTGTATATTCGACGGGAATCGTGCGGTAGAGGCCGTGCCACGATCCGATGAAGTGGGCCTCGATCGTTTCCGTGACATCAAGTGCGGAATCTGACTGAACGAATATCTCCGCCGAGAATTTCTGAATCTTGAGCTGCCGCGCTGCCGCGGGTGCCGCCAGCGAAAATACCATTGCGGCAAACAGCGCTGCACTGCCCAACAAATGACCCCACACGATATGGCGGATCTTGCCTGCTGCGTTCGTCTCGGGGGTCCCCATTGCGGCTATGCGCCAGTTGCCCCGAAACTGACCTTCGGCACTTCGCGCTCGGCGGAGGCGCTCACCTGGAAAAATTCCCGCTCCTTGAAGTGGCCCATGGCGGCAACGATGTTGGAAGGAAACTGCTCGATCATCGTATTGAAGTCGCGAACGACCGCGTTGTAGTACCGGCGCGCATTCTGGAGCGTGTCTTCGATTTGGTTCAGCGTGTTCTGCAACTGCGTGAAGCTCTCGACGGCCCGTAGTTGCGGATACGCCTCGGCCAGAGCGAACAATTGCCGCAACGCGCCGGTAAGCATGCCCTCAGCCTCGCCCTTGGCCGCGGGGCCCTGCGCGGACATCGCTTGGTTCCGCGCGGCGACGACGGCTTCGAACGTGCCTTTTTCGTGCGCCGCGTAGCCCTTCACCGTCTCAACGACATTGGGGATCAGGTCGTACCGGCGCTTGAGCTGCACGTCGATGTCCGACCAGGCGTTGTCGCATTGCACCTTCAGCCGCACCAGGCCGTTGTACGCCGTCATGAGATACAAAACCAGACCTACCACCACTACGATCAGGACAATCAACATAGAGGACCTTCTTAGGCTCCGATGAAACCGGCCATTCGGATTCCTGAGCAGACTATATGCGCGCCCGTGCGCCCTGTAAAGTGCCAGTCAGATTCGATGTGCGGAAAGGATTGCTGGAAACTTTTTGATGTTTTATTCCCATATGCGATTCGTGTGATAATGTAAGCTTATTTGGAGGTCGGCATCACCGATGCGACCCAAGAAACCGCGTCGCAAAGAAGCGCAAAATGGCCGTGAGCAACGGGATGCGCAATTTGCACTTCAAGCAGCAGACAGAATACGCAGCATGGAGCACTGCTTGTTTTCACTGCTTCTGCAAGACGATCTTATGAGGCAGACCGCCGAATGGTGAATTTTCAGCATAAGTTACGGATTGAAGTTTTCGGGACGGACCTCGATGGACGTCAATTCATCGAACAGACTCAAACTCTGACGATTACTCGCGACGGCGCGACCATCCCCTTGGCGTACAAGCTATCCCCCGAATCCGAGTTGATTGTTCGCAATCTGGTGACCAACGAAAAAGCGGTCGCTCGCGTAGCGGACCTTATCCAGGACGCCAATTTTGCTCAGGTGTATGGTGTTGCTTTCATCGATCCGTCAGTAAATCTACGGCAGATAGATTTCCCGGAAGTGCAGTTCCCAAAGACGGTTATCATGGAGTGCAGCCGTTGTCACGCCGTTGACGCTATTTTGCTTAGTGAAATTGAAATGGAGATTTTGGAATCGAAGCAAACCCTAACGCGGTACTGCGAGTGCAGAAAGTCCTCAACGATCTGGAAGCAGACGGATCGAAGAGTAACAGAACGAAGGGCCACAGAACGCGAAGTGAGCGATCGGCAGCCAACAATCTCTCCTCCTATAGAGGAATCGACTGCACCAGACCCGCACGAAAGACGAAGAAATAAACGTACGGCCATGAATGTCCCTGCCTGCATTCGGTCCAATGGTAAGGAGGTAGTCGTCGAGTGTGAAGACGTGTCTTGCGATGGCTTCCGCTTCAAGAGCCGGACCGCATATCCGGCAGGGTTATCAATAGAAGCAGCGGCTCCATATGCGAAAAGTAGCGTCAACATATTTGTAAGTGCTCTAATCGCTTATCAACAGGAATTGTCCGGCGGGTTCTACAGACACGGCGTGGCTTACGTAGCGTCCATCACGAAACCTAGCTCAAAATCCTAATTCAGCATGACCGGACCAAGTAGGGGGCGCACTTCAATGGAAGACAAGATACAAGAGGGATCAGCAAAAACAGTCAATCCCGACAAAAAATTAACACGCCTGAGTAGTCGAGTCATAATTGGCATTCCGATCGAAATAGTCACCAGGGATCCAACAGACAAGGTCTTGGTGGTAGATGCCAAGACGCTCGTGGTGAATGCTTGCGGTTGTAGAATCCTATTACAAAGACCGATCGAACCTGATTCCAAAGTCCTTCTGATTCATAAGCTTACGCACGACGAAATCAGTTGTCGCGTTGTAGTGTGCAGAAAGCAAACGAAAACCGACTATTATGAAATTGGCATTTCGTTCGAAAAACCGTTCCCAAGGTTTTGGGGTATCAACTTTCCGCCTGATGATTGGGATCCCTCGACTCGCAAGAGGGCTGTGCGAACCTAGTTATAGATCAGCGGACAGATTGCAGCGACTTGCAGGAGCGAGGGCAAGTGGGTGCTCCGGGACTCCGATAGTAGAATTTCGGTCTGTCGAAGACTGAAAACTTACCTCAAGGAGAAGAACCTGTCGCAATAACCCCTGATGTAGCGCAGCTTGATCTGCCCGCCGATCTTCAACTGAGCCCAGTATATTGATTATTCCTCGGCCCGCTACTCTCACAAGATGTATATTTGTCCTTTATTCATCCTCCCTGATTATCCGGTGTGTTATTAACTCTATCGGATAATAGACTATAGGCCAAAACAGTACCTTCGTACCAGTTTGCTTTCGATATCGAGAGATCATTCTTTAATAGACGGAGTATCTACCCTGCTAGAAAAGTTGTTCGGGTCAGGGCTATGCCAAATGGCAGAACGATATTCCTATGCGTTATTGGTAAACGACCAGCGATGGAATTGCGTAGGAGCGTAAAAAAATGAGAAGCAAACTATGGTCCCGCTGGGCCACAATCAACAAGGAACTCATCTTAATCTTTGCGATCATTGCCTCTACGGGGCTGATCAACTTATTCATTGGGGGGCAGAGATTAATCCTAACTTTCTACAACATCCCAACCGTGTTTGCAGCTTATTACCTGGGGCGGCGCCAGGCAGTCCTGGCCGCTTTGGGCTCGGTCCTGTTTGTTGCTTGGGTGAATTTGACCAACCCGATGATTCTCGGTGAAAGGGCGATCGATACAAACAATTTACTTGTTTGGTCGGACTTGGCAGTTTGGGCGGGGTTCTTGTTAGTTTGTGCGTACGCTATCGGAACCCTTTACGAGCACGCCCAACGAAGACTGAATGAGTTGCGCGAGACCTACTACGGCCTCCTGCAGATCCTAAGTCAGATAGTGTCTAACGATAAGTACACGCAAAATCATTCTTACAGAGTCTCTGTTTACGCGACGCAGATTGCCGCCGAAATGGGGTTCAGTGATGACAGAATCGAAGACGTCCGAGCCGCGGCATTGCTGCACGATATTGGTAAGGTCGAAACGACCAGGAGTATCCTGCATAAGGCTGCAAGGCTTACCGATGAAGAAATCAAGGAAATCAGGACCCATGTTAAAAAAGGCGTCGCAATCCTGAACCCGGTCGGCGGGTCGCTCCGGCGCATACTGCCTATCATCCTGGCACATCACGATAAGTTCGATGGTTCTGGCTATAATCCTGCCAAGGGCGAAGAGATTCCACTCGAGGCTCGCATCTTGAGTGTCGCTGATGTGTTTGATTCATTGGTGAGTGATCGTCCATACCGCAAGGCATTGTCTCCTTTTGAAGCGCGCGACATCATTGTGCAAGGCATCGATAAAGATTTTGATCCCAAAGTTGTTCGGGCTTTCGAAGCGGCTTTTCGAGAACAAAGATTGGAAGTGTCTGAAGTCTTGGTCTGAAACCATCGGAAACTGGCTACACATTGCTTGTTGAAAAAAGAGGCGAGTTGAAGTCAATGGAAATTGCGATATGTTTGTTGCCGATATTGAGACTGTACTTATGCGACTACCTGTCCAATCATCTGGCTTAACATGTGGAGTGCCGTCCCCCCGGTTTGTGGCGAAGAAGATGTTCGCAGGATGGCCAAGGCAAATGTTGCAAATGGCGGTAGGCGCCGAATACTCGTGCATATGAAAATCACACCGATGGGAGCAAAGCCTTGACAACTTCACGATCCACTACAGGGCTGAACCTCGGGAAAGAGCGTGCTATTGAAACGCAGACCGAGACAGTCAGGGTCACAGGCGCCAACACCCATGGAGTCATATTCAGGCATTCTGCCGATCTACTGGTACTCGACGGCCGTCATTGCGTGTGCCGATCCACATCCCAGCCTGAAATCGGCAGTTGGGTTATGGTCGAATTCAATCATGAAATGAGTCAGGGGAAATCTGACATCGTCCAGGGAATTGTCATATCAAACGAGCCCGACGGGGAAGCGGGCGAGTCTTATCAAGTTGCCCTTGAATTGGAAACTCCGCAACGTATGCGCGTGGGGCCCAAGCGAGAGGAATCCCAGGCGACAGTTCGAGAACCGCAGGAGCTGACCGTCCCTGTTATCAAGGCAGAATCAAAGGAGAAGTTCGAGACCGCACCCTCTGCAGCTCCGCCGCAACCCAAACCGGAAGCCAACGCCCAAGAACACTCGGACCCGTTTCCCAACACAGTTCCTGTGGGCGTTCTGGCTAGCCGTGACGTTGTCCCTAACACATCGGTCGAGATATTAACAACATTACAAGAAACCATAAAATCGGCTGTCGCGGCAGAAGCCACCCGCCAGTCTGGTGTGCTCAAGAGTTGGCTCTCCAGCGAGTTAGACAAACGTTCACAATCAATCGCTTCTCCGGCTACAGAAAATACGATCCGAGAAGCTGTCGGAAGGCAGATCTCACTCAACTATCAGACTGCCATCCAGACCATCAATAGCGATTTAGTCCGTCAACTTGGGACCTGGATTACCAAAAACACAGAAGTGCAGACTTATTTGAAAAGTATGGCAAAAAATCTGTTCAATGAGCAGACGGAACTTTTCCAAGCGTCACTGGTGAAGATCAGTCTCACTACGCTCGAGGAGATCCTGCGCGGCATTACATTCGAGGAATGCAATGGCCTGCTTTGCTCGAAGTGCTCGCGAGAGATGGCCCAAACGTTCCTTTACTGTCCCTATTGTGGAACCCAGCAGTGCGCAACTGATGTTCCCGATCCCATTCCGGTCGATGCCGGTCGTCTTTGGTTAGGCGAGCCGAAGCTGAGATCGTGACCTTCTGCTCTTGGTCGGTGGCTAAGCAAGCGCTTTCTCGAGCGGCGATCCACTGTGATCTCGTTTACCAGTCCTTTCCAATTTGTCAGCGATTCCTTCACTTCTCCCTCTTGCCACGATGATGTAAGGGGCAGATGCGGTGCCAAAGACGCAAGCTGCAGGCCACAAGAAACAGAGGACTTACTTGGCGCGCACACCATAGAGTTTGCCGAAGTGTGAAGTCTGTTCGAATGTGAAACTAAAGAGTGCTTGGCCTGCGGGGGATTAGAACGTTCATGTGGCCGCCGATTACATAGCCGCTGGGTCGGCTGGTTTCTTCCCGGATCGTTTCAGGAACCGATACAGACTCGTGCGGCCGATGCCGAGCAATTGGGCGGCGCGGACGCGGTTGCCTTTGCACATCTCGAGTACACGCCGGATGTGCTGTCGCCGGACTTCATTCAGAGGAATTGGGCGCCAGGAGTCCTGGGGATGCCCGCTCTGGCTGCTCGGTTTCTGCAGGTTTTCGGGGAGGTCATCAACGTCAATGAATTCATTTACGGATGTAAGGCATGCGCAGGAAATGACATTTTCCAGTTCACGGACATTGCCGGGCCAGGAGTGCTGGAGCAGGACGGCTTGTGTCCGCCGGGTTAACCCTTGAATCTGCTTGCTGTAAGCCTGGTTGTATTTCTTGAGAAAGAATTGGACGAGCAATGGAATGTCATCCAAACGCTCGCTCAGGCTGGGAACGCGGATCTGAATTGTGCTGAGGCGGTAAAAGAGATCCTCGCGGAACCGGCCGGCGAGGACTTCCGCGCGTAAATCGCGGTTCGTCGCGGCAATCAGGCGCACATCCACGTGACGGACTTCCGGTGAACCGACGCGCTGGATTTCCCGGTTCTGAATGACGCGGAGCAGTTTGGCCTGCATCGGGAGCGATGTCTCTCCGACTTCGTCGAGAAAGACGGCGCCGCCGTTGGCGTATTCGAACAGGCCGGGGCGCGTGTCGGTCGCTCCGGTGAAGGAGCCGCGCATGTGACCGAAAAGCTGGCTCTCCAGCAGCGTGTCCACCATGGCGGAACAGTTGCAAACCGCGAAGCGCTGCTGGGCAACCGAACTCATCTGGTGGATGGATTTGGCGACCAATTCCTTGCCGGTGCCGGTCGCGCCGATCAATAGAACATTGGTGTAATGGCGCGCAATCTTGCGGACCATCTCGAAAACTTCCAGCATGGCCGGACTCCTGCCAACAACCCCGTGGAACTCCAGGTCGGTGAGGAGCTGTTGATCGAGGGTGCGGATACGCTTGCGGCGATGGAACGATTCAGCAAGCTCTTCCAAGGATTTCTTGAGCCGCGAGCGGTCGACCGGTTTCGGAATGTAATCATAGGCCCCACGCTTAATGGCCGCGATTGCGTTGTCGAGCGAATAGAACGCGGTCATGAGGATGACGTAGACGCCAGGGTCATGGTGCAGCGCCTGTTCAAGGAACTGGAGGCCGTCCATACCGGGCATTTTGATGTCCGACATGACAACGCGCACACGGCCTTGGTCGATCATTTGGAGTGCATATTGTGGATCGCACGTGCCAATCGAACCGAAACCGAGGCAGCGAAGCGATTCCTGCAACATTTCGACCATGCCCGGCTCGTCGTCCAGGACGCATACCGTCAACGCATCTTCGGAACTCCCAGAGAGCAGACGGCCTTCCTTTACCGATGTGGTCATTGTGCTCATATGCAGTCATGGGCAAGGACAATGCCAGAATGGTGATAGAAATGAGATCCGGTTGTTAATGGTCACGATGGGTTTTCAAGGCTGGGATGTAATTCGCGTAACTCTAGGGAAGACAATCAATTAAGAGGAACCGAGAAGAAACTTTGCATAGTCCTCGTCCGCGTCAACTAGCGAAAACGAATGTAGATCACGAGCCGGCACACTGGTCATGTTCCATATTGGGGCCAATCGCCCTGCGATTGTGCCAAAGATGAATTGCTGCTCGGGGCGAGCCTATCTGCTTAATTGAGAGCTGGGTCTTCCCTCTCGCTGAGATAGGCAAAAAACTCGAACTCTTCGGCGGGATAGCGGATGACGCCACCCAACTCTGAATCAATCTCACAATGCGTCCCGCTGGTGTAGCAAAGTTCCAGAACGCGATCAGGCGTGGACGATGTGGCGCGACGAATTTCCTCCCAGGTGGCGGGGCGGTCTTGAGCAATCACATTGATCGGTTCAGGCTTCATGGAGAATCTCCTCATCTTCTGGCTGCTTCGCGCTCTCCTTCGGTTCGCAGTTGCTGGCTGAATGCTCCTGTACTTGAGATGCAGTATCGTCCGTGCAGGATTCTTTTGAGCGCGGGTGCAATTGCAGCAGACTCATCTCACATTGGTCGGCGCAATTCATCGGCTGAACATTTTCAACTCGATAGGCCACCGGCACGGAATTGCAGGAAACCCTGGGGGTGACCAGGCGGACGAAGATAATGGCGCCGTTCGGCAAGGCATGTCGCAAGAGCAGCTTCTTTTTCCCGCCTCCGGTCCAGACCAAATCAGTCTTCTCCACAAAAAAGGCGTCATTGAGGCCCCATCCTGAGACTTCAACCCGGTAGCTGCCCGAAAGACCAGTTGTTTCGCTCATTACAATCGTGCTCCTGGCGATATTTAGTGCAGCCCATGGGCCAGACCGGCGCTGTTTCACGAAACTCATATACAAGGACTTAGCCGCCTACTGGCTAGGAGATAACTGGGCTAAGTGTGCATAAATTGGGATTGGAGTGCACTTTTGAAACATTGGCGCTAGCCTGAAGAATCGAGCAAGGGTTGGGGGGGATCGCCGCTCGGTAAACTAGCCATAATGAATCCCGGGATAGAGAAGCCGAAGCGCCAGCGTGAAGATGACGTTAAAGATTTTACCGAAGGCGGTCCAAGCGATCAGCAGCCCAATCATGGCGAAGCCGGATTGGCAGGTCCAATCGAGATAACGCAGCGCCGTATTCTCCGGCATCAGCAACATGATCGCGGCGTGACCGTCAAGCGGCGGAACGGGAAGGAGATTGAATGTGCCGAGGAGCAGGTTGAGAACAAATACAATACTCAGCGCCGTGGCAACAAAAGTAGGGTCAGCGGAGTGCGCCGAGGACGTAATGTTTGTGTAGTTCGCGGTGTCGGGTGGCTGGAAGTATCCGATGGCGACACCCACGCGAATGGCGATGCCGGCCAGCAGCATGAGCGCAAAATTTGCCGCGGGACCTGCAAGCGCCATCCACGCCGAGCGGCGCGGGTAGCGGCGCTGCCAGTTAGGATCGAACGGCGCGTTCGCCCATCCAATCATCCATCCAGCCAGCAGGAACGACAAAATCGGCGCCACCACCATCCCGAACATCGAGCGGCGAATGTGGGGAATGGGGTTGAGCGTCACTTGGCCGCCTTCGAACGCGGTGAGGTCGCCGCCAATTTTGGCGGCGAGCGCGTGCGATGCTTCGTGGCACGTCGTCGAGAACAGAAACACGATGTACCAGATGACGCCAAGCGCAAGGTCCGGTGTGTTCATCGTCGGGTCGCAAAAAATGGAGTGGCTCCGGGGCCTGGACTCGAACCAGGATAACCAGCTCCAAAGGCTGGCGTGCTACCAATTGCACTACCCCGGAGTAATTTAAGACCAACACAGAGTAGCGTAACTGACGGAATCCGTCCATTGGACTGTTCGGGTGTGCTGCTACGATGTAGTCGTATCGTCAAGCGCCGCCTCGCCGCCTTCCGTAGAGGCGGCGTTACACAAAGTGATTCCACTTCAAGAATTCATCGCTCAGTTCAAATCACTCAGTTTGAATCTTCTTCTGACCGCAAGTTTCTGGTAGTCTGAATGAGTTCGCACGCCGCGGAGAGGTGTCCGAGCGGTTTAAGGAGCACGCTTGGAAAGCGTGTGTTGGGGAAACTCAACCGTGGGTTCAAATCCCACCCTCTCCGCCATAATTTTCTAAACCATCTAAAACGAACGTGATACGTGACGTAGCCGTTCCGGGTTACGCGCGGGTTACGGATTTAATCGCTGCAACTCCCAGGGAAAACGGTATTAGCCAAAGGGAGACAGCGATGATTGGCATTTACATTCGGCTCAAAGTTGACGGAAAGCGGACGTTCAGATCGGCACCAGAGGTTCCCGGGGATTACGAATACTGGCTGAAATCTTCTTACGACGGACGTCAGAAATGGCACCGCGTGGGTCGGTACGACGGAGTTAAGAAAGCCAAGTTTTTGCTTGAGAGGGAGCAGGAGAGGAAAGAAGCCGCTCGCAAGTATGGATTGGTGGCCCCAGCTTCCTTAAGTCACGTGACGGTTGCCGAGGGAGTGGAGAAGTTCATTCAGAGAAAGATCGCGGCTGGCAAGCGACCGGGGACCGTAACCGCCTACAAATTCACGCTCGGGTTATTCAAAGAGTTCTGCCCCCATCTTTACGTTGACGAGATCACTGGGGATACCCTCCTAGACTTCGCTGCTTGGTGCCGTAAGCGCGGGGACGCGGAACGCACCGTAGCTAACCGCTTCGTTGACATCGCATCGTTCATGAAGTTCCACGGCAAGACCGGACTCGTGCCGAAATCAGACTGGCCCAAATACACCGAGCGCCGGGTGGAATCCTACACGCAGGGGGAACTGGATAAATTCTACGCTGCTGCTAAGACCGAAAAAGAGCGGCTACTCCTTGACCTGTTGATTCATTCAGGATTCAGGATCGGTGAGATTGCTCACCTCACTTTTGGGGATGTTGATTTCACTGGAAACAAACTCCACGTTCAGCCCAAGCCGCAGTGGAACTGGGTTCCCAAAACTCACGAGTGCCGCACGGTGCGCGTACCGGGCAAAGTCATCCTCGCCCTGTCCCAATGGCGGGATAAGAACGGCGAACAGCAACTGGTCTTTCCATCAACCGTTGGTAAGCCGGATGAGCACCTGCTAAGGATCGTGGATGACCTTGGGGAGCGAGCCGGGATCACGGGCCGACGCGATGCCCATAAGTTTCGCGCAACATTCGCAACCAGGAACTCCGGGCGGTTCCGTCCACAGGACGTTCAGCGAATGCTTGGGCACCGGAATATCGAAACGACGATGCGGTATTTGGCCGTCAGTGACCTGGACGATGAGGAGTTTGTAAAGAAGATCGAAGCGGCATAAATGCCCACACTCTATTTTCTGGCGGTATTAAAGGGGTATGGAACAACTTTTAACCATTAAGGAAGCGGCCGCTGCGCTTCGTATACATCCCGATACCCTAAGACGTTGGATGGGAAAGAACGACTGTCCAACATACGTCAGGATGGGGCGGAAGATATTCTTCCGTGAGGTAGCCCTCAGGGAATTTGTCGATAAGAAGGAAGTGGTCTGGTGAAGTGGGCTCATGCACACCAGATCGCTAACGTCAACGATAAGTTCGGCACTAAGCCGGGTGCCCAATCGGGGAGGATAGGATGAAACTCTTAACCGTCCGCGAAGCAGCTAAGCAACTTGCTTTAGCGCCGAAGACCGTGCGCAAGCTCATCAAAACTGGCTCGCTTCGCGGCGTCAGGGTTGGTCGTCTGTGGCGCGTCGATCAGGATGAACTCGATTTATTTGTGTACCGACGTAGGACATGAAGCAACTCTGCCAAGTAATCGGAAGCGAAAACACCAGCTGCCGTCCAGCGGTTGCAGTTGTGTAGATCATCGTCTTCTCTTTCGAGGCGATTTACCGCGCTTCTTGGCCCGCCTTCTTTGCCCGGTCTCTCGCCACCATTTGAGTGCGTGTTGTTGATGGGCATAGTCGGTGCAAGCTCCCTTTTCACAGTACTTCTGGTCTATACGCTTCTTTACGAAATAAGGGGCAGAACAGCCCGGATTTCCGCAAACGCCGATCTTCTCATCCCAATCGTCACACTTAAACAAGTAGCAGATGAATTGCCACAAGTCATCAGTCGTCAATGAAACGTGCGACGGAAAGAAGCCAACCCTGAAAGCGCGCCCCTCAAAGTCGCCTCCGATTCCTATTAACCATGCCCGGCGCAAAACACTCTGTCGGTCTGCAACTTCGGCAATATTTTGGGCGAAAGCAGGATGGTCTTTGCGAGCCCCATGAAACACCCCATAGGTTGTAATGAATTTCTCGACTGCTTTCGGGTCTATTTGCAACCCCAACTCGGGCCTCGTAATTGGCTTCCCCTCCTTATTCCGTGTCGGAAGATTCGCAAGCTCCACGTGAGGCAGTGGATGAATCGGCAGAGCAGGATCAGGGATTGCGATCATCTGGTCCAGGATCGCTATCGGGTGGGATACATGTGGCTCTGCGATTTGAGATGTAAGATGAGCCAACTGGAGCTCACGCACGCCGTAGTTCCCAACGCGCACGCCGGGCGTCGCACGATCAGGGATCATCAGGATAGAGTCTCCGCTGGCGCCCCTCTCATCGACGTAGCTCCCGACAATACAGCCATTCTGAATGCGTGTAGTCACTGGCCGATCAAGGGAAAGGCCGACCAACGCCCTCATTGCATATCTGAATTTATAAATGCTTGATCGCTTTGAACCGACTTTTTGCTTGATCGTCTCTGAGCTTGATCGCTTTGAACTGACCTTTTGCTTGATCACTACGACTCCATTGACATCAAGCGCAGCTTAAGTGAATGTTGTGCTTGATAGCTTTTGAACGATTCCCTGTCTAGCAAAAGCTACCACGGGGATTGGTCCGGTGTCGAGTAAGACCTGCGAGGTTTTCAATGGCTGACGTTACAAAAGTCGATTTGCTTACGATGAGTGCAAAGCAGAACACCATCGCGGAGTTGAAAGCCAAGCTAAGAGACGCGTGGCTTCGAGGCAAGGACCAGCGGGTCGAAATCGGCACGCTGCTCCTTGCATTGCGTGCGCAGGCAGAGCATGGCACGTGGGGCAAGTTGCTCGCCGAGATTGGTATCCCCGCAACCACGGCCGCAGATTACATGGTTGAGGCCAGCCGTCAAATCCACGGAATCCGTGTATTTGGGCCGCAGCCCGATCCCGAGGCCCAAGAGATGGAAGAAGCTCTCAACGCTGCGACGGTGTTGGTTAAGGGCGCAGGCCCATCTGACGATTCGCTTTCGCCAATTCCGATTGCCCAACCGAAACCAAAGCGTGCCAAGCCGCAGCTTGAGCAGCGCAGCCGAGTTAGGGGTCCGGTCTTGTATTGCACGGCTACGCAAAAGGAGGCCTACCAGGCAGCCAAGAAAGAATACAAAGAGCGGGTGTACCAGACCTTCTACGACGCCCTCATGGTAGTGATCGCCGAGCAGCAAGAGGAGGCGGCAGATGAAACTCTTGCAACTCAATGCGGATGACAAGCAGGGGGCTCTTCAACTAAAGGGCACCTATGCCAATGACACCCACTACGATCACGTGGTGGACGACGATACGGTTGTGCTGACGCCGGACGGAGAAGTCCTCGCCGTCCTCGTCGCGGGGGTTATTTCAGCCCGCGCACGGCGCAAGGCATACAAACACCTTCGAAGCATTTACGGCATGCCGAGCAATCGCGCTACCGCTGTCTACCGTGGGTCGTCGTTGCCGCGCATTCGTAAGCGTGATGGTTCACTTTCCCGCACGCGGCAGGTCCCGCATTCCATTCTTGACCTGCTTGAGCGCAAGGGTGTGAGGGCAGATGTCCTCGGCTACTTGGACACCACTCCACGCATTCGCAAGTGCCGCTTGAGTGCGTGGTCCCTTAACAAGCCGGAAGTGCTCCGGGGAGTGATGCCATTCGTTCATGAAGTGGACGATGTGTTTCGCAGTTGGATACCGGATCGTTACGCGGCTCAGCTTGCCGTGGTTCATCAGGTGCCAGGCTGGCACCTCCACGGAACGGCGTTCACTACCATCACCGTGAACAAGAACTTCCGCACCGCATTTCACACCGACAAGGGCGATCTGAAAGCGGGGTTCAGCTGCCTCGCCACTCTGGGAAAGTTCTCCGGTGGATTGCTGGTAATCCCTCGCTACCGGGTCGCCTTCAAGATAAGGCCGGGCAGCGTCCTGATGATGGATGCCCATGAGTTCCACGGGAACACGCAGATTGCGGGCGAGCGCATCTCCTGCGTTCTGTGCTGCCGGGAAAGGATTGCCAAATGTGGCGGAGGCGAGGCCTGAACATCAATCTCTATTACGACATGGATTCAGATTCAAACCGGCTCTTGCACGGCTGAAAGGAGATATGGCGTGAATTACAAGCAGCTGATCTCTGACAGCGTACTCGCCAACAAGAGTCGCAAGCAAACGGCGCTAGATCTGAAGATTCCGCCAGGACTCTTGGACCAAGTAATCGCCAAGATTTGGCCGAGCACACGCGGTAAGTGGACAGCGTTGCGCGAGACGCTCGGCTTGAGTCCCTGGGGACATATGCGGAACCACAATCCCTGCGTGCCAGGATTCAGGTTCGTTAAGGATTCCCAATGCAAGTCCTGTCAGCGAGCGCAGTGGTGCGGTCAGCCTATCCCCTTGAATGAGTCCGGCATGTGTTTGAACTGCGCGGCAGTACGAAAAGCCACGTCTGCGCAAGCGGAGGAAATGCAATAGTCGGCGAGGCCAGAATGACGACAGAAACTAAGAAGAAAGTGGCGGGCAGTCGTGTGGTTAAAGATACAAAGAACACGATTAGTGCCCGGAAGTGCGAAACCACAGTATTAAGCGACAGAGCATCCCGAACCTGCCCGTGGCTATCTCTTAGCGGGGCTATCCACGGCAGGCCGGATGCGAAAGTGGCCCCGCTAACAATCGATCATATTTGTCGGGGCTGCAAGCGACACGGCCTCAAGCGCACCGTTGGCAAGGGTTCTGTCGCTTGGAAGAACAAGCAAACACAGAGGGTGGCTTAAGCATGGAGTTTCCCGAGTTATTATCGGTTCTGCTGTACGAGGATTGTTCCGCTCATATCCTGACTGAGGAAGCCCGGTTAAAGACGCTTGCCACCGCAAACGGCTGCAACTCGGCCCTCATCTTGTATCTGAATTACTTCAACAAGATCAAACAGTGTCCCAACCCAGAACAACTCCTGAGTCATGGGTTCAGCACGCCCAAGTTCAGCGAGGAACAGATAGCAGACGATTTGGAGCGGGCCGCTGACTACAGGAAGGCTTTCCCTCCAGGCAGCTTTGCTATGGCCTTAGAACACGCCTGGGGAGAAGCAAATCAACAATATATGTCTCATGGCTATACGACGGCTCATGGCATAGCGGGCCGCCACCTTCCCAAAGCAGTTGACCAGCGGCAGTTGAAGAAGCTCTATGGTGAGGAACAAGCTGATTGGGATTTCACAGCGTTCAGTCAGATTTGGTTGGCGGGGTATCTTGCCGCGAACCCCTTCACCAAGAAAGAAGCAGAGGAGGTGGAGGCCGCCAACGAGCATGAATATGTGCTCGCCACAGGGGTTGGAGTAGAGGACGATGAGGTCGTCAATACAACGCTCACCGCAATCAATGCCACAGACGTCAAGCCAGAGCTATTGCGATGGTTATGGCCTGATAGAATCCCCCAAGGCAAGATCTGTTGGTTCGCTGGTAAGCCGGGACTGGGAAAGTCGCTCGCTATGTTGGACCTTATCGCCCGTGTAACAACGGGAGCGGCATGGCCCGACGGGACAAAGAACAGCTTACCTCCACAAGATGTGTTGTTGGCGGTATCGGAGGATGGTCTTGGGGATACGGTGATCCCTCGGCTCAATGCCGCAGGAGCAGACCTGGCAAGGATCAAGTTCATACATCGGGTCAAGGTCAACGAATCGCAGAGACTCCTCCAACTCAGCAATGACACCCAGTTACTGAAAAAGGCGCTACAAGCGAATCCCAGTGTGACCTTGGTGGGGCTAGACCCCTTAACGTCTTTCTCTGGCGATGTGAACATCAATGTGGATCAGGACATTCGCCCCATCATGGACGCGCTTTCGTCTCTCTGCAATAAGACCGGAGTAACACTCGTTGGCGTGATTCACCATAACAAGCGGAGTGACGTGGACGCCTTGCAGAAAATTCTTGGGGCTTCCTCCGTAGCAGGAGCCGCTCGTACAGCCTGGGGATTCAGCCGCGACCCCGACAACCAAAACGAGTTCTATATGTCGCTTGTTAAGAACAACCTCTCCAAGCGCCGCACAGGAATGAAGTACACGATTGGTGAGAAGACAGTTGGTGACATCCCAGCGCCGCATATCGTATGGGGAGAGGAAACAGACGCTACGGCAGACGATCTTCTTAATGCCGAACGGGATACCAGTGGCAGAGCACAGAACAAGCAGATCACATTGGCCCGTGAGTTTCTCCCTCAAGCTCTTGCTAAGGGACCGCGCCTCGCCCAAGAGCTTTATGATGAGGCGGAGAGGGCGGGAATCTCATCGGACACTTTGAAGCGGGCCAAGCGTGAGTTGGGCGGGATAACTGTATATCGCATGAACAATCGTTGGACATGGAGCAATTCTAGTGATGACCCGATTCCAGACGACGTGATCTAAGGGGGCGGGCGGGTACGCCATACCCCATTACCCGCTTACCCCCTTACGTCCTTGGAGGAAAAGAGCCTCTAATACTAATTCTCTATTTCTTCTTCTCTTACCCGTTCAACCGAGTAAGAGCGTAAGGGGGTAAGGGTTTAAGGGCGCCCTGCCCGCTCCCTTCCAACAGCGTACGCCGCTAGCGTCCTGCAGGGTTGGCTAGCGAAGCAAAACTTTCGTGGCGGGCCACATTCCGAAAAGACCGTTTCTCAGGACCTATCCGCTCAGAGACGTGTTTTTCACAGCTGTCATTGCAGAGGAACGAAGTCCTACCTACCAAATAAAGTGGCTGTGAAGTACAAGAACGCAGCAAGCAATAACGTGATTACGATGACCCCACTAAAAATAAGCAATCTAAGCAAATGCCGCTTTACCGTCATCGTATCGCCCTTATCAGGTTCAACATTGGGATTCCAAGCTGAACGGACAAGCATGCTTAGGCTCACAAGGAAGGCGAGGACCCACAGCGCGAGAAATGCTTGCCTCAGAAGGTAAAGAGTTGGAGTAAGAATGGTCGGCCCAAACCCAACCCCCTGAATCAACGCATGCAAAAACGTAAGTATCCCTACACCTATTACGAACCTTTCCCAAAAGCACGTAAACATGCGCATCAATATGAAGCATTCTGCGAGTGCGACAACGCAGAAAAGGAGGTAAAAAAGGTAAAAGTTGTTAAAGAGGCTGAAGGCAGAATAAACTGCGCCCAAATCTCTCCAACAGAGAAACGATTCCAGTGCGGAGAACGCAACAAAGCACAATGCAGTGCGTATATTCCTAACTGCACAATATCGTGCGTGGTATCCTCATTCGACTGATTTTTGGTCAAGCGAGAGTTCCTTTATTTGGTATTTGTATACACCATGAACCCCGCAGAGCCAAGTCCTGTGAAGTCCGCTTCTCGGAATGTGGCCTCACCGCGAAAAGCCAGTGGCCGATAATCCCGTCTGTCGGGAGCTCGCCCTAAATAGGAACATGAATAGGGTCGCGACGATGATCGTGTAGGTACGGTTCATCCGAGGCATGAACCACATTGCGGGTCACTCCAAATTGAAAATATCGATCACCACGTTCGTCTTGCGGTTCAACAGGACGATGTGACCACCTATGAGCACGTGCGCGCTCTCGGGGGGCGGAGGAGGCAGACGCCGTTCGAGATCCGGAGGGCAGGGTTGAATGCGCTTTTGCAACCCTGGGGGGAGCGTGCCGCGCCGCACGAGCTGCTTTTCGAGTCCCGGCGGCAACTGGTCTTTCTTGGCAAGTCCAGGGGGGAGATTGCCTTGGTGGTCGCCGTACCAGCTGCGGATGTCCCGATCGTGATCTTTGTAGTAGCCAGCCTGCGGATCGTCATCGCCGTGTTTCCCGTGGCCTTTCCCCTGGTCCTTCCCATGACCGTTTCCGTTCCCTTGGGCTAGTGCAAAGCTACTGGCGAGTGCGAACAGTCCCGCCGTGCAGACTAACAGCCATTTTTTGGATTTCATCGTCTCCTCCGACCTCGTCGCGCTAGGATTCCAGAGTAGCAACAAAATCTGTGTGCAACAATTCTTGATTGGTAGCCGTGTTTCGGACCGGGAACCCAGAGCAGACGGGTAGTGACCGTTACCGATGCCGGAGCCAACTCCTGAGAAGTCGGCTTCTCGGAATGTGGAAAATGCTGATTTCCAGTTAATGGGATCCCACGCGGAGAGGCCTTTGATGCCTTAAGTAGCCTCACACGCTCAGGACAGGGATGCGCGATTCGCGAATGATCCCATAGCCCGTGGCCCGCAGTCGGCCGCCAGCCGGGCGGCCGATAATTAACACGTCCGCACTCGATTGCTTTGCCGAATGGCTCAACATCTTAGGGACGTCACCACTGCCGATAAACACCTCGGCCTTGATGCCAACCTCCTGCTGAAGATTTGCGAGCTGGCGGCCGGCAGAATTTACAAGAGCCTCTGTCACAGAGGGATCTACTTGGTACGCTCCAGGACCATAGATTTCCACCCCGGAGGTGATGTGAGCAAGCGTCAGCCGGGCGCCAAATTCGGCGGCCATCTGCGCGGCCCACTGAATAGTCTTGGGGCTATGGGGGCTCAAATCTACCGCACAGAGGATGTTGCGAATCGAAAATTCGCGGGTGGGCTCTTCTTCCAGATGGGCACCGGTCCACACGGGGCAATCGCTATCGTGAAGCACTTTCGCTGTCACCGAACCCAGGAGGAAGCGGCGAAACGCCCCGTAGCCGTGCGTCGGCATGGCGATCAAGTCGGCTTTTTCATCGCGAGCTGTTTTCACGATGGTGAGCGCCGGATCTCCTTCCAACAGCACGCGCTTAACGGCAAGACCATCGAGCTCAGACCCTAGCGCCCGATCCAGTTGTTTCTGGGCCTGGCGGATGAGTTCCTTGAGCAGATCGCCCAGATTAGCGGGCACATAACTGCCCTCGATCATGGCCGCGGAATAGCTTAGCGGCGTCACCACGTGCAACATCACGATCTCGGAATGGAAGTGGCGGGCTAGAGTCGCAGCCTGATGAACCACACGCTTCGATGAGTCCTGGAAATCGATCGGGAGAAGAATCCTGGCAATTTTTAGCATCGCGCACCCACCGAACATTCAGTGTGCAGTTTAGTCGGGAGGTCCACGCTGGGATTCCCGAAGAACTAAGAGTATATACCACACGGCGGATCACCCAATCCGTTGGGCAGTTCTCATTTGATTTGCCGTTCCGCTCCGCCAACCATTCACTTCTCTGATTACTGCCAAGTCCTGAGAAGTCCTGTTATCGGAATGTGGCCCACTACCAAACCTTTGGTGCTCTTGCTTTGGATTGTCAGGCGATCCCCCACGGTCCCTACAAAATCACGGCGGCTGCTGGGAATTCCATTGAGACTGCCCCGTTTATCAGGCGGAATCCGGTCTGGGTAGTAGGGCCTGTTCGTAATGCGTATCTTGAAGTGCGCAATATCTTGCGGATCAGTTGCGCCTGCTGCGTATCTCAGAAAGTTCGTTGACGTGGGAATGGCGCGGCATCGCGCCGCCGCGTTTAAAAAAAAATTGCGCCAAAGTTCCTTTCTCTCCGAAAACCGTCTGGCGCGACAGAATCGCTCAACTTTTCCAGTCCCTTGGTCTTCCACGAAATTTTCTGAATTTCCGTTATGAATTTCTCTCCGCGGGGGCTGGAACGTCCGAAATTGAGACGGCTTCGACCCATCTCAGATTCCTTGAAACGGGGCCCCGACTTACTACTCCATGTAGACCCCCGACCCGAGGATGTAGGTATCCTGACCTGATTGAACCTTCCGCACGTAGGTCTGCTTACGCGCAGGCGTATTACTTCCGGGCTTATACCAGTAGTAGTCAACCCAGGCGCTGCCATTTTTCATGGCAGCGGCGATGTACTCCTGGACCAGCGCCTTCCCCTTCACATCCTTCAGGTCGATGACGTTCTTTCCTTCCAAGCTGGGTTGCGCGGGATTCACCAACTCGGTACCATTAGGGGTGTTAATGAAAACATAGGTGTCCATAAAGACAAAGGGCCCCGTCTTGTCCCGCAATTGGCCAAAGGCTTCCTTCCCTCGGTCTGCGACGATAGTGGCCGCATGATTCACGACATCCTCGATGAACGCCTTGTCCATCTGCATGTTGTAGATCCCACATCCGATGACGTATTGCTTCCCAGAAGGAAAAGTAACCCGCTTCAAGAAGGTGGACTTCCAGGTCGGAAAGATATCCCCGGGTTCGGGGTACATGTAGTGGATCCATCCCTCACCGGAAGTGCTGTCAGCTGCCTCGAGGATCATCTTGCCGATGGGCCTTCCCAGGATGTCCTTCATGCCGCTCACATTCTGCCCCTCCCCTGTGGGGTCCGCGGCATGGAAAACTCTGGTCCCGTCCATGGTCCAGACAAAGAAATAGGTATCGTCGCGGAACCACTTGGAACCCTTCTTTCGAAACTCGGGATAAGCCTTCTCGCCTTGCTTTTCCATGACTGTTGCTCCGTCCCGGACAAGTGTCATCAGTTCCGGAGCAGTCATCTTCTTGGCGACCGAGACCGCTTTGGGAGCATCGGCCAGGTAGACACCGCAACCTACCAGCACCCATTGTTCTCCCATCTTCGCTTTGCTCACATAAGTAGACTTCTGTGTGGAGACACTCTCTCCCGGCTTGGGCCACATATAGTCGACCCAGCCGGAACCACTGGTTTGCACCACCTTGAGCATCTCCCGGATCAACTGCTTGCCTTGGGTGTCTTTCACGTCCAAAATGTTGCGTCCCTCTAGGTTCGGGAATGCTGGGTTGACGAGATCGACGCCACTCGGGTCGATAACGAAAATGTAGGCGTCCTTGGCGATGAAGGGACCTGTAGGGTTGTGGAAGAGGGGAAAAGCTGTTTTGCCATTCTTCTCGATCTGTCCGACGGCGTCCTTCACGGCGTCCACGACAAAGCTCTTTTCCATGCGATCGTTGTACATGCCGGCGCCGACCACGTAGCTCTTGCCGGACGGAGCCGCTACGAGCCGCACGTAGGTGCTTTTCCATCGAGGAAGAATCCCGCCTGGAACAGGCCATTGGTAGTGGTACCAGCCGTCTGGTTTGCTAGGGAGAGTCGTTGCGGCACCGATGAGGCCCCGGATGATAGGTTTCCCGTTGATGTCTTTCAGGTCCAGCTCGTTCTTGCCTTCCATCGCCGGATCGGGATGGACGAGCATGTTTCCGTTGAGATCCAGCACAAAGATATACGTCTCTTCCTGCCGCCACCGGCTGCCGGAAAGACGGAAGTCGGCAAAGGCCGCTTCCCCTTTTGTGTGGACCAGATCCGACGCGTCGTCCACCAAAGCGACGAGTTCGTGGGTCTCCTTATGTTCGTACGCCTGATCGAGATTGGTGGCGACGGTCTGCGCGTTGCCGTTGAAGGACCCCAAAAGCACCAGAACCGCTGCAAGTGCTATGCGCCGCGGGACTAAACTTAAGAGAGAAGCCGTTCTTTGCGTGAGCATTTACAGATCCTCCATGTGCTCCGGGTATTGCCGAATAGCACCCAACATTTTTACTTTTACCAAATATCCACAAAGATGCAGTGATCCAGATCACGCCCCTTTCATCCGCTGTTTCCGAATTGCCGACTATCCGGAGTTGACGAGGTTGCTTACCACGCGATACTTGTGGGATACCCGCGACACCACAATATCTGACCGGCATCACAGTCCCCACCTCCACCGCTTATAGACTGTATTGTTAGGGAATGCCACAAGTGAACCTTTCCTCTGCGCAAAAGGTTCGAAGAGCAAAGAGATTGAGAACTCACGTTAACGGAGGATGAAATGGACACAAGAAATGAGGCGACGCAGCGGATTAGATTATAGGTCCCGGGAAGTCATCTTATCGGAATGTGGCCCGGAGCGTCACAGGTCAATTCTCACATTCCGATAATCTCGTTTCTTAGGCCCTGTCCGGTCCATGTGGGGGATAACTTCCGGTTAGCCCGTCATCCCAGGACTTACTCCTTCGTTTGGGCTAGAATCGATCAGCAACTATGCCACTAGGCAAGGGCGACGTGTACCCTCGACCGCCCGGCACCGCTAGACAAACAGCAGGAGAAACTCTGTGATGAAGGTTCCATGGTTGGGCGTCGGACTCGTATTAATCGCTTTTGCCGCGGCATGGCCTTTCGCTGCACAGCAGGCACCCGCGTCCAAGATGCCGCCGTTGATCGTCGAGAGACAGGGCAGTTTTTTTGTCGGTGGCCGTGACCTCTATTCGGAAACTCTATCGACCAGTCCCCTGTACCCGCCAACTGGTACCGTCACCGTAGACCAAATATACGTGCGTTATCAAATTCCTGTTGACGCGATTCGCCATCCCATCACGCTGATCCACGGCTGCTGCCTGACTGGGAAAACCTGGGAGACGACACCGGATGGCCGGATGGGTTGGGATGAGTATTTTGTTCGCAAGGGTTACCCGACTTACGTTATCGACCAGGCTGCACGCGGGCGTTCCGCTGGAAATTCATCGACTATCAACAGCGTTAAACTCGGTAAGACGCCGCTTAATCAGTTGCCTGCAGTGTCCGAAGTCGGGCACGAGGCCGCTTGGACCATCTTTCGTTTCGGGCCGGAGTACCCGAAGGTGTTCCCGGGCATGCAATTTCCACTCGACGCCCAAGGCGAATTTTGGAAACAAATGGTGCCGGACTGGAGCGCGTCGCTGCCGACGCCCAATCCGACGGTGCCAGCATTGTCCCAGTTGGCAGCGCGGCTCAATGGAACAATACTCGTTAGTCATTCGCAATCGGGAATCTATCCATTCCAAGCCGCTGCTCTCAGCACAAAGGGAATCGCGGGCATTGTTTCGATCGAGCCCGGCGCCTGTCCGGCGGCAAGCGGTGACCTACAGCCTTACACCAAGATGCCGATTCTGGTGCTGTTCGGGGACTATGTCGATCTCTCGCCGCGCTGGGCGCCACGACTCAAGGGATGCCAGGAATTCGTGGCGGCGGCAAACAAATCAGGCGGTAACGTTGAACTCGTTATGCTGCCTGATATCGGCATCCACGGCAATTCACACATGTTAATGCAGGACAGAAACAGCCTGGAGGTCGCGGACTGGCTGCTGGGTTGGATTGATCGCCACATCGAGCAGAAACCACAGAAAGGGGTTCGATAACCTTTTCTCGGATAGGTTCCAGGTCGGCAAGTGTAGAGTAGTCGCATTCGGCCGAGGTGCTGGTCAATTGGACTAGAAACTCCCGACCCTTGCGCGAGACGTCCCGTTCCCGGCCTACCCGGACCGATTCCGGGTCGGCAAACCGTAAGTAATCCTCGGACCCCACACCACGTCACAACTCGCGCCAAGTCCTGTGAAGTCCTCTTCTCGGAAAGTACCTTTTGGCCCTAATTGAGGATTTGGCCAGTTACCGATAATCCCTGCGAGCTCAACCGGTCGATGCAACACCATCTAATCAGTTGATCCGACAATACTTCCTCTAGGGAACCGATCTATAAGGCTGTACTCAATCAGAACCTAAACAGGGCAGTGTTCCGTTCACATCAACGCCCTTGAACGAATTTAGCTTCGTAGACTCCTGCACGTGGACTTCGAGCAAGTGTGGCATCGACCCATTGAGACCGCCCCGTTTATCAGGAGTTAACCTAATAGTGAAAGACTGCTTTGCCGATCATGGCGGAGTTACTTTATCCCGGCCGTCGTTCATAAGCACCAAGGCAGTTCTTCCTTTGCTAACAACTGAGAGGGGCGGAAGCTCCGCCCCACCCAGTGAATGGTTCTTTGGGTTTAGGCTGCTGCAGCAGCAATCTTGTGGTAGGTGGAGTTACAAACGTTGTAGGTGTCCACCACGGGCGTTCCCTCAATCACGTTCCCGAGGAGTTTCACCATGCGGGGGTAGGTTTCACGATTGTACGCTTCCGCGCTTTCCGGCCCATCCCACAAAGTGATCGCGAAGGCTTCCGTTCCAGACGGGGAAACGAAGGATATTAGGTCCCGGAACCCCTTCTGTAGTCGAATGACGGGGAGGACTTCCTTTTCCTCCTTTTCGGTAAATTGGGCTACGCTGTTGGGCTTCAGATGCATAGACACTCTGCGTGCAAACATGTCGGCCTCCTTGGATTTTCATGGCCAAGGGATGATTCAGTTAACTTCCAACTACTTAGGTCAGCTGAAGAATCCCTCAGTCCGTTAACCACGGTCCGATGTTGCGCCTTGCTTGTACCAAAATGCCGTGACGCAGGTCACGCAACATAGGTGCGAGCGACCAGAGAAACATCCGGGTGGCCCTTGAGCGGATCACTTAAATGCCCCTCTTGGTGCAGTGCAATCCTAATCCGAAGCACCCCACGATTAGATAGATCCCGAGAAGTCCTCTTCTCGGAACGTGGGGCACGGCCAAAACTTAGTGCTCTTGCTTTAGACTCTCAGACGATCCCTATGGTCCCGACAACATTATTGCGGCTGCTGGCTGCTAAACTTCCCAATAGACCTGCTCAATCCCACCCTGCGAATGGGATTGCACCGGGCCATTAGGGTGTGGCTTGGGACTTCTTGGTAGGCTTGGCAGCCGGGGGAGGAACCGCAGGAGCCTGCGCTGCCGCCTTGCGGTTCTCGTGATACTTCCGCAGTCCTTCTTTGATCGCGGCTTTCCCAGCATCACTCATGGGCTTGCTAATCCGATTGGGATTTTCAACGGCTTTAATGGCCCGGTCAACGGCTGCTATCTGCGCTTTGAGGTCCGCTCCCGAGAGTTGCGCGGTTAGCTTGGCGAGTTCTGTCTTCAGTTCGGTGATACGGGCCGTAATAGCCGGGTCCGCCTTATGAGTTTCTAAGGCCTTCACCAGCTTGGTTCGTTCGGCTTTCATCGTGTCGAGTAAGGTCATGGTATCCTCTCGTTGCTTTAGATTTGGCTGGCTAGTAACCAACCATGAACCGAACCATACGCGTATTTATGATAAAGTAAACAACATTTTTATCCCCATTGACTCCAATAGCCTCCAGCTAGGTAAGAACTACCTGATTAGGACAACTACGGAAGTGATTGGCGAGACTACAGATATTTTTGGTGGTTCAGGACCAGTAGTGCGTTCGCACAGGCTGAATGGGCGAGAACACGGTGAACTGAAGTGCTAATTTTGGTGGGTACTGAAGTGCTACAAAAATGGTGTCGCAGAGGATAACGTGTTGCATACCGCTACATAGCTTGTTCTCCCCTATTTCCGTTTCTCGGTGGAGAGAAGGAGTTGAACCGAGGTACGGCGCTACCGCTACCCGTGTTTCCCGAATCTTCGCAATCGGTGCACCATCCCGGCTTGGATGTCTTGGAAGAAGTACCAAAGAAGGACGGATTATCCAGCGTTACGTTAACCCTACGCTCCCGCCCGAACCTTGACAGGCCCCAACTTCTTAGGTATCGGTCCCAACTTTCCCCGGCCCGCGCGGGGCTGAGAGTGTACCCTTTTCCGCCCACGCTGATAATAGTGCTGTTACGGCACCCGGTTACGGTCGCGCCTTTCACTTAACTGCAGTTTTTCCAACGTGTTCCGGAAGCGATTGTGGGCAACGCCACAGCCGGATGGGCAGGGATATAGAAATGTTGGTGGGGGTATGTGTCCCAACTATGGGGCGTGGCGCGAGCGCTTGGGTACTCACATAAACTATTCCAGACATTTTCCGCCTCTCCAGAATTTTTCTCAGAGGATCTTCCCGACGCAAGAATTCTATAGTTCTACTGGTTTCGATAATGCGAAATATTTAGGACTATGGACGTGATTATTGTGGAAGGTATCTTCATTTTCGGCAACGTTCAACAGGGCTGGTACAAGATTGGGATGTCCCAGAGCATCGAACATAAGTTTGCGGAGATCTCTGCCATCGCATCCTGTCCGCTGAAAATCTCTGCACAATGGTCCTGTCAACGCAAGTTTTGTCGCCAACTGGTACTCCATCTACACGACTTGTTCGCCACCAAACGGATACAGGGTGAATGGTTTGCTCTGACTCCAGAAGATCTCGTTGCTGCAAACAATGTCGTGATCGCTTGGAAAGCACATATGGCTGAGCCAGAAGGTCCCCACAAGCTGGTCAAGCAAATCAATTTCGTTGTAGAGCCTGCTATGTATGAACAACTCCGTCTAGCCGCCTTCAATTCCCGCACCTCTATAAGCTCCCTGGTCCGTAGCCGCCTTACTCTGATGACAGAAGAGGACTTCCGTATTCAAGCTGTAGACCCCGCCAAAGGGAAGATTACGTTGGAGCAGATTATTCTCCTGCTCCGGAGGATCGGAGTAGGGGCCTGAATGGACCGCATCACCAAAGGCAGCCTAATGCTCCCCGCTTGCGGTGGAAATAATTGGGATGTCTGCGGATGACTACGATTTCGCTGTAGCCGGGGGCTCTCTCCGTACGGAATTGGCTACGCCGCGCTGCCTCAGTCGCTAGCAAATATCATCTTTTGTTTTGACGCGTGGCGCTAAGCCCATTTTTCACAGGACACTTGTATCGTTCTGAATTATTGCCATTTCCGTAGGCTCCCCGTTGGATCGAGTCTTGAGCCGGGGGTGCACCACCCCGGCGTAGGTGGCGGAGAACAAGTAGGTACCAGGCACCCCGATTCTCTAAAACTCCGCCTTCTCCGTTCAGAGGCATTTTCCTCGGTCCAGTACCCCAATACTCATCTCGCGCCCGATTCTTCCTCCAGGGGTGCCTCTCTTCCTTCTGCATTCACTTCACGACCTGGGGGCGTTTTGAAAACAGGTGTGCTAGGCACCAGCCAATCCCCAAAGATCAGGCCCGCCACCATGGAAATACTTGCTCTCGCGGAAATGACCAGCCTGAGTTTTTGAGCCACGGCGCTCTTATGCTGCAAACCGGTCGTCCACTTAATTCAGAATCCGGGACGGATCCGAACGACCTGCACGGAACATGGGGCATGGCGAACTACGGCCTCCGAAACGCTTCCCATCAGAAAGCGGGTCCAATCCTTTTCCCCATGCGAACCGAGCATGATCAAATCAGCCTTCCATTCTTCGGCGGTATCGATGACCACAACCTTTGGGTCGCCTTGTTCAACGGCCGTCGTCACTCGAAAGCCTGCATCGCGTAGTGCTCGGGCAGTTTGCTCCACTAACGCCTCGGCTTCGCGCCGGTGTTCCTCACTCGCAACCGCAACGTCTGGTCCTAACCGCTGACTGGCAGAATAGAGCGGATAGACTTCGATCACGTGCAGCACCCGTACTTCCGTCTGGTTTGGCCGCACCTGCGCGATTAGTGTTTGCGTCGCGGCCTCAGAAAACTTGGAATTATCAATTGCCAGTAGAACTTTCAAGAGCACCCCCTTTACGACTCAAGTCCAGAACTCTTGGAGACCATTCTGTGGACCCTACTCACTTCGCCTTCCCAGGTCTTCGCACGCTCGGACCTCTTTCACCCAAATCTAAGATAAGGGCATCAGTGGATGTTAACGGTGATCAGTCTCACCAACATAAGTGCGTAATGTCACATCTAGAACGTCCTATAGACACCGATAATCGGGCTTATCACCGAGGGGTTTGGTAATGTCGCTGCTCCTGTTGTTCAGGATTGTTGCTGGCCACGCGTATGGTTCCCTTTGGAGATGATTGGACAGCCCCGATGCACCACCCCGGCGTGGGTGTATTCAGAAAGAGCCTATGCCTGGCACCCCGATTATCTAAAAGTCCTAGATCTCCGTTCTGAGGAATTCGCCTCACTCCAGTGCCCGAATCCTCATCTCGCCATAGATTCTTCCTCCTCGGGCATCTCTCTTCCTTCTCCACCCACTTCATGATCTGGGGCGATTTGAAAACAGGTGTGTATGGGAGGGGCCAATCCCCAAGCCTATCAAATGAAGAAGGGAGTTAAGAATCGGGAGTAAGCCTCTGCGTAGATTAACTGGATGAGTCAACGCACATGCGGGTGGATTCCTCTCCCGTCTCGGGATGAAAAGCGCGAACGCGCATGTGGTGATCCGGCGGCCCGTGGTAAACTTTCTGGCGAATATTTATTCACCTACTGGAACGGAGACAAAATGGGGAACCTCGAACTAGCGGGCACAGTGAAGATGCTGCAAGGTCAGCGTGTACAAGTTCAGAAAGAACTGGCGAAGCTGGACAAAGCGATTGCGGTGCTGCGCGAACTTTCTGGCACAAACTCGGCACCGACCCAAAACGGCAAGAGGCACACTATATCCGCTGCCGCCCGCAGAAAGATAGGAAAGGCTCAGAAGGCGCGGTGGGCAAAGGTGAAACAACAGCGGTCGGTCAAAGGATAGTACCGAAGGCACGTGAATCAGCAATCCGCCTCCGCATGTAAACGCCGGAGCGAAACTAGACCGTGTCACGCCGTGAGAGCGGGTGACTGGCGCTAATTTCCAAATCCTGGAAATGGGAATGCCGTGACGAAGCTACTGATTCGGAAGCTATTTTTAACAGCAGCCTAAGGTTTCGTCCTTCCTATCGAACAGCGAAGGCCTCGTCATTTCGCCGCAGATTTCGCCGCAGGTTTTGCTTGGTTCCAATAAGGTAGCCAAGAGCGGTTCTTATCCGGCGCTGCTTGTGGAGGGTCAGGATAGAATCCATGACGATTCGGCATCTGGACCTGCACCAGAGTGTTCTTATCCATAACATCGGTCTCTTTAATGATGCCATTCTTGGCCAGAATCCAGGCCGTCAGAGCGTAGACATCGTCTGGGCTGAGAGTCCTCTCTGCATATTGGGGCATAGCGCGGTTGATGAAATCCCAAATCGTCGTCGCATACGGCGTATAGCTCCCTACCGTCAAATTAGCGGCAGGGGTGTTGAGTGTGCCTCTGCCTCCCACCAAAGCCCGATACGGGAACACGCCCTCTCCGTCCTTTCCATGACAAGCAACACATTTAGCGGCATACAGCGTGGCGCCCTCCTTGGCGGTTCCGCTTCCGGGAGGGAGCTCCTTTCCGTCGGGACCTACAACATTATCCCAGGTGCGCAATTCTGCTTCCGTCGGCGTTCTCCCCACATTATAGATAGGGAGCTGCGCCATGGCTGTCCCGCACGCCAACAGAGCCATCACTGGCAGTAGAAAATTAGCTTTAGCCAGGGAAATACGGATTCGGCAATAACGTGTTGTACAGTGCGTCTTGGATGCTCCCATCTGGTTTCACTCTCCATGGCTGAATCGGATTATTGAGAAACTCCGAGATTGATGAAGTTTCCCACCATTGCTCAATTTCACTGGCTGGTATGGGGGGGGTTCTGTCATCGCCCCACAGTTTGGCTAGTTCCAGCATCGTCGGTTGAATATCGCCGTATTCGTTCGTGCAGCGGGACATTATCACCGTCTCTGTTCCGTCCCAATTCCAAGGTAGGCGGAATCGCGTCCATGCCTTGCTGAATATGGGCTGCTGAAGGTTGGCGTCCTTCCAGGTCCATCCGTTGTCAGTACTTACTTCCACTCGGCTGATCTTGCCTCGACCGCACCAAGCTATGCCGGAAATTTCATAGAAGCCGCGCCCCGGCAGTTTATGCGCGTCCGAGGGGAAGGTGATTAAGGACTTCGGTCCGACTTGAGATTCGTACCAGGTCGCCATGCCGTCCGGGTGCAAGTTGGTGTAGGCGCTGATTTCCGGCCTCAGATAATAAGGTTTGTCCACCAACTTAATGCTCCTCACGAACTTCACGTTGCAGACCCCTTGGAAGCCGGGAACGAGCAGCCTCAATGGATAACCCTGTTCGCGCCGAATGGCCTCGCCATTTTGACCGTACGCCACGATCACGTCGTCCATAGCCTTTGTGAGCGGGATGCTCTTCGCATGCCTTCCAATGTCCGACCCTTCCGCAATCAGCCAGCTCGCCCCCTTTTGCACACCGACTCCCTTGAGCAGCAAGGAAAGAGGAACCCCCGTCCATTCGCTGGTCGAGGTCCTACCATGAACACCTTGGATTACAGTCACGTCTTTTCGCCCGCGCTTCATGTCGCCCAACAGGGATTTATAATGCGCCAAGCCACTGTTCCCAGTGCACTCCAAAAAGTAAACTCGGGACACAGAAGGGAGGCGCTTTATTTCCTCCATGGTGAAGGTCAGGGGACGGTCCACCATGCCGTGAATCATGAGAGTGTGCTCCCGGGGATCAATGTTGGGGAGCTTGAGATCGCGGCTGACCAAGTAATGGAATGAGGCTGGTGTGATGACTCCTATCGAATCCTGAAGGGGGGTCAGGTTTCTTAGTCCTAAGGCGCCAAGTCTTCCGATACTGTCTATGGCGACAGTTTTCTCATAGCTGGAACGCCCGCCATATAACAAATCCTGGATGGTGGGTTCGTCGGGGGTAACGCCCAACTTGGTGTCGACTTCGCCTTTGATCAAACCGGGGGTAACGCTCGCAAGTGCTTTGCCATTCACGAATGGTATCGATCCCACGGCCAAGCCGGCCAGAGCCGCGCCCCTCTTCAAAAATCCTCTTCGATCAGACAATTTGGAATTCATGGCGGGAACCTCCTAAGCGAATGCTCGCCGCGAACCTAGCGCTAAAGTCGATTCATGTCAAGAAATAGGTTGTAAATCTGTCGGTAGCACATAATTTGTCCGGTTGGATTAACACATGAAATGTTCGTAGCGGCCCTCGCTGAGGAACTGCATCACCTTCTTACCCGCTCGCGCCATTTGTGCCCATCGAGATTTCGTTTCGGGGTTCTGCTCAAGCCCTCGAATCTTGTTCCCTTCGAACGTGAAATCCACCTGCCGCAATCGGCGCTTCGGGGTCAGCCGAACAGGGTAATGCTCTATCTCTAGCTCGACCTCGTCGGCGTTCTCGACGAGGACTTGCCGCCAGACATCAATCAGTGATTGCTCAAAGAAAATGACCATTGGAAACCTCTGATCGAGGGCTGCAACCTGCTTCGAAGATAGTTTACTATTCGACCTGAGAGGCTCACTATGCCGTTGCCCAAACTCAGTGATGCACAGATTGCGTGGGTCATCCAACAGGTCGCAGCCTATATCGGCGAGCAACGCCAAATCTACATCGGCAGGGCCGTGCCTCTGGACTCTGTTCAGAAGGGGGCCTTGCTACCGTTTTCCCCGGGTTCCGCTCTGGATTCGGCGCGAGTCGTTGTGCATTCAGGGGAGCGCATCGGCAATCCGCCTTTTTACGGAGACCTCATTAGGATGTGGCTTGCAGGGAATTCTCTGCCAGATTTCGCACGCATGGCAGCAATCACCTTTGTGGACACAATCGTTTCTCATGAGCCGTTCACCAACGAACTCCTCTTTCACGAACTGGTCCACGTTGTTCAGTATCAGAAACTCGGGTTGGCAGATTTTGCAGGCAAATATGTCAGGGGCTTTCTGGACGGCGACTCCTACGAAGCCATCCCTCTCGAAAAGAATGCGTACCAACTGGCTGCCCGATTTGCGGCAGCGCCAATGAACCTCTTTTCGGTTGAGGCAGAAGTGCAGGCGTGGATTGATGCGGGCAGGTTCTAGCCTGAGGGGTGTCAGCGGTCACATCAACGCGTGACACCAATCACTGCGTTTGCCTGAGAACCGTCGTAAAAAGGACACCGATGATGGACAGGCTCCACGGATACGGACCGTGGGCAGGGATGCCCAGCGGTTCGAAACCCCGCAGCGCACTGAGGTGGACGAAATGCTTCTTGCACTTGCCGTACTACTGATTCAACCCCAGCTTGCTGCACAAATGTCCTTCTCCGCA
Source organism: Terriglobia bacterium (assembly GCA_020073705.1). Lineage (GTDB taxonomy): Bacteria > Acidobacteriota > Terriglobia > Acidiferrales > UBA7541 > Palsa-360. Next base: position 63,508 of record JAIQES010000022.1, read on the forward strand.
GAGAAGATCGCTCTCATTCAGCCGTCGAATTCTGTGTCGTCAAGCGACGCAGCTTTCAGCGAGACCTCCTTGCTGTTGGCGTCAGTTTCTACGGACATGTCAGTTCAGCCGGCCGCGGGGTTCGCTTCCTCTGCTTTGCCAAATGCCCCTGAACCTGCCCCGGTGAATCCGGCGCCGGCGACCGCTCTGCTGAAGCCCAGCAAATCCATGATTGTTTCCGTTGGTGAGTTGCGCGCCGAAGAGCGCCGCAACCAGCGCCTCTGGATAGGACTCGCGATCGCCTCGCATAG
>JAIQES010000023.1 GCA_020073705.1 Terriglobia bacterium
CTCGAGCCCTACTGGACGTACACGAAGAGTGCGCCCATCGACGAGGGACGCATCACGGTCACGAAAAACGCGGACGACAAGTAATTGAGCTCATGCGCGGGGACCACATCGTGGTGCGGAAGGCGCCGGAAAAGCTGCGTTTAGTGCGGGCCGCAAAGAAAACGTATTTTGAGATCCTGCGAAACAAACTGAAGTGGGGCGAGCGCTGAGGCCACAGCTTGTTTCTGTCTTTCCCCTGTTTCCTCTTTTCCGAAATCAGTGTTTGCCTGTGTGCGTCTGTGGATTTCCTATTCCCCGCGAACAAGATCGGCGCGGGATTCGCGCCGCCGTATGACACGGAAACGGCGCCCAGTGACGAGGACTTCGACAGGGCGCGGGCGGGAGTTGTAGTTTGACGCCTCGACAAAACCGTAAGCCCCGGCTCCCCACAAAACCAGCACATCGCCGGAAGTGACTTCTCCCAGAGGCCAATCCTGGACAAAACAGTCGCCGGATTCACAGACCGGGCCGACTATATCGGCGCGAGTGAGGGCTCCTGCTCTTCGACGCATACGGGTAATGGAATGCGTGGCGCCATAGAGCGCCGGCCGCATGAAATCGTTCATCGCAGCGTCCACCACGACGAAAGTCTTTCCCCGGTTGTGTTTGGTGTAAAGCACGCGCATCAAGATCACGCCCGCAGGGCCAATCAGCGAACGCCCCGGTTCGATCAGCAAGTGACAGCCAAGCGGTCGAACCGCGCGCATCAGCTCGGAAGCATAGGCGGCCGCCTCGGGTGGCTGCTCCGTGGTGTAACGAATGCCGAGTCCCCCGCCGCAATCGAGATAACGGAGCGTAATGCCTTCGCGTCCCAGGTCGCGGACAAATTCCGCCAGGCGCACCAGCGCGCGGCGGTATGGCGCAAGCGTCAAGATTTGCGAACCGATATGAGCGCTGATCCCCTGCCACTCGATCCACCGCGAGTCACGGTGCTCCAGATAGAGGCGCCGCGCGCCGTCCCAGTCAATGCCGAATTTGTGGCGATGGTGCCCGGTCGAGATGTGTGGGTGGCCGCCGGCCTGGACATCCGGATTGACGCGAATGGACGACGGGGCGCGCACGCGGAGACGCGACGCTTCGGAGGCAAGCAAGTCGAGTTCAGCGGGCGATTCCACGTTGAACAGCAGGATGCGGGCACGAAGCGCCTCGCGGATTTCTTCGCGCGATTTGCCGGCGCCGGAAAAGACGATACGGTTTCCAGGAACGCCAATGCGGCGCAAGCGGTACAGCTCCCCGCCGGAGACAATATCGAAACCGCTGCCGAGCGCAGCGAAGACACGCAAGATGCCGAGATTCGAATTAGCCTTGACCGCGTAACAGATTGTGTGCGGGAGCGCGCCGAATGCGGAGTCCATGCGCCGGTAGGCCTGCTCGATGCTCGCGCGGCTATACAGATAGGCGGGGGTTCCCACCTGCTTGGCGGCTTCATCCACCGGAACGCCCTCGCAATATAGACGCGATCCGCGATACGAGAAGCCGGGGGTATAGCGCACCGGATCGGCCGGTCGCGGCACACGGCGCCCGCGCGAATCAGAAGTTCGCGCGCTCACTTGACCTTCATCACCACCAGCGTGCGATCGTCCGTGATGGCGCCTCCCTGTGTGAACTCCTGCACCGCCTCGAGCATGCGGTCAGCCAGTTCGGCTGAAGAAAGATGTGTGTTCTCGCCGATGAGTGTTTTCAAGCGGGCGGCCCCGAACAACTTCCCGTCCCGGCTGCTCGCCTCGGTGAGTCCATCTGAGTAGAACACGAGAATATCGCCGGGATTCAGCGTGACGCTCCATTCGTCGTACGTGACATCGTCAAAGATGCCAATCGGGAACCCGTTGAGCTTAATGTGCTCGACACGGCCATCTTTCCAGAGAAAAGGGTACGTCTGGCCCGCATTGGCGACGCGGAGCTTGCGGCGTCCTTTCTGCCACGTGGCAAAGCAGATGGTCATGTAGCGGCCCTCGATGCGGCGGTCGCAAACGAGCTGATTCAACTGCCGAAGGAGTTCCGCGGGCTGGAGCTTGTGCGGAGAAAGGCTCCGAAGAATGCCGGTCGCGACGGCGCCATAGAGCGCCGCAGCGCTGCCCTTTCCGCTGACGTCTCCTAGCGCGACACCCAACTGCTGCGTGCCGTAGGAAAGGAAATCGTACAGGTCGCCGCAGACTTCCCGGGCGGAAAGAATCCGCGCGGCAATGTCCAGACCGAAGTCAATGCTGGGCACGGGACGCAGCAGCGCGTTTTGCAAGCGCTGCGCGGCGGTGAGTTCGCGTTCCATGCGGGCCTCGTCGCGGGCGAGCTTCTCGTACAAGCGCGCGTTTTCCAATGAGACGGCCAGATGCGCGGCAAGAATCGTGAGCGTCTGGACATGGTCCTCGGTGAAATAATTCGTTTGCGGGCTCTCCAGGTCGAGTACACCGACCACGCGGCCCTTGTGAATCAGGGGGATGGCCAGTTCGGATCGCGTCTCGGGATTCACCATGATGTAGCGCGCGTCGAGTGTGACGTCCGGAACACGAACGGGCTGGCCGGAAGAAACCGCCGCGCCGACAATGCCTTCATTGGCGCTGACGCGCAGCTTCCCCTGCGCACTCTGGCCGTATTTCACGTCCAGGCGGTGGCGGAACACGTTGGTCCGCTCGTCGTAAAGCAGGATTCCTAGAATCTGATAGTCGATAACGCGTTTCACGAGTTCCGCGGCGCGGCGAAGCACTTCCTCTACGTCGAGAATGGAATTGGCCTCGCGTGCCACTTCGTTGAGGACCAGGAGCGTGTCGGCTTGGCTGCGAACGCGCTCGAATAGGCGCGCGTTTTCAATGGCGACGGCCAAACGGCTGGCCATCAGCGTCAAAATGCTTTGCTGATCGCGTGTGAAGTAATCAACCTGTGTACTCTGGATGTCGAGCACGCCGATGGATTGGCCTTTCACGATCAGGGGAATAACCAGCTCCGACCGGACCGAATCGATGATGTTGATATATCGCGGGTCTTCGCGGACATCCGGGACGCGAACCGCCCGGCGTGTGGCCGCCGCCGTTCCCGTAATGCCCTGCCCGATCGGGATTTGCCAGTCCTTGCTTGCTTCTTCACCGTAGCCGATGGTAAAGCGGTGGTAGAGACGCTGCGTGCTTTCGTCCAGCAGCATCACACCGAAAATTTCGTAGTCGATCATACGCTTCACCAGCGAGGCGGTCTTCCGCAGCACTTCGTCGAGGTCCAGCGAGGAGTTGATTTCCTCGCTGAGCTCGGCCAGCGTCGCGAGGACCTCTGCGGGCATGTTAAGCGGTGGTTTGGTCGGTGCCAGATCCATAAATTCTTAATGCGTGTACTGCGCTCAAAACGCGCAAGTGTGAAACGCATTTCCTCGAAGTTAAGAAAATCCAGTATAGCAGGTGGGGATTACGATCTCGTGAAAAACCGATGACACATCGGGAGTTCGCCTGGCAAAGTATCCGGTCAAGATGGCGCGATCACAGGGTCGCGTCAGGCCCGCCAGCGGTAGCCGTGGAAGCAAGCGCAGCGCTCCGGGCCTGTTCCATGATTTTCACGCTGGAGCTTGTTCCGATCCTCGTCGCGCCCGCGCAAACCATCTTCTTCAAGTCCTCAAAACTTCGCACACCGCCCGCAGCCTTCACTCCCATTTTCGAACCCACAACGGCACGCATTAAGGCGACATCTTCGGTCGTCGCCCCCGCGGTGCTGAACCCGGTCGAAGTCTTGACAAAATCGGCCCCTGCCCTCTTGCACGCGATCGAGCCATGAACTTTTTCTTCGACCGTGAGAAGCGCGGTCTCCAAGATTACCTTGCAGATGGCGCCACCGCGATGGCTGGCTTCCACGACCCCGCGAATGTCGGATTCCACCACATCATCCTGGCCCGATTTGAGCGCGCCGATGTTGATGACCATGTCGATTTCCTGCGCGCCCAGCTTGATCGACTCTTCGGCCTCGTGAATTTTCACCTGCGGCAGCGTTGCGCCGAGCGGGAAACCCGCCACGGTACAGACTTTCACGCTTGTGCCGCGCAGCAACTCGGCTGCCAGAGGCACATACCACGGATTGATGCAAACCGATGCGAAGCCGAATCGTGCGGCCTCCTCACAGAGCTTCTGTATTTCGTCGCGCGAAGCTTCAGGTTTGAGCAAGGTGTGGTCGATCAGTGCGGCAATACCCGCTAGATCCGCAGCTGTCACAATAGGCTTCATGGCAATAATAGTGGTGCGACTCGCCGGGCTGCCGCATCAAGACGGCGGAAGCGAGAGCACACAAACATCCTTGAGGTTGCGGTACCGCTCGGCATAGTCCAGGCCATACCCAACGACAAATTCGTTGGGAATCTGAAAACCTACATAATCCGCCTTCACATCCTTGATGCGGCGCTCCGGTTTATCGAGCAGCGCGGCTATGCGAAGCGATTTGGGTTTGCGCTGCTGAAGCACGCGCAGCAGGTATCCCAGGGTGAGTCCAGTGTCCAGGATGTCCTCAACCACAATAACATTCAAGCCCTCAATGCTCGTGTCGAGGTCCTTGACGAGGCGTACCTGCCCCGAGGTCTGGCTGCCGTCGCCGTAACTGGAAACCGCCATGAAATCGAGCGAAACTTCGACACGAATCTGGCGGATCAGGTCGGACAGGAAGATGGCCGCGCCTTTGAGGACACCGATCAGGTGTACGCGCTGGCCCTTAAAATCCTTGGAGATCTGCTGGCCCATCTCTCGAACGCGTTTCTGGACCACGCTGCTGCGCAAGAGGACCTTCAGATGTTCCTGGCCACGGGAATGCACTGTGGACCTCCTCCGCTCGGCGCGGTTACTCTAGCTCAGGCAGAGGGAAAGCTCAAGCAACGCGAACCTAGGCTAACCACGGATAACCTACCAGATCCTCATAAACGCCATTATCGGCAACGGGCTCCTATACCAAAATGGAACTCTAGCAATGGCGAAGGTTTCTTGAGTCCAAGATTGCAACCTGTGGTTCTATTTCGCATCCAACAACGTATGCGTAGGAAGGAGACGATGACTCACAGAATGCTTGCTGCCTCTTTCCTCTTCTTAATTGTGATATTCGGGGTCGCTCGAGGCCGCACACAAGAAAATGAAACAGCTCAGACCGCTGCTACCACGGCCTTACCCGCACCAGTTCAGAGAATCCTAACAAAGGATCCTGAATACATGAAGTTGCTTATTCCACCTCTAGGTGATGATTTCCTTCGGACCTACAGCAAGGGGTATAGAGAAAAGTCAGCGGAGATTGAGGCCAGGGTTGCCGACATCAGCGATGAGAATCTTCGTAGCCGAGCGCGCAGCGATGAATGGGCCAGGGTGCTGAAGAAAGACCGAGACAGATTCAGAAACGAAGCAGAAGTAACTTTCAATGAGGCGAAGACTTTATTTTCGCAGAAGCATCGAGACGGTTTGTTCGAAGTCGGGCACGTAACCTACGATGAAAATAATAATTCGCTAGCGGTGAAGACAAGTCCAACGGCCCCGATCGAGGCTAATTTCCGTGTGGCTATGAATGGCGCAACGATAAACCAGATTTATGACAAGTTTCACCAAATTGCTAGCCAAGAGACCGACCAAAAAGCTCATGAATACATTTCCAAGGCAGGAGTTGGTTCTATGTGTTCGAGAAACCCTGACTGGTGTTACAACCTTGCAAAAGAAGATATTGAACGAAACCTACGATCCGAGCGAATGGTTGTTGTAGCGCAAGGGGACTTGGCGGACAAGAAAATTGATCGTCTTCTTCTCGTAGACTATGACACCGAAGCGGTTCTTCTGGAACTGGACCCCCATCTTTCAGCCCTCAATAATGTGGCGTGGCGTTTTTCTGTTGGATTGGTCCTCACCATTTCAACAGAGTTGCGGTCCACCGAAACACAGGTCCAGCCTGTAACTGCCGCCTCCACCGAACCGGGACCTTCGCCTAACCAACATATGGAAGGCACCAGTAACGGAAACATGGGCGAGTCCGTGTCAAACACGCCGATTTCCTCAAACATTCCTCCAACGCGCATTCGCGTCCCTGGCAAGGTGACGGCGGCGACGATCGTCGCCCAGACGAAGCCCCAATATCCTCCGCAGGCACGTGCTGGTCATGTTCAGGGAGACGTGGTCCTTCACGCGATTATCGACAAGGAGGGAAAATAACAGGCATCAGATTGCAATGTGGATGGCTGACTCCGTGAGGCATCAAACATCCCACGAGAACGTTCGGAATCCTTAAACCGGATCCTGCCCAAGAAAGCTCTCTCGGAAACGAGCCCACCACTCAAATGTTGCTGACTGCGGGAAATAGATTCTTCATTGAATCTGATGCCACCAACGTGGCACCCTTGATCTTCATTTATGACCTTGCCTGGTAAGAATTCGAGCGTCTGGCCCGGCAGCCGCGTAGTTGTGACGGGCGGCGCCGGATTCATTGGCAGCGTCCTGGTCTGGGAACTCAATCGGCGCGGATGTTCGAACGTCGTGATCGCAGACTTTCCGGCACAAGGCGAAAAACGCCGCAATCTCGCGGGTTTGCAATATACGGAGTATCTCGAACCCTGGACTCTGCTCGCCCAGCTGTCCTCGGGATCACTCGGAACCTTCGATTTCGCCTTTCACCTGGGCGCGTGTTCTTCCACGACGGAGGCGAACGAGGAATATCTGCGCGAAAACAATTACGAATATACGCGCAAACTTGCGGAATGGGCGCTGCGCGCAGGCACGCGCTTTGTCTATGCCTCATCCGCTGCGACGTATGGAGACGGAAGCGCGGGCATGGACGATACGGACCCTGGTCAACTGGAACGCTTGCAGCCTCTGAACCTCTACGGCAAATCAAAGCACTGGATGGATCTCCATGCGTGGCGGCAAGGCTGGTTGGACCGCATCGTGGGGCTGAAGTATTTTAACATCTTCGGCCCGAACGAAAATCACAAGGGAGATATGCGAAGCGTGGTCTGCAAGAGCTACTCACAGGTGTTGGAAACGGGCGTGATTCGTCTTTTCAAGAGCTACCGTCCGGAATACCGCGACGGCGAACAACGGCGCGATTTCCTCTATGTCAAAGATGCTGTCTCCATGACGCTACACCTGGCAACAAATCCGGCCGCCAACGGCATTTTCAATATCGGCTCGGGCAAGGCGCACACATGGAATGAATTAGCCTGCGCTGTCTTTGCCGCGCTCGGGCGCGAACCACGCATTCAATACGTCGAGATGCCGGAAGCGATCCGCGATAAGTATCAGTACTTCACCCGGGCAGACATACGGAAGCTGCTCTCCACCGGCTACCATCAACAAATTACGCCACTGGACGATGCCGTGCGCGATTACGTTGTGAATTACCTTATGCTGGCTAATCCGCTCGCCGGCAATATTCCTGGCTCTTTATAAGCGATTCCCGGCATGGCCATCAGCGAAGCGAGGAATTTCTCTTTATTTAAGACCCAGGAAACGAGAGATTCCTCGGCACGCAGCGTGCCTTGGAATGACAACGTTTTGAGTTTTTCCGCAGCCTGCTAAGTTGGAATTCTTGCGCGATCGTGGCCAGCAGCAAAATCGCCTACTTTCTATGTCGAGAACACCCTGCTTTACCGACTCAAGACTGCACGAAATTCTCGGCACTACGCCATCATCGGAATTTTCAGTAGCTTGCACATGTTTCCGCCGAGGATCGCGATCCGATCGGCATCGCTCAGCCCGGGCGTGGCAAAGACGTGATCCACCGGAGTCGTCGACCACGGAAAGGGGTAATCGGTGCCCAAGCCGATCTGATTGACACCGACTACCGCGATCAAATGACGCAGCGCCTCCGGCGTGAAGACTATCGAGTCCACGTAAATTTGCTTTAAATATTCGGTGGGGTGCTTCTTGATGTTCTTTTTACATTCCGTGGGAAAAACCAAGCACCCATGATCCATGCGGTCGGCATAAGAGGGCAGATAGCCGCCACCATGTGCCGCGCAGATCTTTAAGTTGGGGAATCGATCCAGCGTTCCTTCGAAAATCATGTGCGAGAGAAAAATCGTGGTTTCCAGCGGGTTCCCGATCACATTTCCCAGGACACCATTTCCCTGAACCCGGTTGCGGATACCGGTCTGGTTTGCGCTGTTTTGAGGATGCACAAATATCGGAACCTGCAACTCCTCGGCCTTAGCCCAGAAGAGATCATACTTGGGCGAGGACAATTCCTCTCCGCCCGGCACACTGCAACCGATAGCGCCGCCGCGCAGTCCCCAGCGCTTGACGCCCTCTTCCAACTGCTGCGCCGCCAGTTCCGGGAACTGCAACGCGACCGAGGCAAATGCCACGAAGCGGTCGGGATGAGTCGCGCATATCGCCGCCAGTTTTTCGTTTTGAAGATCGACCAACCGGTGAGCGAGGTCCCTGTCGGCAGAGTACCAAAATGAATTGATACTGAGGGCCTGAACGTCGATGCCTTCCTTATCCATCTCCTGCAGGCGCCCGGGCCCCATTCCTGCCTCGTCGTAGTTACCGAGAGTGAATCCGTTGCGCCCTTCGAGCGGCGTGCCCTTCAGCAGGTCGGTAGCCTCCGGCACGATAACGTGACAGTGCACGTCCACTGTCTTGACCCGGCGGTTGCCCACCATGACCTCACGGCGCTTGGTGGCACCTCCCGCCTGTCCGGGCCCGCCTACGGCATTGCTGACGCCGCGGCCTAGAAGTAACATTCCGGCGGATGCACCGGCCATATTCCTAAGGAACTCCCTACGATTGGGCATTGCTCTCTCCTCAGCCGGAATGCTCCGGCAATCTCTGAATTTGAAATCCTCCACCAATCTCGCTGTCAGTGGTGCCCACAGAGGCAGGGTTCACGCATCATTCGTACAGCACAGCACGCATCGCCTGGTCCGAGCCGATCCCTGAAAAACTTAACAGGGGGTTAGCAGGCATGCGCAAGGTGGCTTTCCATGCGCTCGAGCGGGATCATCTCCGCCGCTTTGCCCTGCGCCGTCTTGATCTGGTTGTATTCCTGTATGGCTTCTCTGATTCCCCCCGTATTTATGTCCGGGGTAAGGGAGCCGTTCCATTCGTCGTAAAGGCGGACCGTGTCCGTGATGATGAGTTGGGTGCCAATCCAGTTGTCGAACCGGCCCAGGCGGATATCAGCGGCAGCGGCACCGGGAGTCATTTTGGCGTCGTACCGCTTGCGAGCCTCTACGGTGAGTGTGCGGAAATAATCGGCCATTTCGTTCAGTTCCTTCTTACCGCCGATGGGACCGTGGCCGGGAACAATCACATCAACGTCCATCCCCAGGATCTTGTCACAGGTCTCAATCCACTTGCTGACGTGGCCGTTCTGAGCAAAGGGCGCGACCCAGAAAAAGCCAATGTCGCCGGCGAACAGGATCTTCTGCTTCGGCAAATAGGCCATCATATCGCCCCACGTATGCGCGGGTCCGGCATTCATGAATCGGACTTCGGTGTCGCCGACGAAGACGGTCATGTCGTCCTTGAACGTCAGCATCGGCACCACGAGCTTGCGCGGCTCGACCACATCGGCAATTTTCCCGTAGGGTCCGGGCGTGGGGCTCCACATCTTGGGCGTACTTGGAATCGCTTTGAGCACCTCCTGGCGGCAGTAGGGATGGCTCCAGACCTCGGCATTCTGAAAAAATTGGAGGCCGGCGGTGTGGTCGCCATGATGGTGCGTCAGCAGCAAACGGCCGAAATCCTTGCCGGTAGCCTGTTTGCATGCCGCGATGTACGACTTGGCCGGAATGGGCCCTTGCGTGCCGTCGATGCCCCACATGTAATCGGGGCCAGCGATCATGCCGGGGTTCGAAACGCCGAAGTTGGATATGTTCGGGCCTCCTCCCTGCGTGTACGCGTAAACGTTGGGCGCGAGCTGCCGAAGTTCCTTGGACCAACTGGGCGGCATGGGATAGTGCGGATCCGTCGGAGGGCCCGTGGGCTGAAGGTCTTGCGCTGCAAGGTTCGCAGCCTCACCAGATCCTGCGAGAATTGCGGCGGCCCCGAGGAGCCCTCCAGCTCCCAACTGAATCGCTTCGCGACGGCTCAGGCCCGCTTTTCTAAAATCATCTCGCGTCAACATTCGTTTTTCCTCACCGCGAATTCTACTCTCAATTTCCGATGATCGGAAGCCCTGGAACCAGGTTCAGGGGCGGCCCCTCCGAGCGTTCTGCTTCCAGGGATGCTCCCCACGGGCTGGCGATCACCTGCCCCTGGCGCGTCGAATCCTCGAGCTGTGGGCTGACGATTCGAGGGGATCTACTTCTTTGACTTCAGAACCAGCTTCTGCACTCGCCAGTTATTCATGTCGGCAACGTAAATTGTGTCCTCCGACGGGCAAGCGAGGCCGTGCGCCCAATTGAACTGGCCCAGTTCGTGACCTGACTCGCCGTAGACCCCCACGATCTTGCCTTCCGGCAGCGCTATCTTGTAGAGCCGTCCGGGTTCGGCGTCAGTGGTATAGAGATACTGAGTCGGAGTGTTGGTAATACAGATCGTCCACGGGGCAGTCTCATCCGGCCGGTCAGGCAACAAGTTGCCCAGGACCGGGTGACGCATCTTGTTGTAGGGGACGTTCAGGAAAATGAACTTCTTGAAATTCCCGTCCAGGTCAAACACCTGAATGCGCCGGTTGCCGCGATCAGCCGCGTACACGTTTCCCGCGCGATCGATGCCGATGTTGTGCGGATTGGAGAACTGGCCGGGGTTTTCGTTGGCGTGTACTCCACCTTTGCCAGCCGAGCCCCACCTCTTGATCCAGTTCCCGTGCTTGTCGAACTTGGCGATTTCCGAGTTGAAGTAGCCGTCGCTGACGTAGATGTTGTCGTCAGCATCCCAGGCGACGTCGGTCGCACCGTTGAAGAAGCCATCCACGGGAGTGGGCGGCGGATCGGCGTGCCGGTAACGGGGCTCGTCCGGCCCTTCATCCCGCCGCCCGAGATTCATCAATACGATTCCCTCCGGGTTCAACTTAATCACGGTCATGGCCGCCTTGTCGACGATCCACAGGTTGTCATACTTGTCGAATCGGACAGAATGCGCATAGGCCAGGCCATACACGCCATGGGCAATCTCTCGCACGAAATTGCCCTTTTCATCGTATTCGAATATGCTCGTGGTGGCGTTGCCGTAGACCGGGCCACCGGTCGACGAGGTCCCGGGGTGATTCAGAACCACGACGCGCCCCATGGAATTGACCGCCACGCTAAGCACTTCTCCCAAATTTCTATCGGGAGTGATCTTCAAGAAAGGCACGGACTCGAACGGGAGATCGGGTACGCTTGGACCCATCTGGGCGAATGCCGGCGTGCCGAGCAGGGCGAGTAGACATCCAATCCATAACTGTTTCATGGAGGCTCCAAACCTCGTTGTGATTTAAGTTTAAATTTCGACAACCGATCCGTCTAATTAGTCCGAGAATCATTCTATTGCGGCGCGCGCCGCAATAGAATTAAGCCGGAATTTCCGATTAAGACCACTCGCTTGTGCATCGTACGCTTCTCCTGCCCTGGACACAACGAATCTGCCACCGGAGCAGGCTCCAGCAGCAAAGCTGTCAAATCAGGGATACCGTAAGCGGATCAAACGCACAATCCCGTCTTCAGAAGCCTACTTTTAGGCGAGCGCTGACGCTGCGTGGGATTGAAACTGCGGTGCCGGAAAAAAGGCTAGCGAAATTCAAGACATTCACTCGGTTGGTGAGATTGTTGGCTTCTAGTTGCAGCAACATTTCCTTCCCTTCTTTATGGAATAGCGTGGCGCCAGCTGCGGCATCGAACGAAAAGTTGGGGCGCACACGCCCAGCGGCGAAATTCACCCTGTTCAAAATGGCAGCACCGTATTGAGCCAGAGCAGCGTTGTAATCGATGGGTCCATTCAGATTCACAGGAAAGCCGCTCCCATATTCGGCAGTGGTCGCAAACCACAACTTTTCTAGGGGCTGAAAACGCACGCGGGCTCGGACAGTGTTCCGCTGGTCCTGGGAAATGGGGAACTTACTTGTGTCTGAGACATCCGAAGCTTGGGCTCCGAGGAACAGCCCGCCTGTGATGGGTCCCTGGCCGACACCCTTCTGATTGGAGTAGCTCACAAATCCCGAGAAGCGACCCCAGCGCGGCACGGCAATCTGGGCTTCCTCTCCGTAAATCTCCGCGCTGGAGAATGCAATCGGGAAGCTAACACCGGTATCGAGCAGCGTGTCGTCGTCTGAAAAATTATGAAAATTCCGGCGGAACACGTTGCCGTCAATCCGTAGTTTGCCTGCAAACGACTTCTTGAAACCCAACTCGTAATAGTTTGCGCGGCCTGGCTGCACCGGAAGCCTCAGAACCAGGCTACTCAACGAATCCAGTTGCGGCGAGCTCGCCAGCAACAAGTTCTCCATAGCGGGAGTCTGAAAGACGCGGTCGTACGAGGCATGAACCAGCAGATGGAGCGAAGGAATGTAGCGCGAAACGCCGATCCGGGGACTCCAAGCCGATTCGTTGACCGCAAATCCGTAATGGTCAAACCGCAAACCGGCGCTCAGGTTCCAGTGCCCCAAGCGAATCTGGTCCTGGACATAGGCGGACGGCTCCATGTCCCATCGCCGGTCAGAAAACTGGAATTGCAATCGTGTGCCCGGATCAAATTGCGTGGGATCGGTGATTTGATACTGCAACGCTTCGTGCACGGGACTGAAGATTCCGTCCACGCCGATCTTCCATTCGTGCCTTCCATGATGGCCCGCGAGGTCCGTGCGCACGTACCCTTCGCGGTAGCCACGATCCTGCGAGACGATGACTGGAGTTGACTGTGGATTCGACGAAAGAAGCGCGCTCGTGTCGCGCACACTCGCCGCCACGCTCAAGAGTATGTCCGTCGAAAAAGCATGCGTGTAATGCACCTGGCCGCTCGTTTCCTTCTGCGCAGCATCTTGCCGTTGACCTGCCTCTTGCTGAATGAGCTCGTTCGGCACAATATAGCGAACCGCGTGTTGTGATACGGTCAGGAACAGGCGGTTGCTATTTGAAAGGTCACGCTCGTAGGACGCGGAAAACCCTCCCGCATTTCCCAGATTCGTATAGTTTCCGAGAACCGGCGGGTCCAAATATCGATCCGTATGAAATCCGTCTCCGCTGACCGAAAATCTATTTCCCCCACTTGCATAAAACAATGCAGCGTGTCCGGAACCTGTCGAGAAGCTGCCTCCTTCCGCGTCGAATTCCCCATGCAAGCCGGCGGGGTTGTTCTTTGGAGACGCAACCTCTATAACGCCACCTAGCTTTCTGCCGTACTCGGCAGGAAAACCCGCGGTCATCACGCGCATGGACTCCACATCACCCGATTCGAACGGGGGCGCAAAAGCCGGCGAGCGATTCTCCGTCAGCGGCAGACCATCCACGACAAACTGAACGGCATATTCCGAGCCGCGCGGATGCAAAACTCCGTTGGCCTCATACAGCCACCCGGGCTGCGCATCCACCACGTTCAGCACCCCGCGCCCCGGCTGAGGCGACAATTGCTCGCTAATCGATTGCGAGCCAACCGTATAGACTGTTCCCGTGCTGGATGGGTCGAACAGAGTTCCCGCCTCAGATACTTCCACCTGGGTCTCGACGGGCGTCAGTCCCAGCGTCACGAACAGTTGCTGCGGCAGCAGCGACCGAATTTCGACCAATTGTGTCGAACGAACGAACCCTGCGTGTGTCAAACTGACTCGATACACACCGAACGCCAGACCCTGCGCGATGTACCGGCCGTCGTCTCCCACTTCAAAATTCAGCCGGAACTGATTCCCTTCGCTCACCAATTCACCTGCCGCCGCGAGCGCCGCCCCTTGCGGGTCGTGTACCTCTATCCGAAGCTCTCCCCGATCCCATTGCGCGGCAGCCGGAAGAACGAGCAAACACATCATCCCCAGAAGCACGATCAGTTGTCGTATGGACCGCATCGTCATTTCGCGAACTTCCGCGGAAATCTTAACACCGAGGGTGTTCCACGCAGGATAGGCTCTTCAGCTAGCTCAATTATAAGAATAACGCAAAATACTCCGTCGCACTTCGAACGTGAAATTGGGACATCACGCCCCGAGTAAGGGCTTGGCTGTCATCTAGCTTGGGTCACGAATGAGTCAGAGAGTGGAGGAAAATCGTAAGATAACGTTTTACGTTGCTTGTAATCAAGAAGTGCTCGCGCACATGATCGTGGCCCTGCTCCCCAAGCTTCTGTGCCAGAGCGGGATTCGATAAGAGGAATCGAATCTGATAGGCCGTTCCTTCGATGGAGTGTACCAGCAATCCCGTATGCTTGTGGATCACCTGAGCAGGAATGCCTCCCACCGCCGATGCCACAACGGGTTTCTTCTTCCACAATGCTTCCGTAACGGTCAGACCGAATCCCTCGCGAAGACTTTTCTGCACGATCACAGTAGAGGCGCGCTGCAGGGCATTAATTTCAAGAGCACTCCAGGGCGGCAGGTTAAGGAGATGAATGTCCGGATCGTTCTTGGCTTCGCGGCGGACCTCTTCCAGGACGATTTCGCCCTCTGGATCGTCGGACGCACTCCCCCCGGCCAACACGAGCTGGCAATCCATATATCGCTTGACGATTTGATAGGCGTGCACGACGCCCACCGGGTCCTTCAACCGGTCAAACCGCGAAATTTGTGTGACGATGGGGCGGCTTGCATCAATTCCGTAGCGCACCAAGACACTGCTTACCCACTCCGGATCCAGGTCAACATTTTTTTCCGAGAGCGGATCAATACACGGATGGAACAGATATTGAGGAATTGGAAGCTGGCGCGCGAACGCTGGTGAGGAGAAAAGCGCAGCATCGTACCGGTAGACAAAGGGTCGGAGGAAACTCCAGACATCCGCGTTCGGATGAGACAGGTCAATGTGGCAGCGCCAGATCCAGTGTCCCTCCTGCTTTGAGCGGGCTTCAATCAGGGCTACCGGTTGAGGATCGTTGATCACCGTGAATTCGCAATCAAATTGAAGTCGTTGGCGGTTCAGTTCATTGGTCGCAAGGAACAAATCGAAGTCTTCTTTTCGAGCTTGGTAGGGGCCGCCATGCAGGGCGTTGTGAAACGCCTTTGTGACTTCGAAGAAATCCTGGCCGCCAGTGATGACGTCCCAACGCGGCTGGAGCCCCAGCTCCTGGATCAACGGAATCACGCGATTCAGCATTTCCGCCACTCCGCCACCCATCGCCGTGGAGTTGACCATCTGGACCGTGCGGCCAGACAACTGCCCGGCGAGCGCGCGCAGTTCGTCGATTTCGGGGGCTCCGAGCAAAGGAACATAGTCATCGAGGCGCATCACATGGACTTCCGCTTTTGTGACGTTCATGCCGCAAGCTCCCGATCAACGAATGTGAAAAGCTTTGCTCTCGCGCCTTCCACTGTATTCGTGTAGACGTCGATGTAATTGGTGCGCTGCGCTAAAGTCGGCAGGCCTAGTTCGTTTTCAAACCACAACGAGAAATCATTCGTGCGCAATCCCAGGCGCAGCCGTGAAACCAGGAAATGGTAATGAAAGGATTGATTGCTGAGATGCTCTAGCCCGCGACGAAATTCCTCGAGCGTCCAAGCCTCCGAAGTATGAGGGATCGTCACTTCGACACTCTCGCAAAAATAGAATGGCTCGAACGCCACCCGCCCGACCTCCTCCGAACGAGAGCGGCAATAATCGTCAGTAATGCGAAGCAAGTCGCTCCGCAGGTCGTTGAGCGTGAGATATCCGCGAATATCGGGTGCCGCCAGCTGTTCGGCGAGCACCGGATAATTCAGTGCCGCGAGAACCCATTGCGCGAAATCATTCGAAAAACCCTCCGTGAGAAAGTGATGCCGTCCCAGGCTTTGAAATGTGTGGTAGAAGATCGACCCACCACTGCACTTTTCCAAGCCATCCCGCAGTTCGCCGAGAGTCGTGGCCGTTTGATTTTCGATCCGCGTCAGATACGAAACCGTGACAAACCGGAATGGATGATCTGCCTTCTTCAAGAGAGTTCCTCCGCCAATCACTCCAGAAAGACGCGCACCTCCTCCGGATCTCTAAGCCGGAAGCGAGTGTCTGTCCGCGTAGCAGGGCCTATCAGAGCTCACCTGGTTTCCACCATTTCCCGAGTGTCAAGCCGGATTTCAGAGAGCTCTGATATCAGTTCTCCGGCCCAGCGATAGACGTTGTGCTCCCGCACGACCCTGCGCATACGCTGCATGCGTACGCACCTTTCTTCTAGAGGCATTTCCAAAGCCCGGCGGATCGTCTCGGCCATTTGGTCAATGTCGTAAGGATTGACCAACAGGGCATCATGCAATTCCCGGCTGGCACCGGTGAATTGACTGAGGATCAGGACGCCGTCCTGATCCTTCCGGGCAGCCACAAACTCCTTGGACACGAGATTCATCCCGTCATGCAGGGAGGTGACGAAACAAAAATTCGCAGCTCTGTAAAACGGTTCGATCTCCTCATGGCTGTGATGCCGGCTGAACAGAACAATCGGTCTCCATTTTTCGGTCTGAAACCGCCGGCTGATTCGGTCCGCCTCGGCAGCGACTTCGTTGAGCAAGTCTTGATAACGCTTGATATTCAAGCGGCTGGGTGCACCGAATTGAACAAATGTGAACTGTTCGAGGTACTGAGGATACTTTTCGAAAAAGCGCTCGATAGCGCGGAACCGCTCCACAATTCCCTTGGTATAATCAACTCGATCCACACCTACGCCGAGGAAGAGAATGTCCGATCCCAGCTTCGCCAGTACGTCAGCTCGGTTCTCTTCGGGAGAAACTTCCATTACCGACTCCGGGCATTCCGGAAGTCCCACGCTGATCGGGTGCGCACGCACCAAAGTGAAATGATCGTTCCGATTCACCGCAAAGCGGTCCCATTCGATCCGGCACTCTAACGATTGCTCCACGGTATCCAAAAAATTGTTGCAGTGCGCCTGAATATGGAAGCTCACCAGGTCTGCCCCCAGCAGTCCATTGAGAAGCTCGCGTTCCCAAGGGCAAATTCGGAATGCCTCGGGATTGGGCCATGGAATGTGCCAGAAGATGGCGACGCGGGCGTCGGGACGCTTCGCTTTGATGAGCCTAGGCAGCAAAGCAAAGTGAAAATCCTGAATCAAAACAAAAGGCCGGTCTGCGCCCGCAATCTCTTCCAGAACGGCCGCCGCAAATTTCTCATTGACGCGCTGATAGTGCTCCCAATCATCGGCACGGAATACAGGCCGCGTATGTGCGATATGACAAAGCGGCCAGAGGCCTTCGTTTGCAAAGCCAAAGTAATAGCCGTTTTCTTCCTCCTTGGTGAGCCAGATGCGGCGGAGTGTGTAATGGGGGTGATCGGGAGGAACGCGCAGTCGGTCTTGCGCATCTACAGTTTCCCGGTCCGCCTCCGCGGAACCGTATGCGATCCATGTGCCATCACATGCGCATAAAATGGGTTCGAGAGCCGTCACCAGACCACTCGCTGGAACCCGAGCCTCGATTCCCTTGCCGCCGTACACATGTTGGTACGGCTCACGGTTTGAGACTACAAAGAGGGAACTGCCGCGGAGTCGCCGCTCAATACTGGCGTGCAATCGCTCAGCCGTCCACAGAGAATCACCTGCCTCGCGCAACTGCGCCTCTTCTTTGGCGGCCGCTCGCGCCTCAGCGAGTTTTTGCGCCAAACTAGCTGCCTCGGTGGACAACGGTCCGAGGAAACTTTCCGCTATTCGGAGCGGGAACGGCACAACCTTGCCGTTGCGCAGATCTCTCATCCATTTGGCCACTCTAGTGATCGGCCCGACAATCGTCCACCGGATCACAAAGGAGGTAATCAATATGATCAAAAGGAGCTGAGCAACCACATGCCACAGAGTCTCGCGCCAGATTCGAGCGCTCTGCGCTTCGATGTAGGAGGTGTCGTAAAAGGTAAAAAGGACGCCCACAATTTTCGATTCGCGGTGCAATGGCAGCGCATAAATGTACATCGTTGACTGGGCGATTTGTTCGTAGGCACCTATGCCTTGATCCTGTTCTTTGATCTGCGTAAATACGCTAGGCGGGTTGTTCGCGTGCGAGCCAAGTTTGGAACTGACAGCAAGAACCTTTCCCTTTTCATTGTATACTGCAACACCAGCGAGGCGCTCGCGACTCCCGAATCGTTCCACGATTCGCTGGAGTTGGTCCACGGAGCCCCACTGCAAGACAGGCTCCACGGTCTCTTGCAGGCTTTCTGCGAGGATCTCCGCGCGTCTTTCGAGGTCTGCGCGCAATCCTCGTTTTTCTGACCGGACCTGGTTCTGGGCAACAATGAAAGTGACAATGGTAATCGCCACCGCAAGGATTGGAATAAGACGGAGAGTGAGCTTCATCCCTTCCTCCCATTAATTCCAACAACGCGAGAAAGTGGTGCCGGATGCCTATCGCCACATGCAGCTGGATATAGTTTATTGTCAGTATAGCTCGGTACCATTGGATGCAGCAACTAACGGACCAGATCGAACGAAAAGAAGGTCTTTACTTGCAGTCACTTAGCAATGAGGCAGAAAAGTTGGCGTGAAATCTCTTCCCAATCGCCGACAAGAGTACTCATGCTTACGGTTCTGGCTTGGAGAATTTCTTTGCCCACTCCGGCGGGATTGGCCTTGCCTCCATCCCCCCTGGCTTTCCGGCAGATAGAACCACGCACACCCGCGTCTCTCACCACGTATTCATTTCACTCTCTCAATCGTTTCGGGCCACTTACAAATGGATTCCCCCGCTCGTAGAAACGGAGAAGGCGGTTCACCTCGCGCGTGATGCCGATTCGTGTGCTCGTTCCGATGGGACCGGCGCGTCGAATGGATGCACCAAGCCAGAGTCTGCCCCCGGCGCACAACTCCACTCCATCGCACCGTTTATCGATATCCATCGCGTTCGCGAGACGCCCTGGACCGCGAGCAAGGTCGAGCAGACGGTCTGTTCCGCGACGCCGCTCCATGAAACCGATTCCCTCCAATGGCTCAAGTGCCCGCAACAATACTCCAGCGCCCACGCCAGCCTTCTCACTGGAGATATTCATCATGAAACAGGAACCGTATGTAAAAAAAACGTAAGCGTGACCGTGCTGGAGAAAGAGCGAGCGAATACTGGGAGTCGCACCGCGGAATGCGTGTCCGGCCGCATCACCAACTGGATAGGCCTCCGTCTCGACGATGCGGCCACTTATGCGGCCCTGTGGCAAATCGTGCACCAGCGTCTTGCCGATCAGGTACCGCGCCAGTGTGACCGTATTCTCGGGCAATTCCGAGCGGCGGAGACGCCGGATGCGAAGGGGAACCTGCGTCTGGGCTTTGCGCACCATCCTCCAATTCCCTACGCGCCTGTGTTTGACTTCGGGTACGCGGCCGCCAGGACATCAGTTCACCAGCCCGATACCGGCGTTGGACTCGGAATGCGCGACATGACGTTGGAGGGCAGCAACGAAACAAAACAGGCCACTCTGGTCAACGTTTAGCTCAGCACATACACGCTAGGAACTGTTTCCCCCGCCTCAAGTCTTCGCATCTGGCCGCTGAAAATGCAATTGCCGCCACCCTACTTCTGCTGGATTGACTCCAGGTACTTGGTCAGGTTATCGAGCCGCACATTGCCAAAATCTTGATCCGCTTCGATCTGATGAAAAATAGGCCCCCAAACAGGCATCTCCCGAGAACCATGAGAGATCGAAACTTCGTCGCCGGTAATGAAATTGCGCACGCGGGCGATTGGAAACTTCCCTCCATTGTTCTTCGCCAGCACGGTCAAGTCGGGAGCCTTCGCTTTCAAGGCTGGCGCGACCGGGCCGCCGCCTTTGCCATCTGAGCCGTGACAAGCAGCGCAATGGGCGCGAAACAAGTCCGGGCCTTTCACTGAATAGATCAGCCTCTCGTATTGACTTCTCGTTCCGGGCTTCGTCTGTGCCCTTGCAGACGCACCGCAAAGCACGGCGCAACTCAATGCACACCCCAGCAGAAGCCGTGATCCTGTATAGATTTCCACTTTGGCCATCCTCATGGCAACGGGAATTCCTAATTTTAAAAATAGAGCCTCTCCGGCTCGCGCTAGAGCGAGAGCCGGATTGTGATGAATCGCGGCCTTGTGACTGCCGCCTACTGCGCCAGCTCCAAAATCACAAACGAGCCTGCTATAGGCTGCGGACGCGGCCGGGGATTGTCCGCCGTCGGAGGCGCCGCCGCCTTGAAGTCTGCCGTCACCGTAAAGACATGGTGGGTCTTCGGATCCAGGGCCATGGTCCGAGTGCCGAACTGAGTGGTGACGTTGCCGACAACGCTGTATTTATCTGGCGAATCCTGGTGGATAACGGACACCAGACCTTCGCGGCATGAGGCAAACAGCAGGCCCGTGGTCGGATCAAACCCATTGCCGTCCGGGTCTCCCCCGATCGGTGGGGATGCGACCACTTTGCCGGTGTCCGCGTTCACGACCACCATCACCTTGTCGCAGGCCACGAAGAGGCGACGGTGTGCGGTGTCCATAGCAAGGGCGGAAGGCTCTTCGCAGGGAGCGAGCGGCCACGATCCCTTGACGGCCAGCGTTTTCGCGTCAAATTCCGTTATTGTACTTTTGTCTTCGATGTTCACGAAGACATTGCCCTTACCGTCCAGCGCAGGTTCCTCGGGCTTGCCGCCAAGCGCCACGGTGCCGACGACCTTCCCTGTCGTTGCGTCGATCACAGTCGAGTCCTTGGACTTGCCGTTAAAGGTGAAGACCCGCTTCGTCATGGGGTCGTAGATGATGGAGTCTGGGTCTTTGCCCTGGATCGGGATTACCGAGGTGGGCTTCAGTGTTTTCAAATCGACGATGGTCACTGTGTTCGCGTCTCCATTGCTCGTGAATCCGCGACCGAGGTCGGTCGCGAGCGCGATACCATGCATGTTCTTGGTGTTAGAGGCAGGGATGTCACCGATAATCTTCCCGCTTACCTCGTCGACAACCATCATGTGCATCCCACGCGAGACATAGATGCGATGCGCATCGGGATCCACTTTGAGGTAGTCCCATCCGCCGTCGCCACCCACAGGCATTCTTCGTACGACTTTATAGCCCGAGTCCGGCGCGGCGTAGGCTCCGGCAGCGGAAAGAAGCAGTGAGGAGCAGGAAAGAACACAAGCCAAAAAGAACAATCCTGAAAAACGCTGTCTTAACATTCGAAGTACCTCCCTATCGAACAGTTCTAGTCTCCGAGTAAATTCATTTGAGAACCGACGAAGCGTCACTCCGCCCAAGAAATAGAATCTCGGTGAACTCGCAGACCCCCAGATTCTCCCTCCTTGCAGGCGTCATGATTGCTTCTCCTAGCTCTTACGAATCTCGGGTGAGAAATATTTCATCTTCTAAACCGATTATTGGCGCTCGCGAGTCAGATAGAATTGCATCGCTGGAGTGATAATCAATGACAGCACCATCGAGATCAGGATACCACCGATCACTGCGATGGCCAGAGGTTGCAGCATCTGGGAACCCGCACCCAGCGCTAGCGAGAGCGGCAACATGCCTGCCACGGCTGCCATCGCCGTCATCACGATCGGACGAAGCCGGCGGCGACCGGCTTGAATCATAGCCTCTTCAGCCGAGAATCCGAAAGCGCGGAACTTCTGGTTGGCATCGAGCAAGAGAATTCCGTTCTTGGCGACAATCCCGACCACCATGATCAAGCCCATGAACGAAGTGACATTGAACGTGGTCCGCGTGATCAGCAGCGCCAGGAAGACACCCGAGGTCGACAGGACCGCTGAGGAAAGGATCGCCACAGGCGCGGAAAACGATCGAAACTCGAAGAGCAGGACAAGGAAAATGAGCACCAATGCGAGCAAGAGAACAATCACGAGATCGTGGAAGGACTTCTGTTGCTCCTTGAAGGTGCCTCCGTACTCGACGCGAATCGAGGGAGGCAGATGCATATCGGCCACGACCTTCTGCACCGCCGCCACGCCAGTCCCCAGGTCCACGCCTTCCAGCCGTGCCGTGACTTCTTTTTCCCGTTGCAAGTTGTCGCGGAGAACCTCGGTCTGGCCGGGCAGTTCGCTGATCGTGGACACCGAACCAAGGGTTGCAGTTCCGCCGTTCGAATTGACGAGAATCGTATCGCGCATCGCTTCCAGCGAAGCCCGGTTCGCCGCCGGATATCGGACACGCAAGGTGTAGGGCCGGTCGCCAATGATCACAGGTGCGGTCGCGGGTTCACCATCCACTATGGCTGAGGCGACCACGGTAAGCTGGTCGGGTGTGAAACCTGCCTTCGCCGCGGTTTGGGTGTTCACGGTAAACATGACAGCGGGCCCGCTGGTCGTATTTTCGATTCCGTCCTCGATGTCCACAACTGGCTTCTTGTAGCCGACCTGCACTCTGCCTAGCGCATCTCCTACCCGCGGTGCATAGGTGGCCAAAAGATCCGGGTCAGGTGAAAACAGCTTGATCACTATGGGCTGTGGAGATCCGGTCAGGTCGGCGATCATGTCCTGGAGCACCTGAACGAATTCGACGTCGACGGCCGGCTCCTGTGTCGTGACTTTAGCGCGTATCTCGCTGACAATTTCATCGATCCCGCGGCTCCGCTTGTCCTTAAGCTTCACCGAAATGTCTCCGGTGTTGGGCTCGGTGACGGCTGCGAGTCCCAACTGCAATCCCGTGCGCCGCGACGTACTTTCGACCTCAGGGGTGGAGCGGCAGATTTGTTCGAGGTGTGCGACCACGCGGTTGGTTTCCTCGAGCGAACTGCCGGCCGGCGTGATGTAGTCGAGGATAAAACCGCCTTCATCCATGGCCGGCAGCAGGTCGCTGCCCAGCGCGTTGAAGCACACATAGGATACAGCGATCAGAATCACGCAGAGCCCTCCCAACCACACGGGATGCTCCAATGCACGGCGCATCCAGCGCTCGTAGAACACGATGATGCGTTCGAACCATCCTCCCTTCAGGGAAGATTCTTCCGCGGCCATCATGCGTTTGATCTGTTCGATTTCCGAAGACTCGCCGGCACCCGCCGGACCTTCTGTCCCTTCATGTCCCGAATTTGCATGACCCGCTTCCGCCGTTTTCCCGCGACGGATCAGGTGGACTCCCAGGTTCGTCGACCATGTCAGGGCCAGTACCAGCGAAGTCAGCAATGAAACACTCATGGAAATCGCCAGAGCGCGGAAGAAGGTCCCCGTGACTCCCGTGATCGAGATTAGCGGGAGGAAAACCACGATCGGGGTGAGAGTCGACCCAATCAGCGGAATCGTGAGCTCTTTCAAAGCGCTGGCGGTCGCTTCGAGCGGTCCTTCGCCGCCATCGCGATGCAATACAATGTTCTCTACGACCACAATCGCATCATCGATGATTAGTCCGCCGGCGGCCGCCAACCCTCCCAGAGTCATCATGTTGAAGCTTTGTCCCAATATCTTCATCGCGATAAAAGTTACAAATATCGCCACGGGGATGACGAGACCGGTCATGAGTGCGGTGCCCCAGTCGCGAAGAAACAGCCAGATGATGAATCCCGCGAGCACAAGGCCGATGATGATCGCATCGCGCACGCTGGCGATCGATTCTCGGACAATGTTCGACTGGTCGTAGAAAACACGCAGGTCAACGCCCGAAGGAAGAGTCGGGCGAATGTTTTCGATTTCCTGATGGACCTCGTTCG
The DNA here is from genome assembly GCA_020073705.1 of Terriglobia bacterium. GTDB lineage: Bacteria > Acidobacteriota > Terriglobia > Acidiferrales > UBA7541 > Palsa-360. Next base: position 23,654 of record JAIQES010000023.1, read on the forward strand.
CGACCTCCACCGTATTGCTATTTGGCTGCCGATTGATGCTGACCAAGACCGCGGGCTTTCCGTTCGCGGTGACGACCGTATAGACCGGCGCCGAAGAAGGGGCAACTGTGGCGATGTCCCGAACCCGAACGGGCACATCGTTCACATTCTTGATGACCATGTCAGCAATTTCGCCCGGAGAGTGAACCTGAGAGTTGACGAGTCCCAGGAAAAGCTGGTGATTGCGGGTCAAGAGCCCGGGCGAATCGATCAAGTTCGTGCGATTGGCGGCATCCAAAATGTCTTGCAAAGCGACGCGAGACTTCAGCATCCGGGCAGGATCCGGCGTGATTTGAAATTCCGGTACCTGACCGCCCTGAACCAGGACCGTCGCAACACCATTCATCCGGTTCAGTCGCGGCTTGATGTCGTATGTCGCCATTTCCCACAACTGCGTCTGGGGAACTTTGTCTGATGTAAGGCTGTAGCCGAGAATCGGGAAACTCGCGAAATCGAGCCGATGGGTTTGAATCTGGGCCGTTGACGGGAGAGTGTTTTGAATACGAGCTACAGCGGAATTAACCAGCTGGAGCGTCAGAATCATATCCACGTTCCAGTTAAAGAACAAATCCACTTCGGCTGACCCGCGGCTGGTAATGGAGCGGACGTCTTCAAGACCCGGCACGCTATTGACCGCGTTTTCGAGAGGGCGGGTGATGGTCACTTCCATCTGGTCGATCGGCATAACGCCGTTATCCACGCCGATGATGATCCGAGGAAAGTCGGTCGCCGGGAAGACAGCAATCGGCAATGTAAAAGCCTCATAGATCCCGACAACTGCCAGCGTGAGGATCAGAAAGATGATTGATTTAGAATGCCGGGCAAACCAATAGCGAGAACCCTCACTGAGAGGCCGGATGGTTGTCACTGATCCTCTTCCTCCTCTTCCGGCATCTTTGGCGCCTGGACTTGAATGACGACTTTAGACATGTCATCCAGTTTATCAAGCTCGAAAGCTCCTACAGTCACTACGCGCTCCCCGCCCTGGAGTCCGTCGGTAATTTGCACGTCGCCAGCATCGCGGATGCCCACTTTGACCTTCTTCTTGTGGGGCTTATTGTCCGTGTCCAGTACGATCATGGACGTTACTCCGTCCGTGCTGGTCAACAGGGCTGCCACAGGGGCGACAATCGCATGTGGCACAGTTTCGCCTATCATGGTTACGCGCGCGCTGACGCCAGGTTTCAGGCGCCCTCCCGAGTTGGCAGCCTGCACCCAGACTTCGACGGTTGTGCTGTTCGGGTCCAAAGCAGGGCTCACCAGGGTGACCTTGGCTTTTACGGCTGCCCCCTGCCCCGGGACTGAGATGGTGGCCTCGTCCCCTGCTTTCAAGTGCGAGGCATCCTCCTGCGAGATATGAGCACGAGCAATGACTTGAGATAAATCCATGACCGTAATGATCGGAGAGCCGCTCGGCGCCGTCTCTCCCGCATAGAAGGGCCGGTCGGTAACCACTCCGTTGATGGGGCTGACAATCCTGGAATAGCTCAGTTGGGCTTCAGCGCTTGCGGTATCGCCCTTGGCAGCAAGCAGTTGTGCCTCCGCTACCTTGAGGTCCGACTGCTTTTGCGCGAGGTCGTATGCATTCCGGGCCTGGGTCAGAGCGATGCCCGCGTCTTCGACATCTTTCGCGGAAACGGCTCCTTCCTTATAGAGCGCCTGACGACTGTCATAAATCCGTTGCTGAGCGTCCATAGTCTGCTTCGCAAGTTTGAGGTCTTGTGCGACTTTCTGGACTTGCATGTCGTAGGTTGCCTGAGCCTGCTGGTATCCGCCCTGGCTCTTCTGTTGCGCGCCGGTCAAATCCCGATTTTCGAGTTCCGCGAGCAATTGCCCGGCCTTCACCCTGCTTCCGCGATTCACATAAAACTTTTTGACCGGTGCGCTGACTTTCGGCACGATCGCCGCTTGGTCACGGGGATACAGCGTCGCATCAGCGCTGATCTTCAGTTGGATCGCCTCATTTTCCGCGGCGCCGACCTGCACCGTGACGGTTGGGGCTTCCTCGGGTGCCTCTTTGGCTCCGCATCCTGAAAATAGGAGGCCGGCCACGAGAGCAATGCCCATAAGGCCGCCAGGCCACCAGCCGGTGTGATTTGCAATGCCATAGAATCTTGAATCACGGGGCGCTGTTTTTGTTTTGTCCATGATCATGTCGGTGTTTTTTAGCATGGTTCAGAAACTTCCAGTCAATGTCTGAAGAGTCGCCAAGGCGGCTCGATAGCGGGCTTGGGCGTCGATGTAAGCATTTCGGGACGAGAGCAGCGCATCCTGGGCATGGACTACATCTAACACGCCGGATGCCCCTCCCACATACCGCAAATTGATGAGCCGTAGGCCTTCAGCGGCCAGTTCAGCAGTGTGACGTGAAGCGTCCACGGTGGTCCGGGCGACGGTTGCCTCGTTATAGGCGGCGTAGAGTTCGCTAATCCGCAGCCGCTGTTCCAGGCTCAACGTCGCCTTCGCGGTTTGCTGCTTATATTCTGCTTGGTGCAACTTGCTGCGCAATGTCCCCCAGTCCCATACCGGAATAGTCAGCGCGGCAGTGACAAAGTAGCCGAGGTTCGGTACGGGACCCACCTCCCGGAACCCGGCGCGCGGACAACGCAGCGAAAAACAATTCGCTTCGATTCCATAGTCGGTATCTACGACCAGTGTCGGAAAAAACGCAGTCTTCGCGGCCCTAACGTCCAGATCGGACTCTCGCGCAGTCTCGATAGCCACGCGGAGGTCGGGATTCTCCTTTTCGGCCATCGTCTGAACCTCCGCAAAAGCCGGCAATGCCTGTGCGGAATCGAGATCGTCCACGACGCTAAAATTTTCATTCAACGTGGGGAAGAGGATCACTGCAAGGATCAGGCGGGCGTCCTCCATCATCAGCTTCGCTTCGTCGAAAGCCTGCGCCTGCAGCCGATATTGAATCTCCGCCTGGACGGTATCGCTGTGGGGTGACTCCCCCTCGCGTTCCGAGGCCTGCGTGATATCAAGAAAGTGCTTCGCCTGCTCGATGGCCTGCTGGGCGGTTGCGTACTTTCGCTGCGCCACGACCAAGGCATAGAAATCCTTGCTGACGGTCACCGTCAATCCCCGCCGGGCAATTTCGGCCTTGGCTTTGGCCAAAGCCTCTGCTGCCCTCGCCTTCTTAAGCCCCGTTGCCATGAATGTGCCCGGCGAAAGGTCCTGATGGAAAACTCCCCAGGCGCGATACACGTGGACGCCGTCGTTCGTGACATATCTTCCGTCGGGAATAAGTCCGCCGTTGCCCTGTGTCCCGAGGTACTGCACAGAGGCGTTGACGGACGGCAGCAGTGCGGCCCTTGCCTGGACGCTGTCTTCATGTGCACTCTTCGCGTCGGAAACAGCCGATAGATACCCTGGGTCATTCTTTCGCGCCCGCTCGAGCGCGTCCTGCAGAGTCACTGTGATGGGCGGGGCAGATTGGCCCGGCCCCGGCGGCTGCAGCAGCTGCAACTGCGATTCAGCTGTTCCGGCAGGTACTGTCGTCTGAGCAAGAGCCTGCGAGTGCGGAACGGTGAACGCAACCATCATGCCGATGGCCAAAATGGTGGAATGTCTCACAGAGGGGGCACTATTGGTACGCCGCTTGGCAAGGCTGCAATTGATAAGCATGCATCTATCAAGCCAACTGGCTCTACTCATTCGAATTGCTCCTCATTCCCTCGTAGCGTGCTGAAAGCGATGCGGCGAATTCTAAACTTTGCCGCCCGGGAAAAGCAAGTGTCACGCACCCGAAAAACAGGCGATGCGTTCTTACCGCAATTCCCCCCGGGTCAGCTCGCGCCTCGTAAGCCACGTTAAATTGACTGCGCGCAAAACGGTCCCTGCGAACCTCCCGGTCCTTTCGGGAATCTCATCCTGGGTTCGTCTAAAGTGCCCACCGACGACTGAGCCACACCCAACCCCACTTCATAAAAAGCGAACGTCTTATCAAGCATTCCTGACACTGCAAGACCAGTTCGCAAGCTTTGCACCTATGTATCTACGTACAGCCCTTCAATAAGTTTCGCGTAACGTTCGTCAATTACCCGGCGCTTGAGTTTGAGCGTGTAGGTGAGGTGGCCATCGTCGAACGTGAAGTCATGGTCGAGCAGCGCGAAGCGCTTAATCGTTTCGTACTGAGCCAAGTGAGTCGTGAGACGCCTGATTTCCTCCCCGATCAGGTTGTGCACCCAGGGATCGGCGGCGAGTTCGGCGTGCGTGGGAAAGGCGCGCCCCTGCTGGCGCGCGGCGGCCTCGACGTTCGGAAAATTGGGCACGATGAGAGCCGCGATGAATTTGCGCCTGTCGCCGACCAGAACGGCGTTCAGGATCAGCGGGCTTGATTTCAGCAGGCCTTCAATCGGCTGCGGCGCGACGAATTTTCCCGCGGCTGTCTTGAACAAGTCCTTCTTGCGGTCGGTGATGTACAGGTAGCCGTCCGCGTCCAGATGCCCAATATCGCCGGTCGCGAGCCATCCGTCGGGTGAAATCACGGCGCGCGTGTCTTCCGGTTTCTTGTAATAACCCTGCATGACGCACGGGCCGTGCACAAAAATCTCACCGTCCTCGGCGATGCGCACGCTCACGTTGGCAATCGGTTTTCCGACCGTTCCCACCTTGTTTGCGCCCGGACAATTCGAGCTGACCACCGGTGAAGTCTCGGTCAGACCGTACCCCTGATAGACAGGCACGCCCACGGTCCAGAAATATTCGGCGAGCTCACGGGAAAGGGGTCCGCCACCAGAAATGAACGCGCGCATGCGGCCGCCCACCCCGTCCCGGATTTTGGAATACACGACCCGGTCGGCGATGCTCCAGCGGAATCGCAATCCGAGTGGCGCGCCCTCGCCGTAAGCGCGCCACCGTACCGAGCGCAGGGCCACGCGCATGGCCCAATCGAAAAGGCGCCGCTTGACACCCGTGTTCTCATGGCCTCTCTGCATGATGTTTGCATAGGTCTTCTCGAACACGCGCGGGACCGCAGCCGCCAGGGTCGGGTGCATCTCCACCAGCGCCTGCGGGAGGTCCTCCATGCGCTCGACGTAGGCGACGGGAACGCCGCGAAACAGATAGGCATAGGTCATGACGCGTTCGTAGACGTGCGAGAGCGGAAGGAAGCTCACGGCGATATCAGCGGGCGACATCCGGTAGGCCTCGGCGGAAACCTCCTCATTCGAACTGAAATTATTGTGGGTCAGCATGACGCCCTTGGGCTCGCCCGTCGTGCCGGAGGTATAAATAATCGTCGCGAGTTGATCGGAGGTCACCCTCGCCGCGCGGAGGCGGTATTCGGCGACCGCCTCGTCACCGGTAGCCGCGGCGAGCGTTTCATAGCGGAGAACGTCGCCGCCCAGATCCGCTGGCGCAGCAGCACAGATGATGTGCTTCACTGAGGTGAGCCGGTTGCGGCATTCGAGCAACCGGCGTGACTGCATCTCTCCCGCGACGAACACGATCTCCGCGCCGGAGTGATTCAGTATGTACACAATCCGATCGGGAGATTCGTTGAAATAGATGGGGACATCAGCAGCCCCCAGCCCCAGAATCGCGAAGTCGGCGATATGCCATTCGGGGCGGTTCGGCGCGAACAAGCCGACTCGATCTCCGGGTTTGACGCCGAACTGCTCGAGAGCATTGGAAATTCCGGCAATGCGCCGCAGAAATTCGGCGGACGACACGGGTTCCCAGCTCCCGTTGGCTTTGAACATCACCGCGCGGTCATTGGGCAGCCGGTCGATCGCGCTCAGCAGTTTTTCCGTGAGTGTCGCGTAGGCCATGGTGTAGTACGAGAACATTACCGCACGAATCTCTGCGGGTGCAATCAAACTTCCTCGTGCGATAAGATGAGCGCGAGAAAGGACGCGATGACGGATTCCACCATCGAGACACCTCCAAGCCGCGGCGTTATCCGCGCGCCGCGCGGCGTCACGCTTTCTTGTAGGGGCTGGCAGCAGGAAGCGGCGTTGCGCATGCTCATGAACAACCTCGACCCCGAAGTGGCCGAGCATCCGGGGGACCTGGTCGTATACGGCGGCACCGGCAAGGCAGCGCGCAACTGGGCTTGCTACGACGCGATCGTCGCGTCGCTGCGCGGGCTCGAAAATGACGAGACACTCCTGGTGCAGTCCGGTAAGCCGGTCGGAATCTTCCGCACGCACCAATATGCGCCTCGCGTGCTAATCGCCAACGCGAATTTGGTAGGCCACTGGAATAACTGGGAGAAATTCGGCGAACTCGACCGCGCCGGGCTGACCATGTACGGCCAGATGACGGCCGGAAGCTGGATGTACATTGGAACGCAGGGAATCCTGCAAGGCACGTACGAAACGTTCGCGGCGGCCGCGCGGAAACATTTCGGCGGTGATCTGGCCGGAAAACTGGTCGTCTCCGGCGGGATGGGAGGGATGGGGGGCGCGCAACCGCTTGCGGCGACGCTCAACGGCGGCGCGTTTCTCGGGATCGATGTGGACCCGGAACGCATCAAGCGCCGGGTCAAAACCGGCTACTGCGACGTGATGGTCAACGATCTCGACGAAGCGCTGCGCATCCTGAAAAACGCGGTGCGCAAGCGCGAACCGGCGTCGGTAGGGCTGTTCGGCAACTGCGCGGACCTGGTTCCCGCGCTGGCCAAAAGGGGTGTCGTACCCGATCTGCTCACCGACCAGACTTCGGCGCATGATCCACTCAACGGTTACGTGCCGCGGGGCCTCGACGTCGCCGCAGCGGCCGAACTGCGCCAGCGCGATCCGGACGAATACCGCCGCCGCGCGCTCGATTCGATAGCCGCGCACGTGCGCGGCATGCTGGAATTACAGAAACTCGGCGCGGTGACGTTCGACTACGGCAACAACATCCGCACGTTCGCCTTCCAGCAGGGAGTAAAGGACGCCTATGACTTCCCCGGCTTTGTGCCCGCGTATATCCGGCCGCTGTTCTGCGAAGGACGCGGGCCGTTCCGCTGGGTGGCGCTTTCGGGCGAGCCGTCCGACATCTACCGCACCGATCAGCTCGTGCTCGAGATGTTCCCGCAGAACGAATTGCTGGCGCGATGGATTCGCCTGGCACAGAAGTGCGTGCGGTTCCAGGGGCTGCCCGCGCGAGTCTGCTGGCTCGGCTACGGCGAGCGCGTGAAATTCGGGCTCGCGCTCAATGACCTGGTCGCGCGCGGTGAGTTGCAGGCGCCGATTGTCATCGGCCGCGACCACCTCGACTGCGGCTCGGTAGCGTCGCCCTATGGCGAAACCGAAGCCATGCGCGACGGCTCGGATGCCATTGCCGACTGGGCTTTCCTCAATGCCATGCTCAATACCGCCAGCGGCGCCTCCTGGGTCTCGATCCATAACGGCGGGGGTGCCGGCATCGGCTACTCGCAACACGCGGGGCAAGTGATTGTCGCCGACGGTACGCCGGAGATGGGCGCGCGCATCGAGCGCGTCCTGACCAACGATCCCGGCATCGGCGTCGCTCGTCATGCGGATGCGGGCTACCCCGAAGCCATCGCTTTTGCCCGCAAGGCCGGCGTAAGAATTCCGATGAAGTAGAGGAGGCCTATACGTTGCGGCGTCACGCGCACATCGGCTCCATCGAAGTTGGCGAATATGCGGACCTGGCAATCTTCGATGTGGAGGACTACCTCGAAATACTGTACTATTTTGGTGTTAACTGCTGCGTGATGGCAGTGAAGCGCGCCGAAATTGTGTAATCCCCGAAAGAACCTGACCGGCGCAATTCCCCAGGGCCTCATGAAACGCCTGATCGAATGCGTACCGAATTTCTCCGAAGGGCGCGACACACGTAAAGTGGACGCGCTCGTCGACGCGATGCGCAGTGTGCCGGGGGTCCTTGTGCTCGACCGGGAGAGCGACGCGGATCACAACCGCTCCGTGATCACGCTTGCCGGTGAACCCGAAGCAGTCGCCGAGGCGGCGCTTCGCGGAGTAGGCAAGGCCGCCGAGCTGATCGACTTGACGCGGCAGACCGGGGCTCATCCGCGCATTGGCGCAACCGATGTCGTGCCGTTCATTCCTATCGAAGGATATACGATGGAAGACTGCGTAGCGCTGGCCCGGCGCGTGGGCCGCGAAATCTGGGAGCGGTATCGGATCCCGGTCTATTTTTACGAGGCGGCGGCGACGCGACCTGAACGAGTAAACCTCGAAAATGTCCGCAAGGGGGAGTTCGAGGGCTTGCGCGATGATGCGCTGCGCGATCCGGACCGCGCACCCGATATTGGCGAACCCCGGCTGCACGCGACCGCGGGCGCGACCGCGGTGGGCGCGCGAAAGTTCCTGATCGCCTACAACATCCATTTAGACACGCACGACGTCTCCGTCGCAAAGAAAATCGCGAAAGCGATCCGATTTTCAAGCGGCGGGCTGCGCTATGTGAAGGCGATGGGCGTGGACCTGAAGGCGCGGGGCCTCGCGCAAGTTTCCATCAACCTGACCGATTTCGAACAGACTCCGCTACACCGCGTTTTCGAAATGGTCAAGCGCGATGCCGAACGCCACGGTTGCGCGATTGTGGGAAGCGAGATCGTCGGCTTGCTTCCCCGGAAGGCCATTGAGCTGACGGCTGAGTTTTACCTGCAACTCGAGAATTTTTCTCCGGCCCTCGTGCTTGAAAATCGCTTGGGTTCTGCGCTGGAAGCCATGCCGCTGCAAACGTCCGGTCAAGGAAACCTGGCCGCGCTGGCGCAGCCATTGCTCGATGCCGTTTCTCGGCCCACAGCGGCGCCGGGCGGAGGGGCCGTGGCCGCGCTGGCTGGAGCGTTGGCCGCGAGTCTCGGAGAGATGGTGGCAGGCCTTTCGCGCGAGAAAAAATCGCAGGCGGAGTTTACCGAAGACTTGAGGGCCTCGGTTCCGGCCATGCGCCAGGCGGCCCGCAAGCTTGCCAAGGCAATGGACCGTGACGCTGAATCATATGCAGCCGTGTTGGCGGCGTTTAAGCTGCCAAAAGAAACCGCCGAGGAGCGGGCGCGGCGCGAAGCGGCAATTGAGCGCGCGACCCGGCACGCCGCCGAGATACCAATGGAAACGGCCGTTGCTGCCGTGGAAGTATTTGAAAAGCTGGTGCAACTCGAAGCCCTTGCCGCGCCGTCTATGCTTTTAGACTTGCATGTTGGTCGCCTGATGGCGGCGGCAGCCGCACGTGCTGCTCTGGAAAATGTGGCGACCAACCTTGCGTCTATCGACGATTCGGCATACGTTTTAGATATGAAGTCCCGCACGGCAGCGGTCGAAGCGCGGCTGGCAACGAGTCCGGTAACGGCAGGTGACTGATTCCCTTCTGGAACCGAACCGTGCGTCGCAATGCAGGAGGAGACAGGTGCACATTAAAAAGATCCTTTCGACGACAGTTCTCATCGCGCTGGTATGCGCTGTGCCTGGAACGTCCCATGCCGGCAGTCTTGGCTCCGACATTCTCAGCATGTTCCCGAAGGATGTCGGTGAGTTGGCATACGCCGATTTAAAACAGGCTCGGCAGTTTTCCTGGTTTTCACAACTTAAGGAGCAGATGCTGCCTGCGAAATTCCGCGAGTTTGAGCAATTCCTCGCCTCGGCAGGCGTCGATCCGAATACCCAGGTGACCGAATTGGCGTGGGCGCTGATACCCGGCACGGCCACCACCGATACCGGTGGCGGGGCGGTCCCGAATAGCGAGCAGATTGTCGGCATTGCGCTCGGGCAGTTTCAACCTTCTTCTGCAGAGGCCTATTTCACGTCGAAGAAGCTCCCGATCGTCAAGATCCGGACATTCTCGCTGTTTGCGTTTGGCGGCGGCAGCGGGCCCAACGACCTGTTTTTCTTCTTCATCGATTCAAACACAGCCGCGTTTGGTCAACGGCAGCAGCTTGAGAAGATGATTGGCGCGCGATACGGCGAGGCGCAGGGATTGTATGCGAACACCAATATGTCGTCGCTGGTGGACCAAGCAAATGGAAGCGGTATGGTTTGGGCCGTGCTCAACCCGGCCTACACGCGATTGGCGATGCAGCAGCTCGTGCCAGAGACCTCGCAATTCCCCGCAGCCGGGCAACTTACCTCCAAGCTCAAGGCGATGACGATCAGCATCAACGGGAGCAGCGGCGTCGACGCGAAGTTCGAAGCCGTTTGCGGCTCCACCGATGACGCCAATACATTCGCGGCACTGCTTCAGGCGGGATTGATGTACCGAAAGTATCAGGTCGGGAACAAGAACCCGGAACTGGGACAGTTACTCGACAGCGCCCAGGTCACGCCCTCGGGCGACCGGCTCGATCTAAAGCTTTCACTCACCGATGACCAGGTGCTGTCCCTGATCCGGCGGAATACCTTTGCCGTGGCCATGTAGTGGCACGGCCTTCTTGCCCCGAGCTATTTCCTCTTCCGTTTGATGGTTCCGCGCTTGCGCTGTAAGAACTTCACCAGTGTCGTACGCCCGACGCCATCTTCAGAGTTGAACATCACACGGTCCACGCGCTCAAGCAATTCCACGCCGTTCAGTCGGCCCGATTCTCCGGCCGATGCAATGGGAGGCGTGACGGTCTCGAGGCCAACGGCGGGGATCAGCTGTCCTCGATGGTGAATGGAAACTTCGATGCGATCTGCGAAGGTGTCGATGGTGATTTCAAGTCCTCCGCCGGCATCCGGGAGTTGCAAGAGGGCTTGACGGCAAACGTCTTCGAAGGCTTCGCCAAGCTCATCGCAACCTCCCGCATCGAGCCCCGCGCGCGCCGCCTCAAAATGCACGGCAGTGCATATGGGAGCGATCAGGCGGGGATCCCGGTCAAGATGGAACACGACGCGTGTCGAGTCAGCTGTCATGAGTGTCCGCAACGTGAACGTCGCATGCTTCCCGGCAATCCGGGCAGTAGTATTGGCCGTCCACACAAAGCCGGATACCCTCCACTCCCTGGCAGTAGCAGCAGTAGCGGTCGCAAGCGCACTGTTGCTCCGGCTTATCGCACTGCGAGCAGAGAACCGTACTTTGCATATCTTTCCCTCATCAAGGTGGCCGGGATGGTAACAAATCCGGCTGCCAGAAAACCTCAGAGAAGACTATAGGCCACCCCGGCGCGCCAGAACAAGCCACAAGTGCCGTGCTGCACAACATCTCCCTGCAGCCTCATCTTCGCCCGGACGGTGCCAAGCCTGAAAGCCAGTAGTAGTCTCATTTGCTGATGACATTACTACCCAAGATCTCTTGAGTTGTTCTTGTTCGCTCCTTCCGTTTCCCCGCGCGTTTCGACGGCGCAGTCATTCCCGCTCATCTCGGAATCATCAATCAAAGGTAAATAATTCGTGCTAGGAGGGCCAATTCTTGTTGAATCACCGTGCAAGCTGCCGTGAGAAACGCAGAATCCGCGCGATCAGCACAAATAGGCCATGCATTGAAAACTGGGCCCCAGGATTGCATGCCGAGGCGGTCAGTTGTATATTGCCGGCTGGCCCGGAAACCAAAATGGAAATCCCAGATAAAGGTGCCAATCCGTGCGGCCAAAACGAAAATTCCCGCTTACGCATTCTATTGAACGCAGTGGAGGTATGTATGGCGCAGCGGAGCCGACTTAACAGTTTTGTCATGCGAGGAACCGGAATAGTCCTATTCCTGTCTTTGATCCTCGCAATTGCACACTCGCAACGGGCGGATCAATCCGTCGCCGTGGCCATAGACAGCGATGACATCGGTGGCGTGGTAACGAGCGCCAATGGACCCGAGGCAGGCGTCTGGGTGATCGCCGAGACGCGGGAGCTGCCGGTGAGATACATCAAGATCGTTGTCACCGACGACCAGGGCTGCTACCTGATTCCCGATCTGCCGAAAGCGACCTATAGCGTCTGGGTGCGCGGCTACGGCCTCGTGGATAGTCCGAAAGTATCGGCCGAACCAGGCCGGAAATTGAACCTCACTGCAATCCTCGCTCCCAACGAAGCTGCGGCAGCGCGCTACTATCCGGCGATCTACTGGTACTCCATGCTAAATATCCCGCCTGCGGATCAATTCGGAGGCAAAGGCGCCATCCCAGCCAATGTCACGCAAACCGACTGGCTCAACGACTTGAAAAACAACGGCTGCGTGGGCTGCCACCAACTGGGCCAGCTCTCGACGCGAACGATTCCTCCGAGCCTGGGGGTGTTCGCCTCGCCCGAACAGGCTTGGATGCGTCGAGTGCAATCGGGGCAGGCGGCCGAAACTATGATCACGCTGTTGTCCCAGATGGGCCCGCTGGCAATCAAGAACTTCGCAGATTGGACCGACCGTATCGCCAAAGGCGAGTTGCCGCGTGCCAGGCCGCAGCGGCCACAAGGCGTGGAGCGCAATCTTGTCGTGACACTGCGGGACTGGATGGACGAGAAGCACTACCTGCATGACCTGATCTCCAGCGACAAGCGTTATCCCACGGTCAACGCCTACGGGCCGCTGATTGGGTCACCGGAATATAGCTCCGATCTCATCCCCATTCTGGATCCGGTCAAGAATACGGCCACGACATTCCATGCGCCAGTTCGCGATCCTGACATGCCGGCCAGTACCAGTCCAGGATTCAGTCTATCCGCGGCTCCGAAGCCGATTCAGCCGTCCGCCTATTGGGGCGACGAGATCCTCTGGACCAGCAGAATCAATAACCACAACTCAATGTTTGGCAGGGATGGAAGGTTGTGGCTTGCGGCAGCGGTACGCGGGCCGCATAACCCTGATTTCTGCAAGGCGGGCTCCAACCAGCCGTCGGCCAAGCTATTCCCGCTGGAGGAATCGCTTCGGCAATTGGCCGTGTTTAACCCCAAGACTAAGGACTACCAGTTCATTGATACCTGCTACGCTACGCACCACCTGGAGTTTGGTTTTGACGCTAACGACACGCTGTGGACCAGCGGCGGCGGCCCAGTGGTGGGATGGCTTAACACGAAGATGTGGGACGCCACCCACGACGCAGCCAAGTCGCAGGGCTGGACAGCGCTGATCCTGGACACTAACGGCAACGGCAAGCGAGATGCCTACGTCGAGCCCAATCAGCCGGTGGACCCCACTAAAGACAAGCGCATCGAGGCCGGCTGGTACGCGGTGATGCCGTCCCCGGTAGACGGCTCTGTTTGGGGAACCTTCCGCGGAAATCCTGGCGCGGTGGTAAGGCTTGTGCCGGGCCCCAATCCCCCACAAACTGCGCTGGCCGAAATCTACAACGTGCCACTGCCCGGCTTTGGCGTGCGCGGCGGTGACATCGACAAGAAAGGCGTCGCGTGGGTGTCACTTGCCAGCGGCCACCTCGGCAGTTTTGACCGTAGCAAATGCAAAGGTCCGCTCAACGGGCCCAAGGCGACCGGCGATCACTGCCCCGAAGGCTGGTCGTTCCATAAATACCCCGGTCCCGGCTTCGAGGGGATAGGAGATAACAGCGCGGAAGCCAGCTACTACACGTGGGTGGACCAGCACAACATCTTCGGTTTGGGCGAGGATGTGCCGATGTCCACCGGCAATCTCAACGACGGCCTGATCGCCTATGTGAATGGCCGCATGGTGGTGTTGCGCGTGCCCTATCCGATTGGCTTCTACGCCAAAGGATTCGATGGCCGTATCGACGATCCAAGGGCCGGCTGGAAGGGGCGTGGATTGTGGGCAGCGAACGGTGACCGCGTGCCTTGGCTCATCGAGGGTGGCAAGGGGTCCAAGCCGCTCGCGGCGCACTTCCAGTTGCGGCCAGACCCGCTCGCGAAGTAGCCCGTCCCGACGAGGCGCTGCCCAAAAGCCTGTTTTCTTGACACTCTTCAAACTCGCATGTTAGTTTCAATTTTGCGCTGCAATCTCTGAGAAATCTGCGTGACGTCTCCAACCACGACACAACTTCGCAAGACCGCGTTGAATGCCGTGCATCGGCGCTTGCACGCCAAGATGGTCAACTTCGGCGGATGGGATATGCCGGTGGAATACTCCGGCATCCTCGCCGAACACATGGCGACGCGCACGGCCGCAGGCCTGTTTGACGTCAGCCACATGGGCGAAATCGAAGTGCGGGGGCAAGACGCGCTCGACCTAGTGCAGCACGTCACCTGCAACGATGCGGCGAAGCTCGCCCCCGGCCAAGCGCAGTACTCCGGACTGATGACCGCGCAAGGCACCTTCGTGGATGACCTGCTCGTACACCACATTTCCGGCACGCACTATCTCCTCTGCGTCAATGCGGGCAATCAGGAGAAGGACTTCGAATACATTTGCGCGCATAACCGCTCGACCACCCAGGTCGAGAATGCTGGGGAACGGTATTCGCAACTCGCCCTTCAGGGTCCGAAAGCGCTGCGAATTCTGCAGCGCTTCACAACTGTGCCTCTCGAATCCATCCACTACTACCACTTTACTTCCGGCGCCGTGGACGGCGTCAATTGCCTGATTGCGCGCACCGGATATACGGGAGAAGACGGCTTCGAGATTTACTTTGCACCTGAATATTCCGAGAAGCTGTGGTTCAATCTTCTGGAGGCGGGCGCGGGCCACGGACTGCTGCCCTGCGGCCTGGGAGCGCGGAACACACTGCGTCTGGAAGCGTCGATGTGCCTTTATGGCCACGAAATCGATGACACTACGACGCCGTGGGAGGCCGGCCTTGCCTGGATCTGCAAGCCGGAAAAAGGTGAATTCCTCGGGCGTGAGGTTCTCATTTTGCAAAAAGAAAAGGGTGTGGAACGCACGCTCGTCGGTTTCGAAATGCAGAATCGGCTGATCGCGCGTGATGGATGCCGTGTGTCCATTGACGGCAAGCTGTCCGGCCGCGTAACCAGCGGATCCCCCGCGCCGTTCCTGAAAAAGAATATTGGCATGGCCTACGTTCCACCCGCATTCGAGGCGCCCGGAACTACAATTACCATCGAGATCCGGGGGAATCAGGCGCCAGCGCGGATTGTTTCGATGCCGTTTTACAAGCGTCCGAAATAAAATGATCGCACTGACCGGGCGAAGTGCCGGGACCTGCCGTGCACACATTTCTAAGGAGCTGTGATGTACCCAAGCGACTATCGCTACACCAAGGAACATGAGTGGATTAAAATGTCCGGCGACACGGGCACGATCGGAATTACAGACTACGCGCAGCATGAATTGGGCGACGTCGTTTATGTCGAACTGCCGGCCGCCGGCACGAAGATCACCGCCGGACAATTGTTTGGCACGATTGAATCCGTCAAGGCTGTGAGTGAGATTTACGCCCCGGTGTCTGGGGAAGTCATCGAGGCGAACCTCGCGCTTTCGAATGCTCCGGAAACCGTCAATTCGGACCCGCACGGCGCCGCGTGGCTCATCAAGATTAAGCTCGCCGCCCCCGCAGAGGCCTCGAAGTTGATGGATGCGGCTGCGTACCAGACGTTCATCTCCGATAAGGAAAAGGAAACCTCGGCCTGATGCGCTATCTTCCGAAGAGTCCAGCCGAGCGCCAGGAAATGCTCGTGGCCATCGGCGCGCGATCCATCGACGACCTGTTCGCGTCCATCCCCGCGGAGTTTCGTCTGAAAGCGCCGTTGAATCTTCCCGGACCGATGTCCGAGCACGAGATCATCGAATACTTCCGCGCGCGCGCAGCCGAGAATTCTTGCGGGTATACGAGCTTTCTTGGTGCGGGCGTTTACAACCATCTGCGCTCGGTGGTCACGGACTCGCTGATTCAGCGCGGGGAATTCCTGACTTCCTATACACCCTATCAGGCCGAGATCAGCCAGGGCACACTTCAGGCCATTTTCGAATTTCAGACGCTGATGTGCCAGTTGACGGGCATGGAGGTCGCTAACGCCTCGATGTGGGACGGCTCGACGGCAAACACCGAAGCCGTGCTGATGGCCGAGCGGCTCACCGGGCGGCGCCGGGTGGTTGTGGCGCGGTCGCTGCACCCCGAATATCGCCAGGTTCTGGACACATACACGCGCAACCTGGGCCTGCGCATTCAGGAGGTCGGATTCACGCCATCGGGCCAGATCGACGCTGCGCGTCTTGAAACGGCAATCGACAACGAAACCGCCGCCGTCATTGTGCAGTCGCCGAACTTTTTTGGCGTGCTTGAGCAGGTACCGCATCTGGGCGAACTCGCGCACGCAAAGGGAGCCTTGCTGGTAACGGCCATCACGGAGGGCGTGTCGCTCGGCGCCGTGCGGCCCCCGGCCGGAGCCGACATCGTGGCGATGGAAGCGCAGAGCTTCGGCCTGCCGCCGAGCTACGGCGGGCCTTATGCCGGAGTAATCGCCACGCGCGACAAGTTTGTGCGGCAGATGCCGGGGCGCCTTGCCGGCGAGACGGTGGACACGGCCGGGCGGCGCGGTTATGTGCTCACGCTGGCCACGCGCGAACAGCATATCCGCCGGGAAAAGGCGACGTCCAACATCTGCACGAATCAGGCCCTCTGCGCGCTTGCCGTGGCGATCCACCTCTGCCTTCTCGGCAAGGAGGGCTTGAAAGAGCTCGCGGAACAGAATCTCGCCAAGGCGCGATTTGCGCTTCAGGAACTTGAGAAAATTCCCGGCGTTCGCCGGGCGTTTTCCGGCCCTTTTTTCAACGAATTTGTCGTCGAACTGCCGCGGTCAGTGAAGATGGTGAACGCGGCGCTGCTGCGGGAAAAAATCATCGGACCGCTACCCCTCGGCAGTTTCTACGCGGACCTAACCAAACGCGCGCTGTTTTGCGTCACCGAGACGACGCCACGCGCCGAAATCGAACGCATGGCCGCCGCTCTTCGACAGATTCTGTCGAAGCCGGTATGAGTTGATGTCGCGGCTGAAGCCGCGACCCACAAAGCGCAGTTGTGAGACGTTTTCCAGGGAGACTTGCATTGAGTGATCGCATCAAGAAAGCAGGACGCCACGTCAGCCAAAACGAAGGGCTGATCTTCGAACAATCGGCGCTCGGTAAGCGCGGGATCGAATTTCCGCCTCTCGATGTACCCGCCGTGGACGCGCGCGCCGCGTTAGGCGCGGCCTACGCGCGAGAGGGTATCGAACGATTCCCCGAAGTCAGCGAAATCGAAGTCATTCGCCATTTCACGCGCCTTTCGACGTGGAACCATGCGATCGACCTGGGCATGTACCCCCTCGGGTCGTGCACGATGAAGTACAACCCTCGCGTGAACGAATTCGTCTCGCGACTGGACGGCATCGCCACCGAGCATCCCTATCAGCCGCAAGAACTCTCCCAAGGCTGCCTGAAGATTCTGAAGATGTTGCTGGACTGCCTCGTCGAGATTACTGGCATGGACGCCGGCACGCTGGAGCCCGCCGCCGGCGCTCAGGGAGAGCTGACCGGGCTGTTGCTGATTCGCGCATATCTCGAGGACACGCAGGGCCAACCGCGCAAAAAGGTCCTGATCCCGGACTCTGCGCACGGAACCAATCCAGCATCGGCGGTGATTGCTGGATACGAAGTCGAAAATGTGCCCTCGGATGAGCGCGGCCAGATTGACATCGCGAGCCTGAAGAAAATCGTGAACGGCAACGTCGCGGCCATGATGGTCACCAACCCTTCGACCCTCGGCGTGTTCGAACAAAACATTGCCACGGCGGCCGAATTGCTGCATGCGCACGGCGCCCTGCTGTACATGGATGGCGCCAACATGAACGCGCTCGCCGGTGTGGCGCGTCCGGGTGACTTCGGCGTGGACGTGATGCACCTGAACCTACACAAGACATTTTCGACGCCGCATGGCGGGGGCGGACCGGGCGCGGGCCCGGTCATGGTCAAGAAAATCCTTCAACCTTACCTGCCGATTCCGGTTTTGACCGAAAAGAGCGGCCGGCTGGCGCTTGAAAACCACCGGCTGAAATCCATCGGCCGGGTCCGCGCGTTTGGCGGAAATTTCGGTGTTTTGGTGCGCGCCCTCGCCTACGTGCTGGCGTATGGTCCGGGCATCCGCCAGGCGACCGAAGACGCGGTCCTCAACGCCAACTACATTCGAAATAATCTTGAGGACGTGTACGACCTGCCGTACAAATCCCCCTCGATGCATGAGGTCGTCTTCAGCGACGCTCGGCAGAAGAAGAACGGCGTGAATACGACGGACATCGCGAAGCGGCTGATCGACTATGGCTTCCATCCGTATACGACCTCGTTTCCGCTGATCGTGCCGGGCGCGCTGATGATCGAGCCAACAGAGTCGGAATCGAAGCAGGAATGCGACCTGTTTGTGGGCGCGATGCGCGCGATTGCCGAAGAAGCAGCCACGAATCCGGAACTGGTCAAGACTGCACCACATTCCACGCGCGTCAGCCGTCTCGACGAGGTCTCCGCCGCGCGCAAACCGATCCTGCGTTGGAGACCGTGCCCATCAGGTCCTTGCCTACGTTGAGCTCGTAATGCGGATGGGCGGGAACCCTGAATTCCAATACTTATGCTATGTAGAGGGTATTGCATAACTTCTCTAAGTTAATGATTCGATGGGATCTACACTGGTATTCAACAGCCGATATTCAATTGGTTACACCTTGCATTAATTAACGTTGTGACAACCTTTTCGTCCATGCTAGCATCGCCATGGGCCGGAAGTGCCAGACGCTTTTTCGGACGCCTATTCTGGATTCAGGGGGAATAAGTGCATTTTATCTTACTATCGAGGAGGGTTTTGCGATGAAGCGACTAGTGTGTTTGATGAGTCTGGTTCTGGCAGTTAGTCTTTCTGCGGCGGCACAAGATGCGCCAAAAGCAGAGGTGTTTGGTGGCTATTCGTATCTACGGGGCAACCCGGGGCTTGGCGCTCCTGGGATTAACCTAAACGGAGGAAGCGGTTCGATCTCGTATAATCTCTCTTCAGCTGTCGGGATTGTCGCTGACGTCGGCGGCTACCATTTCAGCAACGGCTACGGGTCGGGCATCGGCGGCAACGTTATCAGCTACCTGTTTGGCCCGAAATTCGTGTATCGGTCTTCTGGCAAGGTCGAACCATTCGCTCAGGCCCTATTCGGCGGCGCGCGGCTCAGCGTGGCCGGGTTCAGTAACAACGCCTTTGCTATGGCTTTGGGCGGCGGGGTTGATGTAAAGGCTACCGAACACGTTGCGATTCGATTGATTCAAGCCGAGTACGTCATGACGCGATTCAACATTGTTGGTGTTGCAACTGATCAGAACAATGCACGCATTTCTGCGGGCATCGTTTTTCGGTTCGGCGGCAAATAAACATCAGGCAAAGGTGATCCTCGAGGGGGAAGGCCGGCAATTTCGCCGGCCTTCCGATCTTGTTTGATGCTGGGTGGCTCGGAATTGCCGGAATCGCGAATAGGCATTTCACGTCCGGACGCCTAACATACCGCACTTGGACTAACCGGGAACGACTTCAAACAATCCTAGCCATGGAGTGAAAGCGAAATCCCCTGGTTTCAAGAACAACCACATCTCACGCGCCATGCGAATCTTCATCGGACCCAATAGATAAAATTCTGGCACACAAAAAACGCCCGGGTCCGCATCCCGGGCGTTCATTGTTTCTTGCTCTTGTCAGGAAATTACCCTGCGACAATTGGTTCGAGCTCGCGTGTTACAAATATTTGTGCGTTTTCACTAGCAGCACTGGCTGTGCTGTGCGCGCCTGGAGCGCGTACGGCCCGGCCACGTGGCGCCGGGATCACAACACTCTGACCTGCCCTGTGGAACGATAGGCACTGTTGAACAGGTGCTTTCGCAAACAATAAAGAGGGCGGCCCGTTTCACCGGGCCGCCCTCAAAGATTCGTCGGGTTCGAGGCTCCTACTGCGTGTCGATCTTGCGACGGCCGGAAGCTACCGGGGAAGGTCCGCCTGACGGCAGGGCTGCAGGGGCCTTCGCTTCGCGGACGACAACAACCGCGGGAGCTTCGACAATCTTCCCGCCAGTTGCTTTCGCTGCCTGCGCGCTAGCACTTCTGGCCAATTTCGTCGCCGCTGCCACCACAGCACCTTCACCTTCCTTCTGAAACGAAAGATGCATGGTCTTGCCGTCCCAATCCACGACGAGCATGTCGCCGAGACGCACCTGCTCGGTCGCCAGCAGGTTCGCCAGCGGATACACCACATACTTCTCGATCGCCCGCTTCAGGTGTCGCGCCCCGTACTTGAGGTCCGTCCCTTCCTGCAGCAGGAATCTCCTCGCCGCCGGCGTCACACGGAACAAGAACTGTCCCCTCCCGGTGTCCAGCACTCGCTGTTGCACCAGCCCCAACTCTATCTCCAGGATCTGCTCCAACTGCTCCGAATGCAGCGGATGAAACACCACTACCTTGTCCAGCCGGTTCATGAACTCCGGCGAAAACTTCTTCTTCGCCGCTTCCTGCGCCGTCCGCTCCACCTTCACGTCCAGCTTGTCCTCCGTCTTGTCCGAGGGCTGCACAAAACCCATGCCCCCCGTCATCAGCTCCGTGATCTCTCCCCCGCCCAGATTCGACGTCAGAAAGATCATCGTGGCCGACAGGTCCACCCGCCGGTTGTCCCCCAGCGTCAGCGTCGCCTTATCCAGTATTCCCAGCAACAACTGCCACAGCGCGTCCGATGCCTTTTCGATCTCATCAAACAGCAGGAAACTCAGCTTCAGCTTCTCCGTGTGATACTGCGCCAACGCTTCCTGCGTGATCAACGGGTGTGTTTCCCGGTGCCCCAGATATCCTGGAGGCGAACCGATCAACTTCGCGATCTCGTGCGAGTGCTGAAACTCCGCACAGTCCACCTTGATCACCGCTCGCGGGTCACCGAATAGAATTTCCGCGGCAGCTTCCACGATCCGGGTCTTTCCCGATCCGGTCGGTCCCAGAAACAACAGGTTCCCCACTGGCCGCCCCGTCGAGCTCATCCCCGCACAGTACACCTGGTACAGGTCCACGAGCGCACGGACTCCCTCTTCCTGGCCGACGATCTTGTCCTTCAGCGCGGCCTGGAATTCCTGCGACTCCACGCTCCTAAGAGTGGGGTCCAATTGTTGATGTGATGCGCGGTTGCTGCTCATGGCCTACCTCCAACCGGCTGCCCAAATTTCCGGGCAGCCAATAAGCCCCGTTGCGGGGCGCGATCAAATTGGTCGAGTTTGACTCCAACGGTGGAGTGCAACAGACGAAGCTGCATAATGATTTCCTGGCTCGCCTCCGGGGCTTGCGAAACATCCAGCAAGGGCGGAAACAGATCGGCAAGGTCAAGATTCAGGTTGCGCAGAGTGGAAATGAGTCTCTGGACTTGGTTTGATTTTGGGTCAAATAGCTCCACTCGATTGTTGACCTGCTCGCGAAGCTGACTCCAGTCTACATCCACAAAAGGATGCGAGCGGGAAACCTGACGCATGACGTCGTCAGTGATTCTCGGCCGTTCGCCGAGCTTGGCCAGGTGCAGCTGTTTCACCCGGCCGCCTTCGCGGACGTTATGGACCAGATAGAAGCTGTTCCCTTTGCGCCGAAGAAAAGCCATAGTTCACTCCTGGCAGAGACGCCGAATCTGTAGTGTACGTCTTATCCACTACAGGCGTCAATTCCGATCTCGTCTGGCTGCCATGGTTGCCTCGTATGAGTAACTCCCCCGCTCCATGGCTTTGCCCCCGTATACTGGTCCACGTTTCATGGATGCGGCGCGTCTTGCTCCTACGAGGTCATCCCGCCATTTCTCTTTGCCTCTTTAGCTTCAAGGTATTAGATGCATGAATACCGTCTCAAGTATCCTGAGTGGTCTCCTCAAACCCATATTGGTTAGGTGGTCTCGTCAAACGCCCATGGCCATGACTTGAAACGATGGAGGGGCTATCCGGCAGGAAGGAACATCATTGAAGTGGTTGGCTCTGACACGTTCAAATTCGAAGTGCTGGGACCTTGTCTAGAGACTAGTCAAGCTATTCCCCTCGGACTGATTCACTATACGATTAAGCGGCATCCGCCTCGGTAATACGTGGGAGCGAGCCGCCTGGCCTTTTTATGAACTCACCCTGGCTTTCCTCCCCCCTCCGCGCTTTCAACATATTAGACGCCGTATTTACGATTTCGGTTCCAACGTATGCCCCCAGGTCCTGATTCGCAAGGATCAAGACCACTATCCCGCGGGAGACCAGTATCGCTACAATAGACGTTTCGATGTGAGCGAGACCCAATGTCCTGGGACTCTGTGTACACGCTGGTGAAAAAGATTCCGCGCGGGCGGGTCGCAACCTATGGCCGGATCGGAAAGGCGTTGAAATTACCCGGCGGCGCACGCGCCGCGGGACGCGCCATGGCCGCGTGCCCAGGCGGACAGGGAATCCCGTGGCACCGCGTCGTGGGCGCTGGCGGCCGCTTGCTGCTGCGCGAATCGCGTGTGTCGCTGCAGCGAAAGCTCCTCGAAAGCGAAGGCTTGCAGGTTGTGGAAAAACGCATCGAGGATTTCGCAAGCCGTGAGTGGCTCCCCAGCGCGATGGATCGTCGGGTTGAATTGAAAAGAAAGGGATAACGAACCAGCAGAGACGTGATTCGCGCAGTTTGAACCGAATGTGTTATAGATAAGAACTTATGCTGAGCACAGCGGTCATCGAAGTCGAGAACTTGACCAAACGCTACGGCGACGTAGAGGCCCTGCGCGGGGTGAGCTTTTCCGTCAGTGAAGGCGAAGTCTTCGGTCTGCTCGGACCGAACGGCGCTGGGAAGACAACCACAGTCGAAATCCTCGAAGGCCTGCGCACGCCTGACCATGGCCGCGTAAGCGTGTGCGGGCTTGATCCGCAACGCAGCGGCGCCGAGTTTAAGTATGTCATCGGTGCAGCGTTGCAGTCCACGGCTCTGCCCGACAAGATGCGCGTGCGCGAAGCCCTCGATTTGTTCGGGAGCTTCTACCCGCGCCGCCGCGGCACCCCGGAGTTGCTCAAGCGCTTCGGCCTCGAAGAGAAGCGGCACGCGTTCTATGCGCAGCTCTCCGGGGGACAGAAGCAGCGCCTGGCGCTGGCCATGGCGCTGGTCAATGATCCACGGGTGGTGTTTCTCGATGAGCCCACCGCCGGACTCGACCCTCAGGTGCGGCGTGAAATCTACGGCATCATCGAGGAACTCAAGAAGGAAAAGAAAACGATTCTGCTGACAACACATTACATCGAAGAAGCGGAACGGCTCTGCGACCGCGTTGCGATTGTGGACCACGGAAACGTCATCGCCCTGGGAACACCCCGCGAACTGAAGGAGCGCTCCGGCGCCGTCACGAGGATCACCGTGCGCATGTCCCGGCCTGAGACGAACGGCGCGCTGAGCACACTCGAAGGCGTGACCGAATGCCGCACCGAAGCCGACGACTATTTGCTGTATTCCACACGAGTGCCGCGCACGATCGTCGCCCTGGTGAAACACCTCGAAGAGCGGAATAATGAACTGGTAAGTCTGGAAATCTCCGCCCCTTCGCTCGAGGACATCTTCCTCGAGCTAACCGGGAGAAGGTTGCGAGATTGAGCCATACCTGGGCACTCACGGTGAGCCGCATGCGCCTGGCAATGCGCAACCGCGCGTTTCTGTTTTTCAGCCTGATCATGCCGATTGCGTTCCTGTTCATCTACGCGGGGATTTTCGGAGGTGGCAACCGCCAGGCCGTGCCCTACCTGCTGGCCGAGGTTCTGGCGTTGACCGTGATGGGCAGCTTCTGGGGCCTGAGCGTTCAACTGGTAACGTTCCGTGAACAGGGCATCCTGCGCAGATTCCGGATTACGCCAGCGGGAGCCAGCGCGATGCTGGCTTCGAGTTTGATTTCGAACTACTTTATGACCTTGCCGACGATTGTCATCGAGTTCTTCCTCGCGCGCTGGGTCTTTCACATGTCGGGTCTGGGCAACCTCACCTCTGTCTTCGTTCTGGTAACTCTTGGAACGATCAGCTTCGCTTCTCTCGGGCTGATTGTGGCCAGCGTCACGAACACGATGCAAGAGACGCAGATCATCAACCAGATCATCTGGTTCGTTTTTCTCTTTATTTCAGGCGCGACGATCCCTTTTCCGATTCTGCCGAATATCGTCCAAGCCGTTGCCGTCTACCTTCCAGCAACATACCTGGTCAGCGGCCTGCAACGCGCCATGATCGATAATACCGGTTTGGCAAGTCTCGGCTCGTATCTGGCGTCGCTGATCGGCTGTGCGTTAATCGCTTTTCTAATTTCAGCCCAGCTCTTCCGTTGGGACCCCGAAGCAAAAGCTCCGCGCCGCGCGAAGCTCTGGGCCCTATTTGCGATTATTCCCTTTCTTCTGCTCGGTGCTTGGGAGACAGCCAACGGGAGCTTGCGCAGCCATGCAATGAAAGACTTACAATCCATCACGCAACCAGCCTCCCTGGAACGTCTGACGCGCTGAAGCTGGCACGGAGCACAAATCTCCACCGTCAATTTTGGTATTGCAGGTATAGCATTGACGCCCCTTGGTCCCAGGGGTGGCGCAGGGCCCTATGCTATAATCGTGCCGGTCGTTATGAGAGCAGTACAACATCTGTGTTAAATCGCAGCGTGGAGAACGCCGATGGGCATGAAGCCGACTGAAAAAATATGGCATAACGGTAAACTGATCCGCTGGGAAGATGCCACGATTCACGTCCTTTCCCACGTAGTCAGCTATGCCTCCGCCGTATTCGAAGGTCTCCGCTGCTACGAGACCAAGAACGGGCCGGCAATCTTCCGCGTGCGCGATCACATGCAGCGCATGATCAATTCCGGCAAGGTGTACCGCATCAATTGGCCCTACACGGCGGAAGACCTGTCGAATGCCGCCGTCGAAGTCGTGCGCGTCAACAAGATGACCTCGTGCTACATCCGGCCCATTGCTCTGCGCGGCTATGGCGATATCGGCGTTGGCGGGCTGTCCGTGCCGACCGAGGTGTACATCGCATGCTGGGAGTGGGGACGCTACCTCGGCCCGGAAGCGATCGAAAACGGCGTAGACGTCGGTGTCAGTTCGTGGAACCGCATGGCGCCCAACACGCTGCCAAGCATGGCCAAGGCAGCGTGCAACTATATGAATTCTCAGTTGATTCACATGGAAGCTGCGGCCAATGGCTTTGCCGAAGGAATCGCGCTCGACACACAGGGTTTTGTGAGCGAAGGATCGGGGGAAAACATCTTCGTCGTGATGGACGGCGCATTAATCACGCCGCCAGTCGGGTCCAGCGTGCTGCCGGGCATCACCCGGAGTTCCGTGATTAAGTTGTGCGAAGATCTGCATATCCCGGTGCGGGAGCAGTTGGTTCCCCGCGAAATGCTGTATCTTGCGGACGAGGTTTTCCTCACCGGCACCGCAGCCGAAATCACCCCGCTGCGCTCGGTCGACCGCATCATGGTCGGCAAGGGTTCGCGCGGTCCCATCACCAAGATTCTGCAGGAAGAATTTTTCGCGATCATCAGCGGCTCGCGGCCCGACCGCCACAACTGGCTCACGCCGGTCAGCGTGCCTTTGGGCGCCGGGACCCGCTGAAAGACGCCAAGCCGCGGCAAAGTCTGGAGTTTTGACGCTACCGTATCCCTCCCCGTGAAATCGCGCGCCGCTGATCCCGGGGAAGCGTAATGAATTTTCACCGCCCGCATTCTCGGAGGCATGTCCATGTACAGAAAGCCGCAAAAGCTTCTTGCTGAGTTCATTGGTACGTTTGCGCTGATCTTTTTTGGCGCCGGATCAATCTGTGCCGATCAGTTCCTCCGCGCAGGTGGGCAGGCCGGGGTCGGATTGCTGGGTATCGCGCTGGCACACGGCCTGGCGATTGGCATCCTGGTGACTTCGCTCGGCCACATCTCAGGAGGCCATTTCAATCCTGCGGTCACAATTGGATTCTGGGTGACTCGCAAACTCTCCACGTTTGACACTCTGGCCTACTGGGTCGCCCAGCTTGCGGGCGCCGTGGCTGCCGCATATCTTCTGCGCCGGCTCCCGTTTGATGTTTGGGCCGCCGTGCAATTGGGTACGCCGGATCTGACTAGAGGCATTACGCGCACGAATGGCATGATCTTCGAAGGAATCATGACCTTCTTCCTCGTTTTCGTCGTTTTTGCGACTGCCGTCGATCCCCGTGGTGCGTTCAACAAGATTGCAGGCTTTGCCATCGGTCTAACGCTCACGATGAGCGTGCTGTTCGGCGGGCCTTTTACAGGGGCGGCGCTCAATCCGGCGCGCGCGTTCGGTCCCGCGCTGGCCGCAAATCACTGGACCAACCACGGAGTCTACTGGATCGGTCCGCTCGCCGGCGGTGTCGCAGCCGGCTGGCTATACGACACTCTGTTCCTGACAAAAGAGTAGCAGGCGTTTCGTTCGCGCCAGGCAAATCGAAATTGTACCCGCCCGCATCTAATAAACCGCGGTCATGTTCCAGAAGAATCGGCTGGCAAAGGTCAAGCCAATTATCAGAAGTGGCTTAGGTGGCGAACGCATTCGCCTGCGGGAGATCTCGCTGGATTCTGCAGCCATCCCCCGTGGCATATAATCGATGGTGAATCAAATCAGGGGACCCCGATGACCACAAAACCCGCAACGCTTGGTGAATTGCGCAAACTTCCGGGATACGCGCCCGGAGCAGCGCGCCGCACCGTCAAGGAAGAACTCCGCACAAACCTCTTGCAGAAACTCGAAACTGGAGAGCCGCTCTTCCCCGGCATTCTTGGATACGAGGAGACCGTTCTACCCCAAATCGCAAACGCGATTCTGGCTCGCCATAATTTCATCCTCCTCGGTTTGCGAGGCCAGGCCAAAAGCCGCATTCTGCGCGGCTTGGTGGATTTCCTGGACCTGGAAATTCCCTACATCGCGGGTTGCGAGATTCATGACAATCCGCAAGCGCCGCTCTGCCGCGCCTGCCGGGACCTGATTGCCGAGAGCGGCGACGGCACACCAATCGCATGGCTGCCGCGCGACGCGCGCTTTGTCGAAAAACTCGCCACGCCGGACGTGACCATTGCCGACATCCTTGGCGACGTGGACCCCATCAAGGCGGCGCGATCGGGGCGCGCTTTGGGCGACGAACTCACGATCCATTATGGTCTGTTGCCTCGCGCCAATCGCGGCATCTTCGCCGTGAACGAACTGCCGGACCTGGCCGGAAAAATCCAGGTCGGCCTGTTCAACATCATGCAGGAAGGCGACATTCAGATTAAAGGCTACCCGGTCCGAATGCCGCTTGACGTTTTATTGGTTTTTACCGCCAATCCGGAGGATTACACCGCGCGCGGCAAGATCATTACGCCACTCAAGGACCGCATCGGCTCGGAAATTCGCACGCACTATCCCGCGACGGTCGAGGAAGGTGTCGCGATCACCGCGCAGGAGGCCTGGGTGAAACGGGATGGCGGCCGGTCTGCCGTCGAAGTCCCCGCCTATATCCGGGAAGTGGTCGAACAGATTGCATTCCTGGCGCGCGAGGACAAACGCATCGACCGCCGCTCGGGAGTCAGCCAGCGCTTGCCGATCGCGTGCCTGGAAAGCGTGGTCAGCGGCGCGGAACAAAGAGCCGTGCGCAACCAGGAGGCGCGGTCGTCGGCGCGCGTCGCGGACGTTTACGCCGCGCTCCCGGCCATCACGGGAAAGATGGAGCTCGAGTACGAAGGCGAGTTGCATGGCGCGGAAAACATCGCGCGCGAACTGATTCGTGGCGCCGTTGGCAAAGTCTTCACGAAGTATCTTGAGGGTGCGAATCTTCTGCCAGTCATCCAGTGGTTTGAGATGGGCGGCGAGTTGAAAGTGTCGGAAAGCGCTCCCGCCTCGGAAGCCCTCGCACAGCTCAAACAAATTCAGGGACTGATGGAGCAAATCGACCGTCTCGGCGTAAGCGGCCGAAGCGGTCCGGCCGGGATAGCCGCCGCCGCGGAGTTTATCCTCGAGGGACTCTGGGCGCACAAACGCATCAGCCGCAACGAAGAGCGCGGGTTCCATGCGGAACGTCAGAAAGCGCCCGAACCGCGCGAGCAGCATCCGCGTCCACCGCGACGCCAGTTCAATTAAGGCCAGGTCGATTAGGAGCAGCTTTGAAATATATCCGCTACACGAAGTACACGGGCGAGCCGGGCGGCGGCGTGGACTTGCAGGAACTGGTCAAGCGCCTGTCCGATTTCTTCCTCCAGAGCGGCTTCGAGTCGCAATTCTACGGCATTTCGGAGATGGACCCGGAGAAGTCGATGGAAGCGCTGCGCCAAGCCATCCAGCGCGCGCTGGAAGAGGGCGACCTGATTCCCGATCAGCAACTTCAGGACCTGCTGGACGGCACGCCCGAACAACAGGAAGCGAAGATGGAAGAGCTGATCGAGCAGTTGGTGGACCGGCTGATGGAGGAAGGCTACGTCACTGGCCAGCCACAAGTGACACCCCCACCGGAAAAGACGCCGCGCGGGCAGGTGGGCCAGGGCCGCGACCGCGGCCGCGATACCGAGGCGCGATTCGAAATCACCGACAAGACGATCGATTTTCTCGGCTTTAAGACGTTGAAGGACCTGATGGCATCACTCGGAAAGAGCAGCTTCGGCCGGCACGACACGCGCGACTTGTCTACCGGCGTCGAATCGGGCGGCATCTCGCGCGCCTATGAATTTGGCGACACGCTGAATCTCGACATCAGCGCAACTCTATTCAACGCCGTCCGCCGCGATGGTGCACGCGTTCCCATTGAGCTCGACTATCCGGATCTGATGGTGCACCAGACTGAATACCAGAGCTCGTGCGCCACTGTGCTCCTGCTGGATTGCAGCCACAGCATGATCTTGTACGGCGAGGACCGCTTCACCCCGGCGAAAAAAGTGGCGCTGGCGCTCTCGCACCTCATCCGCACGCAGTTTCCCGGCGATTCGCTCCATCTGGTGCTCTTCCATGACTCGGCCGAAGAGATGCCGCTTGGCGAGCTGGCACGCGTGCAGGTCGGGCCCTACTACACGAATACGCGCGAGGGACTGCGGTTGGCGCGACGCATCCTCTTACGGCAAAAAAAAGACATGCGGCAGATCGTTATGATCACCGACGGAAAACCCTCCGCGCTGACTCTCGACGATGGGCGGATTTACAAGAACGCGTTCGGCCTCGATCCGTTCGTGGTGACACAGACGCTCGAAGAAGTCGGGCGCTGCCGCCGCTCGGGCATCTTGATCAATACGTTCATGCTCGCAAGCGACCACAGCCTCATCCACTTTGTGCAGAAGGTCACGGAGCTATGCCGCGGCAAAGCCTATTTCACCACGCCCTACACCCTCGGCCAGTACTTGCTCATGGATTACATGCAGAAGAAGACTCGCCACATTCACTAAATCCGCGTCGGACACGAAAACCGAATGATCTCACTCCATTTTCAGGAACTGCGGAAGGCTGCTCTCGGTTTGGCCAATGGCGCGGGCCAGGCTGAGCTTTGCCAGGTTGTGCGCAAACACGCTATTGATGTAATCAAGTTCCGCGCTCGAGATAGATTCCTGAGACTGTACAATTTCCACGTAGTTGACCACGCCGGTATCGAGGCGCAAGCGCATCTGCTCCAATGTCTCCCGCGTAAGCTGAAGATTTTTCTGGGACACTTCGATCTGGCTTGCCGCCGCCTGTAAATCCAGGAAGGCTTCGCGCACCTGACGCTCGATTTGTCCTTTGGTGTCTTCGAGTTCGGCGCGCCGCTGGGCCAGTGCCGCCTTCGCTTGCTCGATGTCTCCCGGTATGCGGCCGCCTTGCCAGATCGGCACGCTGAGAGTTCCCGTAACGGCGTAGGTGCCATGCGCCTGCCCGGGGGTCGCCCCAATGGCGCCGTAGTCGGCGCTCACCGTGAGGGAGGGGAGACGCTCGTCGCGGGCTGCCGCTAACGCCCGCTCCGCCGCGCGCACCTGCGTCTCCGCCGCCTTCAAGTCGGCGCGATACTGCACGGCTTGCTCCAGAGCCTGTTCAACGGTGTAGGCAGGCGCAGGCGAATACGGGAGCGTGTCGGTGAGTTCGAGTTGGTCCGTAACGGGCAAGCCCGTCAGGCGCGCCAGGTTGAGTTTCTGTTTCGAAAGATCGTTTCGCAGAGAAGTCAGACGCTGTTGCTGCGTCAGCAGCTCGACCTGGCTCCGCGTCAAGTCAATTTGCGGAACGGTGCCGATCTGAAATTGCTGCTGTGTTTGATCGAGCAGAGCATTCGCCGTGTCCACCTGCGCGTGCGCCGAGCCGACTCTGGCTTGCGCGGCAATCACCTGCAGGTAAGCGCCGCTGACGGCCAGCACCACAAGTTGCCGGGCGTCCTGCGCGGAGAGTTCGTCGGCATGAAGAGATTCCTTGGCGGCCCGGTAATTGTTGAGGACCGTAAAGTTCGCCACGGTCTGAGTAAGCTTTGCCCGCAGGTCCAGATAGTTGAAGGGACCCACCACTGCCGGAAACGCGAAGCCCGGGATCGGCGCGTTGAGACGAATTCCCACGGCCTGCAAGTTTGTGGTCTGGAAGTTCTCGATGGCGTTCGCCGTGATGTTGGGCAACAGGGAGCTGCGCGCGACTGTAGCCTTTCCATGCGCCTGGCGCACCGCTTGCGTCAAACCCACGGCGCCCAGGTTATATTCAAGCCCTCGCTGGACGGCCTCGCGCAGCGACACTTTCCCCGTAAACGGCATCTTAGCCGTGCTGCTGGCGCTGCCCGCATAAGGACCCTGCACCTGCACCGTGGGATTCAAAGTATTCACGCTCGTGGTGGTTCCTGGCACAGGCGTCTCCGTGGCCGCCACCGACCCGTTCTGTGCCCCGCGCCCCGACAGCGGAACCTGATTCACTTGCGGACTTTGCGAGGGCGCGCTGGAACCTCCGAATTGAGCGAACGCGCAAATATCCAGCGCCACAATTGCAAAAATCGCCAGCATCACGCGCATGCCGGCAACAACCGCAGACTCCATTTGTCCCTTCATGAACCGCACCTCAGCCTTTCTGCTCGAATAGCGCATCGCCGCGAGCCTTGCTCCCCCGGCGTGGGTTGATTTCACCGCCAGTATGATAAGTGAATTGGCAGGTTTACGCTTGGGGGGAAGAAGCGCGCGGTGAGCAATACTTGCGGATGCCCGACCCACGCGGTTGACAGCGGCAGTGTCCTACACGAAATGCTTGTTGGGAGTAACCGAAGCGTACGTCCCGCCGTAGGTCGTGCTGATCACCCGGCGCAGGGCATCGTATGAGTAGCAGATCGTGTCACCTACTGGATCGGTTTTCTTGACCATATCGCCCGCGTAAGAACCGCACGTAGAGTCTGAATCGTATGTGTAGCCGCCATTCTCGCGGAGGCGAAAACACAAACGCAGCTCTGGCTTGCGAGGGTCGTTCTCTCAGTCGTCGCCCGGCGTGCTGACCACTTCCGAGATGGATTGTTTGGCGTGGATGGCGTTCATGATTCTTTCGGGAGTAATAGGCAGCTCCTTAATCCACACGCCGGTTGCATTGGCGATCGCGTGGGCCACGGCGGCGAGCACCGTACACGTGCTTCCCTCGCCGATCTCCTTGGCCCCAAAAGGACCTTCCGGCTCGTAGGAATCCACTATGCCGCTGAAGACCTCGGGAGCGTCTTTGATCGTCATCATCAGGTAACCGTGGAGGTTTGGGTTCAGGATATGGCCCATTTTGTCGAACTGCACGTCTTCCATGACGGTCTCGCTCGCGCCCATGACCATTGAACCCTCGACCTGCCCATGCACCATTTGCGGATTGATCGGAGTACCGCAGTCGTGGAAATCGGTGAACCGCTCGACCTTCACTTTGCCGGTTTCCAAGTCCACCGAGACCTCGCACACGGAACTTCCAAAGGAATAGGCGGGGCTGGTACCAACCGTGCCTCCTTTGAAATCCCCGCCCAGCCCATCGGGCGGTTTGTAACAACCGGTGCCAACAAGCGGCCCCCGATCGTTGAAGTACTTTCGGGCTACCTCTTCCCAGGGCACGCTGCGTGTCTCATCACCCGCCACAACCATTCTGGCATCCCGCAGCAGCTTCACCTCGCCCTCGCTGCATCCGAGGATCGCCGCCGCATACGGCTTCATTTTTTCCACCACCATCGTCGCCGCGTGCTTGACGGCATTGCCGCCCATAAGGGTTACGCGTGAAGAGTATGCGCCCAGATCAATGGGCGAGATGTCGCTGTCCTCGCAGCGGGTGCGGATACGGGAGGGTGGAATACCCAACTCCTCAGCGGCGACTTGCACCATGACCGTTTCGCCTCCTTGCCCGATTTCGGCCGCCCCGATCATCACGATCACAGCCATGCCATCCTCGTTCACCTTGACTATCGCATTGGCATGGGGAAAGATCGATTTCTTCACGAATGGCTCTCGGCCTTTTTCATGCGAGAGCTGCACTTGGCCTCGATAAATGGCGTAGCCAGCTCCCGAGACGAACCCTCCTGAGCCGATTCCAATCCCTCGGCCTTTTGGCAGCTTGCCGAACTTTTCCTTCCAGCCCGACTTCTCGCGCGCGGCCAGGAGCGTCGCCGTGAGCTCGCAGCTCTTGATGTCCAGATCGTTGACCGTCAAGGTGTTGGGAGTCATGGAGTTGCGCAGCCGAATCTCGATGGGATCAATTCCGAGATCTTCCGCGATCATATTGAACAATAATTCAAAGGCAAAGCGCGGCTGGGGCACGCCGTGCCCGCGAAAGGCCCCGCAGGCAGGCTTGTTCGTCATAACCCGATAGCCGTGGTATTGGTAGTTGGGAATGTGATAGAGCGTCGGCATCATGCTGCCCGCATAATAGGCGGTGGCCACTCCGAAGGAAGTGTAGGCCCCGCCGTCCAGATAGATCTCGCTCTGGAAGGCCTTGATCTTACCGTCGCGGTCCACGCCCAGCTTCATCTTCATATGCTGCTTGTGACGCCCGCGACCGTAGTGCATCATCTGCTCGCGCGTAAAGGTCATCCGCACCGGCCGTCCTGTAATCCTGCTCAAGATGGCGGAGCAAAGGTCCAGTGGCGAAGTGGCCGCCTTGCATCCGAAGCCTCCGCCCACCGCCGGGCGAATGACCCGTATTTTGCCCAGCGGAATGTGGAGCACGTGGGCCAGCATGTACTGCACGTAATGCGGAGCCTGCGTGGAGGTATAGAGCACCAGTGTGCCGTCATATTCCCAGTAGGCCATTGCAGCGTGCGGTTCCAGTGGCTGTTGCTGGGTGTTGTTCCCGATAAACGTTTCTTCCCGAATGTGGTCCGAATCGGCAAAACCCTTCTCGAGGTCGCCAAAGGTTTGCTCGACCACCGTGTTGATGTTCCTCTTGTAACGCTCATGAAGCTGGGGAGCTCCCTCAGCGATGGCTTCCATAGCATCCAGCACCGGGGGCAGTTCTTCATATTCCACCTCAATCAGCCCGAGGGCTTTCTCCGCTGTTCTCTCGTCCACTGCTGCCACCGCCGCCACATTGTCCCCTTCGTGCAGAACCTTATCCTTCGCCAGGACATATTCGTCGTAGCGAGCGGGCGAAACACCGTACTTCGTATCCGGCACATCAGCCCCCGTGATGACTGCCAAAACACCCGGCAGCGCCTTGGCTTTGGAAACGTCAATGCGCTTGATCCGGCCATGCGCAATGGGCGAACCCAGGATCTTGCCATGAATCATGTTCGACCGCGCGATGTCGGCGGTGTACTGCGCCCGGCCCGTGACTTTGTCGGCGGCGTCCACGCGCGGCATGGAAAGCGTTATGCTGTTGAAGCGGCTGTTCTCGGCCACGACCTCCTTTTTGGCGCAGGTGCCGTCGTCGCGGTAGTTCTCACATCGCTGGACGGCCCGAATGATGCCCGTGTAACCCGTGCAACGACACAAGTTGCCTGCCAGACCGTCTTTGATTTCCTGCACCGTGGGCCGAGGATTCTTTTCTAGCAGCGCGACCGAGGACAGGATCATCCCGGGGGTACAGTAACCGCACTGAACCGCGCCTTCCTCGACGAACGCTTTCTGGATGGGCGCCAGTTTTCCGTTGTGCGCGACGCCCTCAATAGTGGTGATTTGCTTGCCCTCCATTTGGCTGGCCAGCAAGAGGCAACTATTCATCGGCTCGCCATCCACCAGCACGGTGCAGGCGCCGCAGTCGCCCAAATTGCAGCCCTTCTTGGTTCCGGTCAGATTCAGCTTGTCCCGCAAGACATCCGCCAGGATCTCGCCCGGTGCAATCGACACCGCCCGATCGTAACCGTTAACCGTTAACGTGTATGTCCGTATCATTGCTGTCCTCCAAGAGCCCGTTGTCGTGCGCTATCAAGTGCTCGACGCGTCAAGACGCTGACCAGTTCCTGCCGGTAAACAGCAGAACTGCGGATGTCCGAAATTGGTTTCGAAATTTTCGCGGCCTCCTCTGCTGCCCGGCGAAACGCCGCCTTGTCAGCGGCTTTGCCCACCAGGGCCGCCTTTGCCGCTTTCACCAGCAGGGGGATGGGGGCCACCGCTCCCAGGCAGACGCGGGCATCTTGGATGATGCCCTTCTGATCCAGCAAAAGACTGGCCGCCACCGCCGCAACGGAGCAGCCGTTGGCCTCCCGCAACGCGAACGGAACGTAGGCCGCGCCGAACCGCGGCGGAGGATAGGGCAGGCGAATCTCCGTGAGGATCTCCTCATCCCTCCGGACCGTTTTTCGCGGGCCGAGAAAGAAGTCCTCCAGCGGCACCTCTCGTTCTCCGGATAACGACCACAAGATTACGGAGGCCTTCAACACGGTCAAAATCGGCGGCAGGTCTCCCGACGGAACGGCGCTGGCAATGTTGCCGCCCACAGTGGCCATGTTGCGGATTTGCGGCACTGCCATATCCCGGACCGCATCCAGGATAGCCGGGAAGCGCTCCCAAATCGTTGTCGAGGCCCAGAGCTGGTGGGGCGTGGTAAGCGCTCCCATGCGCAGGCTCCCGTTGGTTGTCGCAAGACCACGTAAAGCGGCGATTCGATTGAGGGAAACGACATGGTTCGTGCCAACTCGGCCCGTCTTCAAGTCCACCAGCAGGTCGGTTCCTCCGGCCATCAAGCGGGCGTTGGGCGCGTACCGCGCCATGCATTCCGAGGCTTCCTTCAAAGTGTTCGCCTCATGGAACTCGATATCAGTTAAAAGCACAGTTTTCCCTCCCTAGGCCTGAATCGTTGGTCAGATGTCACGGAATTGACTGCGAGCACGTCGAACGACTCGTCCTTTTCGCATGTTAAGAAATATTTTCGAACCAGCGTTCAGTTCATGGAATTTCTGCCCAATTGGGCCCAATTTCAATTCCATGCACGAACATACGCCAGCCGGCCTATCGTGTCAATCTCAGGTAGTGGTACAGTTTGGCTTAGGCAAGCTTTCGATAGGGAATTTCTTCTCGCATTAATCGCTTGCAGGTTATCAACTCAATTTCAATGTCCTGTTCCCGTTTTAGGCGGGCAACTTCGGCTTGAGCGCCCTTGGTAAAATCGAACGCTATTATTAGGCCGCGTTTGTCCTTCTCACGTTCCAGCACGCCGACGAAGTTATCTATGACTGGTCTGCCCACAGACTCTATCTGTTTGACCTGAATCGGATGATTTTCCATAAATGTGAAACCATCAATGCCCATGTCCGCTATCTTTCGAGGACTGTGCCGCCCTTGCACGGCGTCCACAGCCCATGTCTGAAATTCCCGCCAGTCCAAGTCGTGAAGTTGTCTCTCATTTTCCACCATGCCGTGAATCTGAGTTATCGGAGCACCAATTTTTCGCAGCCGGTTTTCCACGACACGAATAGCGGATTGCGAAATGTCGATCCCGATCCAGCGGCGTGCAAGCCTTTGAGCAGCTTCTAAGGTTGTACCGCAGCCACAGAATGCATCTAGGACAACATCTCCAGGATTACTGCTCGCCTTGATAATCCTCTCCAGTAGAGCGACAGGTTTCTGTGTCGGGTATCCAACTGATTCACGAGCCGACTTGGATAGACCGCCAAGAGAAGGAACATCCTCCCAAATCGAATCCACCGGAACTCCCTTCAATTCCTTTTCGTAACGTTTAAGTTTCGGTACGCCCCCACCGTCAGAGATGTAAATTCTTCCATCCCGGTATAATCGTTCAAGCTCTCTTGGTTTTCTCATCCAGTGCCGTCCCCTGCCGATCTTTGCAGGGTCGAATCCTCGCCACACTTCCCCAGTTTCTCCGTTGCGGAGTCCTGCGCCCGTGATGTCAGCACGCCAATGCTTGCCTCGCGTTGCGACATACTCGTCCTCGAAGATAAAGTATTTGTCGAGGTACGCCTTTGGGTACGGCTTTAATTCGACATTAAAGATTGGTTTCCCGCCGTTGGAGTAGCGAAACAAATTGTCGTGGATATGCCCGAAACCATGAGTATCGGTGTGAGCCGTGGTCCTGCGCCAGATGATCTCGTTTTGAAAATTGTTGTACCCAAAAATCTTGTCCATTTCTACTTTCATGTAATGACAGATATGCCAGTCAAGATGCAGGTAGAAGGTTCCTGTAGCCTTTAACTTCGCCTGCATTTTTCTAATTCGATCCGCCAGATAGCTCAGATACGTTTGTATCCCGCCCTTCCAGCGATCCTCAAAGGCATAGTGCTCTGCTTCTTCTCCCCAAAAGGTCTCGTAATACCGCTGACTGTAAAAAGGCGGATCAATGTAGATCAAGTCCACGGAACCATCCGGGATCAAATCCAACATGCTTAGACAATCGCCACGGTAGAGATGATTCGAGACATCAATGTTCAACAGAGACAGTTGCGCCACACGCTCCAATCTGTTTGCTGGCGCTTGCGAAATTGCTGGTGGAGGTGAAGCTAAAGTAACAGGCTCCGCACTTGGAATGCACACGTCAGCTGCGAATGTGATGAAGTCGTTACTACTCGACATTGGCACACTCCTGTGCTAATTTCGGAGCACAGGCTAGTGCCCAAGACCCCGACTGCAATCGGGGTTTTTTACTTTAGGCCGCAATATTAGCACTTCTGTCCAGCAAGGAAACTACTTCCTCAATCGACCAGACGTGATCTGCGATCCCAGCTTCCATCGCGGGAGTGACGCGCAAGGTTTGATGAATCCGGCAGAAATTGTAGTGCATGTAGTGAAGGGCAATCGCCCAAATATGATTATCTACTTTTTTGGGCGGGTGGCCCGGCCTTTTAATTCTTCCTTGCGGATGAGAGCGCACGACGGGATGATACCACTTCCATACGTTCGCTCGGAGTTATGATACTAGGTTTGGGGTGCCCCGTTCTTGTGCGCTCCTGCGGACAAGGGCGGGGTTCTTGGCTGGAGAGTTCATGCCCAAAGGATTGAGACGCCGGTACGGACAAGGTCACCTCCACTTTATCACCTGTAGCTGTTACCGGCGTTTGCCGCTGTTCGCTTCGGCTCGTTCAAAGAAAGCCCCAGCCTTCAAAAACCGAAGACTGGGGCACCCCTCACTTCAAAGTTGCTAAAAGGCCGGCCACCCGCGCTTGTTGGAAGAGCGAATCACGGTTACCTGTGATATTGTCTCCACCAGACATCGTCAGCGACTGGGACAATTCCGAGTCCGGCAACCGGGCGGGAGACCCTACGATGCGTTGAAAAGGACACCATATGAAGATTCTTCTTGCGATCGATGATTCCAAGTTCTCAGAAGCAGCAATACAAATGGTGGTTGGGCAAGCTCGGCCGCAGGAAACAGAAGTGCGGGTCCTGCATGTGCTTTTGCCGCCTTCTCTTTTGCTCGGCCGCGAAATGGGAGGTTACGATCCCGAGTTCGAGGCAGTCTGGAAAGCCCAACGAGAGCAAGCCAAAGCACTGGTAACAAAAGCCACCGGGATATTGCGCACCTCGGGTTTTAATGTCACGTCAACCCTCGAAGAGGGTGATCCTAAGTCAAAAATCATCGATCTCGCCTCGAAGTGGAACGCCGACTTGATCGTACTCGGCTCCCATGGACGAAGGGGTTTAGACCGCTTCTTGATGGGAAGTGTAGCCGAAGCTGTGGCCCGCCATGCTAAATGCTCCGTGGAAATAGTCCGAGTTCCTGCTGCACGATAAATGCCTTCATTCTGCGTTCCGACATAGGCGTCTGATAGCTTCCGTTGGCTCGGCGTCCATGGTTTGCTGGTGCGTTCTACGTTGCCTGGCGTCACCTACTCTGGCACAAACATGTTTGACACACATGGACATCCACGATCAAGCAATAGTCTCAGGCTTTCCATTGCCGCTCCCCTTTTTTAAGCGACTCGCAACAATTTCGGCAAGGTCAAGAATAGCGATATCGTCACGTTTCGCATGAACGGCTGCATCGCGAAGCATAATGGGGCAGTATGGGCAGGCAACCGCGACCGTGGACGCCCCCGTTTCTGCAATCTGCGAAAATCGTTTTTGGTTCACTCGCTCTGCTGATTGTTCACGGCGGTCGTCAGTTATAAAAAGCTGCGCGCCCCCTGCCCCACAGCAGAACGTGTTTTGGCCATGATGTCTTGTTTCCGTAACTGAAACTCCGCAACTGTGGAGGATCTGCCTGGGCGCTTGGGTGATCCCTCGCCCCCTGGCAAGATAACATGGGTCGTGATACGTCACCGATCCGGGAGACGGCTCGAGGCGGAGCTTCGGAAGCAGACCCTCGATCAGTTCCGAATGATGTACCACGCGTATACCGAGCGCTGCATAGGAGTTGATCTGCCGGTAGTCCTTGTCCAGCATCGTCGTGCAATGGGGGCAGCACGAAACAATTTTCTTGACGCCATTTTGGGCCAGGGTTTTCGTCAATTCTTCCGCTAATTGCAGGTAGAGGTATTCGTTGCCACCGCGCCGCGCCGGTTCTCCGCAGCAGGACTCCCGCGACAGTACGCCCCAAGACAGACTGGCTGAGTCAAGAATCCGCTTCATAGCAAACGCCACGTCCTGACCGTGTGGATCGAAATTCAAGCCGCAACCTAGCCAGAAAAGCCATTCTTGCTTTCCATCAAAGATTGGAAACTGTTTCCCTTCTATGAACTTCTTCCGGGTATCTTGCGTGATTCCCCAGGGGTTGTGCGGGGCCCGCTCCATGGTCGTAAACAGCGTCACGACCTTGTCGTTTGAGACCCGGCCCTCGCTGACTAAGCCCCGCCGGAGGTCTAGGATCTTGCGTCCCACGTGCTCGATACCAACTGGACAGACATACTCGCAGGCCCCGCAGGACAGGCACTGGAACAAGTCCTGTTCTTGAATGCAGACGGACCCTGCGTCTTTCTCTGCAGAGGTTCCGGCAATGACGTCACCGCCATGAAGAAGCCCTCTCTGCATGTCGAGGATGATTTCTTTGGGGCTAAGGGATCCGCCAATTTGGTTTGCGGGACAAAATTCAGTGCAGCGCCCGCACTCCACACAGGCGTTCACGTCGAGCACGTCCTTCCAACTGAGCTCCTTGAAGCGCACCAGGCCCAGGTCTTCACCATCTTCTCGAAGAGCCCGGACTCGGCTGGTCGTTTCAGGACGGAAGAAAACGGCGAAAGGGGCAAGGACGAGATGCAAGTGTTTTGACCGTGGAATGACAACGAGCAGGGCAAGGAACGAAAGCGTGTGAACCCACCAGTTTATTTTCCATGCCGTGCTCGGAACGGGGAACGTCTTCCACCCCAACAAATAGGTCACCATGAGCAGAGAAATCAGGATAGCGACAAGTCCCGATGTGGCGGAAAGTGCTCCAAGAGCTTTAGGCCTTAAGACGAATCGGCGGAACGAGAGAGCGATCATGCCAAGGAGCACGGCAATGGCCCAAACGGCGGCGAAGACACCATAAAACCCCGGCGCATTATCGGCGTGTTCGAGTCCACGTATGCCGAGAGAAAGATGTCTTAGGCTAACCCATGCGAAAGCGGCAAAACCCCAAACGACTAGCGCGTGAAAAATTCCGGCGACTGGCCGGTCGCGCACAACGCGGGATTGCAAGGCAACCTCGACAAAAATTCTCCAGAGTCGTTTCCCGACCGGTCCTGTAGGAATATTCCAGGGCTTGGGGAAATGCGAAAAGAGCCGCTGATTGAGCGTTCTGCAAAAGAGCCAAAGGCTCACGCCAGTCAGCGTTAGGAATACCACTCTTTGCGCGACATCGGAGAAAAGAACTGCGCCGAGGAGGGCAGGGATCAGGACCATCACGAATCTCTCCTATACTTTTTCCTTTTTCAAATCTGGCCACAAAATAAGTCTGGGCCCAGTCGCGGTTCACAACCCGTTTTCAACCTGGCTGTCTGCGCGCCAGCATTTTCTCGGCTGCCAAGAACCTGCAACAACCGAAATCTACCTCATTCCGAGGCCGCTGATTTCGATATCGGCACGATCGGCCCCGTTCCAGAAACAATGGTGGTTCGCGTGCGAAGCCGGCAGCTCCTGGCGCACCCGCCGAGATAATATCACCCAGCCCCAGAGTCGCGATGCCCCAAACAGAAGTCTCGGCAAGATCGGCCTGCTCGATCCATTCGATGGCGGCGGTTATATTCTCGGCCCTGCATTTACTGAGTACGATCGGCAGACGGACCTACTCACCCATAAGCCAGACGAACAAAATATCCCCATTATCTAGGGTGTTGGCGAAACCGGATTTCTTGTAGACAGAGGAGCTATCGGAAAAGATCGGTTTCCGGCGAGCGGATCAAATCGCGGCCGCTTCCGGGGTGATCAGCAATTCTTAGGCCATGAACTACAACCACCGGCACACGGTCGGCCTTGCCCATCACAAGCTCGGCAGCTGAGGCAATTTCATCGGCTACGGCGATCACCGTTGCCTGCAACTTTTTCCCGCTACCATCGAGCTTCCCGCGATAATCAAATAGGGGCGCAACCCCAGCCACGCCGAGAGCGACATTAACAAGGCCTTCTCGCCAGGGGCGCCCGAATGTATCGGAGATGATCACCGCCACAGGAACGCCGAATGCTTTCGAAAGTTGCGCTTGAAGTGTGCGCGCCGAGCGGTCTGGATCTTCCGGCAGCAGGATCGCCGTTCCGCCAGGTGTGTTCGAAAGATCCACGCCCGCGTTAGCGCACACGAAACCGTGCCGTGTTTGCACGACAATCACTCCGCGCTCCATCCGCACGATACGGTTTGCCTCCCGAAAAACGATTTCGATCACGCGCGAATCTTTGTGATATTGCGTCGCCCATTGCACGGCCCGCTCCGAAGGTTCAATTGAATCAAGCGAAATGATTTTCCCCTCGGACTTGGACACAATCTTATGTGCCACAACGAAAATATCACCTTCGCGGATGACTAGGCCTTGCTTCTTGCGGGCGTCGACGATCTGCCGGCTGAGATCATCGCCAGGCGCAATCTCCGGAAGCCCCATCAACGGAATGATTTGAATCGATCGATGAGGTCTGCTATTCCTTTTCCTTCTTGTCCTGGTTCGTTTTTCGGCTGGTCTCGGCAACATCATTCCCCGTTACACACGAAACCCAACGCATGAGCGATGGGTTGAGATTATAGCAGTTGAGCAGCAACCCCGTTAAAACTGCAAGTGGAGCAGAACAGGATATGTATGCCG
This sequence comes from Terriglobia bacterium, assembly GCA_020073705.1. Lineage (GTDB taxonomy): Bacteria > Acidobacteriota > Terriglobia > Acidiferrales > UBA7541 > Palsa-360. The sequence continues at coordinate 64,992 of JAIQES010000023.1, forward strand.
CGCCGTATTGGACCAACAGTTCGCGAGGAAAAACAGAATGCGGCTAACACAGCCGCAAGAGAGCAAATTCAATCCAGATCCCCAATGGCGCCAAAGTCATAGAAACCGGTCCACTGTCCTCCTGAACTACTTATCCCAGAACCAGGTTGAGTCCTTCCAGCCGTCCAGGTCATAGTCGGACATGCATTGCTCGGTGAGCGCGATACACCGGTCGAGAATGCCGTTCTTGCGTGCGCCATTCAGGATGTCGATCCGGATTTGCTCCTGGTTCCCGGAATAATTGATCTCATAGAGTTCGTGGCGAGCGCCAAATTCCGTGCCAATCGCATCCCAAATCAGTTTGAAAAGCTTGATCCGCTCCTCGGCGGAAGAGGACGAACCGCGATAATACTTTTCGAGCAGAGGCTTCAGGTCCGGATTCAACAAATCCTCATAACTTGATGGCGCAACGAGCAAGCTGCCGGCGAGAAACTTCTCAAAAGTGTTGCGCACGGATGGCCAGCACTGTGAGCCGAACAGCCGCATCGTATGGGCATATTCCATTTTCGGAACGACCGTGCCACCAGGAGCTTCCTCGGGATCCAGACACATGGCGGCATTCAGCGCACAGATCACATTCCGCCATCCGAGGATCTCGCCCAGAGCGGCCTGGACACCACGAAACGCATCGGTGCCGTTCGTTTCAATACCTTTTGCAAATAGCCCCGCCATAAGGTCCAGCTTGACGATCAATCTCGAGGAGGATTGAAGATTGTAGCGATTCACGAACCGGGAATGTCCGTAGAAGGAGTTGGCTCTTTCAGGATCGCGGTAAACGAGCACGTTTTCCCAGGGGATGAACGCGTTGTCGAACACCATCACGGCATCGTTCTCATCAAAGCGGCTTGAAAGCGGATGGTCGAACGGGCTTTTCGCGTTCCTTTCGTAGGAAGGCCTGCAGAGCAGCTTCGCGCCAGGCGTGTCCATCGGCGCGATGAACACCAGCGCGAAATCTTTCGCTTTCTCCTTATCCAGAGTCGTGGCGCTATTCTGGGCCACGAATGTCGCGTGCGTTATAGCCGAGCCGGTCGCCAGCATCTTGGCGCCGCTGACCACGATGCCGTCGTCCCGTTCCTTGACGGCATGAACGAACACGTCGCCGACTTCATGCACCGGCCGGTTTCGGTCCACCGGCGGATTGATGAGCACGTGATTCAGGAACAAACATTGGGAAGAATATAGTGCGTACCATTTCCGAGCGTTCTCATTAAACGGCGCATAAAATTCGGGCTCGGCAGCCATGCTGGCCATAAATGCGGCTTTGTAGTCTGGCGTTCGCCCCATAAAACCGTAGCTCAAACGCGCCCAGGACACGATTGCGTCGCGAGCTTCGGACAGCTCTTGCGCCGAGTAACTGGGCTTGAAAAACTTGTGCGTGCGGCATCCGAATCTGTCTATTGCAGTAAGAGTATCCCTGTGCCTGGAATCGTGGAGGGCGTCGTACAGCCGGGCGATAGACCGGCAGGAATTGCGGAAAGCAGCGTGCCCGGTGACATCCTTGACGCGGTCACCGTAGATGTACACTTCGCGGCTGTCTTGAAGACTGGCAAGATAACTCACACCGTTCAATAACGAGTCTGTTTCTGACCCGGTCTTGCGATTGGCGCCGAGCGCAGGGGTTCGTTCCATCATCCGTTTCCTCCTCGGACTGAAGTCTGGTGGGCGTTGGGCGGTGCAGCGGGGTCCAAACGCGCGGAGCGCAATGCGCGCTTCGTCACCGGCCTACTCGCAGCATCCCTTGATTCGGTCGTGTATATGCCAGCACTTTTCTTATAAAATTACATGGCTTCATTGCCTGCAACGCTGTACTACCGATATACGATAAATCTGTTGGCATAATTATTTCACTTTGGTATTTTGCGCAGCACCTCAAGAGGAGCGCAGCACATGATTTCAAGTCAACTCTATCGCGACGGCATGGCGCGTTTCGCCGCGCATGTGAATATTATCACGACGGACGGCCCGGCCGGATGCGCCGGGTTCAGCGCTTCAGCCGTGTGTTCGGTAACGGACGATCCCCCAACGCTGCTGGTTTGCCAGAACCGCTTCAGTCCGTTGCACTCTATCTTTAAGGAGAACGGCGTTTTCTGTGTCAACACGCTCGCCGCAGATCAGCAGGGGCTTTCGGAACTGTTTGCACACCGAACCGGGACGCCGATGAAAGAGCGTTTTGCCTCTCCGTTATGGGAGAAGTTCGCAACCGGCGCGCCCGCTCTGCGAGATGCGCTCGTCTGCTTTGACTGCCGCCTCACTCAAGTGCTGGAAGTGGGCACGCACTCTGTTATGTTTGGCGCCGTTCAGGACATTCGATTGTCGAGCCGCCCATCGGCGCTGCTATACGTGTATCGTTCTTACCGCACGCTTGCGTTACATAAGCCGGAAAAGGAGTGAGTACAGCAAGAGTGGGCGCGCCACTTGGTGGTGAACGGCAGAAACCTCGGCCACTCCATGAGAAAAGATAAGCGGCAAGCCAAACTGTGCATTTGTCCCCGGAATGTGCGAGGCGTCCCGGCCATACTAGCCATAACCAGGCGCCAACCTCTGTTGAACTCAGTAGAAACCTGTTGAGCTTTGGTGCTTTCGCAGCGACACAATTGTCTCTAATCGAGCTGGGGTGAACCCCTCCATTGAGACAATCTGCGTCGCCACACTTTGGAGATCCGCCAATGACACCCACTACCCGTTTGCGCCACCGGTTGTCATGTGAAACCCTTGCCCTGTGCCATCAGGTCTTGGTCTTGCGGCGCTCCAAAAATGACCATCGCGTTCGTTTACGCGCTACGGACCAGCAGTTGTGGGGTTGGTTCAATTCACGGTTCTGAGGGTCCCAGTCGCACATTTATTCACGTTTGGCGGAAACATAGAACCGTAGGAAATATCCGAACCCAACAGCCGAGAAAACACCAGCTCCAGATCGAACCTACCTTCCGGGCGACTCGGGTCACGCATTGGGAGGGTGATCTCATCGGCGGTGCCCGCAACAGTCACATCGTCACCTTGGTGGAACGTCGTTCGCGTTTTACCACGCTCGTAAAAGTGGCCAGCAAAGACACTGCTGCGGTCGTCGCCGCACTGAGCCGGCAAGTTCGCAAGCTCCCCGCGTC
>JAIQES010000024.1 GCA_020073705.1 Terriglobia bacterium
ATGTGTAGCTCACCGGGTAGCGCGTGTTTCCATGTGTCTTGTGGCAGGGGAAACGCGCTATGATTTCGCTGACCATTTGCCAAGAAGGACGCTAATAAAGGGAGCGGCATATGAACCTGACGGAATACATTGAATCGAAGCGTGAAGAGCACCTGAGCGATTTGTTCGAATTCTTGAGGATTCCGAGTGTCAGCGCGCAATCCGAGCATAAGCCGGATATCGAGCGCGCGGCGAAGTGGGTTGCGGACCGGCTGGGCGCGGCGGGCTTGGACAACATCGAGATCGTGCCGACGAAAATGCATCCGCTGGTCTACGGTGAATCGCTGCACGCGCCCGGGAAGCCGACCGTGCTGTTCTATGGGCACTACGACGTCCAGCCGCCCGAGCCGCTGGACTTGTGGGCTTCGCCGGCATTCGAGCCGGCGATCCGCGGGGGGAACCTCTATGGCCGCGGGACAGCCGACGACAAGGGCCAGGTGCACATTCACATCCGCGCGCTCGATGCGATTCGCAAGACCGCGGGCAAGCTGCCCATCAATCTGAAGGTGATGATCGAAGGGGAAGAGGAAGTCGGCAGCGTGAGCCTCTGGGATTTCGTGAATGCGAACAGGGCGCGGCTCAAGGCCGACGCGCTGGTTGTCTCCGACACTTCCATGCTGGCGCGAGGCGTGCCGTCGATCACTTACGGCCTGCGCGGCCTTAATTATTACCAAATCGAAATTACCGGCCCGGCGCAAGACCTGCACTCGGGCGTGTTCGGGGGCGCGGCGCCGAATCCGATCACGATCCTGTGCGAGCTGTTCGCAAAGCTGCACGACAGCAATTTCCGCGTGACCGTACCCGGGTTTTACGACGACGTCGCAAAACTATCGAAGGCCGAGCGCAAGGCGCTCAACGCCCTTCCGTGGAAGGCAAGCGAATTTCGCAAGACGGTAGGCGCGCCGGGGCTTGGAGGGGAAAAGGGATTCTCGATTGTCGAACAGCTTTGGACGCGGCCGACGCTCGAATTGAACGGTATCTGGGGCGGCTACACCGGCGAAGGCTCGAAGACAGTGATCCCATCCAAGGCGTACGCCAAATTTTCGACGCGTCTGGTGCCGAATCAGAATCCGGATCAGATCACGCGGCTCCTCGGGCGGCATATCCGCAAACTATTGCCGAAGACGGTAAAGTTCAAGCTCGACGTGCACAGCCAAGGCAAGCCCTGGGTTGCGCCGTACACGCATCCGTTCTTCGAGGTGGCGCGCCGGGCGCTCGAGAAGGGATTCGGCAAGCGGGCGGTGTTCATCCGTGAGGGCGGCTCCATTCCATTCGTCACGCAGATGCATGACACATTCAAGGTGCCGTGCATTCTGCTGGGATTCGGACTGCCTGACGAAAACGCGCACGCTCCGGACGAACACATCGCACTCGAAAATTATTTTGGCGGAATCAAGGCGGTCGCTCAGTTCTATGAAGGATTGGCTGGCCTGTAGCAGACCCCTTCCAGGTGAATAGGAAATCAGCGGCCTCGGTAGCTGCCGAGAGAGGCTGCAAGGATTCCAGGATTGGTTAGTATCAGGCGCATCAAGCAGAGATTTGCACGGAGGCGGAACATTCGCGTCCGCGCTGAGAGCGGCTCTGGGCCGGGGCGCACTGCTGGAAGGGGCATTATCTCTGCCTTTTTGAATGTTTTTTTCTTGCGTTGAGCGGACTCTGCCCTTATAGTGCTCCCCGTGCGCGGTTGGTGCTCTTTGAGGCTAGCCGACGCGCCTGCAGCACCAAATTCTGAGGAGGAAAACGAAACTAGATGGCAAAACCACTGAGCAAGTCCAAGGTCGTCGCGCACATCGCCGAGAAAGTTGGGACGTCAAAGAAAGTCGCAGCGCAATTCTTCGAAGAACTGTTCAAGCTGGCAGTCAAAGAATGCAAGGGCGGTGCGGGCAAATTTGTCATTCCAAACATCGGTCGCGCGGTGAAGGCGCACCGGAAGGCGCGCATGGGCCGCAATCCGCAAACTGGCGAAGCGATCAAGATCAAGGCGAAGACGGTTGTGCGTCTCCGTGCGGCAAAGGCGTTCAAAGACGCCATCCTCGGATAAGACGGCCTCTTCGCAAGATAGATTTCTCGAATCAACGCGCGGGTCGGGTGTCTCGCCGTGGGTCCGAAGCCGCTTACGCGGCTGGCGGATACGCGGCAGGCGCTGGCGAGTCACCCGGCATTGCATCAATTCTTGCAGCGATTTCGCCGCTGCTACTTCCGCCCCGGACCTCAACCCTCCGGGGCTTTATTTTTGTGTAGCTCTGACACTGGTTGTGCCCTGAAGATCAATCGAGCAGGTCGCCGATATGAGCCAGGATCTGGCCCGGGGTTCGCGTAGTCTCCGATCACCGAAGCCGGAGAATTCTTCAGATGCGCCGCGATAGGCGCTGGTGTGGCGTCGGGCTTGAGGCGGATGGCATAATGGCCGCGGACATTGGATGACTCCCAACCCCAAGTATTCCGGCCTCCAGACCGACTTGTATGAATTGACGATGGCGGCGGGTTATCTCGAAACGAGTTTCGATGCCCGCGCAACGTTCGAACTGTTTGTTCGCTCCCTCCCGGCGCGGCGAAACTATCTGGTTGCCGCCGGCCTTGATCAGGCGCTCGATTTTCTTGAGAACGTCCAATTTTCCGGTGAAGAAATCGCGTACTTGCGAAAGCAACCCGTGTTCGGTCGCATCGGCGGCGGATTTTTTGAATATTTGGCCAAGTTTCATTTCTCCGGCGACGTCTGGGCGATGCCGGAAGGCACGGTGTTCTTTCCCGGGGAGCCGATCCTGCGTCTTACCGCGCCGATTATGGAAGCGCAGATCGTTGAAACCTTCTTGCTGGCGGCGATCAATTTTCAGACGATGATTGCCAGCAAGGCGGCGCGCGTGACGCAGGCAGCGGGTGGGCGGATCGTGATCGAATTTGGCACGCGGCGCGCCCACGGCATGGAGTCGGGCGTGCTCGCGGCGCGCGCGGCGGTAATCGGTGGTTGCCAGGGAACTTCGAATGTTGCGGCGGGCCATCGATTCGGCATCCCCATCTATGGCACGCAGGCGCATTCCTGGATCATGGCGCACGAGAATGAAGAGGAAGCGTTCCGGCAATTCCTCGACATTTTTCCCGACCATGCCGTGCTGCTTGTGGATACCTATGATGTGCGCGCGGCGGTGGAAAAGATCATCGCGATGGGCCGGAAACCAAGAGGCGTACGGTTGGATAGTGGCGATCTCACGGCCGACAGCGTCTGGGTTCGGCAGCGCCTGGACCAAGCGGGCTGGCAGAATGTCACCGTGTTTGCCTCAGGCGATCTGGATGAAGACCGCATCGCTTCCTTGCTGGCCGAAGGCGCCAGAATTGACGGCTTCGGCGTCGGGACGGCGATTGTCACGTCGAACGACTCACCGGCATTAGGCGTGATTTACAAGCTGGTTGAGACGGAAATCGACGGCGAGGTGCGCTCGGCCGCAAAGTTCAGCGCCAAAAAAGTGACGTACCCCGGCAAAAAACAGGTCTTTCGCTTCAGCCATCCTGACGGGCGTTTCGCGAACGACGTCATCGGTCTCGCGGAAGAAAATTTTCCGCGCGCGGAATTGCTGCTCACTCCGGTGATGGCCGGAGGCAATCGCATCGTTCCGCGCACGGACTTAAACGCCGCCAGCGAGCGGTGCATGGAACAGAGGGCGCGGTTGCCGGCGCCGGTGCGCAGCTTGAGCGGGGAAGCGGCCCCCTATCCGGTCCGGCACAGCGAAAAACTGGAAGGTTTGCTTGACGAAGAACGGCGGCGCGTCGAGCGCGCGGCGCGCATCTAACTACGAGAGGGAACAAGGGAGCATGATCTCGCGGTCAGTGATTTTCTGGGACACGGATACGCAGGCGGATTTCATGCTGCCGGGCGGGAAGCTGTACGTGCCCGGCGCGGAGAAACTCATTCCGAATATGAAGCGGCTGACCGACGCGGCCCGGCAGGGACGCGTCCTGATTGTCGGCGACGCTGATGCGCATACTCCCGATGATCCGGAATTCAAGCGCTTCCCACCGCATTGTGTGCGTGGCACGCCCGGCGCGGAAATCATTCCCGAAACGCGCGCGGAAAAAATCCTTGTGATTCCCAGTCGCGCGGACGCGGCCGTTCCGGAAGACCTCTCGGAGTTCCAGCAGATCATTCTGGAAAAACAGACGCTCGACGTGTTTGACAACCCCCACGCGGCCCTGATGCTGGAGCGCATCGCTGGATTCACCGATGCGGATGCTGAGTTTTTCGTATTCGGCGTGGTAACCGAGTACTGCGTTCGACTGGTGGCGAAAGGATTGCTCGACCGTGGCCGGCGCGTCGCGCTGGTGCGCGATGCCATCGAAACGCTAAAGGCCGAAGACGGCCGGAAGGCAATTGAGGAGCTGACTTCGCTGGGCGCGCGCTTGGTCACCACCGGCCAGGCGCTTGCGGCGCTCGACCGGGCAACGGCGCATCCTGCATGATTCGTGAGTCCGATCATTTCCTTTCCGTGTTCTCTGCGCTCTCCGTGGTGAAATTCTCCCAGTCACGGAAGAAACGATTTAACAGGGAGAACACAAAGGGCGCAGAGAAAGAGGCCTGGCTCAGAGTGTCTTGATGTAGGCGATCAGGTCGCGGATCTGGCCGGAGTTCAAAACCTCTTTGTACGACGGCATGCCCTTGCCGCCATTCACAATCCACTTCTCAATGGAAGCGTCGTTCACTTTGCTGCCGTCCGCAAATTTTCCTCGTTTGTAAATTCCTTTCATGCTGGACCCATACTTCTGGGCGTCAGATTCGCTGGAGTGGCAAATTTCACATCGATGGCCGTACACAATGCTGCCCCGTGTGATCGCGGCCTGCTCTCCGGCACGTTGTGAATCGGCGTTCGCATTTTTGCCGGCGGGAACCTTTTCCTGTGCAATCGCAAGTGTAGAGAAAACGGCGGTCAGCGTAACTGCAAGGAGATTGATTTGGAAACGTTGTACCATGAGTCTTGTCTTCCAGTTACTTCAAGGTTTTCGCTAGAAAGGCCAGAGTAACTCCGGCGAAAGCCCGGCCCGAAAAGACAAAGAGTAAGATCACTACTTCAACGTCTTGCCGAGGAAGGCAGTGCTGCGGCTCCACGCATCGGTAGTGGCCGCGGGACGATAGCCGTCTTTATTGTTTTCGTTTGCGAACGCATGAGGCGCGCCGTCGTAGATTTTAATATCCACGGATTTTCCCGCGCCGGTCGCCGCGGTTTCGAACGCCTTGACCGCCTCGGGCTGGACGACGCGGTCATCTCCGCCGAAATTCCCGAGAATGGGCGCTTTGATCTTTGCGATAGAAGCAGGGTCGGTTGGTGGTGGACCGTAGTACACAACGCACGCCGCGAGCCTCGGCTCATTGACGGCAAGCTGGAACGAGTAGCCGCCACCCATGCACCAGCCGATGGAGCCGATCTTCGCGTTGTTGACGTCTGAGCGGGCGGCAAGGAAGTCAAAGCCGGCTTCGAGGTCGCGCAGGGCACGATCCCGCGGCGTCGTCCGGCTGAGCTCCGAAGCCTTTTGAGGATCGGTCGCGATTGCGCCGCGATACAGATCTACGGCCAAGGCGACGTACCCCGCGGCGGCGAGCTTTTCGGTTTGTTGCTTCGCCCAGTCGTTCATGCCCCAATACTCGTGAATGACGATGAGGCCCGGATGGCGGCCCGGGGAATCCGGCAGCGCGAGAAATCCGTTGATCGTCTCGTCGCCGCTCTTGAATTGGACGGTTTGTGTTTTCGGCGGGACGGCTGCGAGCAAAGCGGCAACGGTCACGCAAGCAACCAGCAGAGCGGCAGAAGAGATTCGCGTGGAATACTTCACAGAACACCTCCAATTGGAGACTTAGCCCTCGGAACTGCGGCCATTGTACCGCGGCACTCAGGAAAAGTCATGTCGGCGGCGCAGCGTCTGTAACGGGAACTTCGGTCTTCGCCACGAGGTGGTAAAACCACATCAGCAGTGTAGTCGCGACCCCGATTCCGGTGAGCGCGCACCACACCCGGGCAGGGCGGTGCGCAAGTTCGCCGTAATGATGCATCAGGCGCCCGCCCAGCCATCCCCCGGCCAGTGATCCGATACCAATCGGTAGAAATGCGAAGCCCATATAGGTTCCCTGTTGTCCGGGCGGGGCCAGGCGCGAAATGTATTCATAGTAGCGGGGCGAAAGCACCATCTCGCCCAGTGCAACCACCAGAATCGACAGCACGACGGCCCAAACTGCCGGACGAGACGCGACGATGAGCCAGCCGAGCGCGGAGATCAGCGTGCCGATAGTAATGGCGCGAAAAGCGGGAATTTTCCGTGTCAGGTAGGTGATCAGGAACTGCAAGCAGATTACTGCCGCGGCGTCCGTGATCAGAATGAGTTCGACGTCGGCGCGCGGATCAATGTACCCATGAATGTAAATCGGGAGCACGATGTACTGCTGCCAGTAGACGATCCAGTAGCCGGAAAAGATCAGCAGGAACAGCATGAACCGTGGATTCATGACCACGGTGAAGAGATTCCTCGCCGCTTCCGTCAGGCTGGCGGTCTGCACTCCCCCAGAACGCCGAGGCTCCTTAAAAAACAGGAGGACGGCAAAGAACATCAGAAGGACACTCAACGCGGAAACACGGAAGACATTTTCGACGCCGAGATGCCGATGCGCCCACGACGCCGCGTAAGGCCCCGCCGCGCCGCCGATATTCACCAGTGTGTAGTAGATCGAGTAGCCGATCGACCGGACATTTTCGCTCGATGCGCGGGCGGTCGTTCCCACCACGCTGGGTTTGACCAACGCAATCCCCAGCGCCGGCAGCGTCAGAACAAATGCGACCAGGCCGATTAGGGGCACGGCGGTGTGGACCGGCGCCATCCACGAGGCCCCGAGCGAACCAAGCAAGAAATAGGCGCAGCCCAGGATCAGATAGGCAAGGGAAAGGGCCCGCCGGAAACCCAGCCAGTCAGCCACCGCTCCCCCCAGGATTGCTAAGAACCAAACCATTCCCCCGAACAGGCCGGTCAGCGCGCCAGTCTGCTGGGTAGGAATATTCAGCGATTCATGGAGATAGTTGGCAAGCGAAGAGAAGGCGCCGTAGTAGGCGAGCCGTTCGAAGATTTCGCTGAGGTTCGCAACCCAGAAGGCAGGCTCGAAACCATCGCGGATTTCCTGCAAGCGCTGTCTGAAGCTCACACGCTCTCCTCCGGTTCATTCTCCGATCGTTGGTAAACCGGAACAGCCGGAACGCGCGCGATTGTAGCGGAAGCGCATTCGCTGCGCCAGAATACATGATGGTTAGCAGGGCCACTCGGCGCAACGGGTGCGATCAATCAGGATTGAACTAGTTTCCGGTAGGGGCTTTATGCAGCCAAAATAAAACGGCCGACAGTTTGTGCTGCCGGCCGTTCGTGTTTTTCAGTTAGCTGCGAAATCTACCTGTGTCCGCCGCCACCGTGGCCACCGCCTCCGCCACGGGAGCCGCCTCCACCACGGAAGCCACCGCCGCCGCTGAAGCCGCCTCCGCTACGGGAGCCGCCTCCACCACGGAACCCGCCTCCGCCACTGAAGCCGCCTCCGCCACGGGAGCCGCTTCCACCACGGAACCCGCCCCCGCCACTGAAGCCGCCTCCACCACGGAACCCGCCTCCGCCACTGAAGCCGCCTCCGCCACTGAAGCCACCGCCACCACGGAAGCCACTGCCACCACGGAAGCCACTGCCACCACGAAAGCCACCGCCCGCGCTACCTCCGAAGCCGCCACGCCCGACAAAGCCGGGGCCGCGACCAACGAAGCCGCGCCCGTAGCCAGGGCGGCCATAGAACCCGCGCCCATAAAAACCAGGGCGGCCGTAATAGCCGTGGTACCACGGCCCGGCGCCAATAAAGACACCGCCGTAGAACCAATCTGGACCGTAGTAACCGTAAGGCGCGCACGCGTAAGGATAATAGTCATAGTAGCCGTACAGGCACTCTGGAGGTGGACCAACATAGCTTGGACCATATCCAAAGCCCAATACAACTCTTTGCGCATGTGCGTATGGTGCTGAAAAGAAACAAATCCCGGCTAAAGCAAGAAGTCTTAGGTATCGCATTTTTTGACTCCTTCTGAGGTCCGTAAAGCCCATCTCAAATTGCCGTACTGGTATGTTGCAAGAGTATTGCCAAAGGACTCTCATTCCAGGAATTTCCGAAGTTATCTATTTTCAATAGGATGCTTGAGGCAGCTTTGGGCGATGACACTCGTGGATTGCGGCCCGATGGTGATTTTCGAGCGGTGCTGGTGGTTTTCAGCCACTCAGAATTAGGCTGGCTCTGGAACAACAACTCCTCGGCCGAACTCTCATCGGCCTCGGGCCCACTTCCAGATCGATTCCCCGGTTGGCCTCGACCTCCAGCTTGTGTAATGCTATAGAGATGCGGGATTCAATCGGATCATCACAGGAGGATGGCCAAGTCTGATATTCTGCCTGTTTTCTTGGTGAGACATCCACTATGACGCTACCGAAAATTATGGAACGAAAACACGAGGCTGCCCGAGGACTTTCCCGATGTTGACAATTCGCGCGATCAAGGATGCGGCAGACCGCATCCGGGGCTCGATTGTCGTCACTCCCTTCGGTCATTCCGAGAAGTTCTCCCAGCTCACGGGGAACTCGATTTTCCTGAAGCTCGAAAATCTGCAGATGACCGGCGCCTTCAAGGAACGGGGTGCGCTGAACAAGATTCTGATGCTGACGGAGGAAGAGCGCCGGCGGGGCGTGATCGCGGCATCGGCGGGAAATCACGCCCAGGCTGTGGCCTATCATGCGACCAAGCGGGGCATCAAGGCGCAAATCTGCATGCCGCTGACGACGCCGCTGGTGAAGGTGTCCGCAACCCGCGGATACGGCGCCGAGGTGATCCTCGCCGGCGCGAACTACGATGAGGCGTGCGAGGAGGCGCTGCGCCGGTGCAAGGAGCAACGCCTTACCTTCATCCATCCGTTTGATGATGAGGCCGTCATCGCGGGACAGGGAACGCTGGGAATCGAAATGCTCGAACAGCAGAGAGATCTCGATGTACTCGTCATTCCTGTGGGTGGCGGCGGTTTGATCGCCGGTGTCGCCTGCGCGGTAAAGGAGACCAATCCCAAAATTCAGGTGATCGGGGTGCAATCCGCCAAGCTGGCCTCCATGAAAGCGGCGCTCAAACAAAACAAACTGGTCACCCTGCCGGCGAACAAGACCATCGCGGACGGGATTGCGGTCCGGTGCGCCGGCGTTCTCACGTTTCCGCTGGTCCGCAAGTACGTGGATGAAATCGTGACAGTGGATGAGGAGGAGATCGCCAGCGCGATTCTCCAGCTCCTGGAGAAGGAAAAGACGCTCGCCGAGGGCGCGGGCGCCGCCGCAACCGCTGCCGTACTGAACAAGAAAGTTCCGAATCACGGGAAGAAGATCGGAGTCCTGGTCAGCGCGGGGAATATCGATGTGTCGCTGCTTTCGCTGATTATCGAGCGAGGGCTGGTCAAGGACGGCCGGCTGGTGCGGCTGCGAATTCACCTGCCGGACCATCCTGGGGCGTTGCAGCGACTGGCCACCGTCATCGCCGATCAAAAGGCAAACATTGTGGAAACCAACTACGACCGGGCATATTACGGCGTGGTGCTCGGCGACGCCGTCATTGACATCACGATGGAAACACGCGGGCCGGAGCACGTCGCGGACCTGACCGCCGCTCTCGCAGCGGCGGGCTATCCCTTCGAGCGCGTGCAATAGGAATTTCTTGCGCCGCAAAGTCCTGGAACGCTTCGCTGGAGCAGGCATCGATGAACACCACAAATCAGAACCCTCTCTCTTATCTGCACGATCAGCTTGCAGACATGGAAGCCAAGGGTCTGCATTTCCGCCTCCGCGTGCTCGAAGGAGAGCAGAGGGCGGCGGCGCATTTCGATGGCAAGGACGTCATTAACCTCGGTTCGAACAACTATCTCGGCCTGACGACGCACAAGGCTCTGCGCCGGGCGGCGATCGGCGCAATCCGCACGCACGGTGTGGGAGCAGGAGCGGTCCGCACCATCGCGGGCACCATGGACCTGCACATGGCGCTTGAGGAACAGATCGCGAAGTTCAAAGGCACCGAGGCATCGGTCGTTTTCCAGTCCGGATTCACTGCGAATGCAGGCACGGTCGCGGCCATCCTCGGAAAAGATGATCTGATTCTTTCGGATGAACTGAATCATGCTTCCATCATCGATGGCTGCCGCCTTTCGAGAGCGGCCATCAAGGTTTTCAAGCACAAGGATGTCGCCGATTGCGAGCGCCTGTGCAAAGAAACCGAAAGCTGGACCGGCCACAAATTGCTGATCACCGACGGCGTGTTCTCGATGGACGGAGACATCGCGCCTCTGCCCGCGCTCTGCAGCCTCGCGGAGAAATACAATTGCATCATGATGGTGGATGACGCGCATGCTTCCGGCGTGCTCGGGCGCAACGGACGTGGCACGGTGGATCATCTCGGGTGCCACGGCCGCGTGCACATTCAGGTCGGCACGCTCAGCAAGGCCATCGGCGCGATGGGCGGATACGTTTGCGGCTCGCGGGAGTTGATCGATTTCCTTTATCACCGCGCACGGCCCTTTCTGTTTTCGACCGGGCATCCGCCGTCGGTGGTGGCCACGTGTCAGGCCGCATTTTCACTGCTCGATTCTCCCGCTGGCGAAAAACTAATTAAGAAACTCTGGTCGAATACGAAATTTTTCCAGCGCCGTCTGAAAAAGTTCGGCTTTTCCACCGGTTCGACCGAGACACCCATCACTCCGATCCACGTCGGAGAGGCTGCGAAAGCCTTTGAATTTTCCCGCCGCCTGTTTGAATCCGGCGTGTTCGCGCCGGCTGTTGGCTTCCCCACTGTTCCCGAAGGCAAGGCCCGTCTGCGCGCCATGGTCACAGCCACGCACAAGCGCGCGGATCTCGAGCATGCCTGTGAAATTATCGCGGAAGTTGGCCGCGGCCTCAGCGTCGTTTAGAAACCTCACCTGCCGGGTCCAGCCATTGATCCCGGAAGGCGCCCTTCGCAATTGGGGTCCGCATTCATTCTTCTCCCGTCGTGGCAGGATCGGTCTGTATGAATCAGGCAGGGCTGGCCCTTCGGGCAGGAACTCTTTGTTCAACCTCAATGCGGATTTGTCGCCTGTAACTGACGCCCCGTGCTAGTTTTATGAGAAGATAAAACCTCATGCGGCCTGCGTAGGCGTGCTCGGCAATCAGCCTCAGGCCAGCTACACTAAGTTAGGTTATTGATGAGGTGCCATGGTCCGAATCCGTCCCAGAGGCGCGATTGTCTTACTCATCCTTTGCGCAGGGCTTGCCGGTTGCCGCGCTAACATTAATTTGTTCTCGTCACAGCCTCCTTTATCCGGAAGCGCGCCCGTTGTCTTGGCCCTGACCGATAGCCCGCCGACGAATGTCAGCATCCTCTCGGCGGAAGTAACGCTGACCGGTGCGACGCTGAATCCTGGAAATGTTCCGTTGCTTGCCTCTCCGGCTACATTGGAGCTCACGCGCCTTCAGACCGACTTCGCGTATTTGAGTACGACGAGTGTGGATGCGGGCAGCTACACGAGCCTCGCGCTTACGTTCGCGAATCCGTCGCTTACAATCGAGAATGACACAGCAAGCCCCATCGTATCGGGTACCACGACGTGCCCTGTGGGCGCAATTTGTACATTCGCGCCGATATCCGCGAACCTATCGACGACGATCACATTGCCGACGTTGATAATTTCGGCCAACACGGGAGCGGGGCTCCTGCTGGACGTCAAACTTGATGATTTGCTTTCCTCAACGCTGGGCGCCGATTTCAAGAGCGGCACGACGGTCTCGCAGTTTACATTTACGCCCGCGATCAGCGGACCGCTGCTGGTAGCAGCCGAAGACGTTGTCGGGCAGGTAACGTCGATGGACACTGTTCACAATACATTCTCGTTCCAGAATGCGACGAGACTGTTTTCACTCACGGTGGACAATACAACCACGTTCCTACAGTTTCCCCCGAGTCTGTGTACGACCTCTGTTTTTACTTGCCTGCGCGACGGGCAAATTCTAAGCGTGGACATTGGCATCCGCTCTGACGGCATAGCAGTGGCACGAAATGTGCTCTTTGAGGACGGCGATAGCAGCGACACCGAAGTGGAAGGCATAATCACCGGCACGAATGCGGGGTTGCAACAATTCACCATCGTCACGCTCGCCGAATCCGCGACGATCAGCGGATTGAACATTGGCGACACAGCCACAGTGCAGTACACGCCAGTGACCCCGTTTAATCTGGATTTCACCCACGCGGACAATGCCCAGGTTGACACAAGCTGCTGTATTTTTGGGGCGCCGACCGACCTGTCCGTGGGCCAGCAGGTTTCGGTAAGGCGCAACAGCATTTCGTCGGGCAATCTGATCAACGCCGACCGTGTGCGGCTGCGATCGTCCCGGATCACCGCGACGGTTCAAACGATCGGAGCACCAAGTATTTTTCTTTATAATTTGCCGTCGCTATTTTCCGGCCACAGCATAACTCAGATTCAGGCGCAGACTTCGGCACAAACGATTCTCTCTGAGAACGGCGTCGCCATTATTTTCACGCAGATTCCGATTTCGAGCGTGGTCTCGGTACGAGGGCCGCTATTCAACGTCAGCGGTGCGCGAACTTTGGTTGCGACCAAAGTCATAGTCAAGCCGTAGGCGGGCGCCACATAGACTACGACCAGGTTCTCACACAAACTCTTGAGCCCTGACAAAATAAGCTGAAAACAAAGGGGCTTTAGCCCACGAAGACGTATTGCACTTTTTTAGGGAAGTTGCGGAACACTACACTAGCCTGCATTTCTCACAAACACTCTGGCACGGTTCTTGCTGCCCATACTGTAAACGCCCAGAGCAAGCGCGGCGCAGCCAAGTAGCACAGGCTTTAGCCTGTGTGCCTTTTGACTCCCCCAGAACAAATCCATACAGCAAATCCACACAGACTGAAGTCTGTGCTACTTGAAACCCGCATACACGGCAGCGCGATGCGATGAATGAATCCGGCATCTCACAGCAAATTCATCACACGCTCGTGAGAAATGCAGACTAGCCGCCCTTGGATTCGAGCTTGGGCGCCCAGTGGGAGAGGTGATTGAGCGAGGTTTCGTGTGTGCGGTCGAGCTGGAGCGGCGTCATGGAAATCGCTCCGTCGAAAACAGCCGCGTAATCGCTTTCCGGATCGAGTCCTTCGATGTGCTCTTGCTCGTGAAGCCAGAAGAACGTGCGGCCGCGCGGGTCGGTGCCCTCTTGGAGAACGTTGCGCGTGACCTTCTTGGACTGGCGCGTGAAGCGCACGCTGCCGTTCCAGTTGAGCGGCACATTCACGTTGAGCAGAACGCCCTGCGGCATTCCTTCCGCCAGAACCAACGGCGCCAGATCGCGCGCGAATTTCGCGGCTTGATCGTAGCGGAACGCCCTTCCCCTGTGCGCCACTGAAATCGCGAGCGCCGGCACGTGGTTGATCGCCGCCTCCATCGCCGCTCCAACCGTGCCCGAATAGAACACGTTTTCGCCGAGGTTACCGCCGCGATTGATTCCGGAAATCACCAGGTCGGGCCGGTTGGGCAAGAGCTTGTGAAGGGCAAGGATCACCGCGTCGGTGGGTGTGCCCTCGACCGACCATTCGCGCTCAGCCACCTGCTCCCAGAAAATCGGCTGCCGCAGCGTCAGAGACTGCGCGGACGCGCTGCGCTCATGGCTCGGCGCGACAACGCTGATCGTCCCCACGCCCTCCAACGCCTGGACCAGCGCGCGCAAGCCTTCCGCTTGAATACCATCGTCGTTCGTAATCAGAATGTGCGCCATCGAATGCTTTCGACTGAGGGGCGGCCGTACCGTTACGCGCCGGGGAATGCTCTCGGAAGCTGCTCCTTGCGTGCCTGAAGAACTGGCCGGTCACCCATGACCGTCTTGCCCTGGCCAATCCAGGTTCATTCCACCCTACATTAATACTCTAACAGCAACGGTAACGCCCCAGCAAGCCAGCAGCGAGAGGTGTTTCCTAAAAGGAGCAGCAGGTACAGAGAAAGTAGCGCGCCAGACCGGATTATTGGCGGCGCAAGAACCGCGCAACTTAGCTTACTTTCAAGGACTTGAAAGAGTACGGACGGCACTGCAGGGCATTGGAAGTACACGCTAGACGACGTTATTGTGTATTGCGATCTGTATCACGTTCGGTACGGTCACGTTCGGAAAAGGGCGATTTCTACAGTCACGCCGCCAGTGCCGTTATTCAGCAGCAGGGCAGGAATAAGGACTGGGCCCCGCCGGGAATTGAGACCTCGGTTCTCAGCTTCCCGTAATTGGCTCTACGATTACACCCTTTTGGGCGCAATATTCGTTTAAGATCGGCGACAGTTGTTCGTGAACGGCGGTTGGGTCTTCAAACTTTGTGGCCGGGCTGAGTACATGACCGATAAGCGTCATTTCATCAGCCAGCACGACAGGCGTGAATTGCTTTTTAGCGTCGGCATCGTAGAAAATGCTGAATTGCCTGCTTTTTTTCTCGGTGTAATTTTTCGTGACGTTGACCAGGTAGGAGATCCCACCGAAGAGTGTCACCAATACCCAGCCTTTGCGCATCCCGGCGCTGAGATAGCACATTACGCTGTGCTGGTGTGGGGTATGGATGTAAGCGCTCATCAATCCTGCGTTGGCGAAAAATCGAACGGGTAGGTTTTCCGGGGATTCTGCTGTGCGAGCCGCCCTGAGTTCATCAAACTCCGGGGTGAGAGCAAATTCTGTGCCGTATTCTAAGGCTATCGCCACCAAGGCAATCTTTGCCGCCAATCTGCGCGCGTGGAGGGAGGCTACAAAATGCACGGTAATTGTGTAATCAGCTTCTATCACGATTTCCCTTGGGACTTCCCGTTCTAGCACTTCAATGCCTTTGGCACGTGCCCGCTCAACGAATCTGTCGCCTGCTTCTTTAGTCAGAAAAAATCCCTGCCTAAGCTTCCTGCCGTCTTCACTTGTGGACTCCCTGACCACGTCCCGCAGATTTATGTTCCCATCGCCATCCATGAAGGCGGGTAGATTCTTCAAATCTAGGCCACGAATCTGGGCACGCAATTGCGCATTCGGCACAACGTCATACCGATTCCCGATCTGCAACAGATTTAGCAGGGGCGTAGTCGCGTCTTTAACAGCTGCTTCGGAAACACCGAAGTCGCGGTTGCAGCGCTCACAACTCCCATTTCGTACTTCCAACTCGCCTCCCATAAAGGCGGGAAACACGTGCTCATTCGTAAGTTTTTCCTCGCTGCGACAAAAAAGGCAGCCCATGATCTCTCCTTACAGCTTTTTTACAGCGGATGCAGGCGGCGGGCGGCCGGCCCTTTCATGTTTCCTCGTCTTGACCGCAGTTCACGATTGAATTATATCATTCCACAACGTTACCGCTAAATTATGGTCTTGACTTTCGGGTGCCCTTTGGACTGGAACGGCGGGTGGCCGACCCATTGGTTTGGAAGGGTCGGGGGGTTCGAACTTCCGTTGGTTCCATCAGTATCTCCGATGACCAAAAGAGTGACTGGATGAACAAATGAACGGAGGAAGAAAAAATGGTCGGGACGACTGGATTTGAACCAGCGACCTCACGCACCCCAAGCGTGCGCGCTACCAGGCTGCGCTACGTCCCGACTGGAGATCAAGCGTATCACTCGCCTTCGAGAAGCGTCAAGAATGAGCGGAGCGAGTCACGCAGGTCGAGCAACGTCTTGCGGTTGAGCGTCAAGGAAGGTTGCCCCACATGGGCTTCAGGCGTTGCAGCGCCGTCCGAACCGTTTTGCTCACGCAAGTGGCGCCGCGCCCCGGCAATCGTAAACCCTTCGTCGTACAGCAGCCGCTTAATCAGAAAAACTGTCTCGATGTCCTGACGGCGATACAGCCGGTGCCCCTTCGGGCTTTTCACCGGCTGGAGCATGGGGAACTCCGTCTCCCAATAGCGCAGGACAAACGGTTTGGTGGAGGTCAGGCGGCTGACCTCGCCGATCCGAAACAGATTCTTGGCCGGAATGGCCGGTTCGGAATGGCTGTTACCTTCCATTGATCCCTTATCCTAATCCGATTCCGGCGCGTGTCAACGCCCGCGCTCGCGCTTTTCCTTCAGGCGCTGGAGAAAGCGAATCGGCGCGCCGAGGAAATCAAAACTCTTGCGGAGCTGGTTCTCGAGGAACCGCTCATAGCTGAAGTGCAGGCGCTTGGTCTGATTTGTGAACAAGATGAATGTCGGCGGCGAGCTGGATGCCTGCGTGATGTAGTAGATCTTCACCTTACGCGCGGCGGGCGACGTGCCGCGCTCCAGGTCCACTTCGGAAAGCCAGCGGTTCAGCTCGCCGGTGGAGATGCGCCTGCGGCGCGCCTCGGCGACGCGGTCAATCAGTCCGAACAGCATATCCGCCCGCTCGCCGGTCAGCGCGGAGACAAACACAATCGGCGCGTAATCGAGAAACTTGAATCGCGTCCGCACAATTTTTTCGTAATCGGCCATCAACTGGGCGGGATTGACTCTCCCCGTCGCCGCCTTCTTGCGCGTCACCGAAGTGTGCTTGCGCTTGCGGGACACGGCGACGTGCTTCGCGCTCGATTCCTGGTCTTCCAGATCGCGCTCGGCCTTTTCCGCGGCAGCCTCCAGCGCCAGGTCCCATTTGTTCATGACGATGATGACCGAGCGGCCGGACTGCTCCGCATAGCCCGCGATGTTGGCATCGCCTGCGGTCACTCCGGTGCTTGCGTCCACGATCAGCAGCGCGACGTCGGCCTGCTCGAGGTGCCGCCGCGCCATCACCACGCTCAACTTCTCCGCGACGAGTTTCGTCTTGCCCTTGCGGCGAATCCCGGCCGTGTCCACGAAGCGATACGTGCGCTCGCCGTGCCGCACGATCATGTCCACGGCGTCGCGCGTCGTTCCTGGCGTTTCGGATACAATCGCACGTTCCGCGCCCGCCAGACGGTTGAGCATCGTCGATTTCCCGACGTTGGGCCGGCCGATAATCGCGACGTTCACCCGTTCGGCTGCTCCCGGCTCTTCTTCCGGAGCGCCAGCGGCTTCGAGATGCGCCGTAATGGCTTCGAGCAACGTATCCATGCCATAGCCGTGTTCCGCCGAAACCGGAAAGACATCGTTCGAAAGCTCGTAAAACGGCGCCGCAAGCGATTCCTGCATCTGCGTATCGACTTTGTTTGCCACAATCGCCAGAGGCTTGCCGGTGCGGCGCAACAGGCGCGCCAGTTCGGCGTCCAGAGGCGTCAGGCCCGCGCGCGCATCCACGATGAGCAAGAGTTGCGATGCCGCTTCGATGGCCATCTGTGCCTGGCGAAGAATTTCGCGCGGTATGGCAGCCTTGTCGTCGGGAACGATTCCGCCGGTGTCGACGACTTCGAACGCACGGTCTTGCCACGTGGCCGTGCCATAGATGCGGTCGCGCGTGATTCCCGGCTCGTCCGTGACAATCGACCGACGCGTGCCGGTCAGACGGTTGAAAATCGTGGACTTGCCGACATTGGGGCGGCCAACAATCACCACCGATGGTAGTTTTTCAGTCATTGTTTCTGGCGGGCTCCACGCTTCACTTGAAGCGTTCAGCGTAAAAGTAGAGCCCTCACCCGGGGAGACACAACGAACCTTAAGTAAGGTGCTCGGAACCTTCCACTCTATCCTACTGTCTGCCGAAACAGAAGCGCCGCGGGTGGGGGCCAGTTTGTTTCGGACTGCCCCCGCGCAAGAACCGGGCGGCTCACCCCGCCGCCGCGGGTCCTCCCTGGTGCCACTTACCTTGCGGTCATCCTCTCCTCACTCAGTCGCGAGGAATTGCGTCACGCGGACCTTGACAATCGCGCCCATCGCCGACAGACTAATGCCATGAACTCTTTTTTCCGGAGACTGTTCCTGGCTGATTTCTGGGACGGGTTGATCCTGACCTTCCGTACGCAAAACCCGAAGAATGTGTACACCGAGCAGTATCCGCTGGAGCGCCCGATGGTGGCGGAGCGGTACCGGGGCGCGCCGCGCTTGAACATGAACCCCGAGACAGGCGAGACGCTCTGCATCGCGTGCAATCTTTGCGCGCTGGCCTGCCCGGAGAATTTGATTGTGGTGGGATGGCACCGCGACGACACGACGCGGCGCAAGGTGCTTACGACGTTCACCTACGATACTTCGCGCTGCATGTTCTGCGGGTTGTGCGAAGATGCCTGCCCGACCGATTGTCTTGAGCTGACCCAGGACTTCGAGATGGCATCCTATACCCGCGAGGGCGCGATCTGGGACCGGCATCGCCTGGAAGAAGGCCCCACGCCTGCGCTATATACGCACTGAGCTTCAGCCCGTTCATTTACGCGGGAACAGAGGACGACCCCAACGCTTGTTTACCCTGCGCCGCTACGCTATAACTGCCTTTCTCCGATGCAACGGACTTGTCCGCACCGGGCCTGGCACAACACTTGACCATGGAACTACGTAAAGATCCCATCACAAGCAGTTGGGTGGTCGTGGGCCACAGGGAAGACACCTGCGAAACATCAGGCGGTTGTCCGTTCTGTCCCCCGAAAGTCGATGCGAAGCCGGTTTTGCTGCGTCTCCCGGCGCAAGGACCCTGGCAGGTGGCTGTAATACCGCATCCGGATCCGCTCTATCGAGTCGAGGGCGATCCCAACCGCCGGGCGGACGGGATTTTCGACATGATGCGCCCGGTGGGCGCGGACGAAATCGTCATTGAAACGCCGGATCACGAGCGGAAGTTCGAAGACTTGAGCGAAGATCAGATTCTGAGGGTGACGGAAGCTTGGGCAGAACGGATTCAGGATCTGAAGCGTGATCTCCGGTTCAAATACGTGTCCGTCTTCAAGAACTATGGCGCCCTGGCAGGCCAGGACGGGTCGCACGCGCACTCAGAAGTGACCGCAACCATATTTGTGCCGAGGAGGATTCTCTACGAGCTGCGCGCGGCGCGGGAGTGGTACAGAGAAAAGGAGCGCTGTGTGTTTTGCGACATCGTGAAACAGGAAGAGCGCCAGGGAAAGCGGATCGTGGACACGCAGGGAGAATACGTTGCGCTGTGTCCCTATGCCTCACGCGTACCGTATGAAATCTGGGTGATGGATCGCAAGCACAGCTATCTTTTCGAAGTACCGCGCCCGGGTGCGAACCGGCGCCATCTGGCTGTGCTGTTGCAGCGCGTGCTGCGGCGTTTACGGCAAGTGGCGCCTGCGTATCACCTTGTTGTGCACACCTCGCCCAACACCAACCACCCAAAGGGTGAAGTTTCCTCGTACTGGAAGACCATCATGGATGATTATCACTGGCACATCGAAATCTTGCCGATTGTGGAGACGCGAAGCAAGTCTTACAGCATCAAGGAAGTGTATTTCAACGCACTGATGCCGGAAGAGGCCGCTGAACGGCTTCGCCAGTTGGACCCAAAATCGTGAGGCGAGGCGAACACGGCGGCATTTTCTTCCGGCTCCTCGCTCTGCTCGTGGTTCTGGCTTTGCTGGCGTTCCTTTATATTCTGCGGCATCCGCTGATGCGTCTGGCGGGACAGCTCTGGGTAGTGAATGAGCCTGCCGTCCAAGCCGATGTGATTCTCGTGCTGGGCGATGACAATTACGCGGGAGATCGCGCGGCTCATGCAGCGGAGCTGTATCGCGCGGGACTGGCCCCGCAGGTTGTGGCAAGCGGCCGCCTCTTGCGGCCCTACGCCGGGATTGCCGAAATGATCGAACATGATCTGGAATCTCACGGCGTGCCCGCAGCATCTATCGTGAAGTTCTCGCACCGAGCCGCCAATACACGGGAAGAAGCAGAAGCGCTTGGCGGGCTAGTGGCCAGTCGCGGGTGGAGGCGAGTTTTGGTGGTGACCTCCGACTATCATGCCCGGCGCGCGCGTTTCATTTTCGACCACGTATTCCCGCCCGGTGTGATTGTGCGCGTGAGTGCAGCGCATGATACCGAGTTCGATCCTTCGCACTGGTGGGAGACGCGCTTGGGGCAAAAGCTTCTCCTCAACGAAGTGCTCGGCTACGTTGTCGCACGGTGGGAGTTGCGGCACAGATCTCCCGCGGCAGCGGGCGCGACTCTGCTATTTTCCATGTCATTGCCCGCATGTTCGTGACTGCTCCAATTAGGATACATTACCTCCCATATCTGATTGGAAACACACCTTGTTTACAGGCATTGACGCTTAGACTATGATTCGAAATCTACCGTTCTCTCTGGGCTGCTTTGTGTTCGCCCCGGCCTTGTAGCTACGGAGTTTCGGTTGGGAGAATCCCGTGTGGCGTAAACCAGAAGAGCCCAAATCATCATCGCCGGTTGTCGAGGTTCCGCCGCCTCCACGTGTGGAGGCAGTTCGCACCGTTGCCGGGTTGACTGCGGAAGTGGTACAACCATCCGGCGGAGTAATCACTTCGTCTCTGTTGATAAAGGGCGAAATCCGAGGCCGCGAGGATCTTTACATCGACGGCGAAGTACAGGGCACGATCCATCTTACCGACGGCCGGGTAACTGTCGGACCGCATGGCAAGGTTTCGGCGGATGTAGATGCGCGCGAGATTGTCGTGCGAGGAAAAGTGAAGGGGGCGCTGCGGGGACGCGAGCGCGTAGAAGTGGGGCGCACCGGGGAGGTCCGCGGAGACATTGCGACGCTCCGGATCGCCATCGAAGAAGGAGCACAAGTTCACAGCAAAGTGGAGATCACGCGCGCCGAGGAATCCCGCAGCGCCCGCGCTACGGAGAAACCGGCGGGGGCCGGTACGCCGCAGTCCTTGGCGATGAAAACCCGCGAAGATCTAACGAATTAAAATGAGCCTGTTCAGCAAGCTGCGTGGTCAAAACAGCCCGGCCCCGCCCCAGCGTGGTTCGGCATCGGCGCATGGACGTGTGTCCGTGGCTGTGGCCGCCGCGCCAGCAAGCGCAACGCACGCCGGCTCGGGATATGCTCCTCGCGTTGCCCGGCTCTCGAACGGGCTGAAAGAATTCCTATTCCAACTCGAAGGGATTGGGCGTGGCCATCTGCTGGATCTCGGGCCCGCACGGCAAACGACAATCACTTTCTTCATCGAGCGTGGATATAAGGTTTACACCGAGGATCTGCTGACGACGTGGAAGAGTTTTCTGGACGCCGACGAGCAGCGGGTGCGCGAGTTCCCGCCGGATGCGGACCGTTCGGAGATGACGCCGGCGGCACGTGCAGAGCGGTTCCTCGAGAATACGCTGCGGTATCCGGTAGATACATTCGATGCAGTGCTCATATGGGACCTGCTGGATTATCTCGACAGTGAGTTGGTGTCGAGGCTGGTGGCGCGAATGACGTCATTGGTCCGCGATGGTGGAGTTGTCCTGGCAATATTCCACACGCGCAAGCCAGAGGCTTTCCATCGCTTCCGCGTCCTGAACGCACAGAACCTGGAGGTGATTCCGGCTCCGTGCCCATTTGCTCCGCAGCGCGTATACCATAACCGCGAAATTTCTGACCTATTCCGCATGTTTCGTTCCTCCAAGACTTTCGTGGGACGCGATCAGCTCCGCGAAACCCTTTTCGTCAAGTAAGCTTCTTCAACCAGCCATTATCCGCAGTTTTACAGCAAATATGCCTTGTTTCGCGCTTATGTGTTGCGTGCATTTTTTATGCGCTGAAAACCCAAAAGGGGCTCTTGCCAAATACAGCCCATGGGAGTACAAAGGAATTGCAGTTTGAAAAGCCACGGAGGGTAGGATGATTCCACCGGGCTTAGAGCAGAACACAGCATAGATCACACCGCGCACGCGGTGTGCGCCGTTTGGCGCCTCAGTGCGTCATGACGGCAAAAGCCAAGTGTCACAACGGGGAGCCGCCAGGCTCCCCGTTGTGCTTTTGGGTACGGGAGAATTACTCGATACGGGAGGAAAAAGAACAGGGCAGTGCATCAGATGCACCGCCCGCGCTCATTCCCCCGCCAGGCCAAGAGTGCCGCAAGAGGTCATAAGGAAATCCGCAAGTCCGGACCCCTCCAGCGGCAAAACGAATCCCTCGGAATTAACCGCCAAATCTTGCAGACCACATCCAATGGATAAGGTCGCGTTGATATGCGATGACATTTGATTGCCAGATGATGGCCCAGAGCATCAGGGCCATTGCGACAGCTGCCACGCCCAATCCAAGTCCCAAATGCGATTCCGTTGCTGGTACACTGAGACGACGAATCAATCGGATCATTGGTCTCTCCTCGCGCACGGACGCATAAACCGATTGCGAAGTGGTTCATACGTTCAAGTTGCGAGCGCTGGAATGATCCCTCAAGCCGCCGCACTGTACGGAGACTGCGGCAAACACAGGACCAAGTCACTAAAGAATGGTTGCGGATCTGTAAGTCCATAAGCACGTGAGAATTGGCCACGTCGAATGGAATTCCTGCATCGAACGGGTGTGCAGATTGCACTACGAATGTGATTTTGATTTCGCACACAATGCCAAAGATCTTCTCTTAATGTGAAGTTCTAGTAGTACTAAAATTAGTTGATAATGTTTAGGATAGACGTATTCCAGCCTGCGGGTCCGGGAGTGTCTCCGAGGGTAAAACTTTTGAGGAGGCTTGTATCCAAACCTGCTGATTCAGCGTCTGAGCCAGGCAGCAAGATCGCGTGATCCACGGCGCGAAGCCACGAAAGGTCTTCTTTGCCTGAGCCGATCCCTACCGCGCGCAGTTTGGTGCGGGTTGCGTCACGGAACAGTTGTGTGAGCGAGCGAACTGCCCGTGCGGCGTCGCACCCGGAAGAAAAGTGCCAGAAAGTCTTGCCGGGGCGGGCGGTGAAACCGCGCTGGCTTGCCGCGGCGACAAAACGCGCGATGGCCTGCCCGTCTGCGGAAGTGAAGAAGAAGAGTTCATCAAATTCCCGGTCACGCGCATGCTCGGAATCACGCGGTCGTAGTCCGGTGTTATCTGCGATCTCCCGTGGGCTCATATGATGGAAACCGGCGACGCCTACACCAGTCTCCTCGGCAATGTCATCGAGGGCGGCGGTGACTTCCACATACGGGCGTCCGAGAGCCACACGGAGGTAGCGTCCGGAACGTTCGGCGCCCGGGATTCGGAGGTTAAAATATCCGTCTGGAAAAAATATTCCACCGCCGCTTTCGGTAATGAAGGGATGGCCATGTTGAAGTTTGCGGCGCAGCGGCTCGATCTCTGCGCGGGTGCGCGAGGTGAGCAGTACCAGAGGAATGCGGCGCCGATCCAACTCCGACAAGGCTTCCTCAGCCCCGGCAAAGGAACCGGTATGAGGATTGAGCAAGGTGCCTTCAAGGGCTGTGAAAATCAGATGACGAGGAGCGAGCAAGGCAGGAAAGAGTGTAACGCGGACAAACCCGCCGCGATACGGGTGTTTTCTGAATGCGCCACCGGCGGGCAGGATACGCCTGTATCCTGCCCGCCGCGCTTGGTCCGCGCGTTTGGACGCGCGCGGACCGTCCGGCCCCGCTAATCACCCTACTAATCGCCTGATGCGGTCTGAGCGCCAGCGGCCTTGGGAACACTGATGTAACCAGTGACCTTATCTTTGCCGACTGAATTGACGACGAGTTCCAACGGGCGGCGATCGTTACCCTGATGGAAGAAGATCGGTTCGTTCACCGGCAGATTCTTCTTTTCGATGCGAACGTCATCAACGATCAATGAGACGTTGTAACGCTTCTTGTTGAGGTTCGTGCCGCGAAGTTCGACCATGACACTGCCGACCTTTTGGGGCTTGTTTTTGGTGTTAATGGTAAACTCGATGTAGTCCCGCTCACCAAGCCTTCGGAGCTGTTCAACATCCTCGTGGTTGCGCGCGATCAACGTGCCGAGCTCGCTGCGCGCCATCTTCAGGTCATTCTGTGTGGAGTCCAGATCCGTGCGAACGCTGGTCACCTTGCCATCCACGGTCTTGACATCGTCCGTCGTGGCTTTTGTGGCCAACTCGCTCTTGACGGCGCCGGTTAGCTCGGCTACCTTCTGCTCATTTTCGGTCTTGATTTCCGCCGCTTCCATGCGCGCCTTCTTCAAGTCGCCCTGGGTGAGGCGGAGTCTCTTCGTCACCACGCTCAGGTCGGTCTGCAAACCGGCGTTGGTTGTATCGGCTTGCGCCTGGTGCTGCTGCAACTGTGCTACCTGGCTGGTGAAATCCTGTTGTGCTGCCTTGACCTTGTTTTCCAAGGCTTGCCGTATTTCTTGGCCCTGGGTCGAGGCATTGTGCGCGACCATCAGCGCGACCAAAGCCACTACACCGAGGACTGCAACCGCCGCGAGCACCCATCCGGGTACGCTCCGGCGCCCATCAGATGAATGATCCAATTCTTCTGGCATATGTTTCCCCCTGTTGAGCTACCGAACTCAGAATGAAGATAAGCACGCAGGCCGCCAAGAAGACCAACGAAAACTTTAGTTTCTATCTTACTGATAAATAGGTATATGTATGAATGAATGGTTCCTGGTCCAGATGTGGCTCCGTGCAAACTTTACGTCCTTCAGGAGTTTTCTAGATATCATGTAACGATATCTGCGTGGTTCTACAGTGCGGACGTTTTGGATAGGCTTTGCGAGAATCGCACCCAGCCTGCCTCCAGGCAGGCATCTTGCTCCCAGACGACCTCTAAAAAGCGGACGTTTCATCTGCTAATCCAACCGGACATATCAGGTGCTAACGACAATTTACAATTTACTTCTTGACATGAATTGATTTTAACGCTACGTTCACGAAAAGGATTGGCTTAGGAGGCTCCTATTATGAATTCCAAGATGTCTGATCGTAGAGGATTTTTGAAGCGGAGTGCAGCTCTGGCTGGCTTGGCCGCGTTCGCGAATGGCAAAGCGCTTGCGAGCGTTACCCCCGGTTTGGTCACGGGTGTAGCCGACACCAAGTTGGGCGTTACCCCCGACGAACCCACCATCCAGGATTTGTTATACGGCGGGCGTTCCAGCTACGAGAAAACTATCGCCATACCGAGCATAGGAACACTTGGCGCCACGGGACTACGAACTCTGACCCCGCTTCAGGATACGATAGGAGTCATCACACCAGCGCCTTATCATTACTTGGTTCAAGGCGATACGCATATCCCCAACATTGATCCCAGTAAGCACACTCTGATCATTCACGGCATGGTGGACCGTCCTACGGTCTTCACCATGGAGGAATTGAAGCGTCTGCCTTCTGTATCCCGAGTTCACTTTTTAGAGTGCACGGGAAACAGCGGCTTGGCGCATTATAAGACCCTGTTGCAGGACCTTAAGAAAGGGCGGAAAGACGTAAGTGTAATCCAAGGCGTTCATGGAAGAACCTCCACCAGTGAATGGACGGGGGTTCTCCTCTCCGTGCTGCTCAAGGAAGTTGGCGTGCAAAAGGGGGCGACTTGGTTTGTTGCGGAAGGTGGGGACATTCAAGCGGAACTGCATGCCAAGAGCATTCCGCTCGCCAAGGGTATGGACGACGTGATGATAGCGTACGGCCAAAATGGCGAGGCCATCCGGCGCGAACAGGGTTATCCGATCAGGCTGTTCTGCCCGGGTTTCCAAGGGGTCTGCAGCGTGAAGCACGTGAGTAGCATCAAGCTGGTGGACAAAGCTTACATGATGCAGCGGGAAATCACCGCCTACACCAATTTGAAGCCGAACGGCATGGCGAGCCGGTACGAATCTCAAGTGGGACCGAAGTCGTTGATCACCTTCCCGTCAGACGCGCATAAGCTGCCGGGGACCGGCTTCTATGAGCTTTCCGGCATTGCATGGTGCGGCCGGGGCAAGATCGCCAGAGTGGAAGTAACTGTCGATGGCGGGCGGACCTGGAAGGACGCCAACCTGCAGCAGCCCATATTCAGCAAGGCCTGGACACGGTTCCGCTTGCCGTGGACATGGAACGGGGCCGAGACAGTGATTGCGTCCCGCTGCACGAATGAGTTCGGTGAGCTTCAATCGACGATGGAGGGGCTAGCCAAACTGTGGGGCGATGACGTCACACCCCACATACCGGCCGCGGAAATCGAGCGCTGGTGGGCAAACACAAACATCGCGGAGTTTCTCAATAATCCGATTCAATTTTGGACGGTAAAGACAGATGGGAGCGTGGCGGATGCGACATATGCACCTTTATACAAGCTGCCGGTGTAAGTTTTTACTGCCGGTGATGGTTCTGTTGGCATGCGGCACAGCCATGGCGCAGACCCCTACCTATAAGGTGGGGAGGCCGCCGACGGCAGAAGAATTGCGCACCTGGGATAATCTAGTAGGTCCAGACGGGAAGGAGCTCCCTGTCGGAAAGGGAACCGCCCAGGAAGGCGCTGTGATCTTTGCTGCTAGGTGTGCTGTTTGTCATGGAAAGGATGGAGTGGGCCAGTGGCCGTTCGCGCGTTTGACCGGAGGTGTGGGCACACTCAACACCGCTAATCCTATTAAGACAGCAGCGAGCAATATGCCCTATGCGACGACTCTGTTCGATTTCATCCATCGCGCCATGCCCGCATGGCCCTTTCCGAGGGATCTCACTGCCAACGACTCCTACGCTCTGACTGCCTTTATTCTCGCCAAGAGCGGCATCATTAAAGATACCGATGTCATGGATAAGAACAGTCTGGTGGAAGTCCAGATGCCGAATCGTCATGGGTTCTATCCTGACCCTCCACAAGACAAGCCGGATGATAAGGACGGCACTTGGCTACCCCTTTGGGAGCACGCACCTGGGGCGAAACCTGCGGCGAAATGACAAGGCCCATCGCTATTTGATAGCGAAGACGAAATCTTAGGCCGCTGTTAAAAATAGCTTCTGGATCAGTAGCTTCGTCACGGCATTCCCATTTCCAGGATTAGGAAATTAGTGCTGATATCCACGCGCCACATCTACGCGATTCAATAATTCGCGTCCGGCAAACCATCGCGCGTTAACGGGCGGATCGGCACCGAAATACCGATTCGATCTGTGTCAGCTGCACGTAGCGCATCCACAGGACGCGGGATCTGCTGCGGCAAGGCTGGAGCGCAGCAAGTGGTGTCCGTCGCGCCATTCCGCACGTTGGAATATGGGCTTCGCGGTACGTTGCCCACTGGTCCGACGCTCACGCCTTATATCCGGTTCTTGTTCATCGACTCGCACATTTGCTTGACGCTTCCTTCAGGCTTCACCTCGCGGCGATAGCCCTTGCGTCAGTGCTACCCTTTACCTCCATCAGTTTCGGTAGAGGATTTGCACCTCCCGGCTGCTGAACATGCCCAGCACACAACACAACCTACTTCTTGACATGAATCGAGTTTAGCGCTAGCGTCGCGACACGTATTAGCTTAGGAGATTCCCACTATGAATTCCAAGAAGTCTGATCGTAGAGGATTTTTGAAGGGGAGTGCAGCTCTGGCCGGCTTGGCCGTGGGAGCGATACCGTTCGCGAATGGCAAAGCGCTCGCCGCCGTGGACCAACGCACCATCAAGCAGAGCGTTACGCCCGACGAACCCACCATCCAGGATTTGTTATACGGCGGGCGTTCCAGCTACGAGACCAGCGTGTACCGCACCCCCAGTCCGGGGGCAGGCCTGGCCCAAGTCGGGCTGCGAAACCTCACGCCGCTTCAGGATTCGATGGGAGTCATTACGCCAGCAGCTCTCCATTATGTGGTGGCCCGCGATCTCACGCTCCCTAACATTGATCCCCGGACGCACACTTTCATGATTCACGGCATGGTAGACCGTCCCCTGATTTTCACCCTGGAGGAATTGAAGCGCTTCCCTTCTGTATCCCGAGTTCACTTTTTAGAGTGCACTGGAAACAGCGGCCTATATCACTACAGGGAATGGGTGGAGGACCGCAAAAAAGGCAGGACCGATATATACGCGATCCAAGGCGTTCACGGAAGACTATCTTGCAGTGAATGGACTGGTGTTCCGCTTTCGCTGTTGCTTAAGGAAGCCGGCGTGCAAAAACAGGCCAAGTGGCTGATTGCCGAAGGGAACGACATCGGACGGCATGCCAAGAGTATTCCGCTGGCCAAGGCAATGGACGACATCATCGTGGCCTATGGCCAAAATGGCGAGGCGCTGCGGCGCGAACAGGGTTATCCATTGAGGCTGGTCGTTCCCGGTTTCCAAGGGGTCAACAACGTGAAGTTCATAAGGAGCATCAAGGTAGTGGACGAGCCTTACTATCTTAGGCCGGAAATCAGCGCCTACACCAATTTGCACCCGAACGGCAAGGCGAGCTGGTACGAATCTCAAGTCGGACCGAAGTCCTTAATCACCTTCCCATCGGACGCGCACCATCTGCCGGAGCGCGGCTTGTATGAGATTTCCGGCATTGCTTGGTGCGGTAGAGGCGCGATCCGCAGAGTGGAGGTAAGCACCGACGGCGGGAAGACCTGGAAGGATGCACGCCTTCAGCAGCCGATATTTCGAAAGGCATGGACGCGATTTCTCCTGGGCTGGAATTGGAACGGAACAGAGACTCAGATTATGTCTCGCGCCACAAATGAATACAGTGACATTCAACCGACGATCATGGAGCTAGCCAAACTGTGGGGCAATCAAACAACTCCCCCCGAACCGGCCAGTGAAATTGCGAGCTTTTGGGAAACCGCGGCAATCTCGCAGTTCCTCAATAATCCGATTCAGATATGGAAAGTGAGCCAAGATGGGAGCATCCGAGATGGGACGTTCAGCACTTTCAAGATGAACCCTGGCTTGGTCCGGTAGAGGTGCGATCAACGGAGTGAAAGTAAGCACTGACTCGGAACAATCTCAATAATCCGATTCAGATATAGAGAGTGAGCAAGGTGGGAGCGTCCAAGATGCGATGTACAACTTTTTCAAGAGCTAATTTTCTGCTGCCGATGATGGCTCTGTTGGCGTGCGGGGCAGCCATGGCGCAGTCCCCTACATATAAGTTGGGGAGGACGCCGACTGAGGCAGAATTTCGCGAGTGGGATACTGTTGTAGGCGCCAAGGGAAAGGAGCTCCCTCCCGGAAGCGGAACCTCCAAGGAAGGCGCGCCGATCTATGCCGCTCAGTGTGCTGTTTGTCATGGAAAGAACGGAGAGGGTGTGTTCCCGTACCGGCCTTTGGTGGGAGGCATAGGCACAATCAACACTCCTACCCCTAAATTAACGGTGGGGAGCTATTCGCCGTATGCGACGACGATTTGGGACTTCATCAACCGCGCCATGCCCAAGTATGCGCCGAGGACCCTCAGCGCAGACGATGTCTACGCTCTGACCGCCTTTATCCTCGCTAAGAACGGCATCATTAAAGAGACCGATGTCATGGACAAGAACAGTCTGCTGGAAGTCCAAATGCCAAATCGTAATGGATTCTTTCCTGTACCCCCACAATCAGTGCCGGATAAGGACCGCTCTTGGTTCCCCTATTGGAATCAAGCCCCAGGGTGGAAACCTGCGGCGAAATGACAAGGCCTTCGCTGTTTGATGGGAAGGATGAAATCTTAGGCCGCTGTTAAAAATAACTTCCGAATCAGTAGCTTCGTCACGGCATTGCCATTTCCAGGATTTGGAAATTAGCGCTAATATCCCCCGTCAGCACAAGTTTTTTCTATTGCTCGGCCATGTTGGAGCGTTCGGCGCGAACAAGTCTGTGCCGGACTGCGCGGTGCTCGCGTCGAGATGGAATGCCGACTCGATGGCTCGCACTGGCTGCGCTACCGTAGTCGCTACCTGCCACTGTTCATCGGAGTGACCGATGCGGGGGGCGAATTTACTGGCTTCCCCTTGGAGTTTATCTCGATGTACTATTTTTGGCGGAATTTCCAGAACATCTGTGGGAGAATGCTGATCGCTTGCGGGAATTCCATTGCTTACAGGACAGTGTTATGTTTTTTTGGCAGGATCCCGGGGTCGCCTGGTATGATGTCGACCCGTTAACTCAGGCCGAATATGGGATCTTTGGGGGGCGAGGCAGCAACCCGAGATGAAGAGTCCTCTGAATTTGAGCCGCGCTTTCCTATTGAAACTTGAGCTGCACAGTCATCCCAAATTGCTCTGTGTCGTGCGTGGCGCGATGGAACCGTTGATGGAAATGTTGGGGTTTTCCGAGTCAGAGTGCAGAGCAATCATTCGTGCGGTTGACGAGGCGCTGTCGAATATCATGCGACACTCTTATCACGGCCGCCTGGACCAGGTAATCGACGTTTTGTGCAGGCGTGTCCAGCGACGCGCTCATGCGGAGACCGGCCAGGGAGTCGAAATTCTAATGTTTGATCGTGGACCGGCAATTGATCTGGCTAAATTACATGGCCGGCCATTAGACGAGATAAGGCCTGGTGGATTAGGATTACATCTAATACGGGACACTATGGACAGCGTCGAGTACACACGCACGGGACGTTTTAATCGCCTCCGAATGGTGAAATATGTTCGACCTTCGAAGCGGGGCCCGAATCCGTAAGGGAGAAGTCATCGTGAAGATTTCTGCTCGTCGACTCGATCAGACAACGATTTTCGATGTATCCGGAGACATAGATATGTCGAATTCGCTGGAAGTCAGGAAGGCCCTGTTGGGCGAGATCCGGGAAGCCAAAAAATCTCGCGTCGTTCTAAATCTAACCGATGTAAGGTATATCGATAGCTCGGGCGTGGCCTCACTGGTGGAAGGCCTCAAGGCGTCTCGGGAATCGGGGTCACGCTTTGTCCTTTTTGGATTGAGCGCTTCGGCGCGTGAAGTATTGAAGATTTCACGCTTACTGAAACTTTTCGAGATCTACGACGACGAAGGGCAGGCAATGAGCGCCTAAAAGTCGTCTATTTGGCAAGACAGATCGCGGCGTTGCAGAAAACGGCATGGAATTCTTTTCTCAAATCGGCGCGGGCGTCACAAATGGCCTCGCCTATATCGGTTCACTCGCATCGCTGGGAGGCCGAGCTCTTTACTACGGCTTTGCGGGACCATTCCAAGGGAAACCGCCGCGTTTAGGAAGCGCTACCTCGCAGGCGATGGAAGTCGGGGTCCGCGCTTTGCCCATTCTTTCCCTGATTACATTTTTCATCGGCTTGATTCTGGCGTTGCAGAGCGCGAATGAGCTCGCCAAGTTAGGCGCCATGAACCTCGTGGCGAAAGCTGTCGCCTTGTCAATGACACGAGAACTCGGCCCGTTGATTACCGCCATCGTGGTCATCGGTCGCTCGGGCTCTGCGTTTGCCGCGGAGATTGGAACCATGAAGATTACCGAAGAAATCGACGCGCTGGAAACGATGGCAATTAGTCCGATTCATTTCCTCGTCACCCCGAAATTTCTAGCCATGATCGTGATGCTACCCTGTCTGACGATATGGGCAAATACCATGGGCATTTTAGGCGGAGCGTTGTTCGGCGTCACTCAGGCGGATTTCACCTTCGGGCGTTACATTCAGACAACCATCGAGTCGCTCTACCTGCGGGACATTACTTCGGGACTGATCAAGAGTGTGATGTTCGGCGCCACGATCACGGCGGTGGGATGTTTGGAAGGATTATCGACGGGCACAGGGGCGGAGCAAGTGGGCCGCTCCACAACAAGAGCGGTAGTGATGTCAATCTTGCTCGTTGTGGTAGTGGATCTGGTCTTTACGGGAGTATTTTTCTTCACCGGCAATCGATAGCTTTCTGGAGACGTCAATGGATAAGGAAAATGCGAATGCAAGCCCGTCCACAGCCGCTATCTCAGTGCGAGACCTCCGTGTGAGCTATGGAGAAAGGGAAATTCTGCATGGCATTAACTTTGACGTTACACGCGGCGAAACGCTAGTCATCCTGGGAGGGTCCGGTTCCGGCAAGAGCACGCTTTTGAGGACCCTGGTGGGATTAGAAAAACCCACCTCGGGCCAGGTATGGATACAAGGCAAGAATATGGCGGCGATTTCAGAGGCAGAACTGCACGAGATCCGAAAAAAGACCGGGATGTCATTTCAAGGCGGAGCCCTGTTTGGCTCGATGACAGTCGGCGAGAATGTAGCTCTGCCGCTCCGGGAACACACACAATTAGAGGATTCCACAATCGGAATTATGTTGCGGCTCAAGCTGGAACAGGTCGGGCTCGCAGGTTTTGAATATCACATGCCCTCCCAGCTCAGCGGCGGCATGAAAAAACGCGCTGCAGTTGCGCGGGCTCTGGCGATGGATCCGGAGATTCTTTTTTTTGACGAGCCCTCGGCTGGACTGGACCCGATCATTGCAGCGGGTATCGACCAGTTGATCTTGGTATTGAAGAAGGCGTTTCGAATGACAATCATTGTCGTTACACATGAATTGGCGAGCGCCTATCTCATCGCGGATCGTATGGTGCTGATCGATAAAGGGAATATTGTAGCGATCGGTACCATCGAGGAAATGCGGTCGAGCGTACAACCACGGGTACGACAATTTCTGGATCGTGTGCCTGAACCGGACATTGAAGGCGAACTGGATTACTTGCAGACACTCACCGAAGAATACCGGTGGCACAGATGAATACCTCGGAAACACAGGAGCATTATGAAACCAAAACGCGAGCAGGCGCTGGTAGGGCTGTTTGTGCTGATCGCAGGAGGCATCCTCGTGGCTGCAGTTCTCAGTATCAATGGGGGGGTTGGCCACGCGGTCAAGCTCTATCATGCTAATTTTAAATTTGCGGGCGGGCTGGAACCAGGAGCTACGGTGCGCTATTCGGGCGGTCCAAAGGTGGGACGGGTAGAGAGTGTACGTGTTGATTTACACGATCCTTCCGAAATCGATCTGACGTTCAGCGTGCGATCAGATTTGGCCGTAAAGACAGACAGTAAGGTGAAAATCATGAGCCTGAGCCCGCTCGGCGATAATCACCTGGAACTTCTTCCCGGATCGGCCCAGGCGCGTAACGCCCCGGAAGGCTCTTTACTTGCTTCCCAGAATTACGTTGACTTTAATGCTATTGCAGATCAGATAAACAATCTCGCACCGCAAGCGCAACAATTACTTCGCACCCTGGACGACCGAGCGACTGAACTCAAAGTGACGCTGAATCGGGTCAACGATCTGTTAAATGACCGGAACCGGTCCAATCTTTCGGCCACACTGGCGGAGAGCCGCGGAATGATTGCGGATTCCCGGCCGCGGGTACAGTCGGCGCTTGAGCACGTGAATACCTTGAGCGAGAAAATGGAGCCTTTAATCCAAGACTTCCGAAAGAACTCCGCGGAAGCAAATGAAGTCTTGACGCACGTCGATGCAATGATCGGTGAGGAGCGGCCGGAGGTTCGTCAGGCCGTGCACGAACTTCAGGGCACATTAAAGTCTCTGGCCGAACTGACAGGGCGGTTCAACCAGACAATGGACGTGAACTCGGAAAACCTCGATCAGCTTCTTGATAACCTGATCCATGTCACCGAGAACCTGAAAGAGTTTACGGATACCATTAAAACCCGCCCATATACGCTGATTCGAGCGGCCAGTCCGCCCGAGCATAAAACGGGCGGGCAATAATAAAGCAGAAGGGGCAAGGTCATCATGAGGAAACGAACTCTGATCTGCGGACAACCGCAACGACAGGGAGTTGGCAATGAACCGTAAAATCTCTTGGATTGCAGCGCTATCTATCGGGCTCGTCACCGGATGCGGAGCTGCGCGGGCCAGCAAGTATTATCAGCTTACCATTCCCGGCGATACGCAGTCCGTGCCAGACCCCAGCCCGCACGCCGTAACGTTGCTGCTCGGCCCGCTGAGGGCTTCACACCTATACCGGGAAGATCATATCGTGTATAGCTCGAGCGGCGAGCACATGGGCACGTACGAGTATCAACGGTGGGCCGAACCCCCTACCGAGATGTTGGCGGAAGTTTTGCTGCGTCAGCTACGCAGCTCAGGACGCTACCGCTCGGTTGATGCTCTGCGCAGCAATAATCATGGAGATTATATTCTCTACGGCCGTTTGTATGATTTTAAGGAGATTTCCGGTTCGCCACTTTTAACACGCCTTACGATTGATTTGGAATTGCGCAACACGAAGACCGGCTCGACGGTTTGGACCCACTATTACTCGCACGACGAGCCAGTGGCAGGGAAAGATATATCGGCGGTTGTTGCCGCACTAGACCGCAATGCCCAGCGTGGTGTAGGTGACGTAATATCGAGCCTGGACCAATATTTCTCAACGCATCATGGGGATTAGGACCGCTTGCCCTTTGTGAGTCCGCTGCGATGATTGTCTGAACTACGGGCAGAAGAAGCGTATGCTGCGCCAGCCGCCGAATCGGGAATTCCGGTTCAAAGCATCGCTAGTGAACCGGGCCGCAAGGAAGATGCGCTCCTCCTTGCGGCCTTTCTATTTATGCCCGCAGGCCGTTGCTCGGCGCGAATATTCTTTTGTGCTTCCACTATTGGCCTTCCTCTGGTACCGTGACTGTCTCTTCGACGCCACGAGGGGCCGTGTGCGAGGGTTTGGGGCGATTCGAACCGCTGGAGTCGCTTGCAGAACACGTGGAACAGGCGTCGGGCCCCGGTTGGCGTGGCGATCTGCGTGAAACGATCCTTGCAGTCGGCGCAGCTAACCAGGTCCGGAGAAGGAACAAACTGATGAAAACTAGGAGTGCGCATATCAATCCAGGAGTGTCCAGCAACCGATGGGAAATTGTCAGGCGGTCGCTGCGGCTGACCGGTCTGCTCGTTTTTGCCGTCGCGGTGGTTCTCGCTGCGACTACTGCCCCGGTGTTCAGTCGGCAGCCTTCCACTCCGCAGGCTTCTCAAAGCACCTCGATCCCAAACGTCAAGTGCGTCGTCGGCCTCGAGAACATCAAGCCTAACACCAGAGGCACTCTCAGCTTGCTGCCCACGGGGCTGGAATTTGCGACCGACAAGAATAAGGTTGACATCAGCACCGCTTCGATCCAGGACATTTTTACCGGCCAGGAGAGCAGGCAGGACGTCAGCGGCGCGGGTGGCACACTGGTCAAAGCAGCCATCCCTTATGGAGGCGGACGGATCGTGAGTCTGTTCTCGCACGGGGTGGAGGTCCTCACCGTGGAATACGTGGACTCGAATGGAGGCTTTCACGGAACCATCTTCGTGCTTGCTGCTGGTAAGGCCACTGTGTTCAAGAATCAACTCGTTGCGCAGGGCGCGAAAGTCACCACTCACGTGGAACCGCCGGAACCGAAGGAGCAGAGACCATGAAGGCTCTCACCCGGGCGGCATTTCTGTCCATTTTCTCGATTGCTGTTGGTGGCGTCGCTCTTCTGATGGCCGCTTCTCTGCTGGCACAGCCCAGCCCGCCGGGAAAGTCCGGGCCTGCTCCTCAGCAGGCGCAGAAGTTGACTGCCTCCGCCATTCAAATTGAACGTCCCGACCCGCCAGAGAACTTGCTTGTTCCGGAGGATTTTCGCGTCTCGACGTACGAAAACGTGATCCTCCAGGTGGCCAAGACGAAGAAGTTTCAGCACGTTTATCGAAGCGGCGACCGCACTGCCGCCAATGTGCCCGATCTCGTCATCCTGCACTTGATTCCCCAGGCGTTCAAGAAAGGCAGCCAAAAACAGCGCGAGGTCACCACCATCAGCGGATCCACCTCCATTAAGATGAAAGTTCAATTTACCTCGCGCGACGGCAAGATCCTCCGGGAAAAGGATCTCGAAGGCAAGGTGCGCTTCTACGGAGAAAACCTGCGCGCCACCTACGACCTCGCCAAGAAAGTCGCTACCGTAGTCAACGACACATTCTAGATCTTTACAGGATATTCGGCGCGCCAGCATAGCCAAGCTGTTGTGTCCGTCGCTGGCTGTGGCGATGCACCCGATCGGATTGCGCACGCCGACGGTGATTTCGCCGTCTTCAATCAACTCCGCGATGTGGAACAGGTACCGGGAACTGCCTGCAGAGTTCTTCGCGGCGGCGTCTTTGTTTACGCCACGTGCTGCATTTCGAGCTGTATGTTTGCGGCGACGTTCGCGGCGTTTACAATCAGCTCATTAAGTGCGATAATTCAAGTTGCAAGTAAGTTGCAAGAGTATCCCATGATGGCATGCCTAATTTGCATCTCCCCGGCAAGGCGCGTAAGGGAATAAGTATGCCCAAAGTCAATTTCACGTTAAACGGGAAACCAGCCGTGGCCCCCTATGAGCCGGGGATGCAATTCCTCGACGTCTTGCGTGAGGCGTGTGGCATCGTTTCCGCGAAGAACGGGTGCGCTCCGGAGGGCACTTGCGGCTGCTGCGCCGTCTTGGTGGACGGACGGCCCGTGCTATCTTGCCTGCGTAAGCCCGAACAGATGGAAGGCCGCGACGTGGTCACGCTCGAAGGCGTCCCGGAAGAGATGCGGCATGTGTTGAGCGAGGCGTTTTCGCTCGAAGGCGGGGTCCAATGCGGATTCTGCATCCCCGGGATCGTTATGCGCGCATCGTCGTTGTTGCGGCAAGGCGTAACGGAAGATCGCGAGGTTGTCGAGCAGGCGCTCAGCGGTCATCTTTGCCGCTGCACAGGCTATGCGAGGATCGTCGATGCCATTCAAACCGCGGGTGATGCCTGGAAAAATGGCGGAGTTTTCCCGAGCACAGAACCGCGCCGGCATTCTTACTTTGGCGAAGAGTTCGGATTGAGCCGGAATCCAGCGTTTGCGAGCGGCAAACACGCAACTGGGAACGGCAAGAAGAACGGAAACGGAATTGGCGACTCACCGTCCCGCTATCGCGGCGTCGAGCAGACATTGGGAGAGCGGCCCTTCGTTGACGACATGCGCGTGCCAGGCATGTTGCATGGCGGCATGGTGCTCAGCGAACACCCACGCGCCATCGTCAACGCAATTGACACTTCGGCGGCTCTGGCGATGCCTGGAGTTGTGAGGATTTTTACCGCGGCGGACGTTCCCGGGCCACGCGGCACGGGACTCAACTATCCCGATTTGCCCGTTTTCGTGGCGGTTGGTGAAACCACGTGCTGCGTTGGCGATTTTCTGGCCATGGTTGTCGCCGACACCCAATTCCACGCGCGCCAAGCCGCTGACAAAGTTAAAGTCGATTACACGGTCCTCGAACCATTGACGGACCCATTCGCCGCGCTTGAGCCTGGTGCGCCGCAAGTCCATCCTGCGGGCAACCTGTTCGTCCACGAGAATCTGCTCGACTCCACGACCTTCTCACGCGGTGATGTGGAGGCGGGGTTCGCCGCTTCCACGCATATCATTGAACAGACGTTTGCCACTCAACCGATCGAACCGGCATTTCTCGAGCCCGAGGCTTGCCTGGCGCTGCCTCAAGGGGATGGCATCAAAGTGTTCTCGCAGAGCCAGGGCTCTGTGTACGACCAGAAACAGATCAGCGACGTCTTGAAATTGCCCCTCGATAAAGTTGAAATCGCGCTGACCTCGAGCGGCGGTGCTTTTGGAGCTAAAGAAGAGCTCTCGATCCAGGCGCAGACTGCGACGGCAGCCTATCTGCTACAGCATCCGGTGAAAACTGTTCTCACACGGATGCAATCGACGCAGCACCACGTCAAGCGCCATCCGATGGTTCTGAAATTCAAAGTGGGCGCCGATGCCGAGGGCCATCTGCTTGCTGTGCGCGCTCGCATTGTTGGCGATACAGGAGGCTATGCAGGGACCGGTGGCAAGTGCCTGCTGCGCGCTGCGTGCCATTCATGCGGGCCCTATCGTGTGCCCAACGTAGATATCGGATCCAAGGCCGTATTCACAAACAATCCCACGAGCGGCGCCATGCGGGGCTTCGGCACCAATCAGGCTCACTTCGCAATCGAGGGGATCATGGATCTCCTTGCAGAGAAGGTGGGTGTTGATGGTTATGATATCCGCGAACGGAATATTCTGAACCCTGGCGATGCATTCGCCACCGGCCAGATTATGAGGGAAAGCTGCCTCGGTATTCGCCGGTCGCTAGAAGCCGTAAAGGATATCTATAAGAACGCGAAATATGCGGGCATCGGGTGCGGCATCAAAAGCACCGGCATCGGAAACGGTACGATCGATAGCGGGCACTTGCTGATCCGCGTGGTGGAAGGTAGCCGGGTGGAGGTCCTCGCCGGCTACACGGAAATGGGTCAAGGTCTATTCACAGCCATCCGGCAGGCTGTGTGCGAGGAGACCGGCTTGTCGCCGGACATCATCACAGTCCGCTGGGATAAAGAGATGGGCCTCAAGTGCGGGGAAACATGGGCATCGCGCGGCACGACGCTCAGCTGCGCCGCAGCGCAACGAGCGGGACAGAAATTCGCCGCTGATCTGAAGCAATTTCCGCTCGATAAGCTCATCGGCCGCGAGTACCGAGGGGATTACGTCTATGACTTCACCACCAAGCCTGGCACCCCCGAAGCCCTGAAGAATCCAAATACGCACATGACATTCAGCTACGCCACTCAGGTGGTCATCCTCGATGAACACGGGCGTCTGGATCGCGTCGTGGCAGCGCACGACGTTGGCCGCGCCATCAATCCGAAGGCTTGCGCGGGGCAAATCGAAGGCGGCGTGCACATGGGACTGGGCTATGCGCTCTCCGAAAATTTCTGTTCCACTAAGGGAACCCCCGATTCCCTACTTCTGCGCGATTGTGGCATTCTGAAGGCCAAGGAAACGCCGCAAATCGACGTCATCCTGATTGAAGTGCCCGACGAAGTGGGCGGTTACGGATCAAAGGGAGCTGGGGAAATCGGTTTGGTTCCCACAGC
This sequence comes from Terriglobia bacterium, assembly GCA_020073705.1. GTDB lineage: Bacteria > Acidobacteriota > Terriglobia > Acidiferrales > UBA7541 > Palsa-360. The sequence continues at coordinate 38,672 of JAIQES010000024.1, forward strand.
GGGCGCGGTGGCCGGCGCTCTGCATTCCTACGACGGGATCCGCCGCTTCAGCCTGCCTATGCAGGATTCGCCGGCGGCTGCGCCCTCGGTTCCGAAGTCCCGTCGAAAGAAAGCAGTCCAGGCAGGCACGAAATAGGGAGAGAAAAAGATCATGAATTCCCGGATTATGAAGGCGGGACTGGCTGTCTTACGATAATTTCATCAAGGGCCGGATGCAATTCATGCCGGGCCAAGCTGAACTGGCCGTGCCCGCAGGCGTCGCCCTGCTCGACCAGATCGGGACTCCGGTCCTTTTGATCAGAGATGGCCCACTACCTGGTGGGGAGTAGTGACTCATTCTTATTTTAGGCTGGACAGACCGTAGAATCTTGCCACAATGAGTGCATGAGGCGCTCAAGCAAACCGTTCCCGAAAGACGCGAACCAATTAGCCGCTGAGATTGTGCGCCTATCCACAGAAGAACCAATACAATCAGTCAAAGAATATCTCGCCAGCATAGGCCGCAAAGGTGGTCTAAAAGGTGGGAAGGCTAGAGCTAAGAAGCTTTCCATTCAGAAACGATCCGAAATAGCCCGCAAAGCTGCAAACACGCGATGGGCTAAGCAGCAGGGCGACGCTTAGAAGCGAAATCTAGTTCCTCTAGATCATTTCGGAAATCAAATACCATCTGGATTTTTCTTCCCTTATTGAAATTGTCGTTGTAGCTGTCAACATCGAGCTTGAGTTGGTGGCAATCCATAACTATCTGTTGCCTTTTGTTTTGAAATGATAACTCCATGTGCTGATGTTTGGCTGTTCGCATGTCATCCCACAACCACTGCTGCTCGCCATCCAGAGAGTAGCGGGCAGCGTGTTTTACTCGAACTCTTCGTCCCTGTGGGTCAGTTATAAATTCGTCTCGCCACACTTGGGCGATTTGATCAGCACATTGTCTAATAACCGCACCGGGATGAAGTTTCCACATGCCTTTCTCTATTGCCCAACTTGCGACATCAATGGCAGAGGCAGGCCACTTTTGTCCTGCTTCTCTATATCGAGTCACAATTCTCTGAATCTGATCTGTATAGCTCATTGGAGCCCCTTTCACATGTCCGCTGATAGAACTTGTCCAAATCCGTCTGTCAAGGCTGCGCTCGTCGCCATATCGCGAACTTTCACAAGCATTTCTCGACTGTGAGACCAATCAACTTCACGTCGATATTGCAGTTGGCCAAGAACAATAGCCGGGTGAACACCAATTCTCATGGCAAAACCCATTATCTTTCGCTTCGAAAACATGGGTCTAATACGAGCGATAAAATCATCCATCTTTGCTGGTTCCACTAAAAAGTTTGTTGCGAAAACATCGGCTTGTTTTTCAATTTCAGGTCTCTCATCAAATGGAGTGGCACCGTCACCAATGATGTTCACATCAAGCATCCACTCGCCTTCCAGTCCATCCCCATTCCGTACGTGACCGCATTCATGCATGAGAACGTACCAGAAGTTATCTAGTCGATCGTATCTCATCGTTAGCACAACAACTGGAGAGAATTCATTCAACCAGAAACAGGCCCCATCTATCTTAGTATGAGGCAAACTCTCCACGATAAGAAAGCGCACTCCGCCTTCCGCTAAGACTTTCGCCACATGCATAACATCTTCGGGATTCATAAGAAGATTGTGAAGAGTTCCCAAAGCTTTTGAAAATAACTTTTGAGAGAACTTTTGCGCCTGTACTCCATTGGCGAGTTTATGTGCTCGATACAGCCATGCTTTTTGCGCAGGTGTAACTTCCTGATAGGTCGTAGATTTTTTGGCAGCATGAGCCAAAGCCAGAGGCTCTTCGTCAATAGAGCGGATGCCGTAGAATTCACAAACTTCTCTTTCTAGAACGTCCAAGTCGTCAGAGTCTTGTATCCAATTACGACGGATCATGTCCTGAATCGGGGCTTTCGCAAAGAGCTTTGCCTTCTTTGAAACGGGATCGTCTGCCTCACTATGGCTCTGAGAGAGCCTGTAGGAAGTTTCCAGGTTCATCCAAAGTTCAGCACTCGTGCCGAATGCGGATGCCAACTCGCTTGCGATCTGAGATGAAATCGCACGCTTCCCATTAATTATTGAGCTAATCACAGAATCCTGCCGATTCATGATCTTTGCTAGATCACCCTGCGTCCATCCCCTAGCCTCAAGTTCCTCCCTAATGAATTCTCCGGGAGGGAAGGTTTGTGTGCTGGTTTTGTTTTCCATGTCGTTCCCTCCTTTAGTGGTAGTCCTCAATTCCGACGATCCAAAATATCTTGTTAGGATTGCCCTCCACGATCTCAACTATCAGTCTCCATTGGTCGTTTAACATCATTGATCGTTGATGCTCCCTTTTTCCCTTTAGCTTTTCGAAGTGCAGAGATTTAAGTGCATAAAAATCTCGTTCATCTGCTGCCGCACGGATGACTTGCATCCGCTTGCGGAACGTCTTGCCGATCCCCGCTTGGTACGCGGTGTCGAGCCGGGCATCCCTTTCAAGCTTTTCGAGAGATTCATCTTTGAACCTTATCTCGAAGGCCATGAAAAGACTTTATAGGAAGACTGTAAATATGTCAAGTACATATTTTATGTTTTCATGAAAACGTAAAAATATAACTTGACATAGCATGAGCGGCTTAAGCATAATATCGTCACTATGAATCGCCTAAGCAAAGAGCAACGAACCAACGATAGAGCGCACACAATCCAAGGAAAGCCTCCGATAAGAACATTCCTATCGCTGCGATGGCTTTGGGGCGGGCTGTTAGCTGCCATTGCGATTGTTGGTTTCGCATATCAATTCCGACCGGAGATAAATGTTGATAGAGATGTATCCCTCAATGTCCGCGACCCATTCGCTACGCAATTCCGGGTGACGAACGAAGGACTCTTAGCCGTATATAACCTTCGATTTTCTTGTACCGTGAATAATTCCATGATGCAGAATGTCACTACTAGAAATAGTGGAGGACAAGAAGCGGTAGCGGTCCTAGAATCAAAAGAGTCGACTACAAAGAATTGTTCGATTAAGGCTGACTTATTCCCCCTACTCAGCGATCTATTTTTCAATGTCACATACAGGCCTAAGTGGTTTTGGAGATCATTAATGAAAAGAACGCGATTTGTTAACATGCGCGACTCCCAAGGAAACTTGGAATGGGTAAAGCAGCCTTTAGAATCAAAATGAATCACTGCCCGGTGGGGAGTTAGCTTGACCCTACCTAATTTTGTGCGGTAGCATCTCCGAGAAAGCCAATCGATTGAGGAATCACAACGCATGAAAAAGATTAACGTCGCCGTCATCGGGACCGGTTGGTGCGGGGGCATCCGTGCCGAGACCTGTGCGGCCAGCCCCTTCGTGAACGAACTGCATATCGCTGAAATCAAACAGGAGCGCCTCCAGGAAGTCGCCGCAAAAACGAAACCAGCCACGGCCACCACCAACTATCGGACCCTGCTCGAAAACAAGACGATCGACGCCGTCATGATTTCGACCACTCCGGAGCCAACGCATTACCCGATCGCCAAGGAAAGCATGCTGGCCGGCAAGCACGTTTTTCTGGAAAAGCCCATGGCGCTGGAACTTTGGGAGGCGGAAGAACTGATCGCTTTATCGCGGTCGAAAGGTCTGCGCTTCACGATTGGATACTCGCAGCGATTTAACCCGAAGTTCGCCATTGTGAAGCGCTCCATCGACGACGGCAGCATTGGGCAACCGATCAGCGCGCTGGTCAGCCGGCACATCACGCGCAATCTCGGAAAAAAGATCGGTGGTCGCGTCAAACTTTCGCCGGCCGCCATGGAGGCAACCCACGATATCGACTTCGTGTTATGGTGCCTCGCGCCGAGAAAGCCGGTCCGAGTTTATGCCCAGGAAGTTCGCAAGATCATGGGCGAGCAATTTGACGTGCCGGATTGCGTCTCGATCATCGTCACCATGGATGACGGAACTGTCTTCACCATTTGCGCGGGCTGGGTGCTCCCTCCGGCGTATCCTAACTTCTCTTCAACTTGGATCGAGATGGTCGGCACCGAAGGCGCGATCCTGGTGGACGACACACATCGGGACGTCTACCTGACCACGATGCAAAAGGGCATCCAGTTCCCCATTTCGACCATGCCCGGCGAAAAGGTGGCGCATGTATACGCTGGTCCCATGGAGGCGGAAACCATCCACTTCCTGGAATGCATCGCCTTAGATCGCCAGCCGCTGGTGACGGCCGAACACGCCAAGATGGTGATGCGGGTTTATCAAGCGGCGGATCTTTCGGCCGAAACGGGAAATCCAATCGATCTTACTGCCGAAACGATTCCTTCCGCGAAGCGAGTGACAACGCTGGCATGAGATGGGCGCATAAAATCGATGGATGCGGGAGCGAAGCTGGACACCAAACCCACGCTCGTCTCAGAGCATAAAGCGGTAATCGATAACCCGGCATCCAAACCAACCAAAGGCCGCTCAGCCGTCCTGTTTCTGATCAGCATCATGTACCTGATCTGTTACATGGATCGCAGCAACATCTCCGTGGCCCAGCCGGAGATCGGAAAAGCGTTTGGACTCAGCAAGACTTCGATGGGGCTGGTGTTGAGCGCTTTTACGTGGGCTTATGCTGTCGGACAGATCCCGGCCGGATGGTTGGGAGACCGTTTCGGTCCCAAAAAGGTTTTGACAGCCATCATGTCGTGGTGGTCAGTGGCGGCCGTGATGACCGGCGCGGCGGCCGGGATGACGTCTCTGTTTAGCGCGCGTCTTCTGTTAGGGCTGGGCGAGGCGGGTGCGTTTCCGGTGGCGAGCCGCGGGATGCAGTTCTGGTTTCCCAGATCGGAGCGCGGCCGTATCCAGGGCACGACGCATTTCTTCAGCCGGTTTGCGGTGGCGGTGACCCCATTCATTGCCGGCAGCGTCATGCTAGCTTTCGGCTGGCGGGCGATTTTCTACATTTTCGGATCGTTGGGCGTGATTTGGTCGGTCATGTTCGCCTGGTACTACCGGAACCGGCCGGAAGAACATCGGAGCGTCAATCAGGCTGAGCTGGCGCAGATACGAGGGCTCAACCCGGATGGCAGTATCAAGCCATTGGTCACGATGCGGCAGGAAACCCCGTGGAGGCGGATCTTAGGGTCGCCGAATATGTGGTATATCGCGCTCGGGTATTGCTGTTTCTTCTTCGGAACCAATTTCTACCTCACCTGGTATCCTACTTACTTGCGGGAGCATCGCCATCTGACGTTACAAGCCTTGGGCATCATTGGATCCGTCCCGCTGTTCGCTGGGATGGCCGGAGATCTGATTGGAGGTTCCTTATCCGACTTGATGTTCAAACGGACCGGCAAGGCGAAGGTTGCTCGCAGCATCGTGGCTGCGCCCGGCTTTCTACTTTCGGGGATTTTCTTGATTCCGGCAGCGATGACCGCGAGCGTTTGGACCTCCGTGCTTTGCCTGGCGACGTCGTTTTTCTTCTTGGAGTTTGTGATCGGACCGGCATGGGCAGTTCCCATGGATGTCGGCGGCCAGTTCAGTGGCACAGTAACTGGCGTCATGAATATGGCAGGCGCGTTGGCAGCTTCGGTAACTCCGCTGGTCTTCGGTTACTACTTTGGGAAGGGCTCCTGGATGATTCCCTTCTTTATTAGTTCCGGCGTGATGTTCTTAGGCGCTTTGATCTGGGTCTTTCTGATCGATCCTGAAAGATCGGTGGTGGAAGCGCCGGCGACGAATGGACGAGGATAAGTTCTATGAACAAGTACAATGGAGCGAACGAAATGTTGAAGCGAGTTGGTTTGGCGTGCTGCAAGCTGGGCGCGCTGACGATCTTTCTCAGTTTGTATCTGCCCACCGCTTTTTCCCAGGGAAAATGGGTGAACTTGGCGCCATTTCCCGAGCCTCGTGAGGAGGTGTTCGGGCAAGCGGCGAACGGCAAAATGTACGTCTTTGCCGGGCTCGTTTCGGCGCCGGTCTGGCAGCCGATCGGCATGGTCTACGAGTATGACCCGTCGACGGACAAATGGACGAAGAAGAAGCCGATGGCGCTGCCGTCTCACCATGTGGCTCTCACCGAGTACAATGGCAAGATTTATGTGTTCGGCGGCTTTACGGCAGGAAAAGTGGGGAACCTGCCGGCATGGACGCCCATCAACAATGCATTCGAGTACGACCCGGTGCAGGATTCCTGGAGAGAGTTGGCGCCGATGCCGACCAAGCGGGGCGCTGCCGTGGCGGCGGCGGTCGGGGACAAAATGTATGTGATCGGGGGCGCGACAACTGCTCCCGGCGCCACCAACCCAGCAATTCATCCCACCACCCCGCAGCGAGTGGTAGGAACCGTCGAAGAGTACGATCCCAAGACCAACAAATGGCGTGAACGAGCTACCATGCCGACTCCTCGCAATCACACGGCCGCGGGCGTCGTGAATGGGAAAATTTATGTGATCGGCGGAAGAATCGGAGCAGCGTTTATCGCGCCGTCCTCGAACCTGAATATTGTCGAAGCTTACGATCCGGCAACAGACACCTGGAGCGGCCCGCTTGCCAAGATGCCGACGGCGCGCAGTGGGGTGTGCGTGGGTGTCTACGAGGGCCGTCTCTACATCGCCGGCGGCGAGTGGCAGAACGCCGTGGAACAGACCACGTACCGCGCATTTGAAGCTTACGATCCCGCCACGAATAACTGGTCCGTGCTGCCTCCCATGGCCCTGGCGCGTCACGGTGTGGCCGGCGGCGTAATCGGAAACCGGTTTTACGCGATCAGCGGCGACGTGCAGTCTTCCGGCACCGGAATCGAAGTCTCGACTCCGGTAGTGGCTGCATTCGAGTTCTCGAAATAAATGATGAGCCACGCGTGAAACTAAGTCGCAGCCTCACCACTAAGCCACTAGGTCAGGAAGGAAGGGACCACAGATAACTCATGGCGAAGACAAATCAGGCGGCTCTGCAGGCTGTCATCCCTCCGGTGTCCGACTAACCTGGCCCTCTCCAAAACCGTTAGTGAAACCAAGATCCGGCAGTCTACTTCTTCTCCTCCCCTGCATCACCGGCGCTCTCGGCGTGACGCGGTCTATTTTTGCTCCGGCGTTTACGCCGCCTGACGACTCGCTCAAAACCTTGCAACTCGAACTACTGCTCGGCGGCTAAAAAGAGTGAGGAAGGTCCACGTAAAAATTAATCTAAAATTTAACTTGACATTTAATTTTGAATGAGGGAGTATCGCCGCCATTAGGGGATGTGTATCAGGACTGAACGGATTTCGGTGTACGTCTTTTGGGTCATATATGTATGGGCGTTTTGGCTTTTTTCTTGTCTTGCTAGGGGTGGCAGATCGTAGCGAATCCTGGCCATTATGTTTGACCAGGGAAAGGCGCGGCCTCAAGAGAGGCTTGCGATCCCATTCGTTAAGACTGCAAAACGAATCGAGGAGGGTTTGTCCAATGAAGCATGGAACGTGGTTTTCTGCAAAGTATAGAATTACCGCGGTAATTTTCTTACTAACGTTTGCATTGTCATTTTTGAATTGTGCTCCGCTTTTCTCTCAAGGAAGTACAGGCCGCATTTCCGGAACCATAACGGATGCGACTGGCGGCTCGGTCGCTGGGGCCACCGTAACCGTTACGGATGTGGACCGGGGTATTGCACGCCCCCTGACCACGGAGGAAACGGGCTCGTTCAACGCTCCTAGCCTGCTCCCCGGCACCTATAAGGTGCGCGCCGAGTTCAAAGGGTTCAAATCCACTGAGCGCGCGAACATTAAGCTTGAGGTCGGCCAGGAAATTCGTGTGGATCTGACGCTGCAGCCCGGCGAGCAAGCGCAGACCATTACGGTTACCGAAGAAGTTCCTCTGGTGGAAACCACCAATGCCGAGCTTGGCGGAACCATCCAGAACCAAGTCGTCAACGACCTGCCCTTGAACGGCCGGAACTACCAGAATCTGCTGAGTATGCGCCCCGGCGTCACGATCTATCCTGGCGGCGGAGGATGGACGCAGAGCTCCAACGGCATGCGTCCCCATGACAACATGTATCAGGTGGAAGGGGTCAACAGCAACGATCCCTACATGGGGCAGAGCATCATGAATACGGCCATGGCTGCCGGTGATGCGGGCACCGTGCTGCCCATCGAAGCCATCAGCGAATTCAGGACGGTTCAAAATCCCCGCGCGGAATACGGCTGGAAGCCCGGCGCGGTGATCAATGTCGGGATCAAGTCCGGCACCAACACCATCCATGGGAGCGGCTACGCGTACGGCCGTCACGATTCTATGGACGCGGTGGATGACTTCACGCACCGGGTGCCACATCATGTCGTGCAGTACGGCGGCAGCGTCGGTGGACCGATCGTGAAAGACAAACTCTTCTTCTTTGGCAATTTCGAGTCGCAGCAATACGCCATTACTAGCAACGTCACACACAATGCTCCGGACACAAACTCCACCTCCTCTTCTATCACAAACAGCCTTATGGGGGCTTGCCAGAATGTTCTGGACGTCCACGGACTCAACCCCACCGGATTGAATTCCGGGGGACTCACTGCGCTCAGCGCGGCCTTGGCCGGAATCACCGTTGGTCCCGCAGTAACAGGCCACGCTAACGGACTCTGCACGGCGATCACCACCGCAGCCAATCCGAATATCGGGCCATACCCCGGTATATTCGCCGCTACACAAACAAGCACGCAGTGCGCAGCAAGCCCTGGTTCCTGTCCTTATGGCACCGGTACCCTGATCTCTACCTTGCAGAACGGCAACACGATCTACGCCGGGGTTGGTAAGCTGGACTATCACATTAGCGACAAACACGCGCTGAGCGGCGTGTTTTTTTATAGTCCCGGAGCTGGAACGTTTGTGGACGACCCCAACCACCAAGTCGATTCGCGATGGCTGCTGCTTCAAACTGCAAGAGCTATAGTGGGGTCCGGGTCCTGGACGTACAGCCCGAGTTCCACTGTGGTGAATTCCCTGCGAGTCGGCTATGCCCATTACCAGCAAACCTATTTTTCTCCGGACCACACTCTGCCTGCTTCCGCCTATGGATTTTATACGGGGGTCGTGGACCCGCTCAGTTATGGGTTCCCAAGAATGCGATTCTCTAAAAACGGCCTTGCTAACTACCAGTTAGGGGGGACTTGGCCTAAGTTTGTCGGTCCCGACGCCGTCACCAATATCGCCGAAAGCGTCTCCTGGTTGCATGGGAACCACTCGATCAAGTTCGGCGGTGAGTTTCTACTCAATCAGAGCACGAACATGGCCACGAATAATACCAAGGGTCCAGTGGGTTTCACCGTTTTGACGGACTTTTTCGCCGGTACCATCAATAGCGCGAATATAGCCGCTGGGCAATTCACGCGGCATATCTCATCCAAGGGTCTCGCGGCGTTCGTGCAGGATGATTGGCGCGTCACGCGCAGATTGACGGTGAACTTGGGAGTCCGCTATGAGATCAATGGGGTTCCGTCGGACAATACCAACGGCACCTCTCTGATCGGAAACTGGAGCCCGACCGCCGGGCTGGAGCAGGTCGGAGTCGGCGGGTACACCAGGCTCTATAATCCCGATTACAACAATTTTTCACCCAGGCTCGGCTTTGCGTGGGATATCGCCGGAAACGGCAAGACCGTCTTGCGCGGCGCGGCCGGCGTGATTTACGAGCAAGGCAGCTATGACTCTTTAATGGCCCTTAACAACAACTACGGAGTGCGCAGCAACCCCACCGGTATTCCCACTTATACTACCACTGGCAGTAACCCCACATGCGGCACTCTCACGGCTGCTCAATGTGGCCTCACTGCCGGAGTCACTCCGGTTGTAGGCGGCACCATCACCGCGACAGTACAGCCGATCAATAGAGCCGGTGCAGCTACAGCTAATGGTCTCAACTATAGGTGGGCTAATAACGCAAGCGGATTCCCTCTGTATGTGGTTAGCCCCGTATGCGGCGACAAGACAGTCACGGTAGCCAGCACCGGCGTAATAGCGCAGCCTTGTACCGCCGTGGCCGTGGACCAACATCTACGCACGCCCTATATCACCACATGGAGTTTGGGCATCCAGCGCGCTATATCAAGTAGCCTCTCGCTCGATGTTACCTATGTCGGTAACCACGCCACGAAGTTGGTCGGTATGCTTGATCGGCAGGGACCACCGGTGGGGGCCGGGTACTCACCGGCGATACTGGGGGCTTGCGTGACTACCCCGTCCACGAGCTGCAGTCCCAGTGCGACTCTTGAAAAGAATGCCAATCCATTCGTGGCCCAGTTCCCATATCTGAGTCCTATCTTCTGGCTGTCGAACAATAACTTTTCCAATTACCATGCCCTGCAAGTGGCGTTGACCCAGCACACCTGGCACGGGTGGTCCTACGTTGCCGGCTATACGTTCTCTCACGCCTTGGGGGAAAGTGGCGACAATTGGAGGTTCGGGACCCCGGTCGACCAAAATAATGTTCGATCGCTCTACGGATCGACCGCGTTTGACGTCAGGCACCGGTTCACCATCGCGATGACCTACGCTATTCCCGGCGTCAATGCGCCAGCGCAACTCCTCAAAGGATGGTCGCTCAACTCCGTCGTGACGCTTATGAGCAGCATGCCTTGGGGCGTCAATGACACTAACACCGACTTCAGCGGAACCGGTGAGGGCGGCAGTGGTTTGAACCAAATTCCCACCGCCAACGGTGTTTCCGGCGGCGAGATGTGGAACTTCTTCGGCAATCCCGCTGATTTCAAGACGACCATGGCGTTGGTGGGGACTAACTGCTCGGGCACGCCGTCGGCCTGCGCGGGCGGAATTCCGTATTATACGCAAGCAAACCCGGGTACAGGCTACGACAAGTGCCTGACGGCAGCAAATGCTATGACGGGGACCGTTCAGGGAGTATCACAAGCTTCCCTAGCGGTCGCGTCGCTCACCAACTTGGGCTGCTATGTTTCTCTGAACGGAAACTCGGTTCTGATTCCGCCAGCGTACGGAACCACAGGTAACTCCGGCCCCTTTAGGTTCCCAGGCCCGTCGTTCTACAACGTGGACTTCTCCGTAACCAAAGTGACTAAATTCGGCGAACGCCTTTCGGCGCAGTTCCGAGCCGAGGTCTTCAACATTCTCAACCACCCCAACCTCGCCAACCCGTTTGGAGGCCCGGGGGGCGTCCCCGGCACGAATTCCGATCCTACCGGTTCTGCAGGCGCGGGTTTCGGCTTCGTCCGCAACACCCCAGATGTGATGGCCCCCAATCCTGTACTCGGATCGGGCGCAGCCCGCGCGATCCAGTTGGGCTTGAAACTTATCTTCTAACCAATAACCGATCCTCGCGGATCGTGAAGGGGCCGTTCCGGACAAACCGGGACGGCCCCTTCGTCTTTTTGCCGCCGCCAATGTAGCCGATCGACAGGCAGGACAGCTCCGCCGCGGCAGACGCTGCTCGATCCGGCGCAACAACAGATGCTTCGCCGCCAGGTAGATACCCACTGTGTTCTTAGCACTTTTCCCTCTCATATTTATTACTAGGATTTTGAGGAAAACAGCTATTTGGGCCGGTAGGTGTACGGGTAGGTGCGGGGTTAACTGTAGCGTTCTAAATATATGGCGGAGAGGGTGGGATTTGCAACCGGACTCTCCGAAACCATCGTAAAACGAGGCTTTTAGCCGCTAACCCCAGTAGAACCGTATTGCTCCTCAAAACTCTCGCAGGCTTAAGAACGCTTAATACCGCGTTAACCAGCGTCCCCCGTAACCCGCGTAACCGTACCATAGCGCGAATTTTGGAGAAGTAAACACGTTTTTTGGGTACTGTGGGTGCTAATTTTTGGGGGTTTCTTGGCAGGCTGTGCCCGCCAACAATCAAATGGGACCTATCCGTAGGGGGGCGCAATCCCAGCGCGTCGAGCTTGTTCCGTCTGCGCTCTTGAACCACGCAACAATGCGATTGAATCCTACACCGTGCCGAACTTAGAACTCCGATAAAAGTAGAAATGCATTCGGGCGGAGGTCAAGCCTCCCATTGCGGCGAAGACACGAACGTAAAAAGCGGGTATACGTCGCGAAATACACGGGCTATGTCAGTTACGAAACTGGGGCGCGTGGCCGCGCGCTGCGGAAATTTCCGACGTACCACCCAACCCTGAAGCTTTTTCCATTGCACCGACACGAGCGGCCAGCCCTCGTGCTTGGTCCACTCGCCCTTTTCGGTCGAATACCAATAACTCTCGTAACGGCGCCCCAGACGCTTCTTCTGCCCCGCAACCCAGATCGGATTGGCCATCACACGTGAAAGGACCATCTGCCGAAATGGTGATTTCTTTGCTGGCCCCATAGCGTAAGCACGAAAGCCCGCCGTCACGACCTCGGCGGAAATGCCAATGTAGAGCTGCGTCCTTGCATTAGCCGTTGCCCCCGGATCGGGGAATGTTAAATACATCTGAGGGTTATAAGGGGTCTTGTCACGCGCGAATCGGGTATCGCGATTGATGCGTGAAAAATTGGCCCCAGTCCGGCCTGACGTATCAAAACCGGGGTGGAGCTTAATCACAGAGGGCGCTAATGCTGTAAGGAGCGCTCGAAATGGCTCAACGACTTCGGAGCGGTATCGATCGCGGTTAGCGTCCATCCACTCCTTGCGGTTGTGCCGGTTCAAGTCACGGAAGAATCGAAGTGTTGCGGGTGTAATGATCGCGCCACGCCCAGTCATAAGTGTCAATTCTCCCCTCAGCTCGCTCCAAAAAGCACTGCCCCGCCGAATCGGGAGCAGCTCGACAATATAAACCGACGTTTCGGATTTGGCCACCCCCGGCGCGCTGTCTGCAATTGAAAAGTCCGGTCAACAGCCGGGGGAATTTCTTGCTCGCCATGTCAGTGGTAACTGGGGAAACGTCCCGCCCGAAGATATCAAGGAAAACGAGTTGTCACTCCAGCACGGGTTCCGCCTCTTGAACGCCTATCACACTAGCGTGAGGGATAAACTCTGGGTGATTACCGAAGCTAATCGTTCCTCTACCTGCATTTTGCTGCCCGAAGAGTCTTGATTTGGGCACAAGAAACTCGACACCAACAGCTCCATCCGTCAATGCTAACTACTAACGTTTCCAACAATTCATGAAATCGGTTTTTTCGCTCAAAGCTAACTCCAATGCAGTGAAAACGTGTGATTTATGCACAGATCGTGCACAGCAGCACCAAAAGTGAAGTACTCTAGTAATTATGATAATTGGCATCGGAATAGATCACGTGGAAATCGCAAAGTTCAGGACGGATGTAGAAGTCGATGAACTTGGTTTCGTTGGGCGAATTTTCACTGAGTCCGAAGTTACCTATGCCCGGAGCACGGACGATTATCTTCAGCGCCTAGCGGGTCGTTTTGCGGCGAAAGAGGCGACTTTGAAAGCTCTTGGCACGGGATGGACCGCCGAGATAGATTGGAAGCAAATTGAAATCAGCAATGATCCCTTCGGGAAGCCGAGGATTATATTGAGAGGCCAGGCAGCGGAGTTAGCGACCGCAGCAGGCGCAAAGCAATTCTTTGTGTCCATTAGCCACTCGCCGCATTTAGCAACGGCTGAGGTCATCATTGAGGCCTGAGAAGTGACTGTCCATACCTCATGCTCGCCTGACCGCATGATTGTGATCGAGAAAGCGGCCTGGAGAGTTGCAAAATCTACGGTCGTGTTCTTGATCGATAGAAGCAAGCCATTCCGCCTCGAACCTCCCAAATTCTGGGTCAAATACGGGGACGCCCACCGGCAGTTGTTCTATGCAGAAAGGACACAGTACTCATCCGAGACGATTGCCAATAAAGATTCCATCAAGCAGACTCTTAAGCAATTGATTCAGTCCTGGCAGAAGAGGTGTGAAGCTACAATTTAGGAGGAACCCTGGTCTTGACGACGAGCAGCCGAACCGGCGCGGTTCTGTGTTTCCCACGGCGTGAGCCAATGACGACTGAAGTATTTGACTGTTACTGGCGGTTCGCAGCGGAGCGACAAGCCATTTTCTTCCGTCGGTTTGGTGGTCAGGCAAGACCTTGGACAAACGACGAGATACTGTCTACATTCCGCTTTACGAATGCTTACAGAGCATCCGATCGTGTTAGCCAGTACTTGATCCGCCATGTAGTCTACGGCGGCGACCAATCCCCCGAAGACGTAGTCTTTCGGATCATCCTCTTCAAGCTCTTCAACAAGATTGAGACCTGGCAGCTATTGAGCTCGCATGTTGGTCCGATAAATTACTCGACGTATCGCTCTAAAAGCTACGATCAGATTCTGACCGAAGCGATGTCTGCCGGGACTCGGATTTATTCATCGGCTTACATTATGCCAAATGGTGGGCGGAATTATTTGCGGAAGCACCGGGCTCACTTGTGGTTACTAGAGAGAATGATGCGCGACGAAATGCCGAAGAAGCTAGCCGGCTGCCCGTCTATGAAGCACGCATTCGAGCTCCTGCGTGGCTACCCCATGATTGGAGACTTTCTGGCCTATCAGTACGTGACGGACCTGAACTACAGTGAGGTAACAAACTTCAATGAAATGGACTTCGTGGTGCCTGGGCCTGGAGCGCGGAGTGGTATTCACAAGTGTTTTTCCGATCTAGGCGACTGGCCTGAGGACGATGTTCTTCGCTGGGTAACCGAGAATCAAGAAGTGCAGTTCTCCAAACAACAGTTGGAGTTTAGATCGTTGTGGGGAAGGCCGCTTCAGCTGATTGACTGCCAGAATCTGTTCTGCGAGATCGATAAGTATGCCCGGGCGCGGTTTCCCAGAATATCGGGTCGATTACAGCGGACGCGGATCAAACGAAAATTCGAACCTAACCCAGCGGCGATCGATTACTGGTATCCCCCTAAGTGGGGTATTAACGCGAACATTGGTAAGGATCCGATTTTAGCGCGGGCTGCTGCTTCGGGCTAGGGCGGAGATCGTATCGAATCAAATCAATGCCACTCGTATCATTCCACACGCTCAAGTCATCTTGAACGAGAGTGTATGGGTGTTGAGATCTGCGATTACGACCCCGCGACGGTGTTCCTGCAGAGGACGAAACACTTCGTAACCTTTGAGTATCGCCTCCTCCCATTGCCACAGAGGAATTCGTTCCACTTCGTAGTCGGCCACGAGCTCCTTGATGGCTTTCAGGAGAGAATAGTCAAGACTTGAAATTGACGCGAAATAGTTCAATCGACAGGCGTGATTGAAAACCCAAGTAGCCACGGCCTCTTCGATCAAAATAGCTCGAGCGCCGTCCTGGGTTTCATCGATGAGCGGTTTGCTCTTTCGCTTAACCCTGAATAGTGCCCGAATAACAGGCGACCACCCCAAAATAGCGGCGTATCCAAGGTGGAATACATCGTGAAAACGATAGTCATCCTGTTCGATTTTGTTGTCCGTTAAGTGATCGCCTATATTGATTCCTTGACATTGCAGTCGGACGTACGTTTTCTTGCCCGAGGTTCGCTCCATGATATCGATCTCGATGTGCCGAGGGAGTTGTTCTTCCGTGTCCTCAGTCTCGTCGAACAAGGGAGCGTATTCGCGAATGGTCGGCGCCCAGCGTCCCGAAGTCTTCTCAAGATTCTTCCGGGCGCAGTCTGAGAGGCTAATGCCAGCGTCGTTTGCTGCGCGGATCAATGCGCGGAAAACTTCCACCAAATGCGCAGAGAGGGCGTCACGATTCCCATCGATGCGACCCGAGGCGACGTCATCTAGCAGCCTGCCGACCTTCCCCGCAAGTCCGATTAGCCCAGCTTCTACTGTGTCATCTACGAGCGGACCTGAGAATTCGACTCCCGCCTGCAGTTCCTCAAAGGAGATAGAGCCGTTCGGTGTAGGCTTGTCCCAGTCTCCCAATGTGCGGAGTGCTCGCTGGCCGATTGCAGACAGTTTCAAGACGGCCCGGGATGCAACATTGGCGAAATACCAAAGTGCGTCACCGAATTCTTCAGTGATGGATGCACGATAGGCGAAGTAGGAGTCCTGATCTCGCTGCTTCTTTTTAAGCTCACTCAGCACACTGCCGACTTCTCCGAAGAGACCCAATAGCGCGAAGTGAATCCCGGCCGTGCCCTGCTTTGGATTTCGGGCGGTCAACGCGGCCTGAGTTTGATATTGGTCTAAATGCAATGGCAGCGATTCTGAAGCGGCTGCGTCCATTTTTCGCCTTGGCCTGATCAGGCTGCTTTGTTTTCGGCGACATTATGGCAGTTCTTAACGAGTTTTTCGATATCAGACTTACCCCATTCGCCGGTCTCACGTTCGAGCGTTGCATAGGTCGAGTGGCAGATGAGAGGTCCAATATTCAACCTGGTCTCGTTCGCGACAAAACCTTGAAGCTGGGCAAGCCCAAGGAGATTGCCGAGTGTCTTCTGCACGTAGTAGTGCGAGCGGTAGAGTGCAGTGAGCATAAGCGAGTTGTCACTCCTGATTCTGAAGCTGAGATGACTCAGACACGGTTGGCTCAGTGTCCGTGTGGAATCAGATGCCGCGGCTACAGCTTCCTGACGAGCCGCAACTTCACGAACGCATACACGTACGACGCTGCATCGAACCGCACGGGGTTCACCGATCCTGAGAGCGGCTCGACCACCTACTCCTACGACACGCTGAATCGCCTGACAACTCTTGCTCCGCCGTCGGCATTCACCACAGGCTCATTCGGCTTCAGCTATGACGCGCTGAGCCGCCGCACGCAGATGACGCGCCCAAACAGCATCGCGACCAACTACACCTACGACAATCTGTCGCGGCTGCTGACCGTGCTGCACCAGGCAGGCGGAAGTACCATTGACGGGGCGAGCTATACGGTGGATTCTACTGGGAACCGGACGGCGAAGACGGACCAGTTGGCGGCAGTCACGTCGAATTACACGTATGACGCGATCTATCAACTCCTGAGCGCCACACAAGGAGGAAGTACGTCCGAGAGTTACACCTACGACCCGGTAGGCAACCGCACGGCGTCGCTGGGCGTGTCGTCGTACACCACCAACGCATCGAACGAACTGACGGCGACATCAAACGCGAGCTACACCTACGACAGCAACGGCAATACGCTGACCAAGACGGTCGGCTCGGACACGACGAGCTACACCTGGGACTTCGAGAACCGCCTGACGAGCGTGACGTTGCCCGGGAGCGGCGGGACGGTCAGCTTCAAGTACGATCCGTTTGGCAGAAGGATATACAAGTCACCATCGGGCGGAACGAGCATCTTCGCTTACGATGGTGCGAGCCTAGTCGAGGAGACGAACGGAGCGGGCGCCGTAGCCGCACGGTATGCGCAGGGAGCCAGTATTGATGAGCCACTGGCCATGCTCCGCAGTTCGTCAACCAGCTATTACAATGCCGATGGATTGGGCTCCGTCACATCACTGGCCAATGCCACAGGAACGCTGGTGCAGACGTACACGTTCGACTCCTTCGGTAAGCTGACCGCTTCGGCAGGCTCGCTGACAAATCCATTCCAGTACACGGGCCGCGAATCCGATCCTGAAACCGGCCTCTATTCTTACCGCGCCAGATATTACGACACTTCGATTGGACGGTTTTTAAGTGAGGATCCGACGCAACTCCGGGGAGGTATCAATTTTTATGCGTATGTCAAGAATGGACCCGTTGACTTTGTCGATCCATGGGGCCTGCAATGCAAACAGGTGACTCCTTGGCACGCAATACCGCGCTGGAGTAATCCGAACGGTCGTAAGCCTTACACTACTATTGAAGATGGTTTCTTTTTTAACTTTCAAGGTTGGGATTTCATGAATTCATTGCTTATAGACTGCGATTGCACGTGGGCTTCAACACATACTCGCATTCGAAAATTTTACCGCGAAGATATTAAGGAAGAGGCATGGTTTGAATGTCCGACATGCAATGGACAGACGCAGCGAGAATACCGAACGAGAGACAAGATACGAGTGCGTGAAGAAGACAGTGCGGGACAACAATTTATGCCTCCCGTTATCAAGCACACCCCAGGGAAACTCGTGCAGATAGGCCCCGACGGGGGCACAGACCCGAATAGAACCAACGTGAATTGCCTGTGCTCACCACCAACTCCGTGAGCATCGATAGGGGTAATAAATGAAAGCTCGCTTATTACTTATAGTGGGAATTCTTTGGGTGCAGCCCATGCTCTCATGTAGCCATCAATCTAATCCGTCGGATCTACACAGTTCGACTGCCAACGGCGAGTCGCAACACAAGGTTGTGCAAGTCGATTTACATGCAGAATTGGATCGGATCCAAAAAGATCTGAAGAGCAATCCGCAATCGGCACCTCTCCATAATCAGGCAGCTAATGTCTATGATTCGTTAGGTGACTTTCAGAGTTTTGAGCGCGAAATTCAAACCGCAATGACGCTCGATCCGGAGAATCCCATACACCCCTACATAGCATATGCTGTATATAAACGACGGCACGCAACCGAGAAACAGACTGCAGTTCTCGACATGGCGCTGAAGATCGACCCAGCAAATCCATTCGGCCATTACGAACGAGCGAGCATTTTTGAAGACAAGAAACAATGGCGGGATGCCTTGAGAGAATACGGAGTTGCACAAGAGCTAATACAACACCTGAAGGCCGACGCTCGCAATCTTAACAGCGACCGTTTGATGTATGTAGATACCCGCGGGAACCCGTTTGACGTAACGTTCCAAGAAATGCATATCGCGGATGACATCGCGCGCGTGCGCGGGGTACAAGGCCGAAACTGACCGATTTGAGCGAATGGGCGGGCCAGGCTTTGAGCGATTTTGAATTTTCGGGTGCCGCAACCCTCATGCTTATCGAGGGGGCGATGTGTTTGATTTGTCTTTCTTCGAACAAAGTTGGGCGGGTGGCACACCCTTTGACACGGTCTTGAACTTCCGGCGGGTGGGCCAGCCTTTTGAGCGATTTTGAAATTCCGGGTGGCCGCTCCTTCGTGGTTTTCGAAGGGTCGGAGAGATTGGTTTATTTCTTGTCGGATGATCTAAATTCATTCTCTACATTCAGCAAGTCGCCCGGCACGCATTGACGTTGAAAGGAACAAACATCCGTGGCATGGTTTTACGAAATTCGCAGTTCAAATAACGCCGTGCTGAAACGAGATGGCGGATTTGCTACTTTGGATGCCGCGAAAACTGCCGGACGCGAGGACGCTAAGAAGATGAAAAACTCCTGTCAGCCGGACAGGCCGGATGTTGAACGCATTATGGTCGGCCAGAATTTGGAAAAGCCCACGCGGTATTGACTGCATTTGTCAATTGGGTGTGCTGATCCTTAGACTTAGAGCATTTACCCAGATTCCCCGACACACCTGCCAAATCCGCAAAGGTCCCAAGTTTCGATGTTCGAAGTTCAAACGAAGGGTTCAATCGGCAGATTGATTCTGAACTTATTAAAGTCCATGAATAACCCTGCGGTCCAAGGCGTCGTCGCAGTGGCTGACTCTGCTCAATTGGTGAAAATCAAAAAGCACGCATCTGCTGTTAAAGGTTTGGGCGATAAGTTGAAATACTGGGACTTTAGAGAAGTCTTGAAAGTTTACGAATCCCTCCAAGCGGTCTACGAGGCAATCAACAAGCTGGATTTGGTTCCACAAGGATTTTGAATGCTAGCTTCGACTGAGCCGATCTGCAAATCGCCATCAGCCGGGCGGGTACTTTCTTTGTAAGGCGTTCAAGTCGTCCGACTGGCGGCGGGGTGATGCGCCGCTCACGCCGTTCCCAGAATCCACCCCTCAATCTCAGCGGTCTTGCGCTCATGCGGTTCAAGCTCAGGGCAGAGGAACTTTTCGAGACTGCCATCACAGCCCGCCCGTCGCAGCCATTCGGCTGTCGCATATGCGTCTTGCTGGTCAGGCGTTCGTCCTGCAGTCGGGAAAGATCTGCTCCAAAGCGCAGGGTAGACCTCCGCGACCACGGAGCAGTTGGGCGGTACGCACCACCCGTCGAACGGCCAGAAGTGAACGTGCCGCTTAACATTCCGTCGGATGTAACGCAGCCACGGGATGCCTGCGTGCGTAGATTTCGCCACTGCCCCTTGCACGTCGAAATGGAAGACCGACTTGGCTCGCACGCGCACTTCCGTTAGCCGCCGCCAGCGTGGGTTGCCGGAGCGGGCTGCACCTTTTCCAATGCTGCCGTCCCGAACGAAATCGACGTAGATGTCCTCGTCGGTCGGCCAATGGCGCTGGAAGTCGTCAAGGAACAACGGCCAGTCATGAGGCAATCCATACTGCCCGAAATACCGCAGCGGGAATGATAACCCGTGGTCGATCCCGACAAGCGTGGGCTTTCCATCGGAAAGCTTCTCAACCAGCCACTCAGCAATGGCCCTGCGAGTCCAATACTTACGCGGGCTTGGTGGCGGCTCAACTTCCTGAGGGATGATCAAACGGTCGGCCTCGTAAACGCGCAAGCCCTTAAGGCTAGATGTGGGCGTCTGTGCGCCCGAGTAGTCAATGCCGACATAGCATTCGAATGCGGGGTTCATGCTAGACCGCCCACGGGCCGGAAGCGTTTCCTGATGAACTTGCGCCACTCCAACTTCTGCGTCTTATTGCAGTCAGAAATTGGCCCGGCAAGATAGATGGTGAGTCGCTGACGGTCCATGGATTCACCTCCCAATCTTGCGACAAAAGGATATTCCACCGGACGTAGGTTACTCGAAAGCTGGATGCAGAAGAAACGGCGGAACGTCCCCGCGCCAACGAATCACTTCCTCGTGGTCATACCAATATCTCTTTCGGCATGCGGGGTCGTCGCCTACCACATCGAGCCAGTCGGGAAGAGGTGGGAGTTCGGCAGTTCCGTCTGTCCTGCCGAGCGGAATCCGGTGCCCGGCGAGCGGATTTTGTTCCCGATGGACCCTCGTGTTCCTACAGGTCACAACCCAGTAATAACCTTGTGGCATGAAAGGATTCTATCAGAATGGAAAGCGTCTCGACTTGCGAGTTCGGCGCACATTTTTGGGTGAAACCCTGAGATTCAGGGAAAGATGCGATAAAGTACAGGACGAAAGTTTGCTTTACACACGAAATCGAAGCCTGAATCATTTACGAATTATATGCAGGCTGTCATTGTAGCAACACGGGTTTCCTAGATTCTTTTAGAGTTTCCCTGTTTTTCCCGATGATACGGACTTCCTTCCCGTGTAGCCCCGCGAACTTTATCGCTATTCCGAGGATGGTATATTCCTCATCTTGGTAGTCCGCAGCAAATGAGTCCTGATGGATAATCACCGCGTCGACGTTTTCACGGCAGGACTTAGCGAAGTCCGGCAATAAACGAGCGATTTTCGCCGTGAGAGCCGACTCCTTCTCCCGTAGTTTTGTTTCTTCTGTCATGATCAGCATATCCCGTATCCTTTCTTCTTCGGCACCGTACGCAAAGCGGACAAGCGAGACCTCGACGTGCACTACGCTTTGGCCTTTCGTTCTGCCCTCACCTTTGCCCACCGCACCTTCTGAGCCTTCCCTATCTTTCTTCGTGCGGCAGCCGAAAGCGTGCGCTTCTTGCCGTTTCGAGTTGGTGTCGAGTTTGCTCCAGACAGTTCACGCAGCACTGCAATCGCCTTGTCTAATTTCGTCAGTTCCTTCTGAACTTGTGCTCGCTGACCTTGCAGCATCTTCACTGTACCCGCTAGTTCGAGGTTCCCCATTTGGTCTCCGTGCCCGTTGGTGAATAAGTGTTCGCCAGAAAGTTTATCACTGGTGGCTTTGCGGGAATCTGGTTCCGAAGAGAGTTCACGCAGCCCGGCGCCCGCTGAAGAGATGGATCACCAAGAAAACAACCGCAAGGACAAGGAGAAGGTGATCGCGATTAACGCCGCGACCCACAAATATTATGCGCGGATAATGTTACGGAATGCTTTCTTAGATCGTTTGACGAAAAAAGCGTGGCGGGCCTGCTCCCCCGCCACGCTTCTGTTAGAGGGAAGAAACTGTTGCGTTCGCCTGGTACGGTTTGCGCGGCTAGTTCGAAGGGGGGCGTACGCCGAGGTTGTGCGCGCCACAGAACAGCGAACTCGCGAAGCTTGCAGTCTGCGGGACCCACCACATGCGCCGCATCCAGCTATGCCTGCTGTACATCATCTTCTTGCCGACGAAATCCATCAGCGCCGGACCAACCTGGATCGCCGCGTAAAGAGAAGCGTTGCCCGCAAA